>JBBISL010000013.1:47475-57231 GCA_037441285.1 Caldifarciminota bacterium
TACAAAGGCGATTGAACTGAACCCGAAATATGCTGATGCGTACAACAACCGGGGAAATGCCTATGCAGACAAGGGTGAATATGACCGTGCGATTGCGGACTATACAAAGGCGATTGAACTGAACCCGAACTTTGCCCAAGCAATGGCTGGGTTGGCAGTAGTTTATGCGGAGAAGGGCGATAAGGAGAGTGCAAAGTTGTGGGCGAAAAGGGCGCTGGAGAAGAGGGCATATCTGTCCGAGGAAGTGGTTGAGGTTCTCAATGCACTACTGTATTCTCTGGAGTAATTTCAAGGGCGTCAGAGTTTTGCAGGGAGAGAAGGGTTGAGAAGTTAGGTGATTGTGGAGCGCGGGCATCTGGTGCATTAAAGGCACAGTTGGAGGGTGTTATTGGGCAGAGGTGGTTAATAAAGGGGGTGTGAGAGGCAATCCCGGTAACGGGGGTGGGGTTGACCTTATCTTAAATGGGCAAAATTTGCTAACTGTTTGACAGTCTGTTTGTTATCCTGCGAATAGAAATTTCGGGAGTGAAAATTTGATATTTTTGGGCTCTAAATGAGAGGGTGGAGTTCGGGCTTAAACCGGTAAAAGCGGGCGATTGGGCGCTGTTATAAGGTTTTAATGCCGAGGGGGGGATTTGAACCCCCATGGGTTTCCCCACTAACTCCTGAGGCTAGCGCGTCTGCCATTTCCGCCACCTCGGCATCGGTCATTTTCAGTTAAAAATAACCGCAAAATCGGTTTAAGTCAAGAAGCCCATCAGAAACTGTCCGCCACATCCGAGATGTTGACTCTGTCGCAGAGGAGCCAGGATGGAACCGCATAGGCAGAAGGGGTGCGGCGTTCATAGGTTGAGGAGACATTTTCCGCAACCGCCTGCGATGAGACCGCAATTACCTGATTGAACAGGTTGGGTATGGCGTCGGTGATGCGCGAGGAGAAGATGGGTGCAACGAATTTGCCGTCTTTAATCAGGAGGGCGTTGAAGCGGGAGGAGCCGGTGAAGATGCCGCGGGTCGGGTCCGGAAGGTGGGTGTAGTGGAGATGGGGGATGTAAAGGGCGTTGCCGGCAAGTTGGAGCGCCGGTTTTAAGTCGGCGGGACCGGTACCGGTTGCCATTACCAAATCCCAGTTTTCAAGGTCGTGGCCCGTGGGCTGCTTTTTGTACTTGGCAGCGGTCTGGGAGTCGTAAGGCATACCGGCGAACACGCCTTTGTCCACCAGTTTGAACAGTTTGCGCCGCTTGCCGATGAAGTCAAAGGGCATCTGGAACACGAGTTGGTTTGCCGGGTCGTCAACGATGGTGATGTGCTCGGAGAAGATTTTGTCGCCAAACTTGTTTTTGGAGGTGAAGGCTCTGCCTTCTTCGTAGAACCTGCCAATAAACCCACCCCAGAGGCACAAGCCCAGAAGGTCGGCAATGGCGCCCGCGCCGAACAGGACCTTCTGCGGTCCAATTTGCGGGTGAAATCCTGGGTTTTGCTCGTAGATGGGCAGAAGGGTTTCCAGTTCCTGGATGATGCCGTCGGCGTCAAACTCGTTTGCCTTTTTCTGGGTGCGGGTGACCGAGAGTTCCCATTTCTTAGCCTGCTCTTTGAGCACGATGACCAGTCTGCCATCGGTTAGGCGGCGATAGGCTTCGTGGTCGTTGGCGGTGGTGGTGTAGTAGATTTCGGTGGAGCCGGTGGACCAGGAGCCGGAGAAGTCGTAGTTGCCTTTGGGTTTGACCGTTTTAATCACCCGGGCGCACAGGTCGGCTTTTGCCTGAGGCGAGAGGTTTTCCAGTGCCGGGTCATAGCCGGTGGTGTCGGCGATGGGTTCTTCAACCACACCGAAAATGGGGTCGTAGTCTTTGGGCAGGGCGTTGCGGCAGTTCTCTTCTGCCTGATGGAGCGCGGTTTTCAACTGGTCAAGGCTGGTGAGGTTCGCGGTCAAAGAGATGGCGCCAACCCGGCGTCCCTGCATTACCGAGATGTCAAGGCGGGTGAGTTCTTCGGAGGTGGACAGCGCAATTGCCGAATTGCCGAGACGGATGAGGCTGGAGCGTTCCCGATGCAGGGAAAATTCGGCGTTGGTGCCTTTGTGGCGCGCATAGTTGCGTGCCTGAACGATAAGGTCGCGCAGTTTGGGTTCAAGCATTTTTTACCTCCCTTCTCCGGTCAGGACATTGCGGAAGCGCATTACCGGCACCCCGTGGCCCACTTCCATTATCTGGTTGGGCTCGCCTTTGCCACAGTTGGGCACCTGAACCAGACGCCAGGTTGAGCGGTCGCCCACCATATCAAGGGAGTTGTAGAATTCAAGGGTGTGGCCCTGATAGGTGGGGTTTTTGTAAACCCTGGTGCGTCTGCCGTCTTTGACTTCCCAGGCGATTTCACAGCCGAAATGGAAGTGCTCGCGGTTAGAGCCAATTGACCAGGAGACCGGCATATCAAGGATGACGCCGTTTTCGGTCGCCTTGACGATGTCTTCAAGGGTGCCGTCCGAACCCCATTCAACACAGACATTGGTCATACGGTCAATCGGGGTTTTGTAGAAGCCGGCAGCCCGGGCTGAGGCGCCCGACTTCTCCACAACCTTTTTGCCCGCTTTGGCGTTCGCTTCACTGAGGTCAATGCGCGCGCAGAGGACATTGACTAAAATCCCGTTTTTAATCAGATAGTACTGGTGCTGGGGTGTGCCTTCGTCGTCATAGCCAAAGGTGCCGGGTGAGTTTTCCACAACCATCACCACCGCATTCAGTTTATCCGAGCCGTAGCGCAGGGTGCCGATGTCCTGAGGCTTGACATGGGAGCCACCGGCAAAGGACAGTTCGTAGCCAAGGATGCGGTCCAGTTCCAAAGGGTGGCCAATCGTTTCGTGGACCTGGAGGTGACCCTGACCGGGAAGAAGAATCACATCGCGTCTGCCCGGGGGCAGGGTTTCAGCCGAGAGTAACTGGCTCAACTCGCTTTTGATGCGGTCGGTGTGCACCGCAAACGCCCCGGGGTTCTCAACCCATTCAAAGCCGCGCGAGCCGGTGCCGTCGGACTCAAGGTCGTAGGAGCGGCGCTGGGTGCGGTTCTCTTTGTCCCGCGCCATTACCGTCATATTGGCAAACGGGTTCATCACCCAGCGTTCAATTTCGCTGCCTTCGGTGTTGAAGTAGTAGATGTGCCGCTTCTGGAAGTGAAAGCGCACCATCCGGTGCTCAACCGGTTTTTCGTTCAACTGGCGGTCAATGGTGTTCAGGAGGTTGAGGATTTCGGGCAGGGGAATGGTGAACGGGTCTTTTTGGAAGGGCGGTTTATAGGTGCCGTGCACCGGTTGCGCGTAGCCCATATCTTTGGGAAAGCCTAAAAGCACCGCGGCGGCTTCGGCGTTGGCGAGTGCCCGGTCAAAGCAGTCCGGGATGCGCTCAAGGTCGGCGGTGGCGGCAAATCCGATTGCGCCATTTTTCAACACCCGAACCCCGATGCCCCGCTCAAAACGGCGATAGTTGCCTTCAAGGTTACCGTCGTAGAGCACCAGGCTCTGGGTGGAATCTTCCTCATAATAGCGAACATCGGCAAAAGAGCAGCCGCGGTCCAGTGCCCGCTGGAGTTGCTCTTTGATGACCGCTGCCAATGAACCGGAAACGCTCATAGTTAACTCCTCTCGTTTTTAGCCTGATTGTCTCGAAGAGTTATAATAGCAGATAATAATTAATTGGCAAGAAAATTTTTCTTGACGGGCAGGAGTTGATTGGGTATAATGACTGACTGGTCAGTTTTTTATGATGAAAGGGAAATCAAAAGCCCGGCGCGAAGCGATTTTGCAGGCGGCGTTCAATGTCGTCTGCGATAAGGGGTATTACGAGACGAAGATGGACGATATTGCCCGGAAGGCGGGTGTCGCCAAGGGCACGGTCTATCTTTATTTTCAAGACAAGCCCGATTTGTATGTCGGGATGGTGAAGTGGCTCATCAATCAGGCGCGGGCGATAGTTGCCGAGGTTGCCCGGGAGGAGCGCACCCCGAGCGATAAGTTGCGCCGGGTGTTTGCATGCTGGGTGGAGAGTTTGAGCAGCAAGCCGGCGGCGGTCGATTTGGTGTTTCCGGAGATGCGGGAGGAGCGGTGTGAGATTAGCCGGCGGTTTCACGAGCAGGTGCTGCCGGAAGTCCGGGGTCTGGTGGACGACATCGCCCGGCTGATTAAGGCGGGAGTTCGGCAGGGGGAGTTTCGGTCGGTGGAGCCGCAGCTGGCAGCGCTCTCGTTTTTAAACGCCTTTCGCGCCGCGTTGCTTGTTACCAGCCATCGGTTAGGGGTAAAGGCGGCGCCGGTGAAGGCACTGGACATTTTCTTTAACGGGATAAGGAGATGAGTATGAGAAAAAGCAGTATCGGGTTTTTTATTCCTGGTCTAATTTTTGTTCTGGCGGTGCCGGTTGCCCGTGCTGATACGCTGGTACTTACGGTTGAGCGGGCGGTGGAACTGGCACTGAAGAACAACTACCAGTTGCAGCAGAATGAGGAGAAGGTGCTGGAGGCGGCAGCGGGTAAGGGTGCGGCGTTTGGCAGTTTTCTGCCCCAGATTTCGGCTTCGGGCAGTTACACCCGTCTCGGTACGGTCAGCCAGTTTGAAATGGTGGCGCCGGTTTACCAGATGCTGCCGTTGCGGGTTTATGACCCGGTTACCGGACAAATCATCGGTTTTACCGATTCGGTGCCGCTGCCGGTGGGCGCGGACACGGTAAGGATGGCGCTCGGTTCCCAGAACAACTACCTGTTGCGGGGCACGGTGCAGCAGACGCTTTTTACCTGGGGGAAGCTGATCAATGCGTATCAGATTGCCGGTCTGAGCCTGGAGGCGCAGAAGGCGGCACGGGACCAGGCACGCCAGGAGACCAAGTTTTCGGCAATCCAGGCGTTTTATCAGGCGCTCCTGGCGGAGAAGAGTGCGCAACTGCTCAGCGAGTCTTACGAACAGTTGCAGCGCCATGTTGAGCAGGTGGAAAAACTTTACGACAACGGGCTGGCAAGCCGGCTGGATGTGATGCGGGCGCGGGTCAGTTTGACCAATATGGCGAATCAGGTGGCGCAGGTGAAAAATGGGGCAGAACTTGCCCGTGCCGGTCTGGCAAATCTACTGGGACTGGAACCGGGCACGGCGCTTCGGCTTGAGAGCGAACTGGCAGCGGAAACGAGCGGTCTGGACACCGCGGGTGCGTTAAGCCGGGCGCAAAGCAACAGGCCGGAACTGGCGCAGTTGCGCCG
This sequence comes from Caldifarciminota bacterium, assembly GCA_037441285.1. GTDB lineage: Bacteria > Hydrothermota > Tepidihabitantia > Tepidihabitantales > Tepidihabitantaceae > Tepidihabitans. Next base: position 52,708 of record JBBISL010000013.1, read on the forward strand.
GCTGGTGCAGATTGCGGACCGGTCGGTGCGCATCGCCCGGACCGCAAACCTGCCCACGCTGTTTGCCGCGGCAAACTTTGACTACAAGAAGCCGGTTGGTTTCCGGGATGAGTGGGGTAAGGACTGGAACGCAACGGTCGGTGTCTCGATGCCGATTTTTACCGGCTTGACCAACTACCACAAACTGAAGCAGGCGCAGTCCAAATACCGGCAGGCGTTTCTGTCTTGGAAGATGGTGGAAAGGGCGATTGACCTTGATGTTCAGGCGGCGGTCGCCAGTTTAGGTCAGGAGAAGAACAACATTGTTTATCAGGGCGAGAATGTGAAGGTGGCAGAGGAGGCGTTCCGGCTGGCAGAGGAGCGGTATCAGAATGGGTTGCTTTCCAATCTGGAGTTTTTAGACATCCAGTTGCAGTTGACCCAGAGTCGGGTCGCCTATCTCAACGCCCTTGCCAATTATCAGATTGCCCGGGCGCGGTTTTTGCGGGCGGTCGGGGAATTTTAAGGAGGAGTAGATTATGAGAAACATTTTTAAGAAGTTAGTGAAGGGGAGAGTGGTAATGAGCGGTATTGAGCCGAGTTTTGGTCGGGTGTTAAGTTGTATTGTGGCGGCTACGATGGTTCTGATAATTGTGGCGGCACCGGGTTGCCAGTTCCGCTCCGGTAAGAAGCAAAAGGAGGCGACGGTACCCGCGGTCACGGTGGTTACGGCGACGCGGGGCACGGTGAGCCGTTCAATTCAACTGCTCGGGGTGTTGCAGGGTGAAGAGCAGGTGCTGGTCTATTCCAAAATCACCGGCAGGGTGACCGAAATCACCAAGCCTGAGGGTTCGGTGGTTGGTCCGGATGAGCCGATTGGTTTTGTGGTGAACGACATCCCGGGAATGGACTACAAGCCCGGTCCGGTGCGTTCGCCGATTGGTGGTGTGGTGGGTAAAGTTTATGTTGAGGTGGGTCAGACCGTGGCGCCGACGATGCCTTTTGCCGCGGTGGCGCGGTTTTCGGACCGGATTAAGATGAAGGCGCTGGTGAGTGAGGCGGATTTACCTTTTGTTAAACCCGGGCTCAAAGCGCGGGTCTCTTTCTCAGCGGTAGGGGAGAGCGCATTTAGCGGTGTGGTTACGAGGGTGGCACCGATGCTGGACCCGATGTCCCGTTCAGCAACAGTGGAAATTTCCATTCCCAATTACCGGCGTAGTCTGGTGCCCGGAATGGCCGGAATGGCACGGCTGGTGGTTGAGGAGAAGAAGGATGTGGTGATGGTGCCGCTCGGGGCGCTGTTTGCCACCGGTGAGGAACGGGTGGTGGTTGTCAGAGATAGCATCGCCCATCTCCAGCCGGTAAGGTTTGGTTTGCGCGGTGATGAGTGGGTTGAGGTGATTGAAGGGCTGGAGCCGGGTGCAAAGGTGGCGACGACCGGTAAGGAAGGTGTCAAGGAAGGGCAGAAGGTGAATCCAGTGGAGGCGGGTGGACAATGAAACTGACCGATACATCAATTAAGCGACCGGTGACGACAATTCTTGTGTCCCTAATGCTGGTGCTGTTCGGGGTGGTGGGAGTTTCCCGGATGCCGGTTGACATTTTGCCACCGGTAACCCTGCCGATGATGATTGTCGTCACCACCTATCCTGGGGCTGGACCGCAGGAGGTTGAGGCAGAGGTGACCAAGGTGATTGAGCAGCGGGTGGGAACAATCTCCAACCTGAAGGAGATTTCCTCCCGGTCGCTGGAGAACATCTCAATTGTGCAGTTGCAGTTTGCCTGGGGGACAAACTTAGATGCGGCGGCAGCCGATGTGCGCGACCGGCTGGATATGGCGGTGGCGATGCTACCGGATGCCGCTTCCCGGCCCGCGGTTTTCAAACTGGATGCGTCAATGATGCCGGTTTTGCAGATTGCCCTTTACGGCGATGTTGACCAGTTGCTTTTGCGGGATGTGGCAGACGATTTAGCCGATGGGTTGCAAAGGGTGCCGGGTGTCGCGACCGCAATGGTTGCGGGCGGCACCAAGCGCCAGTTGCAGGTAAAGGTTAAAGAGGAGAAACTGCTCGCTGCTGGCATTACGATTGATGCGCTCAATCTGACCCTGCAGGCGCAGAACCTTAACTATCCGGTGGGAAGGGTTACGAGTCAGGGCAAGGAGTTTCTGCTCCGGCTTTTAGGCGAGTACACCGACCTGGACCAGGTGCGCAACACCGTGGTCGGGATGAAGGGGCAGAGTCCGATTCTTTTGAAGGACATCGCCGAGGTTTCCTGGGGACCAGAAGAGGTTTTGACCGTGACCCGGTACAATCAGGGGAATGCGATTTTTGTGGTTGTGCAGCGGAGGCCCGATGCCAATCCGGTGCAGGTGGCGCGGGCGGCACGGGCCGAACTGAAGCGGTTGAGTTCTTTTTTACCCGCCGGGGTTGAGCACGAGGTTATCTTTGACTCGTCCAAGGAGATTACCCGGTCGATTTCCAATGTGGTTTACAATATCCTGCTCGGTGGTATCCTCGCGGTTTTTATTCTGTTTTTGTTTCTGCGTCGGTTCCGGGCAACACTGTTTGTTGCGTTTGCGATTCCGCTTTCGGTGTTTTTTGCCCTGTTCTTTATGTTCCTTTTGGGTTATTCGGTGAACATCCTGTCAATGGCGGGTCTGGCGATTGCGGTCGGGATGGTGGTGGATAATGGCATCGTCGTTTTTGAGGCGATTTTCCGGCATCGGGAGCGCGGTGCGGAGCGGTTCAGTGCGGCAAGTGTCGGCACCGATGAGGTGGCGATGGCGATTGCCGCTTCCACACTGACGACGATTGTTGTGTTTTTGCCTTTGCTTCTGGTGCGGGGTTTTCTCCAGGTGATATTTCCCCAGTTAGTCTGGGCGGTTGTGGGTGCGCTGCTCGCTTCACTCGTTATCGCCTTGACCTTGATTCCGACCTTAACCAGCCGGTATCTGCCCGACCCGAAGCCGGCAATTAGCGGCATCCGAAAGTGGAGCGAAAGATTTTATCAGCGGATTGAAGATGGTTATGCCCGTTTGATTGGCTGGGCATTGGGGCATAAGCGGCTGGTGGTTTTCGGTGCGGTGGTGATTTTTTTGGTCAGTCTTGGGCTGGTGCGGTTTATCGGCACCGAGTTTTTCCCGGCACAGGAGAGCCAGTTCCACCGATTACAGGTGGAGATGCCAGTGGGAACAAACATTGCGGTTACCGACAGTGCGGTGCGAAAACTGGAGAACTATGTCCAGGAACGGTGGCAGGACGAGATTGAAGGTGTGGCGGTGCAACTGGGCAGCGGTACCGGGTTTGCGGCAATTATGGGCGGCAGTTCGGGCAGCCACTCGGGACTTTTGAACATCGTTTTGAAACCGCGGCGCCTGCGCAAGCATTCACTTGAAGAGATTGACCAGGATGTCCGGCGGTTTGCGGCAACAATTCCCGGGTTAAAGGTTTATGTCCAGGAGTTCAGTTACACAAGTATGGCAGGAGCAAGTGCCGGTGTGGAACTTGACATAACCGGCTATGACCTGGCAACGGCGGACAGTTTGACGCGCAAGGTTATCGCCGCGATTGAGACGATACCCGGACTCGTGGACATCAAGTCGAGCCGTCAGCCCGGCAAGCCGGAACTGCAACTGGTGGTGGACCGGCAGAAGGCGGCACTCTACGGTTTGACCCCTTATCAGATTGGTGCGGCGCTGCGCACCGAGGTTGAGGGTAATGCACCAACCGTTTACCGCTTGGGCGGTAAGGAGTACGACATTTTGATTCGCCTGCCCGAAGAGCAACGCGATGAACTGGCGGAGATTCTGGGCAGTTTCGTGCCGAGCCCCACCGGTCCGGTGCCGCTGGGTAATCTGGTTACGGTGCGCACCAGCACCGGTCCACTGGAGATTGAGCGGAAAAACAACGAGCGGATTGTCAAGATTACCGCGCGGAATGTCGGTATCTCTGCGGGTCAGGCGGCGCAGAAAATCGCCCGGGCGATAAAAGACATCCCGGTGCCGGCCGGCTTCACGATGAAACTTTCCGGCTCCTATGAGGAGATGACCCGAACCTTCCGGGACTTCGCCCTGGTAATTTTGATTGCGCTGGTTCTGGTGTTTGTGGTGATGGCATCCCAGTTTGAGTCGCTGCGCGACCCGTTCATCATTATGTTCACGATGCCCTTTGCTTTAATCGGTGTCCTTTGGATACTGTTTTTGACCCGGACGACCCTTTCGGTGATTTCGCTTTTAGGGCTTTTGATTCTCGTGGGTGTGGTGGTGAACAACGGGATTGTGTACATTGACTATACCAACCGGTTGCGCCGGGAGCGGGGGATGGGTTTGATTGATGCGGTCAAAGAGGCAGGCCGGATTCGACTCCGGCCGATATTGATGACATCTTTGACCACGATTTTCGGGATGCTGCCCCTGGCGTTTCAGATTGGCGAGGGTTCGGAGTTGTGGTCACCTTTAGGCAGGGCGATTGTCGGTGGAATGATTGTGTCCACCTTTTTGCCGCTCGTGTTCATCCCGGTGCTTTACACCATCTTTGAGACCCG
>JBBISL010000014.1:0-55114 GCA_037441285.1 Caldifarciminota bacterium
ACTGGCAGATGTTTTCGGGAATTTTGTAAATCGGGTAGCGGTGTTCATCAAAAATAATTACGGTGGCAGAGTTCCGAGCGCTCCGGGAATTGATGAACCAGCCGAAGAAGTGTTGACCGCACTTAGTAAAGCAACCCAAGAGATTGGTCAATTAATTGAGTCGTTTCAGATTAAGGATGCGATACGATTACTGATGACCTTGCCGGCATTGGGGAATCGCTATTTTGACCACGAGATGCCCTGGCGGACATTCAAGGAAAATCGCGCTCGCTGTGACCGAACGATAAATGTTTGTACCCGACTGGTATCGGCGCTGGAAATTTTGACCTTCCCGTTTATGCCCGAGACGAGCAGAAAAATCGGACGAATGCTTGGTCTTGGAAAAAGGTCCTGGAATGATGCAGCGAATCCAGCGGTTCCCGGAGAGTTAACCGAACCAGTTGAGATTCTGTTTGAGAAACTGGATGATGCGATTGTCATTCAGGAAAGAGCCCGTCTGGGCGCAGGGTCGGTAAATGAAACAGAAACAAAGGAGGAGAAGGGGATGATAACAATTGACGATTTTAAAAAGGTCGAGTTGCGGGTTGCCCGGGTTGTCAGTGCCGAGCGTGTTGTCGGTACAACGAAATTAATAAAGATGATGATTGACCTGGGAAATGACCAACGCCAGATTGTTGCCGGAATTGGTGAAGCGTATCAACCCGAGGAGTTGATTGGCCGTAATATTGTTGTGGTTGCTAATCTCCAGCCGGCACGAATCCGCGGGGTTGAGTCAAACGGTATGCTACTGGCGGCGGTTGATGGGTCGAAAGTTACACTTGTTACCATTGACCAGGAGGTTACTCCAGGTGCTTTAGTTTCATAGTGTTATGCCGCGCCGAAGTAAAGAAAACCCCGATGGTCTTGTGATTTTTGATTCGCACTGTCACTTAACTGATAACCAGTTTGTCGCCGATTTAAGCGATGTTCTGCGTCGTGCGAGACAGGCTGGTGTAAGGGAGATGTTGACGGTTAGTATGAATGTCCCGGACAGTCAGGAGGCGATAGAGTTGTGTCGAGGACGAGAAGGGCTATATTGCACAGTGGGTATTCATCCTCATGAGGCAGATTCTTTCCGGAGTATGGATATTCAAAGTTTGAAAAATATGTGCATTGAACCGCAGGTCAAGGCGATTGGCGAAACCGGGCTGGATTTCTTTAGAGGATTTTCCACTCGAGCGAATCAAGAGACGGCATTTCGAGCCCAAATTGAACTTGCCCGGATGCTCAATCTGCCTCTGGTAATTCATATTCGGGATGCAGCGCAGACGGCGATGGCGGTGCTTGAAGAACACGGATATTTCCAGGGTGTTTTACACTGCTTCTCCGAAGGGAGGAAATTTGCAGAGTGGGCGGTGGAAAAAGGTTTTTATATTTCGTTTTCGGGAACTTTGACCTATGGCGATAAGAAATTGATTGATGTTGCCCGGGCGATTCCTCAGGACCGCATACTCATAGAAACCGATGCGCCTTATTTAGTGCCGGAACCAGAAAGAGGTCCAGGTAAGCGCAATGAGCCAGCGTTAATTAGGCTGACGGTTAAAGCATTAGGTGATATTCTTGGCCTTACACCGATTGAAGTCGCCCGGGTTACCCGCAGTAACGCCCGAAGATGTTTTCAGATAGGGTAAATTACAGTAGTTATTCTGGTAGGTAGCGGCTATCCGACCAAGAAAATCTTTAGGTCAGGTTTTTTTAACTCACACTAAAACCGCGGATGCAATTGTTGAGGCACTTGAGCCTGAAGCAGGGGAGACAGTTCTGGAAATTGGGCCCGGGAAAGGGATTTTAACGCAGCGTTTGGTAGACAAGGGGTGTCGGGTCATCGGCGTCGAAATTGACCCACGGTTAGTGCATTTGCTCAAAATGACGATCGGGGATAGTCCGAATTTGACGGTGGTAACTGATGACTTCCTGCGGTTTGATATGGGGCACTTTTTTGGGATAAAAATAATTGGCAATCTCCCGTACTATCTATCATCAGAAATTCTTTTGAAACTTCTGGAAAACTCTTCGGTATGGGTTCGTGCGGTGCTTACGACCCAACGTGAGTTCGCAGAACGGGTTTTGGGAAAGCCGGGAACAAAGCATTATTGCGCCCTGAGCGTAATCTGTTCTTATTTATGTTCAGGTCGTCGGTTATTCAATATCCCACCAAGGTTTTTTAAGCCCAGTCCCGGGGTAATCTCAACGACATTTGTTTTGACCAGGCGTTCACCACCAATTTCCCTTTCGGATGATAAATGGTTTTATCAGGTGGTTCAAGCCGCGTTTAGCCCCCAGCGGCGCAAAACCGTTTTAAATAACATATGTGTAAATCTCAATCTGAAAAAAGAACAGGCAATTAAAATCTTTTCCCGAATTAACCTCGACCAGAAAGTTCGGGCAGAAGAGATGAGTCTGGAGCAGTTTGGGTCATTGAGTGAGGCACTGAGGACGGTTTGCAAGTAGTTCGTAGTAGTAATCAAGGGTTTTTCGGGCGATTACGGGCCAGTCATAGCGCCGAACAGTTTCGAAACCTGCGGAGACCAATCGGCTTCTAAGTTCCGGGTCAGTAAGGACTTTTACCACTGATTGAGAAAGTGTTTCGATATCGTTCGGGGGGAACAGGATGCCGTTAACATTGTGTTGAACCGTTTCGTTGTAGCCGGGGATATTGGAGGCAACAACCGGTGTGCCGCACGCCATCGCTTCAAGGAGTACGATGCCCTGTGTTTCTCCGCCCAGTGTCGGTGCGCAGTACACATCACAGTTCTGGTAGTAAAAAGGCAGCTCTTTCCGGTGCACGGCACCGACCAGTTGTACTATCTCGGTTAATCTTAACTCCTTGATTATCTGACGACATTTTTTTCCCATTATACCGGTACCAACAACTGTAAGGCGGATGTTGGGTACCGACTTTTGAATCAAAGGTAAAGCCCGGAGGAGGATGTCTATTCCTTTTCTTTTGTCAAGGCGGCCGAGAAATAGTATTGTTGGCGGGCGATTGGTTTTATTTTGATGGGTTGGGGGGCGGAAATGATTAAGGTCGATTCCCGAGGGAATGATGCGATATTCACCAGGAATGTACGGTTCAATTGCGGCGCGGGCGCGTTGCGATATGGCAATTTTGCCGTGGATTTTTTTTATCTGATTACGGAAGAGCAATTGAAAAAGAGAGCTGCCAAAGCGGTGCAGGCGAAACCCGGCGGTGAGAAAGGTTATTAAATTTATGCTCCGGCTGTAGCGTAAAGCCCAGTAGGAGATTTCGGGCCAAAAAACACCTTGGCAGTGGACAATGTCAAACTCATTAGACTCGAGAAAGTGCGCGATCTGAGAAGGAAGTTTTAAACCCACCGGCAGGGTGGCATAGGAACGGTTAAGGGGCACAAGGACCGCCCGGCCAAAGCGGTGTACCGGAATTTCCTCTGGGATTTCGCTGGCAAGATAGCCGAATTGCGGAAATCTTGTGGTTAGAATAGAAACTTCGTGTCCCGCCCTTTTTAAATTCAAAGCAAGGTTGTGAGTGTGTTCGCTGACGCCCGAGGGATAAGGTCGATAGGCGGCAGAAACAAGTAGGATTCGGAGTCGACGATTCATTTACTCAGCGCTTCCTCATAAACCTGCTCGACCTGCCGGGCGACTTTTTTCCAATCGAAGTCTGCAGCTCGAGCCAATGCCGCGCGGGCTAATTCTTCTCTTAATTTGGGCGAATCTATGACAGTGAGAATTGCTTGAGCGAGTGATTGATGTTCGCCTCGGGGGATAAGGATGCCATTTACACCGTTTGTGACAATTTCGTTATAACCTGGGATATCAGACGCAATGACCGGTCTACCGCAGGCAAGGGCTTCAACCAGGACGATTCCCATTGCCTCATTACCTATTGTCGGTGCGACATATACCGTGGCACTGGTGTAATAACCGGGAAGCAGGTCGTTGGGGATGGCACCAGTAAAAATAACTGATGAGGCAACATTCAAACGAATAGTCAGTTTTTGGTAATAGCTTTGCAGTGGCCCGTAACCAACAACCACCAGTTTGGTTTTGGGGTGTCGCTTGACGATTTCCGGTAAAGCCAAAATGAGCGTCTCCAGTCCTTTTCGTTTTTCCAGGCGGCCAACAAATAAAATAATAGGGGGGTTTTCGTTTAAGAGCGGCGGGATGTTAGGATTAAAGCGCTCAAGGTCAACGCCATTGGGGATTATTCGAAAATCGCCGGTAAAAAATCTCTTTGCCCAGAGTTGACTTCCTTTCGATACTGCAATCTTTATTTTTATTTTGTTATCAATTTTTCTCAGAAAAAATGCGACCGCTTTACAGATGGTGTTTGGTAATTCTGGAGTAACGGTGTGAAATGTTACCACAAGAGGACTTTTCGTGTAGAGTGCCGCCCAGTATGCCAGTTCGGGCGGAAATATCCCGTGGCAGTGAACGATGTCAAACTTATTGGTGGAAAAAAAGATTCGCGTGGCTAAAGGAAGTTTGAATCCGAATGGCAAAGTGAATTGGCCCCGGGCAAAGGGTAAAAGTAACCCTCTGCCCAGTCTTGTGGCGGGGAACGAACCATTGTCAGGAAACGATGTGTAACTGGTGGTTAAGATGTGTACGGAATGTCCGAAATTTTGCAGTTGCTGTGCCAGGTGGTGTACATGTTCACCAACGCCCGAGATGTAAGGTCGATAGGCACTGGAAACGAGGCAGATGCGCATTTTACCGTCCGGTATGCCCAAAACCCCCTTGTCCTCGTTTCGTGGGTGTGAGCGATTGATTTTCTTCAAATTCAACTTCAACCGTCCTGCTAAATACGATTTGCGCAATCCGGTCTTTGGGTTTTATTTCAAAGTCGACATCTGAGAAGTTGAAGAGAATGACGCTAACTTCTCCTCGGTAATCAGGGTCAATTGTCCCTGGGCTGTTTAATACACCGATTCCGTGGCGGAGGGCAAGTCCGGACCGGGCACGAACCTGTCCTTCAACACCTCGGGGCAGTTCTATGGCAATGCCGGTACGGACTACTCCGAAACTGCGGGCTTTGATGATTGTGGCTTCGGCAGCGTAAAGGTCAACGCCAACCGAGTCTGGTGTTGCCCGCGAGGGTAAAGGGATGTCTTTTTTTAATCGTAAAATCCGAATTTTGATTTTTTTCATTGCCAGCCGGCGTTGAACACGAGCCACTGCTCGGGATATTGGAAAATAACCTGGTTGAGTTTCTGCGCGATGATTTGCGTCAAGGAAACAATATCAGCGTCAAGGTCACCCGTAGGATTGAACTCAATGGGGCCGGATATTACGCCGAGATATGGTGGTCGATTTTTGGTACGTTGCCGGACGAAATAACCTATTACAATTGGGATATTGTAACGCAGCGAATAAACGGCTGGGCCTTTGGGAAAAGAGCGTTTGGCATCAAAAGCAGGACAGATGATACCCCGTCCTGTAAGGTCGCGGTCGGCAACCAGCGCCAGAATGCGTTTTTTTTCAAGAGCTTGAATAATGCGATGGCGTTCTGGAATCGGAATTGTTTCCATCGCCAGAGCCTTGCGGTAACGATTAAAGGTTTTCATCCAGCCACCGGGCACCGGTTCTACTACCGCAGAAAGAGGATAGCCAAGGGCGGTTAGAAATACTCCGGCAAGGTCCCAGTTGCCAATGTGACCGGTAACGAGAATTGCGCCCTTGCCTCTGGACAAGACTCGGTCAAATTGTTTCCGATCAAGTTCCCCAAGGAGTGGGGTTCGTTTTTTCAACACGGGAATACGAAGAAGGTCGGCGTAAAAAATCGCCATATTTTCAAAAGCCTCACAGGCGGTTTGCAAAATCTTTTTTTCTGTAGCGTCGGGACCCAAAATATGGCGATAGTTTTCAATCAGCCGCAGCCGCTGGCGGTTGTTTAACCGAAAGGCGAGTTTCCCCAAAAGCAGAGCGATTCGGACCACTAAAAAACGGGGCAACATAAATTGAATAAGTGTTCCTAGAGGCATCAACCAGGTTACTGCAGCTTTACGGTTTCTTCTTTTCATACCAGGAGCCGAACTTGTCCGAAGCTGATTTTGCCAGTTTGTCCGTAGTTTTGTTCTCGTCCCGCGGAACAAATACAATTTGCACTTCGAGCAAGGTGTTAAGAAGTCCAACTGCCTGTCGGTAAAGTGGCTTCAGATTTTCATCCCGGACCCGATACTCGCCTTTTAACTGGCGATAAACAAGTTCTGAGTCGGTTTTTATCACCACCGGTTGATTGGGGCAAAGGGAGCGGATTTCCTTTAAGGCAGTGATGAGTGCTTCGTACTCTGCCTGATTGTTGGTCTTTATTCCGATAAAACGGCTAATTTCTTTCAGTACGCTCTGGTCCGGTCTCAATATTCTTATTCCGATTCCTGCTGGTCCTGGGTTATAACGTGCTGAACCGTCTACTTCCACCAGATAAGGTGCCGGCGAACTTTCGGGTAATTTGCGATTTTTGGGGTCTGAGGTCAATTTTTTTTAGACTGAGAGTCCAGCTGGGCAGGAAGTAATATTCTGCCACAGGCTTCACAAAGGTAGAGTTTATTCTGCTTTTCAATTTCGAGTATGCGTTGGGGTGGGATTGGACTGAGGCATCCATTACAACGTTCGTTTTCGGTAGTGGTTACTGCCAATCCGCCTTTACTTTTGCGAATTCTCTCGTAACGCTGTAAAAGTTCTGGAGGCAGCGAGCGGGCAATTTCCTGGCGTTTGTTTTCCCTTTCAGAAATTGCCTTTTGCAGTTCGTTTTTTTCCCCTTGCAGTGCCTCGATTTTTTTCATCGTCTGGCTTTCGTTTTCGGCAACATTCTTTTCTAAGGCTTTTATTTCTTTTTCGAGCACTTCAAGTTCTTCCATGAGGACAATCATCTTGTCTTCGATCTCCGTTTTAATGCGCTTTTGAGTTTCAATTTCCTTTAAAAATGCCTTGTATTGCTCATTGGTTTTTGCCGAATACAACTGAACCGAATAGCTGGCGATTTTTTCCTCCGCGGCGCGCAGGTCAACCTCGGCAAGTTTGTACTGTTTTTTGTGTTCCACAACACCCTGCTTGCGGGATTCGAGGGCTTTTTTATATTCGTCTACCTGCCGGTGGAGTTCTTCAATGCTTTTGGGGATTTCCTTTAGCCTTTCGTTCAGGCTCTTAAGTTCCGTATCTATTTCCTGCAATGTCCGCAGAAGGAGAAAGTTCTCTTTCATTGGTGATTGGATTTATTTAAGATAAAAATGGGCGATACCTGATTTGAACAGGTGACCTCTTGCATGTCAAGCAAGCGCTCTAACCAAAGCTGAGCTAATCGCCCGATTGTGGTTGAACAGTTCAAGTTAATTTAATATATAAATTCTTATTCTGTTGTCAAGAAATCAAATTTGGTGCTGGAAATCGCAATCAAGTGAGAACTTCAACTGAACTTGCAAACCATCTCACTGGTAAACAGTTAAGTGTCCTTTAACCAATTAAAGTCAAAAAGGGTGTTTAAATGGGCAGGCTTGCGGTGGTATCCAAGAAATATGTTTATATTAGAGCCGAAAATGGTAGTTAGCGCCGCCCCGGGCATTACAGGTTTGCTTCCAAGAAACAGGATTGAAGCGGTGTATAGTTCATAACCATTTTATTTCTCAATGAGATGGACCGTAAAACCGCATTGGTAACCGTGTTTAAAGCGTTGATAAAGATGGCACAAATTACAAATCAACAAAGGGTGTTAAGGGCTATCCCCGGAACTGTATCCGGACAGGGGAGGTAGTGGAAACTACTTTTATGTTAACCCCTGGTCTCTCTTGCATTTAAAGATTATATGTGGTAATATTTTAAGAATGGTTCCAGAGGCGTGCAGTTACTGTGGTCGGCACCGACCCAATCGGTTCTGTCCGGTTCTCACTAAACCGCTGTGTTCTCAGTGTTGCGGTAGAAATCGGCGGAAATTGATAGAATGTGCTGATGATTGCCGGTATTTACTGGAAAGTCGCCGGCAGGCACTAAAAAAACTGATAAATTTGAGTGGTGACGGTGCATTTGAACTGAAGATGTTCCCGGTTTTGCACGACTTTCGGTTCGCTTTAGTAAAATTTCGTGAAGGTCAAAAAGATTCGATATCGGATGACGAGGTTATTGCAGCGATTGGCAATGCGATAGAGACTCTAAGGGTCCGTGTGCGCGGACTTATCTACAACTTTCATTCTACAAACCCTATTATCCAGCGGGCAACAGATGTGTTACTTGGCATCGCTGAACTGTATCAGAATGATGACAGGCCGAATATGAGGATAGCACCGGAAGATTTAGTTACCGGTTTGAGGTATCTGGAGAAACAGATTACCGGCATTAAGGAAAAGGGGAGCAGTTTCTGGGACCTGACAAGAGAAACTGTTGGTATGCGTCTGATTGTAAAAACTCCTGAGAAGGGAGATAGTAAAATTTTAAAACCTTGACTTCAAGGTTGAAGTTGCTATATACCTGAAACGACCCGAGATTCTGATGAGTCTATTGTATACAAAGGAAGTATGATGAAAAGAGAATTTACATTAAACCTTAAATTCCTGGTGTTAGTAGCCTGTACACTTTTCAGTTGGGTATTAGTCTATGCCGAAGCCGACTCTCTTGTTTTAAATCAGAGTCCTTTTGTGAAGGCGGTGGAACGCGCTATGCCTGCGGTAGTTAACATCTCGGCAGAGAAAGTGGTAAAAGTTTCTCGAGACCAGATAATTCCTGATTTTGGCGGTCCTTTTGACGAGGAGTTTTTCCGGGAGTTTTTCCGGGGGATACCGATTCCCGAGCAGAATATCCGTTCACTGGGCTCCGGTGTGATTGTCAGTCCTGAAGGTTATATTGTTACCAATAACCATGTTATTGCCGGCTATGAAGATATCGTAGTAAAACTGGCAGATGGCACAGTTTTTAAGGGTGATGATGTTAAGGTTGTCGGCAGGGACCCACAAACCGACCTGGCAGTCTTAAAGGTTAATTCTGATAAGCCGTTGACGGCAATAAAGTATGCGGACCCGGCAGGTATTAAGGTCGGTGATTGGGCGATAGCCATTGGTAATCCTTTCGGCCTTCAGGGAACGGTTACGGTAGGTGTGGTTTCCGCGACCGGTCGTTCAGGAATCCCTTTGCCCGAAGGGCCAACCCGCCAGGATTTTATTCAGACTGATGCAGCGATAAATCCGGGTAATTCTGGAGGTGCACTGGTAAATATTAAGGGTGAGTTGATTGGAATTAACACCGCATTGAGTTCCCCGGTGGGCGCCAATGTTGGTGTTGGTTTTGCAGTGCCAGTTAGTTATGTTAAGCCGGTTGTAGAGCAATTGATTGCCTATGGTAAGGTGATAAGGGGATATTTGGGTGTTAGGCCGCAGGTGATAAACGAGAAAATCCGGCAGGCTTTGAAACTTGATGACACAACCGGGGTATTAATAAGTGAGGTTGTTGCGAATACACCCGCGGAAAAGGCGGGGTTGAAGCCCGGGGATGTTATCGTGGCGATAAATGGCGAAGGGTTTGCCGGTGTGGAGGATTTTCGTAAACGGATAGCGGAATTTAAACCAGGAACAGAAGTAGCGTTAACCGTAATACGAAATGGCAAACAGATGACGAAAAAGGCGGTTCTGACCGAATTTCCCGAAGAGAGAGCAGAAAATATACCGACTGATGATGAGAAAGGTAAAGGCTGGTTGGGTATTAGAGTGAGCGAACTTTCGTCTGATGAAAAGAACGCGGCTGCTGTGAGCCACGGTGTGAAGGTTATTGGGGTTGAGAAAGGGAGCCCGGCTGATAAAGCGGGAATTGAAGTCGGTGATTTGATTTTGAAGGTGGGAGATGAAACGATAAAAGGGGTGGATGAGTTTTACCGGCTTATCGAAAAGTTGTCCGGGACAAAGGAGCCGTTGCTTTTGTATATTAAACGCGGGAGCCAGCCGATGTTCGTTGCGGTTGAACCATAAACAGATAGGTCCAATGTTGACGAGCGGCTTAATTTTTGTCACAATATCAGAACAAAAGGAGGTTTTTAGCGTAGTTTTATTCGTCTTGAATGACAGAAGTTTATTTTATTTGCTGTTTTATTAAAAGAGGAATAGTTTTTCCAAATTCTCCACCGAAAAAAGAAAGGTGGTTTTTTATATTATGAATGTTAAAAAAGAAAAACCGTTAATACTTGATGGCAAAAAGGTATCCCGGCTTATAAGAGAAGAACTTAAAGACAGGGTTGTTACACTGAGAAAAAACGGAATTGTTCCGAAACTGGCTATTGTCCTTGTTGGCGAATATGAACCATCGCTAATCTATGTAACAAATAAAGAACGAGCCTGTCGGTCTACCGGAATTGAGGTAGAAACTTTCCGTCTCGGTGCAGATGTTGAAGAGTCGAGAGTGGTTGAAATAATCAATCGGTGTAATGAAGACAGGAAAATTCATGGCATTATTTTGCAATTACCATTGCCCAGACATTTAGATAAGGATAAGTTACTTGAAGTCATTAAGCCGGAAAAGGATATCGATGGTCTAACACCGGTAAATTTAGGGAAACTGGCAGCGGGAAAGCCAAAGTTCATTCCGGCGACACCAAGCGGGATCGTTGAACTGCTGCTACGGTATTCTATTTCACCTAAGGGGCGCCGGGTAGTAATTGTCGGTCGCGGCGAGCTTGTGGGCAAGCCGCTGGTGAATCTTTTACTTATGAAGGGAGAACGCGGAGATGCTACGGTAACAGTGTGTCACAGCCAGACGTTGGACTTAAAATCGATTTGCCGCACAGCAGAAATTTTAATAGTCGCTGCGGGAAAGCCAGGATTGATTAAGGGTGATATGGTATCACAAGGTGCAGTGGTGGTGGACGCTGGTATTCATCGGACAGAACAAGGTATCGTGGGAGATGTTGATTTTGACAGTGTAGCGAAAGTTGCAGGGGCAATTACCCCGGTTCCCGGTGGTGTAGGCCCGATGACGGTAGCGATGTTGTTGTATAATACAGTGGTGGCGGCAGATGGTAGCGGCAATGGAAATTGAAGCAGTGCTAACAAAGGACCAGATACTAATCAATAAAGAACTGCGCCGAATTTTTCACGGATTCCGAAGTATGCCAGCTCGGTTGCGGGCAGCAATGCGTTATGCGGTATTTTCCGGAGGCAAACGGTTGCGACCAATATTGGCACTGGAAAGTTATCGAGCCTGCGGTGGGAAAAACCTGAACTACATTGTACCGTTTTGTTGCGGAATAGAGTTAATTCATACTTTTTCTCTCATTCACGACGACCTTCCGGCAATGGATAATGATGATTTTCGCCGAGGAAAACCTTCTCTTCATCGTCAGTTCGATGAAGGGACAGCGATTCTCGCAGGTGACGCTTTGCTTGCTTTTGCTTTTGAGTTATTTGCCGCCAGTCCTGCCCCACTTGCCAATCGCTTAAAAGCAATTCAGCTCGTTGCGCACGCCATAGGGCCGAAAGGAATGGCGGGTGGTCAGATGTTTGACCTTGAAGGGTCGCAAGAAACCGAGCGGGTTGCACGGTTAAAAACCGCCGAATTTATTGCTGCTTCAATCAGTGTTGGGGCAATAATTGCCGGAGCACCGGTGAAACTGCAGAAAAAGTTACACCATCTTGGTTTGACTACCGGCGTGCTTTTTCAACTTACCGACGACCTCCTTGATCTCGAACAAGATACCGTCAGGAATAGCAGGAAAATACAATCCAATCTTATTCGAAGGGCAAACATACTTTCCCGGCGAGCAGAGAAGGGATTTTCTTCTCTGGGGCGTAATTTCTCCTTTTTTTCTCATCTGGCTAACTTTATTCTTCGGCGGGATGCTTAGATGGCTGTATTAAAATCCGTCAATTTACCTGAGGATATTCGTAAACTGTCGCTTGATGAACTAAGGCAACTTGCCGGCGAGATTAGAGATTTGATAATTACAACTACATCGCGCACCGGAGGTCATGTAGCCCCAAACCTTGGTGTTGTAGAGTTGACCTTAGCGCTCCATTATGTTTTTAATACCCCGGACGACCGGATTGTTTGGGATGTGGGGCATCAATGTTATGCTCATAAAATAATTACAGGCCGCAAGGAACAATTTTCCACATTGCGCCAATACGGCGGTATCGCCGGTTTTCCTAAAAAGTCGGAAAGTGTTTACGATGTTTTTGATACGGGACATTCTGGTAATTCAATTTCAGTTTCTCTTGGAATGGCAACAGCAGATTTTTTACTCGGTAATAGTACCCGACGCACAGTGGCAGTAATCGGGGATGGTTCAATTGTCAGTGGAATTGCGCTTGAGGCGCTAAACCATGCCGGGATGTTGAAGCGAGATATTGTAGTTGTTCTCAACGATAACGAGATGTCGATTGCCCGTTCAACCGGTGCCATTGCTGCCTATCTTAATCGGGTAATTACGGGCAGGGTTTACAATAGGTTGCGGGAAGATGCCTGGTCCTTACTCGGACATTTACCGAAAGATTTAAGTGTCCGTGCCCGACTTGCGGCAAGAAAACTTGAAGAGGGGTTAAAAAATCTTGTTGTTCCCAGCCTTCTATTTGAGGAGTTGGGTTTTAGGTATATTGGGCCGGTAGATGGGCATAGTATTCCCGAATTGATAGAGACCTTTCGTCGAGTAAGAGGGCTTAAAGGCCCGGTATTGATTCATGCCGTAACCAAAAAAGGTCAAGGTTACTCGATAGCGATGGAGCAACCAGAACGCTTTCATGGCATTGGCCCTTTTGATGTAAAAACGGGTGCCTCCAGACTATCTTCAGGACTAACATTCACAGAAAGTTTCGGCAGAAAAATTGTTGAGCTTGCGGAACGAAACCCACGAGTGGTTACAATAACGGCGGGGATGTGTCTGGGAACAGGGCTGGAACAATTTAGAGAGAAGTTCCCTGATAGGTTTTTTGATGTGGGGATTTGCGAGCAGCATGCGGTGAGTTTTGCAGCGGGGTTAGCGCAAAGTGGATTAAGACCGGTGGTGGCGATATATTCTACTTTTTTGATGCGGGCAATAGACCAGTTATTGCAAGATGTATGTTTGCAGAATCTGCCGGTGGTCTTTGCGATAGACCGAGCGGGTCTGGTTGGTGAGGATGGGCCAACTCATCATGGGGTTTATGACCTTTCGTACCTGACAATGCTACCCGGCATAACAATATTTGCTCCACGAGACGAGTTTGATATGGCGCGGATGTTGGAGTATGCGATTGAATGGGTTAATGGTCCGGTAGCGCTTCGTTACCCCCGCGGTGGTTCAGAATTAACTCTTTTGTTCTCCGAAAGAAGTCCAATTGAACCCGGGAAGGGAGAATTGTTACGGGACGGAGAGGACGGCGCGGTTCTCGCCGTAGGCTCGATGGTAAAATATGCCCTCGAAGCCGCAGAACTTCTTGCCCAGCAGGGTCTGGACTTGGCGGTGGCTGACGCTCGCTCAGTTAAACCTGTTGACGAGGAACTTATAACGCGGCTGGCACGGATAAAAGGTAAACTGGTTACACTTGAGGAAAATACTCTTTTGGGCGGGTTTGGGAATCTCGTGAGTTTAGTTCTTGAAAAAAGAGATGTTGACTGCAAGTTACGCCGGATTGGGCTGGAAGATAGATTTTTCGGGCACGGTCCTCGGAAGAAGTTGTTAGAAGAATGTGGGTTGAGCGTTGCTAAGATTAGCAGCAATTTAATGCAGTTTTTTCGATGAACAGAGTTAAATTTTGGGCATTTCTTGGGATATTACTTTTTTTCTCAACTTATTTATTTGGTTACACCTTGTTTGAAGAGCCAAAGGTTGTTGCTCGACCTGATTATGTGCTGGGCGTTGTTTTTCTTGAAAGGTGGCGAGATGATGTTTTTTGGGGAGTGGAAAAGGTAATTCCCCTTGAAGAGTACTTAGATTACTCGATTAAAGAAGCGGTGATTGCTACCTGGCAAAGTGAGGCACGGCAGACGATGGAGCGACGAGAGCTGGCTGCGGAACCGAGCGGGTTAATTCCCGACATTGAAATACCCAAATTGCCGATATTAGGGGAAGGCTCTAAGATAGATATCACAGGAAGTGACCGAATAACGCTGGGTGGCAGTCAGACGGTGGTTACCGGTGTAACTCAGACGGCAAATCAACCTTCGCTTTTCCCTGAGTTGAAGATGGAACAACAATTGGCGGTTAGCGTTAATGGAACGATTGGCGAGCGGGTGAAGGTTACCATTGATCATAATTCAGAAAGAGAAGAGCAGCAGAATAAAATTAGACTGCAATACACAGGAACCGAAGACGATGCGGTTCGTTCAATTGAGCTGGGAGATACCAAACTGGATATTCCCGGAACCAGTTACACAGGAGACCTGCCAGCGCGGCAAGGGCTTTTCGGTATTTCGGCAAAGGGTAAAATGGGTCCAGTTGACTTATATGCTGTTGCCTCGCGGGAAGGCTCACAAAGTCAAAGTCAAAGTTTTACCGGTAAGAGGCGAGTGAAGACCGATACCATCTGGGATGTAGACTTCGTCCCACGGCGTTTTTATCGACTTCCGGGTGTAGATACAAGCGAGCGGTTGGTCGGTTTAAGAATTTACATCGACGACCGAAACTCTGGTAACAACCAGGCGGCGGTGAAGGCAATCGCGACGGTTTTCCCTAATGCACCCGATTCAGTTGTTGAAGACACTACTACTTGGTGGAGTTATGACCGGTCAGGCGGTGATTTCGACCTCAAAGCACCGGGCATCGACTATGTTGTTCAGCCCAATAATATAGTTGAATTCCTGAACCCGATTGAACGCAATTATATCATCGGAGCGGTTATTTATAAGGCGAACGATACGCTGGGGGGGCAACTATTACGCGATTCGTTAGTTTTGTGTTTGCTTAAACCGGAAGTGAGTGATTCTCTTTCTCGAGCCTGGGATTTGGAACTTCGGAACAGTTATCAATTACCAGAAACCGATGTTAAATTGGACGCGATTCAAATATTCCGTTATGACCCTCAGGGTCAACACGCCGATTATGAAACCGACCCCGCCAATCCATACTTCGGGATGAAATTTCTTCAGATTTTGAGATTGGACCCCGACGGTGATGGTAAACTTCAATATCCCGAGTTTGACACTAAAACAGGTATTATCAGATTTCCCGGGTTAAAGCCATTTGCCGCAGCAGAACTTTCGGTAAAGGATTCAATTATCTACCGAGTCAATACCGATATTTTACCACCCGGTTTGGGCAGGAAATATTTTCTCGTTGCCTCTTATTATTCGGTTACCGAGACTTATTATCTGGGGCAGACGGACATTATGGAAAATTCCGAGAAAATCCTTGTCAATGGACAATTGAAAACACGAAATGTGGATTACTCGATTGATTATAAAACCGGTGTCGTCACTTTTTTAACCCCTTTACCGCCCGACGCCGATATTCAGGTAACATTTGAATACCAGCCATGGTTTTCTCTTACCCAGAGTTCGTTGGTGGGTACCAGGGCAGAATGGGTTTTTGCGCCGCAGGGTAAAGTTGGCTCCAGTTTTTTCTTCCGGGACGAAGGCATCCGGGAAGATAAACCAATTCTTGGTTCGGAGCCTTTTCAGCGTACCATTGCCGAAACCGATATTGGTTACAGTGTAACATCAGATGCGGTCACAGCGTTTCTTGACCGGCTTCCCATTCTCTGGGCACAGGCTCCATCCCGTCTTGATTTTCGGACCGAAGGAGCAGTTTCTCTGCCGAATCCCAATACCCGGGGTGTGGCTTATCTTGATGATTTTGAGGGGACAACAATCACACGAGATGTTCCCAATACGGCCTTGCTCTGGTCACTGGCATCAGTACCGGTTGGCAAAGACACCAGTCAGTTTGCCCGTACCCCGCTAAAATGGATTAACCCAGCAAAGAAGGTTCGCAAGGACAGTGTATTTGGGACCAATATTGGTGACGAGGCGAGTGAGACGCAAGATATTCTGCAAGTTATTTTTACTCCTGACAACTCCGCAACCTGGGCCGGTATAATGCAAGCACCACCTGGGGCGCAAATCGGGATGAATTTTACCGACATTGAAAATCTTGAATTGATTATGAGGTCGCGACGAGGGCAGGGGAATTTGCACATTTCAGTTGGAATGGCGATTGATGAGGATACACCGCGCCGCGCAAAAGATGGTACGATTAAAGGGCTCAATGGCCGCCTTGATACCGAAGACCGAAATGGCAACGGTATCCTTGACGAGGATGAAGATACCGGGCTTGATAGTGTATTCGGTTCAGATTCTCTATGGAACCCAGGCTCATTAGATGATGGCAATGACGATTACGACCCGTATACCAATCAACAGGGAACCGAAAGGAATCGTCGTCTTGATGCGGAAGACCTGGACCGTAATGGGTTTTCTCGTTACAACCATTACTTTGAATATACCATTTCGCTACAAGACGAGAAGTTTCTAACACCCCTTTACAACAACTGGCGCCTCTATCGACTTCCTTTACGCGATAGTACCCTTTTTAACAAAATCGGCACTCCGAAGTGGGAGGATATACGGGTGGTTCGGGTTTGGTTTGATGAATTTGACGGTTTGGATACCTTAGAAATATATTCAATTCAATTTGTTGGAAGCAAATGGCGCGACCCCAGGATTACCGACAAGATGGACAACAGGATTGTTATTGCTGATACCACGGAAAAAGTTTGGGTCGGTCAGGTTTCCAAGAAAACAGATACCACTTATAACTCACCGTTTGAACTCAAACGAGATATAACCGGACGATTAGAAACTGAAGCAGCACTTTTGTTCGGGTACAGTAACTTAGATACTGCTCATCAGGCGTTTATTAGTAAGACAATTACCTCCGGCGAAGATTATCGCGACTACGAAGAGTTACGCTGGTTTGTCCACGACGAGGGAAATGGACTCAACACTTTTATTAGACTCGGTTCCGATTCGGCAAACTATTACGAATTTCGTGCTCCGATTACATCGGGTAGAAAGATAGCATACGGGGATGGCAGATGGTTTGAATTTTCAATAAAACTGGAATCGTTACCTTTTCTTAAGTTAAAGCGCGATTCCTTAAGGATAACACCGGAGTCAATCTTGACCATAAAGATGGGCGAGCATTATTACCGAATCAAAGGAATGCCTCTTTTAGCCAATATCCGCTGGACCGCCCTGGGTATTGAAAACACCGGTATTGAAAGAGTGAGCGGCGGTGTTTGGTTTAATGACCTTCGGCTGACAACACCGCGTAAGGACCCGGGATATGGGTTCACAGCGCAAACGAACTTCCAGCTGGCAGATTTTGCGGCAATTGATTTGAGGTACTCATATTCCGACCCCAACTTTCGCCGTTTTTCCGATGGAAGAGGTGTAAAAACTGGTGGTTTTGAGCAAAACTTCGGCACTAATGTACGGATAAGTTTTGACCACTTCTTTCCCCGGGAGTGGAAATTATCAATTCCTTTTGGGTATTCAATGTCGCGTCAGGTTTCGGTCCCGAAGTTTTCTCCAACATATCCTGACTTAAGATTGAAGCTGGAAGATGGGACACGGTTAATCGGCAGGGGGGTTGCGCAGGAAATTAATCTAACAAATATTTCTAAGGGTAAGTCCAACAATAAATTGCTTAATTATACTATTGAAGCAATGAGTTTCTCCTGGTATGAACGCTGGGCGGCAAGTCGTAGATATCCTTTTTTTGATTCCAGTAATGCGCAGGGATGGCAATGGCGATATGGTATCAATCCGGATGTAAAGATTTCCCTCGGCAAAGATAAAGAACTTTATCCTTTACCTCGTGACATTCAGTTGGCGATAACTCGAGGGAGACGCATTGATATTCAGGGGGATACGATTCGTTCTTATCCTGATACGCTGCGCGGCAACGGAATTTCCGGAGATTTTAGTGTTGGGTTTTCTCCTATAGAAGACCTTAATATCGAATATGGATGGGAAACAGAACGAGATTTAATTACCTCCAACCCTGATACGATTTTCCGTTTTCCGGTGGGAGCAGAAGGTCGCCGAAATGAAGACTTCAATGTTTCCTATGAATTACAGATTGGGGAAATTTTCAATCCGTCTATTGAGTTCAACGGCGAGTATAACTACGAACGTCCTAAAATTGGCACCACCTATGCAGATTATCGGAATATCGATAATTCGGGCGAAATAGCACTCAGTGCGACATTAGAACTGCCGGATATATTGGATAAGGTTGCTACTGCTCCCCAAAGGCAATCTGTTTCTCCGCACACACCTACGAGAGAAACCGGAAGATTGCGAAGCAAACAACCAAACGAGGAAGAGCAGGCAGGGGATACGACTGCGGTGGTATTGGAAAAGGATACCAGTTCCGCCGCATTACCGGCACCGAAAAAATCTGCAATATTTGTTGATCTCAAGTCGGTTGTTGGTGAACTGGCAAAAAATATTGAACCTTTGGAAGTAAGTTACTCAATTTCGCGCAATAGTGATTATCAGGTGTTTCCTGGAGCAGCGCCTTGGTATTATCGATTTGGATTTGTTGATACATTTCCAATTGATACCATAGTTGGCAGACTTCCGCGCACAAGAGAACTTGATAACAACTTCCGATTTTCAACAGGCGCTGGTTACCGAGACTTTTCAATTATACTGGATTACAACCTCAGCTGGGGGAAAAACGCTGCTCTTGTTGGTGCAACTGCAGACCGTAATTTGATCTGGCCTAACATTCAAATTAATATTAATCGGGTACACAATTTATTTAGTGCGTTTGCTACTGATTCTCGAATTTCTTCCAGCTATCGGAAGAGCTGGGATATGAGAGCCGAGTTACTGCCAACTTCTTATGGTGGCGAAACACTGGCGATATTTGGTCGCACCGAAACAAGGTCGATTGATTTAAATCCTCTTTTCTCTTGGCAAACCACTTGGAAAAAGAGAATTTCGACAACATTTAATATAAATTACAGTACGATTAGCAACATCTCCTATCTCAGTGAAACCGGTATCAATCGCAGCCAGACGGATTCTCGGACTCAGGGTGCCAACTTTTCTCTTTCCTATGCCTTTTCTGCTCCTCAGGGTTTGAAGTTGCCATTTTTAAGACGGGTTAGATTTTCTTCAGATTTGAACCTTACCGGCCAGCTGCGAATATCTCAAACATTGCGGGACCAGAAAGTCTGGAGTTCTATTGGCGAACCTTCGGTTGTACCTCAACAAAGAGACAATGCATTTGGCACAACCATTGGGGCATCTTACCGGTTTTCCCGAGCTATTGAAGCAGGGTTGAATACCGGCTACAGCTACAACCGGGGACTGAGCGGTATCACTACCCGTCGAACCGATCTAAACTGCTGGGTACTGTTTCGCTTTTAATGAACGACCGCGAAAAAGTTGTTGTTTTCTTTTTGGTAAGTGCGCTTGTGGTTGGAGCTGGAATAAGTTTTTTCAAGAAAATCCAACGTTCTCGAGGGGTTTCTGAGGTGAACATTATCGGAGGGGAGGGGTCGGCAGATGAGAAGTTGGATATCAATCAGGCGACGGCAGAACAGTTGGAAGCTTTACCGGGCATAGGGCCAGTGATTGCGCAAAGGATTGTTGAGTACCGTGAGAAGCACGGAGGATTTAAAACAGTGGATGAGCTTCTTGAAGTGACTGGTATTGGGCCTAAAAGGTTAGCAGGAATTAAGGATTTTGTAGTTTGTAATCCACCTTAATTTTAAAAAGTTGGCTTATGGATTATCTCTTTTCTGTGTGAATGTTGTAAAGTAAAGAAAAGATTGAGAGTGTGGGATTGGTATTTAGGTTTGTGTCTTTTAATCTGGCAATAAGAAACTGAAGCCTTTTGAGTATCTCGGCGGGTTGAAGGTGAGTGAAATCGCGCGGGAGAAAAAGGTCGAAGTGCGAACAGCCAAATCGAGCTCGGAGTGCGTTCTCTAATACAAAAATCGCGGTGTTGATCGCAGTGCTGAGCGATATTTTTTCTGCAACTATGACATCGGTAGTATTAAGAAGAAATGTTGGGGGAGTTGGTATTTTTACGTTAGCCGGCTTATCGCTCAGAAATTGAATAATTGCAGTTGAGAAATACTCATCTGGGTTGGTGGCGATTGCATAAGCTTTTCCTAACGAGCCTTGGGCAAGGGCAGCTATGAGGTCCAGGGGAAATTGAGATTGATTGAAACGATTTGCTAACCAGCTTTTGACTTCCCCGTCAGGAATGTTGGCGAATCGAATAAGATGGCAACGGGAGCGTATCGTTGTAAACAGCGCTTCGGGAACATCGGTTGTTAATAAAAAAATAGTATTTCGCTGTGGCTCTTCCAGCATTTTTAATAATGCATTCTGCGCTTCGGCGGTCATCTGGTGTGAGTTGAGGATGATAAAGATTCGCATTTTTGCTAATAAGGGTGGTTTTGCCATTTCTTTCCTAATCCACCGGATTGCTTCGATACTTATCTGGTAGTTGGAAAAAACCGGCGGCTGGGGTTTGTCAATGGTATATGATTCATAAAGATGGGCGGTTGCTTCCATCACACCTTCGGGAGTTGCATCTTTTGGCTTGCGGATTGGGAAAATGAGCCTTACATCAGGATGAGTGAGGTGGGCAATATTACGGCAAGCAGAGCATTCGCCGCAAGCGGCTTCGGGCGATTTTTCACAATTTATTTCCTGGGCGAATTTGATAGCTACTGTCCTTTTTCCTACTCCGGTTTGACCAACAAAGAGGAGGGAAGAGTAATGACCGGTAGTAATTACCCTGTGGAGAAGACGACAGACTCTTTCTTGGCCGATTATCCCGGTAAAAGACATATTGCGCTCAGAAGTTTATTCAGGAACAAGGTATTCCAATGGGTTTACGGGCTGTCCTTCTTTTCTGATTTCGAAGTGGAGATAGTCATCAACCGTTCCGATAATTGTGCCGGTGTTCAGTTCAGCATTTACTGTGGTGCTGATATTGGTTAAGTTTCCATAGAGAGTGTAATATCCTGCTCCATGGTCGACAATTATCAGATTGCCGTAGCCGATAAACCGGTCCGCAAAGACAACTTTACCAGGGGCAACTACTTGTACTGATGTTGATTGCTTGACTTTGATGTCTATGCCCGGGTTGTTAGTCTTGGTTCGGTATCGAGGGTGCATTTGTGAGCCGAATTGAGCAATCAGCATTCCGGAAACGGGCCACGGTACATTTCCCTTGTTTTGTTCAAAGTAATGGTTATTTTCGTTGATTTTTGATTTACGGGCGAGGAGGTCATTGATCAGTTGGCGTAACTTTTCGCTGGCCACTTCCAACTCATGTTGGATGCGTTGATTGGCATCTTTTTCTTGACGGATTCTTTTCAAAAGGGTTGCTTCTTCGTCCCGAATCGATTCTAATGATGCCTGTTTCTCTACAGTTTCTTTTTGTAACTTTTCCAAATCGCTACGGGCTTTTAAAAGCATTTGACGTTTTTGTTCGGATTGTTTCAGAAGCGTTGACATTTCAATGATTAGCTTTTTGTCGTGTCGGCTAATTAAACGGAGGTTAAGGGCGCGACGGTAAAGTTCCGGCATATTTTTACTGGTAAGTAAGGCTTGTAAGAAAAAAACTCGGGAATATTTATAAATGGCAAAAACCCTTTTTCTAAGTAGTTCCTGTTGTTGTTCAATTTGTTGGTTTACCTGAATTAATTGAGCGGACAGTTCATTTATTTCCCGGTTGCGAAGTTCAATCTGCGCGTTTAATCGTTTAAGCAGTTCCTGGGTAATTTCAATTTTCTTTTGCAGGGCATCAAGTTGGGCGAGGGTTGTTGTTTCTTTACGGGCAAGTTCTTCAAGGTGGGCTGAAAGTTTATCCAGTTTGGTCTGTATTGAGTCCAGTTGATGCTGGAATAGCTTGATTGAATCTTCGAGTGGGGACTTGCTACCTGGACTTATAGTAAACAAAAAAAGCAGCACTATTAAGGCATTACTCTTCATCATCCGATTTGTGCTGTTCGTCCTGAGGGGCGTTTCGAACCCGTGGGAATTGTCGTAAGTGTCGAAGGAATGCGAGTGAGTGCGAGATAAGCTCCACCCAGACCGAATAATAAGCCGAGAAAGATGTTACCTAAAAGTATTAGCCAAACCGGAAATAATGGTGCCGGGATGAAGGAAGAGACAATTCGGTAGAGAAGAAATGTCAACCCAAAAGATAAAATACCACCAAGTAGGCCTTGTAGGGCTCCTTGAACTAAAAAGGGTAACCAGACGGCGGCGCGACTGGCTCCGACCAGTTCCATTATTTCTATTTCGTGGGTGCGACTAAAGATTGAATTTTCAACCGTTTGGAACACAATGAATAAGAGTGATATGGTAACGATTGTAAATAAGATTAGGTCCAAGAGAAAAGCGGTATTAAGAGCACGGTTAAGTTGGGCGAGTAGCTCTTTTCCGGACCAGACTTCGGTTACGCCGGGTAACAAAAGTAGTTTTTGTTCAGTTGCAGTGACATTTTCCACGGTAGCGTAGTTGGGCTGAAGCCGGATTCGGATTGAGGCAGGGAGGGGATTTTCACCAATCGCAGTGAGTAGGGAGGTGTCGGAACCTAAATCTTGGCGTAATTCTTCAAGGGCGTCTTCTTTTGAAATATAATGAATTTCGGCAACCCCGGCGATGCTGGCGATACGCTGTTGGAGAGACGTCGGATTTTCGGCGGCATCCTCGGAGATAAAGGCGTAGATTTCTGCCCGTTCACTTGCGGCACGAATGACCGTCATTATATTAAAGGTGAGCAGGGCAAATAATGAAAGGAGAAGCAAGCATATTGCCTGAACCGCGCCAGACAAAAGAAATTGTTGCCGGTTCCGGTTAATGGTACGGAATGATTCCTTTAAAAGATAAAGTGCATTCATAATAATCGCTAAACTTCATCACGCACAATCCTACCAGCGTCAAGGGTGACGCGTCGGCGTCTGGTTCTTTCGGCAAGGATGGCATCATGGGTTGCCATCAAGACCGTTGTGCCCTGGTAATTTATATCTTTAAGGATGTTAAGGATATCGTCCGAAGCTTTCGGGTCGATATTTCCAGTTGGTTCATCGGCGAGAATGATGTCGGGTGATTTTACCAGCGCCCTTGCAATTGCGACTTTCTGTTGTTCGCCACCGGATAGTTCAAACGGGTAGGAATTTTTCTTATGGGCGAGTCCCAGTTGGTTCAGAGTTTCTTGTATGCGCCCCGGGATTGTGTCGGGTTGAACATTGATTGCACGCAAGACAAACTCTAAATTCTCATAGACCGTTCGTTCGGGCAATAACCTAAAGTCCTGGAAAATAATACCCAGCCGCCGCCTCAGAAGGGGGATTTCTTTTGCCTTCATTGTTAAAATATTATAGCCCAGTACCGTTATCTCTCCTTCGTCGGGCAGTTCCTGTCGATAAAGAAGTCTGAGTAATGTAGTTTTGCCGGCACCGGTAGCACCAAGCAAAAATAGGAAATCGCCTTGATAGACTGTGAGACTGATGTCGGTCAGCGCTGGCCAGTCACCTTGATAGTATTTAAAAACGCCAGAGAGCTCAATTACCGGGGTCGTATGGATATTACTACTATTTAAGTTTTCAGTAGACATACCATATTATAAGTGTTTTAATCGCGGCTAATCCGTCCCGCCATCCAATTTTTTTGCCCTTAGTTCGGGCAGTGTAATGGATTGGAATTTCAGCAATACGAACACGACAACGCAGCAGTTTTGCTGTGATCTCTGGTTCGATATCAAACTGATTGGCGACCAATGCCAGTTTTTGTAACAAAGGACGACGGATTACTTTGTAACAAGTTTCCATATCGGTTATTTTACCACCGAATAAAGCGTTTGTAAAAAAAGTCAGAAAAATATTTGCCAGCTGGCTGCGGAGGAGAAATTTTCCATGACCCCGGAAGCGCGAACCGAATACCGCTCCGATATTTTTATCAGCGAATGGCGCAAGCAATTGGGGATAATCAGCGGGGTCGTATTCCAGGTCGGCATCCTGGATTATAACTACATCACCCCGGGCGTGTTTTAACCCGGTGCGGATTGCTGCTCCTTTACCTTGATTGCGGAAATGCGTGAGTACGCGTATGTCCGGAATTGTGCGCAATAACTCAGGCGTGCGGTCTTGGGAACAATCGTCAACCACAATAATTTCCTTTGCGACCGGGACCCTTTGAACTTTTTCTATTAAATTAACTATTGATTCTTCCTCGTTGAAAACCGGGATTATTACAGAGAGTAGCATATCATTCGCTTTGTTGGTGTTTTTTTACGTCCATTTTCAATCGATAGATAGATTGAGTAACCTTAAGACCCAATGTTCCATCGCTTATGGGTGTTTTTCGGGTGCGGCAACAGGATATAAAATCGCGACACTCCCGAGTAAGCGGAAGGTTATTAAAATGAAGAATGTCTCCTGTTGGTTCATCACAAATTGCGGATTGTTTTGAACCAAAGACGACAAATCGGCGGATAAAAGGCGGTTCCTGCCAGCACGCAGTGCCGTTAAGCACTTCACCACCGGCAAAATTCATCTGATATAAAACCCTGTTTTTGGTGATTTCTTTTAAGGAAACGGCGACCGGTTCACCCCAAAGTTTAATTGTCATTGCCAGACAATGAGGAAGCAAGTCATTGAAAATGTCAACTTCATCCCTTCCTCTTGATGTCCGGATGGCTTCGGCGTGAAGGATTCTTCCCAAGCTGTTAGTTGCGATAAGATATTGCAGTTTCTCAAAACCCGGTGTGTAGACGGCGGTGTGGCCAACAGCCAGAATCAGTTCACGCTCCTGACTCAATTTGAGCATTGCGTGAGCTTCGTTTGGGTGTATTGCCATCGGCTTTTCGACCAAGACATCTTTTCCCTGTTGGAGGGCCTGACAGGCAAGTTGATAATGGGTTCTATCAGGAGTGGCGATAATCATGGCCTTTATTTTGGAATCGGCGAGCATATCGTCAAATGTAATGATGTCGATATCAGGATAACTGTTAAGATTAACCAGAACGTCCGGATTGGCATCAGCAATAAAGACTCGAGAGTTATTGAGTGTAGTAATGGTTCTCAGGTAATTTTTCCCCCACCTGCCAATCCCGACAATTCCGATATTCATCTCCGCCATAATTTCAAATTGACATCTGGTCCTTAAACCATTTAATCGTCATTGTCAGTCCCCTAGTCAAATTGACTTTTGGTTCCCATTTGAGAAGTTTTTTTGCCCGGGTTATATCAGGGCAGCGTCGTTTGGGGTCGTCAGTGGGAATGGGCATAAATACCAGAGAACTTTTTGAGCCGGTAAGTTTTTTAACCAGCTGGGCAAATTTGATAATCGTGAATTCTTCAGGATTGCCAAGATTTACCGGTTCGGGTACCGGACAATAAATCATCTTATAAAGAGCTTCGACTAAGTCACTTATATAGCAAAAACTTCGTGTTTGTTTACCGGTACCGTAGATTGTGAGAGGTTGGCCGGTGAGCGCCTGATAAATTAGATTGGGAACGACACGGCCGTCGTTTAGTTTCATGCGGGGTCCATAAGTGTTGAAAATTCGTGCAATGCGTACCGGCATGTGATAAATTCGGTGGTAGGTCATTATCAACGCCTCGGCGTATCTTTTTGACTCGTCGTACACAGCACGGGGTCCGGTCGGATTTACATTTCCATGGTAAGATTCGGATTGAGGATGTTCTTCGGGGTCGCCATAAACCTCTGAAGTGGAGGCGTGAATGAAAATCGCTCCTTTATTGCGCGCGATTTCCAGTAAATTATGAGTACCATAGGCACCAGCCGCCATTGTTTCGAGGGGATAGGCAAAATAGTCTCGGGGGGAAGCAGGTGAAGCCAGATTAAAAATTACATCTATAGGACCCGATACACGGAAAGGGCGCACGATATCTTTCTGGATAAACTTGAATCGAGGGTGGTTTATTAGATGCGCGATGTTCTTTTTTCTGCCGGTAATAAGGTTGTCAACACATATCACCCGCCAGCCTTTTTTCACGAGGAAATCACAGAGGTGGGAGCCGATAAAGCCTGCCCCCCCAGCCACTAAACCTACTTTCAATCCCGACCTCTTCCCATTCCGATATAGGTGAATCCTTGTTTTCTTACGGCATCCGGGTCGAAGATATTTCTGCCGTCACAGATGATGGGTATGCGCATTTTTTCCTTTATCTCTTTAAGGTCAAGGTTCTTAAATTCTTCCCATTCGGTTATAACGGCCAGAAGGTCAGCATCAACCGCGACTTCAAGTGCGTTGTTGCAATAATCAATATCGGGCAGGATTTTTCGGGCATTTTTCATCGCCTGGGGGTCATAGGCTCGAATCCTCGCACCTTCGGCGATTAACGCGTTGATAATATCGATTGAAGGTGCAAATCGCATATCATCGGTATTAGGCTTAAAAGCCAAGCCCAGAATACCGATGTTTTTCTCTTTTAGATTCCACAGTGCTTTACGGATTTTGCGGACAAACCTTAGTTTGGTCTCTTGATTAATTTTCTCGACTTCTTTTAACAGTTGAAAATCATAACCCAGCTCTTCGGCGATACGGATAAAAGCCCTTAAATCTTTTGGGAAGCAAAAGCCACCATAACCAACACCAGCGTCGAGAAATGCCCGTCCGATTCTTTTGTCCATGCCCATTCCATCGACAACCAGACGAACATCAGCACCTGATGCTTCGCAGATAACCGCTAAGGCGTTAGCAAAAGAAATTTTCATAGCCAGAAAAGCGTTCGAAGCGTGTTTGATTAATTCCGCTGACTCTATGTCGGTAACAATTACTGGTGCGTTAATCGGACGGTATATTTCTTTCAGTAGGTCACGCGCTCGAGTAGTTTCTACCCCGATGACAATACGGTCGGGATGTAAGAAATCGTTGACGGCAGAACCTTCGCGTAAAAATTCTGGATTACTGGCAACATCGAAGGGAATGTTAGCACGGTTGTAACGTTCAACTGTTTTTTTAATCCACTTTCCTGTTTGGACGGGAACTGTAGACTTTTCGACGATTAAACGGTAACCATTCATACTGGTAGCAATATCGCGTACGACTCTTTCCACATAAGTCAAATCGGGTTCACCACTATCCAGCGGTGGCGTACCGACGGCAATAAAACACACCTCACTTTCCAGAACCGCTCTCTTAATCTCAGTTACAAAACTTAAACGGTTTTCACGGACAGCATCAGCAACGATTTCTTTCAAACCTGGTTCATAAATGGGCATTTCACCCCGTTTCAGCAGGTCAATTTTATCGACATCACTATCGACGCACACTACTTTATGGCCAATTTTTGCAAGACAGGCGCCGGAAGTTAGTCCCACATAACCCGTCCCAATCATCGCAATTTTCATATCGATAAATATATTAGTAGCGGAGATAAAGTCAAGTGTAAATTCAACTTGCCAATAGGACGCGGTTAATGCTTTTTTCGCAGTCAAATTTCAAGGAGTTCTATCGGGAAATCTTATTTTAAATTTATTTGTTGCGAGATTGGTTTATAGCAAAAAGAAAAATTATTAAAGAAGTTCTTGACTTTGCGTTATTTTTGTTTAATTATTCAACCAA
The DNA here is from genome assembly GCA_037441285.1 of Caldifarciminota bacterium. GTDB lineage: Bacteria > Hydrothermota > Tepidihabitantia > Tepidihabitantales > Tepidihabitantaceae > Tepidihabitans. The sequence goes on from JBBISL010000014.1 coordinate 27,539, forward strand.
TTGACTTATTTTCTTCAGCAGTTAATTAACGGCTTACAACTTGGCTTTGTGTATGCCCTGATTGCACTGGGCTATACTATGGTTTATGGAATTGTTCGTTTAATTAACTTTGCCCATGGCGATGTTTTTATGGTGGGTGCCTATTTGGGTTTCTTCGCGCTGACCAGCTGGCGTTTGCCTTTTCCCATTGCGATAATCACGGCGATGGTTGGTTGCGCGCTGTTGGGGGTTTTAATTGAACGACTGGCCTATAAACCATTACGGCGGGCACCGAGAATTTCTTCCTTGATTACAGCGATCGGGGTGTCGCTTTCCCTCGAGTATTTTACCAGTTTGAAGTTTGTGTTCGGACCTTATTTTCGAGCATATCCGCGCCCATTTGCAATCAGGACTTATAATCTGGGAGGCGTTACGGTCTCAAACATTCAAATTATCGTTTTTGGTGTGGCAATTTTGCTGATGGTGACTTTAACACTGTTCGTTAACCGAACAAAAACTGGTATGGCAATGCGGGCTGTTTCTTTTGACCGGGATGCGGCAGCGTTGATGGGAATAAATGTTGACAATATTATTTCAATTACTTTCGGGATTGGTGCGGCACTTGCCGGCGCGGGTGGTGTGCTCTATGGTATTGCCTATCCGCAGATTAATCCATTTATGGGAATTATGCCCGGATTAAAGGCGTTTGTTGCGGCGGTGTTAGGTGGAATTGGCATTATTCCGGGGGCGATGTTGGGCGCAGTGATTATGGGTATCGTAGAAAAGTTAACCGAGGTTTACATTTCTTCAACTTTGAGAGATGCTGCAGCGTTTGCAATATTGATTATTGTTCTTCTGGTTCGTCCTACGGGCATAATGGGGAAGCGAGAACAGGAAAAGGTTTAAGGGCGAATGGCACCAGAGTATAAATCGAGAATTGACCCCGGTGTTGTAGTATTTTTAGTCATATTAGGAGTGTTTGGGGTTCTGGAGTTTTTGATTGTGTCCGGCGTGATTAACCCTTATGTTCATATGATACTTTGTTATGCCGGTATCGTCGTTATTTCGGCATTAGGGCTGAATTTGATTTACGGATATACCGGACAATTTTCTTTGGGTCACGCCGCCTTTTATGGCATCGGTGCATATACTGCAGCGCTGATGACCCGGGTGATATCCTCAAAAGGTTTATGGGTGCTTCCCGTAGGTCTAATTGCCGGGGCGTTGACGGCGGGAGTTATTGCTTGGTTAATCGGGCTGCCGATTTTGCGATTGAAGTCCGATTATCTGGGTATTGCGACGCTTGGTTTTGGTATGATTATCAATGTACTGCTCAAAAACTCCGACAAAGTAATTAAATCAATGGGTGGCGCTGCCGGGATGAGAGGAATTGAAAAGTTAACGACATTCCCCTGGGTGTTTCTTTTCGGGTTGTTGGCTGTAATCGTCATCCGTAATCTGGTTTTTTCGGGTGTAGGCCGGGCACTGATTTCAATTCGCGAGGATGAATTAGCCGCCGAAGCGGTTGGGGTGAACGCTACGCGCTACAAAACATTGGGGTTTGTCATCGGATGTATGTTCGCCGGGGTTGCGGGGGCACTTTATGCCCATCTGTACACTTACCTCAATCCCGACAATTTTGACTTTTTAAAGTCAATTGATGTGTTGCTGATTGTAGTGATTGGTGGTCTGGGTAGCATATCCGGCACGATTATCGCCGGTGCCGGCTGGGCATTTTTACTCGAAGGTCTCCGGATAATTCTTCCTTCAGCGGTACAGGAGTGGCGAATGGTTGTTTATCCCTTGATTTTAATCGTAATAATGCTCTTCCGCTCCAGTGGGATAATGGGCGGGAGCGAATTCAATTTTCTGAAACCCCAGGAGTATCGCCGACGGTGAGTGCGCTACTGGAAATTGCTGGGTTAACCAAGGCATTTGGTGGACTTATCGCGGTAAAAGACTTTTCACTTACGCTTGAGCCTGGTGCTCTTACCGGATTGATTGGGCCCAATGGGGCGGGAAAGACTACAGTGTTTAACCTTATCACCGGGATGATTGCCCCGAGTGGTGGTTCAATTATCTTTTCAGGCCGTCCGATTACTGGATTGAAGCCTTATCAAATATACCGTTTGGGAATTGGCAGGACATTCCAAAATATCAGATTGTTTAAAGAACTTTCGGTTCTGGATAATGTTCGGGTGGCTTATCACCATCGGGGTAATACCAGTGTTTTCGATGCGATTGTTCGTACCCCGCGTTTTTACTCCGAGGAAAAAACGGTAACAGAAAAAGCCCGCGAATTGCTGGCAATCTTAGGACTGGAAACAAGGGAAAAAGAGATGGCGAAAAATCTTCCCTATGGAGAGCAACGGCGACTGGAAATTGCCCGGGCATTAATTGCCGAGCCCAAGTTATTACTTTTGGATGAGCCGGCAGCCGGTATGAATCCAGCAGAGGTTGGTCGATTGATGGATTTGATTCTTTTCATTCAGGAACGATTTAAGGTGACCATACTTCTAATAGAACATCAGATGAAAGTGGTGATGGGCATTTGTCGATGGGTAGTGGTGATGGATTTTGGCGAATTAATTGCCCAGGGTGTACCTTCTGATGTGCAGAATAATCCTAAGGTTATCGAGGCTTATCTGGGAAAGTCAGGAGGGTGAGTGTTGCTGGAAGTGCAGGATTTAGTTGTGGACTATGGAGCAATTCGGGCGTTACGAGGGATATCTTTTAGTGTTGGTGAAGGTGAAATCGTTACTCTCATTGGGGCAAATGGTGCGGGGAAGACAACAACATTAAAGACTATTTCTGGATTACAAAAGTCATCGAATGGAAAGATTGTATTTTTGGGCAAAAGAATAGATGGATTAAGTGGGCACCAAATCGCAAAATTAGGTGTCGTTCATGTCCCAGAAGGCCGCCGGCCATTTGCCGATATGACAGTACGAGAAAATTTACTTCTCGGTGCTTTCAACCGCCCCCGTTCTGAAATTGATAAATCTTTTGAACGGGTTTTTAAATCTTTCCCAAGACTGAAAGAGCGGCTTAATCAAAGTGCCGGTACGCTTTCGGGAGGCGAATTACAGATGCTGGCGATGGGCCGCGGTTTGATGGCGAAGCCAAAATTGTTGATGCTCGACGAGCCTTCAATGGGGCTCTCGCCGATTCTTGTTCAGGAGATTTTTTCTATTATCCAAGAGATTAATCGCCAGGGGACAGCGATACTACTTGTGGAACAGAATGCGTATATGGCGCTTCAGATTGCCCATCGGGCATATGTTCTGGAAACAGGACAGATTGTTCTTGAAGGCATGGCGGATGAACTGCGAAATGCGCCTGAAGTCAAAGCCGCATATCTCGGTGAATGAGCGAACCCAAAACAACCGGGCCGAGAATGCTTTCTGGTTGGCAGTCCCGCTGGTTTTCGTTGTTTACCTTATTACCCGAACGCCAACAGTTGGGCTAATTGATTCCGGCGAACTGGCTGCAGGGTGTTACCTGCTTAACATAGTTCATCCCACCGGCTATCCGCTCTGGACATTACTGGGTAGAATAGCTTCGCTTTTTCCTCTTGGTTCGGTGGTAAACCGCGTTGCGCTGATGAGCGCATTTTTCTCTACGGTAAGCATAGTATTGTTCATACTCCTTTTGAAGCGGCTGGGATGCAGTTTTTCAGTTTCCACCGTATTGGGTATAGTTCTCGGTTTTTCGATTCCGGTTTGGTCGGTGAGCACCGATGTTGAGGTTTACAGTCTGTCTTTAGCATTGATTATTATTGTCTGGCTGACGGTTGCGGCTTCTGATTTAAGAGCCACCTATCTTTTTTTTGCCTACATTGCAGGCCTGACGCTTACTAATCATATGTTTGGTCTGAGTGTTGTTATCGGAGCGGGAGTTGTTTTACTTATGCAGGGAAAAAGTCAAGTTGTAAAGCGATTGCCTTTGATGTTGGTACTATTTTTATTGGGTTTATCGCCTTATTTATTTCTCATTTTACGGGCACGATGCGGACCGGTTTTAGCCTGGGGAAATCCGGTGGATTTAGAAAGGTTTTGGTGGCACATTACTGGAAAGCAGTATCGGGTATGGATGTTTACTTCTTCGCTAAATGATGTTTTAAGAAATGCGGGTAAAGGGACATTACTTTTGCTCGGAGCCTTGGGTTATGTTCTATTCCCTTTTGCCCTATACGGATGGGCAAGGTTATTTAGAGAACGCAAAGCAGTTGCATCAGGATTAACAATCAGTGTCTTGCTCAGTTTCCTGTATGCGGTGAATTACAGTATTCCGGACATCGAGGCTTACTTTATTCCAACATTAGTGTCTCTGCTCATTTTTACCGCAGTGGGGATTGAAGGTATCAAAGGACACCTTCGTAAGTTTCGTCACCTGGTATGGTTGGTTGCGCTTGGCATATTGATATTCAATTTTCCGCCCCAGAATCGTGCTGATGACTGGGTTGCGTATGACCAGGCGTTAAATACGCTTAATTCAGCAGATAGTAACGCGACGATTATTACCGATTGGTGGGACATTTACGCGCCAATTTTCTATTTGCAGCAAGTGGAGGGAGTAAGACCGGATGTATGTATCATTGACAAAGAGTTGGTGCGGCGTTCTTGGTATTTTAAATACTTAGAGAGGAAATATCCCTGGTTAATTGAACGGTCACAAGTGGAGAAGGACCGTTTTCTTGAGCATCTGTACCGATTCGAGCACAACCAGCCCTACAATCCGATGGTAATTCAGGAAAGTTATATTTCGCTCTTGAGAAGTTTTTTCTTGAAATCTCCGGAACGCCCTGTTTATACAACTTTTTCTATGATGAACAATGAAGATGCTCGCCAGATGTTGACTGGTTTTAACCTCGTGCCGATGGGGATACTAATTCAGGTCCGGCAAGACACATTGGTGCCGGTATTTGATTACAATCGTTTACGGGTTCGTATTCCGAGGAGGAGGTTGGATGAGCGAACTCAGGTTAACCTGCAGCGATACCGGTTTTTTGTACAGCAGCGGTTCGATTTATTAAGAAGTCGGGGCAGAGTGCAAGAAGCGGCGGTGGTTGCTGATTGGTACCAACGGAATTTTCCGGCGCGTTAATCTATGGCTCCGTATTTTATACAGATTCTTGCCAACGCCGGTTTAATGGCGGGGGTTGTTTACATTCCGCTTCTCGCAAAAGAGTTTGGAGCCAGTGCGGCATCAATTGGTCTTCTGGTAGGAGTTTACCAGGGGGCAATGTTTCTTTCCAATTTATTGTTTGGTAGATGGGCAGATTTTGGCAACAGGAAAATTTTTGTCGTTGTTGGGCTGGCGGTTTCGGCGTTAGCCATTGCCCTGCACATTCCGATTAGAAGCCTGTCCTGGCTTTTCGGGGTTCGGTTTCTTACCGGACTTTGTGCCGGTGTTTTTCCTGCTGCGCTGGTTGCCTATTTCTACGAGAACAATAAGAGGCTGGGAAGGTTCAGTGGCTTTGGCTCATTGGGTTGGGCAACAGGAGCGTTGATTGTCGGCTTGGTTAGCAAAAAGGTGATATTTGTTGTCGCAGCACTGGCGATTGCGTTAACCAGTGCGGTCGCCTTATTGGGACTGCGCAGCCAACGAGTTGAGCTGGGACGGACATTTTTTGATTTAAGAGTGTTAAAAAGAAACTGGCGGATTTACATTTCTTTCCTTTTGCGACACTTAGGGGCATTCAGCATCTGGACGATTTTCCCGGTTTATCTATCAAATCTCGGGGCAAGCCGGTTTTGGGTGGGGTTGGTTTATGCGCTCAACCCATTGGGGCAGTTTGTGTTTATGAACCTCCTCGAGCATTATGAGGAGGAAAGGCTCATTAAGAGCGGACTGTTGCTTTCTATTTTAGTATTTATCGCATTTGGGCTGGCAAACGACTTTCGTCAGGTAATTCCGGTACAACTGGTGCTTGCACTTTCCTGGTCCTGCCTTTATCTTGGTTCATTAAAACAGCTAATGCGAACTAACCCCGAGAGGTCAACGGCAGCTGGTATGCTCCAATCGGTTTTAAGTCTTGCTGCAGTACTGGGTGCGCTCCTTGAGGGTGTGACCGGGAATTTCGGTTACCGAGCAGTGATGTTTGTCGCTGCCGGTCTGGCGTTAATTGGTGCCCTCATCTACTTATTAACGCCCGAAAAATCTGATTAAGAGAGAAACAGAACCGCTAAAATGGCAAAGCCCAATCCAATAAGGTGTTTTAAATTTAACGGCTCTTTTAGGATAATATAACCGAGGACAGCGGGAATGATGATGTACATTCCGGTTAAAGGGATGACAACCGAAGCGAGTCCTTTTTTCATCGCCAAATAGAAGAAAACAGTTGCTAATCCGGCGGCGCCACCAGAGAGAAAGGCAATCGGTGTGGTTTTCACCCAGCGCATTGTTCCGACCGACAGAGTGTAGATAAGAATCGGAATAACACTGGCGATTGTGGACCAGAGCGCGATGGTTTCTGCCGGGGTGTCGCGGGTCAGGATTTTTGTCAGAAATCCCCAGACACCCCACAGGAGCAAGGTGAAAATAGAGAGCAGCCGGTAGTCCATTATAAAAGCCTAACAACCTTTCAATCTGAAGTCAAAGGTGTAACGGGTTCTAATGTTAAAGGTTAATATTGACCGGTGTCCAGTTGTACCCGCCGTCCCGGCTTTGCAGAAGGGTTAGTTCGTCACCACCAATGATGCCGACAATCCCGTCCGGAAAAAATCGGATGGTATACAGGTCGTTGGTCGTTTCCGCGTTAATCCTTTCCCAGGTTTCGCCGCCATCAAGGGTGTGAATTACCGTCCCTTTTGCGCCGACACAGAAACCAGCCATTGTGTCGTGCCGCATATCCAGTGAGTAAAGAGGCGGAAGAACCATTTCAATGGGCAGAGGACGCCAGATTTCACCGCCATTTGGGGTAAAAAACACTTTACCGGAAGTGGTGGTCATAAATCCGACGACATCATCGGCGGGAAAATGCACAGCGGTGAAATGGGTGTTGGCAACAAGCCCCTGGACATTTTGCGTCTGGGAAAACCACAGTTGTCCGCTCGTCGAGGTCTTCAGCACGGTACCATTGAGTCCAACCGCATAGCCAGTCATGTCATCCGCTGGAAAGTGGATATCCATAATTTTTTCCTCAGTGGCGGTCAGCAGTTTTTCCCAGGTTTTACCGCTATCGCCGGTGCGGAGGATTGTGCCACTATCTCCAGCAACAAAACCGATTTCGTCTGAGACAGGAAATTTTATCGCTCGCAAGTCCACATTGGTAGCGGATTTCAAGGGGAACCAGGTTTTGCCCCCGTCTTCGGTTTTTATGATAGTGCCCGCATCGCCGCAGATGTAGCCGATGTCTGATTCCTGGGGAAAACAGACACTGTAAAGATTGACCGTAACCGGTGCCTTAAGCCTTTCCCAGTTGGCACCGCCATCACGGGTGAAAATGATAAGCCCATTGTCCCCAACGGCATATGCAATCAGGGAGTTTTCAAATGCAAATACGGAGTTAATACGATTCGGCATCGGAATATAAGATATTGTAAAAAGCAGGGTGCTGTCAAGAATTTCATTAGGCAATCGATAATAAAAGGAGATATTAATAAATACCCTATTGACAAGAGGTGATTAATAATTATACTCAAACTTGGTGACTGTTTAGGCTAAAGGACGATAACCAAACCAAAGGAGGTAAAGATGAAGTACCGTCGTGTCGGGGTGATTTGTTTCCTTGCAGTAGGAATTGCCCTCGCGGCATTACCCGAAAGTGGGCAAGGAGTAAATACCCCTATCCTAAGTCGGTCCGAAGCGGTTCTTGCACCGGTGGAATTGCCGGGAGGAAGCCATGCGGTTGAGTTCCCGTTGCCCTTTGCTCCAGATGAGACGCTACATTACGACGGCACGCCTTTTACCGGTGTGGGTTTAACCAATGGCGGGACATTCTACACCGCGGCGCGTTTTACCCCGACTGCCGCCTGCACGCTGAAAGCGGTTTTGTTTTACCAGTGGGGTCAGTCTTCGAATGATTATGTCTTTATCTTTGGTGAAGAGAACGATACGACCCCGGGTTTGAAACTGGAGTCGATACCTTATAGCGGAACCGATACTATGCGCTGGAAGCGAATCGATTTGAATCCGCCGCTGGTGTTGCCTGCCGGTACCGACTTCTGGGCATGTGTGAGATTAACGCATACCGCAGGCAGGTATCCAATCGGATGCGATGCAGGACCAATGGTGCGCAACCGGGGTGGTTTTATCTCGACCAATGGTACCCGCTGGCAGCAGTTAGCCGACCTCGGCCTGGATTACAACTGTAACATCCGGGCGGTCATCAGTCCGATTCCGGGTCTGGCACATGATGTCGGGGTCTCAAAGATTGTGGTTCCCGGGACTAATATCGGACCCGGTTCGTATCAACCGGTTGCGCGGGTGACAAATTTTGGGACGAGCGCTGAATCCATCATCCCGGTTTACTGCTGGATTGATTCCGGTGCAACCCGAATTTATAATCAGACCGTGACCATTCCTGGTCCGTTGCAACCGGGTAACAGAACAGAAGTGACCTTTCCAACCTGGAACACCGGACCGGGTGGCGCTCAGTATACGGTTACGATGTTTACCGACCTTTCTTCGGATTTGAATCGGGCAAACGACTCTTTAAGTCAGCAGACTCGTATTGCCAATGTGTTTGCGGTTATGGACCACGACACCGGTTATTGTAAACTGAGCGTCTCCTGCTTCGGTTCGATTGGTTACGACAACCCGCAGGCTGACCTCGGTTCTGGCTTCTGCTATCCCAAAACCGCGGCTTCCTGTCTGTTCTACGGTTCGTTTGCGATGGGCACTGATGCCAACTATGTGGCTGACCGACACTATGGCCAACCAGCAAGTGGACCGGTCAACAACGACCTGCGGGCGGTCGATTCACTGCGGTCGATTGTTCCACCGGGCATTGGCGATGAACACTTCTATGGTAGTTTTTCCGATGCCGGTCATCCGACGCCGAAAAATCTGAAGGTAACGCAGAACAGTTATATGAGCGCCGGCACCAACTACGACGACTTTATCGTGATTATCTATGATATTGAGAATCAAGGTTCCAGTGCGGTTAATGGGCTGTATGCCGGTGTGTTTATGGACTTTGACATCGGCTCTTCGCCCGCCACAAACCAGGGTGCCTCGGATACGGTGCGGCGTTTGACCTATATGCGGCAGGCAAGTTCGGCTAACCCTTCAGTTGGGGTTAAAATTCTTGAACCGGCTTCGTTTGCCAATCTGAGCCTCGTGGACCACGCAATTTATGTGTACCCGGATTCGGCGATGACCGATAATATGAAGTGGCGGTTCTTGAACGGGACAATCCGGCAGCGTAACTCCAACCGTGCCTATGACTGGTCGATTGTTACTTCGGCAGGACCATTTAACATCGAGGCAGGAGCAACGCAGCGTTTTGCGATTGCGGTGGTTGGTGGCACCGACGAAACTGCAATTCGGAACAATGCCGATGCCGCACAGCAGTGGTACAATGCCAATGTTGGCGTAGCGGAAAATCCTGATGTTAATCTTATGGATAAGGTCCACATCGCGCCCAATCCTTTCCGCAAGAAAACCGCAATTTCTTACAATGTAACTCAACCCGGCAGGTTCGTGTTTGAAGCCTATGATGCATCAGGACGGATGGTTGATAAAGTTGCGTTTGATGTTGCGGCGGGTAAAGGGGTATATGTGTGGCAACCGCGAACTCTCGCCCGGGGTGTTTACTTCTTGAATGTCAGTACACCGGATGGTAGCATCAGAACAAAGGCGCTGATAGTCGAATAAACCAGGATTGAAGGGGAAAGGGCGCCCATTTCCGGGCGCCCTTTTTATTTTATTTTGGGTTATCATTACTTGACTCAATTACCAATTTCGTTATATTACCAAAATAATAAATAAATTTTCAGGAGGAAATTGTGAAAGATTATAAGGCAGAACAGATTCGTAATATCGGTTTTCTTGGACACGGCGGCTCGGGTAAGACCTCGTTGTGTGAGTCGCTACTCTTTACGATGAAGCAGAACAACCGCCTGGGTTCGGTTGATGCCGGTACATCGTTGCTTGATTATGATGAAGATGAGATTGCCCGGAAAATCAGTATTAACCTCTCTCTGGGATATGGTGAGTACCGGGATGTTCTGATAAATCTTGTTGATACGCCAGGTTATGCGGACTTTTTTGGTAATGTTGTATCCGCGGTCCGGGCAATAGACTGTGCGGTGGTGGTTGTGGACGCAACCTCTGGTGTTGAGGTCGGTACCGAAATGGCATGGCGGCGGCTTGAAGAGTTGCAACTACCCCGGGTTGTTTTTATCAATAAATTAACAAGGGAAAATACCAGTTTTGATACGATTGCCGAAGAGGTAAGAAAAATCTTTGGTAGTAAAGTCACCCCGGTGTACATTCCGATTGGAAAGGAAAGCGGATTAAAAGGGGTGGTAGACCTTTTGAACGATAAAGCCTATCTTTACGAAAATGGCACGCGCAAGGAAATTCCGGTACCGACCGAGATGAATGAGGCGATTCGCCATTGGAAAGAGCGATTGATTGAGGCTGCCGCCGAGGTTGACGAAACCCTTATGGAAAAATTTCTTGAGGGAACTGAGATTACCCCGGACGAGATGCGGACCGCGGTGCGTCAGGGTATTAAGGCAGGGGTGGTTTATCCGTTGATGGGTGGCGATGCGCTTACCCAGGTCGGTGTTGACCAGATACTGGACCTGGCGGTTGATGTTTTACCCAGCCCGATTGAGATTCCGGCGTTGAAAGGAACCCGGCTCGGAACCGATGAGGTAATTGAGATTAAACCCGAACCCGATGGTCCGGTGTGTGCGCTGGTGTTTAAGACAATTTCCGAAGCCCATGTGGGTGATATGCACTATGTGCGAGTTTTTCGGGGGAAACTGGAGCCGGGTATGGTCGTGGTGAATGGTACGAACCAGCGGGACGAGAAAATCAATCAGATTTACATTGTCAAAGGTAAGGAACGGAGTGAAGTGGTACGCTTGACAACGGGAATGATTGGGGCGCTGGTTAAGTTGCGCGATACCCACACCGGCGACACCCTTTCTGACAAGAAGGCGCCGGTGCGGCTGGCACCGATTGTTTTCCCCAAGCCGTCAATTTCGGTTGCGATTGTTCCCCAGAGTAAAGGAGATGAAGAACGAGTTTCTAACGGACTCGCCCGACTCCATGAAGAGGACCCGACCTTTTCTTATGAATACAATGCCGAGTTAGGCCAGCAATTGATTAACGGTATGGGCGAGTTGCATCTCGATGTGATTATCGGTCGGCTCAAACGGCGGTTCGATGTGAATGTCGATATCGAGAAACCACGAATTCCTTATCGTGAAACGATTACCCGCAAAGCCGAAGCGCAGGGTAAGCACAAAAAGCAGACCGGTGGCAGAGGACAGTATGGCGATGTGTGGCTCAGAATCGAGCCCAAGGGCAGGGGTGAGGGTTTTGAGTTTGTCGATGAGATTTATGGCGGTGCAATACCGGCGAAGTACATCCCCTCAGTTGAAAAAGGGGTAATTGAGGCGATGGAGAAGGGTGTACTTGCCGGGTACCGGATGATGGACATCAAAGCCACCGTGTACGACGGTTCCTATCACGAGGTCGACTCCTCGGATATCGCCTTTAAAATTGCGGGCGGTTTGGCATTCAAAAATGCCTGCGAGAAGGCGGGTGTGGTGCTGCTTGAGCCGATTATGAGGATTGAAGTGACCGTACCCGACCGCTACACCGGAGATGTGATTGGTGATTTGAACGCGCGCCGGGGCCGGATAATGGGTATGGAAATGCAGGGTGGCTTACAGGTAATCAAGGCGCAGGTGCCGCTTGCGGAAATGTATAAATACTCCAACAGTCTGCGCTCAATGACCCAAGGTCGAGGATTTTTCACGATGGAGTTTGACCATTACGAAGAGGTACCCCTCGAGATTGTGGCAAAGATAATTGAAGAAACAAAACGGGTAAAAGAAGAGGCGAAGGAGTAAATCAGTAAATTTCGTACCAGGGACGCCGGACTCGTTTTCTGACCAGTAACGCAATCAAGACGCCACAGATAAAACCGCCAATGTGCACAAAATAAGCCACGCCACCACCGGTTCCGGGTGAAGAGGAGCAGCCGTACAGGATTTGGAACAGTATCCAGAATCCTAAGAGAAGTGAAGCGGGAAGGTAGATTAAACGGATAAAGAAAAAGAAGGGGACCAGAGTTAAAATTCGGGCACGCGGAAAGAAAACAAAATAGGCGCCCATTATTCCAGAAATTGCACCGGAGGCACCGATGGTAGGGATGCGCGAAAAGGGTGCGACCAACACCTGAAGTAGATTGCCGGTAAGTCCGGATATGATATAAACAAAGAGGTAGAAGAAATGGCCCAGGGCGTCTTCAACATTGTCACCAAATATCCAGAGATAGAGCATATTGCCCAGAAAGTGAAACCAACCGCCATGCATAAACATTGAACTGACAAGGGTCCAGAGGCTCTGCCCCTGAACGATTTTTGCCGGTATCATACCAAACTGCCTTATCTGCCATTCAAAAGCCTCCGGCGAACGGGTGAATTGTAATATCCAAACCACGGAACAGGTACCGATGAGAAAGTAGTTAATATAAGGCCGACGCCGGGACTTGATGTCATCGTAAAGCGGAATCATCGTTTTTTGGGAACAAGGAGCGCAATGCTGAGTGCGGCGATGCTCTTGCGGTTAAGGGCAATCATGGTGCCTTCGGTTGTCTTTGCCTTTAACCCAATGAGTGCTGGAGCGATTTTTAACTGTTTCGCAACATTCTCTCTAATTGCATTGACAAAGGGTGCAAGGCGCGGGATATCGGTGATGAGTATTGAGTCAATCTGTGCCACCTGCCAGCCCGACCGTTTGATTCGTTTCACAACGGTTTGTAACAATTTGGTACTACAGGCGTTTTGGTACTTCGGGTCACAGTCCGGGAACAGGGTGCCGATGTCGGGTAGCGCCAGTGCGCCGAGCAGGGCATCGATGATGGAATGAACGAGCACATCGGCATCAGAGTAGCCCATCAGGCCATAAGAACAGGGGATATTTATGCCGCCCAGTATCAAAGGGCGTCCTTTTTTTAGAAGATGGGCATCAAAACCGATACCGGCACGGTAGGGAAGAATATACTTCAAAGTGACTATATTTTACTCGTCTGGTCTTGATGGTCAAGGATTCGGGAAAGGCAAATTTCTTCTTGACAAAAGGGTTTCACGGTTGTTTAATTATATCGAGGTTGAGGTCGGCGGCAATTGGTTAGTGATAAAGAGGAGGTGTGAGATGGCAGCGCGAGATGTCGATGAGCAGATTAAGCATGACCATCTGATTAGTGTGCTGAGCAAACGGTATTATCATTACCCGAATCCGGCTCATCCGCATCTTATCACCTTTGCGAACCATCCTTTGAAGGCCAAAGCGGTTCGGGACGAAATGGGAAAAGAGTTGTTTCCGGACATCGTGGTTCTGAACGGCGAAACGGGTAAGTTGGTGATGATTGTTGAGGTTGAAACCGAAACGACGGTTGAACAAGAGGAGGCGCAGGAATGGCAGAGGTTTGCGGCATTAGGGGCGAGGTTCTATCTTTATGTTCCCAAAGGCCTGGGTGCTCGGGCGGATATGTTGTGCCGCAATCTAACGGTAAGTGAAATTGTTCAATATTACTACGATGGCAAGCATTATGTCCTTGAGCGGTTTCGATAGCAAAACGAGTCAGAACGGTTTGACAGGTTGAAACAATTTGACATTATGGTTTTGAAGTGTAGACTTGGAGCACAGGATAGTGTCGAGTCAAAGGTTTCGGGGTAACTCGGAACCGGACTCAAAGTCAGTAAATGATAAAAGCAGGAGGAAAGAAGATATGAGGAAAAATGTAGCGCTCCTTGCTCTGGTAAGTCTATTGGCACTGGTGTTTGCTGCCGGTTCCGATGTTACCACGAGCGACTTGAGCCCGAGTGCACCCCAGAAGGTAAAACTGTACTATGGCACTTATGGCTCAAACGACTATGTCTGGGGAACGGTAAATCCGTCGCTTCCGAACGATGCCTGGATGTTGCACAGCGAAATGCCAGGTATGATGATGGACAATACCTGCGCCACTGATGGCAACCATGTTTATGTCCTTGCCGGTTATGGCACCTCTAATGTGCTTTACCGGCATGCGATTGGTTCAACAACCTGGGAAACGATGGCGCCCTGTCCACTTGATATCTCTAATGGTGGTGCGGCAATCATTGGCGATACGCTCTATTACTGCTCCGGTTACTCCTATTCACTGAACACGACCGTTGACACGATGTTTAAGTACTGTATCAGCACCAATACCTGGACGAGTGGCCCTGGTCCTTTTTCCGGTACAACCTATAACTGGCAGCCGCTTGTATTAGCCTGTGGTGGAAAACTGTACTACATCAGCGGTTGCAACCTGCCCGGAGCGTCCAACCCGACCCGTAATGTCTGGTGCTATACACCGGACAGTGGCTGGGCTCAGGTTGCCGATATGAACCAGGGCAGGGTTTTTGCGATGGGCTGTGTTTATCACGACACCATCTGGGTTACTGGTGGCTATCAGAACACGACCGTTTTGAACCACTCTGAGTTCTACGACCCGGTTGCCGATACCTGGACGGTTGACAACACCCGTTTTCCGCAGTTGCCGATTGCGACCTGGGCAGCAGCAAGCGGCAATGTTGGTCAGACGATGTTTGTCCATTCGGGTGTGAGTGCAGCGATGGCGCTGATGGATACCACTCAGTACTTTGATTTTGGTACAAGAAACTGGACTGTGACGCCCGGGGTACTATTAAAGGTTTACCGGGGTACTGGTGTTGGTAATGCTGATGGCAAGGCGGTGGTTTATGGTGGTTCAATTGGTGGTTTTATACCCACCGACACCTGTCAGTATGAGGTTATTGCTACCGGTAATACCAACGATGTTGGCGTGATTCAGATTGTCAGTCCGGCGAGCGTGATTACCCCGGGTAACATCACCCCGCGGGCGAAGATTAAGAACTTCGGCACCGCTCCGCAGTCGGACATTCCGGTTTACTGCTGGATTGATTCCGGTGCTACCCGGGTGTACAACCAGAGTGTGACTTATCCTGGACCGCTGGCACCGGGTGCGACTGCTGATGTGGACTTCACACCGCAGTGGCAAGCGGTTGGGGGAACTTACAATGTCACGATGTTTACCGACCTGTCGGGAGATGAAGCCCGGGCGAATGACACGCTGCGTGGTACTGCTCAGGTGATGCAGTATACGATTGACTGGTATCAGAGTGATACGATTCAACCCGACCGTGTTAGCCGGGTTGCCTGTGTCAACGACGCCCAGGGCAATCTCCATGTTATCTGCGGCAACTGCTCCCCGCATACCTCCCATCCTTATGACCAGATTTATGATACAGTAACAAACACCTGGTCACAGGGGTTGCAGCATCCAGCAGGTGGTGGTGTCGGAGTTCACAACCACGATGCGGTCATAATTGGTGATGTCATCTGGGTTGGTGGCGGTAGTTCAGGCAGCGGATTTTACAACTACCTTACCAAACTTGACCTCGGTGCCGGTACCTGGACGCAAGCCGCAGCAATGCCTCAGTCCAATCTGCTCTACTACTCGTTTGGTGAATATGCGGACTCGGGCTGGGTGTACTGTTTTGGCGGTTCACCGGGCGGAAACACGGGTCCAATTAACAACACTTATCGGTATGATTCATCAACTAACTCCTGGACCGCGATGGCAAATATGCCTGATGTCCGACGCAATCCGATGGTAGCCCGTGTTGGCGACACCATCTATGTGATTGGTGGGATGTCAGCCAATGACTACGCATCTACTCGTGGCACAGTGTGGAAGTACTCGGTTCTCGGCAACACCTGGACCGTGGCGGCTGATTCGATGCCTGACAAATTAGGCTGGGGTCGGGCGGTTGCTTATTCCTATTCGGGCGGAACATATATCTATGTATTTGGTGGTTATCGGAGCGGTTCAATTGTTAACGCCTGCTGGCGCTACGATGTGAACAATCATACCTGGACTCAGGACCGCCCGCTTCTCAATGCGGTTCGTTCGCACGGTGGGTCGATTTCGGGAAACTACATCTGGGTTGCTGGTGGTTTCGGCACCGCAATTATGCCCAATGTTCAGAAAGGTATCATTGCCCTTACCGGGGTTGAAGAAGGCAAACCGAGCATCAACTGGGATGGGATTGATGGTATCTCTCCAACACTGGTGCGGGATTTCTGCCGAATCAGTTACAATGTTCCTTCTACGGGCCGGGTAAATCTGACTGTTTACGATGCTTCGGGCTCACTGGTCAGGACTCTGGTGAATGAGGTTTCAAACCCGGGTAATAAGACGGTTACCTGGGACCGGCGTGATGCTTCTGGAAAACGGGTGGCGAGTGGTACCTACTTCTACCGGCTGACAATCGATGGCAAGTCGGTTTCTGCCAAGGCGATAGTGCTTCAATAACACCTCCTTATCTACAAAAGGGGCTGCCATTGCACAGCCCCTTTTCTTTTATCCGAACCAGAGTTAGAAAAGTTGCAGTTATTCTGCCATCTATTATTAGAGCCCAAAACGAATAAAAATTAACGGTGTTCTTTCAAGAATAACGGCTTAACCAGCGGAGTATCAACAGGAAAGGTCTATACCTGATACCGTCTGGGGAACGACCCACTCCGCCCTTTCCGGGATGGTATCAGGTAGCGGGGCTGGTATGATGTTGCCAACTGAGGATATCTGAGCATTAAGTTATGGTAGCGTAACTGGTTATCGGTAAATTGTAAAATTTACATCAGCGAGGGGCTTGAATGTAATTTTGCCCGGCGTGCCTTTCTTTGCCAGCCTGTCTTTTTTCTAATTGCTGTTAGGGGCGGTTTTAGACGACGGTTATAAATCAGGTTCTTTATCGGCACTCAGGAATAAAAATAAAGGGGAGTGGTAATAACGATTAACCCTAACCCAAAACTCCAGCGGCAGGGCTCGAACCTGCGACCCTCCGGTTAACAGCCGGATGCTCTACCAATTGAGCTACGCTGGAACAGAGTAAAATATACCGAATAAAATGACGAAAATCAAGGTTTGCGTATCAGGGCAAATTTTGAAATACTTCTACCAAATGTTGTTTTAAAGACAGCGATGTACAAGCCCGACGCTACCGGTTTGCCCGCCTCGTTTTTGCCATCCCAGCAGGCACCGATGTCCTCAAGAAATGGGATTTCATAGTATCTGCCCGGACTTGATAGTTTCAGAGCGTTAAGCATAAGGGTTTTGACCAATGTGCCACCGGTTGTGTAGATGATGATGCTCGCATCCGGAGTAACCCGGGCGATATTTAAGCCGAAATAAATGCGGCTGTTGTCCTGACTGATAAACGGATTGGGAAAGATTTTGCCGATTTCATTTTGGGAAACCGGTGTTGCCTGAGGCGGGGGCGGAAAGATTTTAAACGCCGAGTCAACCCGCGGAACACCAAAGCCGAAGGTACAACTTTTTACCGGCAGGGTGGCGGTCATAAATAGTGCTGCCTTGATTGAGTCGGCATTCCAGTTGGGATGGGCTTCTTTTAAGAGTGCGGCACAACCGGCAATGAGTGCGGTGGCGCAGGATGTGCCAACGCTGCCTTCAAGGAGATTTTCCGAGTCGGGCGCAGCAACGGCAACGGTATCGGCAAGGGCGACAAGGTCGGGTTTGATTCTACCGTCGGCCGTGGGTCCGATGCCGGTACCGCGCCAGGGTAGCATATTTTTCTCCACACCGCCGCAGGTGATAACACCTTCCGCATCACCCGGGGCAACAATGTAAGGCTGGGGCCAGGGATGAGTTGTGGAGTCGCGATTGCCCATTGCGGTTATAACAAGCAACCCTTTTTTAGTTGCAAGGTCAGAGGCGATGGAGACCGGAATCGTTTTGCCGTCAAACTGTTCATCCTGATAGAAATCGCGGTAGCCAAGCGAGGTTGAGACGATGTCAGCGCCACATTTTGCCGCCCATTCCAGCGCCTGAATATAGGTGTCTTCTTCCATATTGTATTCGTAGTAGCGGTTGCTGGCGGTTTTGTGAAGTTCGGTCCGGGCAACAAGCAGGTCAACCGCCGGCGCGATGCCCATTAAGGAGTAGGGTTGATAGCCGGCGATGATTGACGCCATTCGCGTGCCGTGATTGGGCTGTTCCCGGGAAAATTTTAGGGTGTCGGCATCTTCCCAGACCGCATTTTCGTCACCCCGGCGGAACCAGAGGCAGAAGTCGTTATTGTTGATTGCTACCAGACGGGGAGTAGCCGAAAAGCCAATTGTGTCAATGGGTACCGCAGTTTGCCAGGTGGCACCAGCATCGGTATTTGCGCACCGGTATAAAATGCCATTGGATTCGTAGATTAGTTTTATCTCGTCACCGATGAGCGCGGTGAAGTCGCCAATGTTTAAGGCGCTGTCAACAGCCGCGCCGGTGTTCCAGTTGGTGCCATAGTCGGTAGACAGTTTCGCTATCAGCCGGGTGAAGGGCAGGTTGTTTTCGTCAAGGTAGAGGAGGAGTTTGCTTGAGTCGGCCCGAGGATGGGAGAAAAGTTTTATCATTCGGGCCGATTGGGCGACGATATCACCGGCGGGAACGAATGTGTTACCGCCATCGGTGGAGCGAAACTGGGTAATTTTACCTGAAGTTCGGCAGAGGGCGGTTATATTGACAAGTCCGTTGGGACCCGCGGTTATCTGTAACTCGCTGAGCGGTTCAGGAACATTTAACTGAGTGGTTAGCAACAGGTTCGGGTCGGGCTGGGTAATATCGTATTTTTTTAGTGTGATGAGGGAGTCGCCGGTAATATAAACAAGATACAGGGTGTCGGCATATACGGTCAGGGCGGGAAATCTACCGGTGCCGACTGTTAACCGGCTGCGCCAGGTGGTGTTGGTGAAGTAGCCGAGATAACAAACCGGCTGGCCACCGGGGTTCAGGTTTACTTCGTTATAGGCGAGGTAGGTTAATGAGTCCCGGGAAATCATTTTGAGATTTTCATAGGTGTAGTAGTAAGGTCGGGAAATGTGAAGGGCACGGGCTGGGGTCCAGGTCTCGCCCTGGTCTGTAGAATAGGAGAAAAACAGGGCACGGGTTGGTAAGCCGTACGGGTAGTTAAAACTGTCGGCAACAAATGTGAGCATCAGGGTGTTCTGAGTGTTGGCTAACGCCGGGTCTTTAACCAACCCGAGATAGCGCAGGGAAGAAATTTCCGCGGGTGGGGAGGTAAGACCCCGCTGGTAATAGAAGTTGTCGCCGGAGAGGAAGTCAAACTGTCGGGTGATGCGGAGTCCTTTGACAGCGGTATGTTTCAATTTGATGCCGGTGTCAAAAAGCGCCAGTTTTACCCCGGAGCCGAGATAACCGCGGTAAAATATCTCAGGGACCCCCAGCATTTGCGCCTGGTCGTATGATGCGCCATAGAAACGATGGGCTTCGGTGGTATCGACCCTGCGCACCGGTGGCAGGGGTTGAGGAATTGGGAATGTGATTTCTCGGTCCACCTCGGCACGCACTCCGACCGGCTTAATGTCATAAACAAAGGGAAGATGATAGACTTGCGCGACCAGTTCCGGTGGCATATCAAAACTGGCGGCGTTAAGCCAGTTGGAAATGCGCCGTACCCGAGCCCCGAGTGCTTCAATCTGGTGTATGTAAGAGGTGCGCACCGGCAGGTCGGCAAAGTCCGGTTGAGCAATCGGTGCGGATTTTCTTTTTAACTCATTTATCGCCTTCTGGTACTGGTTTTCATCGAATACACCTTTGTCGGTAAAAAAGACCCAGACTTTTCGACTGTTTAGTTGCGGCGCGGTGGTTTTTTGTGCAGTGCGGACAAACTCCGGGCTGAGCAGGGCGAGAAGGTAAAATAAAGTTAGCATATTCAATTTTAAGTACCCCGCGCAGGACTTGAACCTGCAACCCGCGGATTAAGAATCCGCTGCTCTGCCAAGTTGAGCTAGCGGGGTATAAATTTTCTCTTTCTCCTGCGTCCGGCGCGACTCGAACGCGCAGCCTACGGGTTCGAAGCCCGGCGCTCTATCCAGTTGAGCTACGGACGCATCACTCATTTCAATTCAGGGTGAGTGAGGGGATTCGAACCCCCAACATCCTGATCCACAGTCAGGTGCTCTAACCAGGTTGAGCTACACTCACCGTGACATTGTGGAGTATAGCAAAACAAGGCTCGTTGTCTATACTTGCATTTTATCTGCCGGAGGTTAATATTTTGCAAAAGATTTATTTAATCCAATCCGAAAGGAGAAAATGATGAGTAAAACAAGAGAGATGAAGAAAATCCTTGTTACCGGTGCCGTCGGTCAGATTGGTTCGGAACTGACTCTGGCACTGCGGGCACGGTATGGTGCCGAAAATGTTATCGCCACAGGCAGAAAGACCCAGCCCAGTAAGGAGCTGCGGGAGTCCGGTCCATTTTATTTTATCGATGTGGCGAAGCGGGAGACGATTGAGGAGGTTGTGAAGAAACACAATATTGATACCATTTTTCATCTGGCGGCGATTCTTTCTGCCGCGGGCGAGAAGAACCCGCAACTGGCGTGGGATGTTAATATCAACGGGCTTTACAATGTCCTGGAGGTGGCGCGGGAGCACAATATGGCACGGGTGATTGTGCCCAGTTCAATTGCGGTGTTTGGACCAGAAACCCCGCGTCAGAATACACCTAACGAGACGATTCTCAAACCGCGCACGATGTACGGTATTACCAAAGTGGCAGGAGAGTTGTTGGGTGATTACTATTTCCGCCGGTTCGGGCTTGATGTGCGCGGGTTACGCTATCCCGGCATTATCTCCAATGTCACCCTGCCGGGTGGTGGAACAACCGACTATGCGGTGGAAATTTTCTATGCGGCGATTAAGTTTAAGCGCTATAAATGTTTTCTGCGTGCCGATACCCGATTGCCTATGATGTATATGCCGGACTGTATCAAGTCGACGATTATGCTTGCCGAAGCGCCGGTGGAAAAGTTAAAGCATCACTGCGACTTTAATGTCACGGCGATGAGTTTTTCAGCCGAAGAACTGGCGGCAGAGATTAAGCGTTACATTCCGGAGTTTGAGATTTCCTATGAGCCGGATTTCAGGCAGGCAATTGCTGACTCCTGGCCCGAATCAATTGACGATTCCGCAGCACGAGAAGAGTGGGGCTGGAAACCGGATTACGACCTTAAGGCAATGGTCAAGGATATGCTGGAGGTTTTAGGCAAGCGGCATCAGGAAGGGAAACTGGGCTGGCCGCAATAGAGCGGCGGTATGGTTGAGTAATGGACGACCTGCGCGGGCAAACGCCCGAATCTTCGGTGCCGATTGACAAGGTTGGAGTCAAGGGTTTACGGTATCCGATTGTTCTCCTTGATAAGGCACACCGCCAGCAACACACGATTGCCACCATCAGTATGTTTGTTGACCTGCCGCGCGGTCAGCGGGGCACCTATATGGGGCGGTTTGTCGAGGTCCTGAATCGTCATCACCGGGAAATTGATGTGCACAAAATCGGCACGATTCTCAAGGAGATGCGGGAGGTACTCGGTGCCAGTTCAGCTCATCTTGAAATGGAGTTTCCCTATTTCGTGGAGAAGCAGGCACCGATTTCGGGTGCCCGGGCGCAGATGGATTACCGTTGCTGGATAAACGCCAGTCTGAAAGACAAATTCCGATTACGGCTGGGAGTGGCGGTGCCGGTTACAACCCTTTGTCCCTGTTCTAAGGAGATGGTTGGTAAAGGGGGACATAATCAACGCGCTGAGATTAGAGCGGTGGTTGAGTTTAAGGGTTTTCTCTGGCTGGAAGATTTAATCGACCTGCTTGAGGAGTGCGGTTCCAGCGAGGTTTATGCGCTGCTGGAAAGGGAAGATGAGAAACATCTAACCAACCAGGCGTATGAGAATCCGGTGTTTGTGGAAGATGTCGTACGCCGCGTTGCCCGGCGGTTGAATGAACACCCCTTGATTACCGGTTATGAGGTGGAGGTGGAGAGTTTTGAGTCGATTCATCATCACGAGGCTTATGCATGTATCAGCCGGTTTGGTGATGAATGAGAACATTGCTGGTTAACTGTTACAAGGAAAAGCCCGAAACAAGAATGCCTTTTTACCGGGCAATCTGCGAACGGTATTCAAAGGTCGCTGAAATCGTGATATCCGAACTCAAGCCTGATTACAATCTGAACGGTGTTGATGCGGTTGTTTTCTCTGGTTCGCAATGGATGCTTTCGGAGCAGGAGCCGCCATCAGAAGTTGTTGAGTTTGTGCATACTTTAAAACTACCAACGCTGGGAATATGTTTCGGACATCAGTTACTTGCCCGTTCTTTCGGTGCCGAGGTGAGAAAAGGTGCGGTCTTGATTGAGCGCGACGAAAAAATTAAAGTCGTCAGGGCGTGGGATATTTTTTTCGGGCTTTCGCCCGAAACAACAATGCGCGAGAGCCATCAGGAGTTTGTGACTCCGGAGTCAATTGTGAAGATGGGCTGGGAGATTGGCGCGATTTCTGAATCGTGTCCGGTGGAAGCGATTCGTCACCCAGAGCTGCCCCTTTTCGGTGTTCAATTTCACCCAGAAAGGTCTGGTGAAAGTGGTGTGAGGCTTTTTGAAAACTTCTTTTTGAGAGTGGTGCGAAGGCAGATATTTTAAACCGTTAATCTCAGAATATTATACAATTTATAACAAGGTGCGCTAACAATTTGAATAAAAGATGGTTATATTATTGTAATCAAGAAATCACCCGCTTAATAATAGGGCAGTTTGGTTGTGCTTTGACTATACCTGGTCAAGCGCCTGTTTCAGGTCGTTGATGAGGTCCTGAGCGTCTTCAATGCCGATTGAGAGCCGAATTAAGCCGTCGGTAATGCCTGCCTGTTTTCTAACCTCGGCTGGCATTGAGGCATGGGTCATTGATGCCGGGTGCTGGATTAAACTTTCGACACCCCCAAGGCTCACGGCAAGCAAAAAGAGTTTCGTAGCGTTTAACAAACGGCGCGCCGCTTCAAAGCCGCCTTTCAGTTCAAAACTTATCAACCCACCTGGTCCGGACATCTGTTTTCGGGCGATGTTGTACTGGGGGTGGCTGGTTAGGCCGGGAAAGCGGACCCATTCAACTTTGGGGTGCTTTTCCAGAAATTCGGCGACGCGTTGACCGTTTTCGCAGTGGCGTGCCATTCTCAGGGCAAGGGTTTTTATTCCTCTTAAAACAAGAAACGCCTCAAAAGGCGCAAGTACGCCACCAAAGTGATTGAGCGTTTTGCGGAGCAGGTCATAATGTTTTTCATCTTTGACAACGATTGCTCCGCCGACAACATCGGCGTGGCCATTGAGAAATTTTGTCATTGAGTGAACGACGATATCGGCGCCCAGTTTTAATGGCTGCTGAAGAACCGGACTCGCAAAGGTGTTGTCAACCGCAAGCAGGGCATCTTTTTTGTGGCAGATATCGGCAAGGGCAGCGATGTCGGAAACAACGAGCGTTGGGTTACCCGGGCTTTCAATAAACACCAGGCGGGTTTCGGGGCGAAAGGCTTGCGCCACCGCGTTGAGGTTTGATGAGTCAACAAAGGTTGATTTTATTCCGAACCGGCTGAAGTAGTTTTGAATCAATGTTGCGGTTGGTCCGTACACCGACTCGGAGCAGATGATGTGGTCGCCACTGGTAAGTAAACCGCCGATTAAGGTCTGAATCGCTGCCATTCCCGAAGCGGTGGCAAGCGATTTTTTACCTTGTTCAAGACGGGCAAGACAGTCCTCAAGGAGTTCGACCGTTGGGTTGAGCATGCGCGAGTATATGTAACCGGTGGTTTTGCCCGCAAACAGGTCCGCACCCTGCTGGAAGTCCTTAAAGCGAAATGTTGATGTGGCATAAATCGGACCGACAACCGGTCCGGGTGCGGTTTCAGGTGAACTGGCATGAACGCAGATTGTTTTGATATCAAGGTTTTTATTCATCGTTTGACTCCTTTTTCATTAACGATGCCGGCAAATTTTTATTTGTCAACAGATTCTTATCCTTGACTTGTTAGCAGAGATTTTTATTATTCGCAGTGGTGTTAACGGTTTTGCTCCTGGTGCTATCAACCGGTACGGAACGGCTGGAGTATGAAATTAAGTACGGTCCGGTTGTGCTCGGGTCAATGGTTCTGGAGTATCAGCCTTTAGACAGCAGCGGCGAGGATTCGTTATCGCATATAAAGGCACAGGTTGAGATTGACCGGGCACTGTCGTTTGTTTTCTGGGCAAATTATCAACTGGAAAGCTGGTGCCGGAAGGATGATAAAGTTACGGTGCGTTCTTATAAAAAGACCCGGGAGAAGAGTTACGAGGCTGAATGGTGGGCGGACTACTTTCCCGAACAGGGTTTTGTCCGCTACTCGGATGGCGCCCGGTTTGCTTTAAGCGACTCAGCCCGGGATATGCTCTCTTTGTGGTTTTATCTCCGGAGTTTGCGCTGGAGTGATGGCGATAGCCGGATTGTGAATGCCCATATTGACCGGCGTAACTGGCGAATATGTTTTTTGGTAAACGGGACGCAGTATGTGAAAACACCGCTGGGCGGATTTAACTGTCTGGTAATATCGCCCCGAACGCAGGGTCCTTTGGGAACGGTTTTTCTTTCTCAGGATAAAAGGAGGCTGCCGGTCGTGATTCGCACCCGAATCGGCGGGTTTACTGTAAGTGCGTACTTGAAAAGTATTGGCAGGAGGTAAGATGGGTACTTATGCGGTAATTTTGTGTGGTGGTAAAGGCGAACGGTTCTGGCCCAAGAGCCGGGTCGATTTGCCCAAACAGTTTATGGTGCTTTTCGGTAAGCGTTCGATGGTGCGGGCAACAAGCGAAAGAATAAAAATGGTTTGTCCGCTAAAAAGGCAGTTTTTCGTTAGCGGCGAACGGTTTGCGGCACTGTTGAAGAAGGAACTTCCGGTGAAAAAGGCGAACCTGCTGCTTGAGCCCGTAGGTAAGAACACCGCGCCGGCAATTGGTTTTGCGGCAACGGTAATCACCAGTTTTGACCCAAATGGGGTGATGGTGGTTTTACCGGCGGACCATTTGATTGCAAACCAGGCGTTGTTTCTCAGGTCGGTTAAACTGGCGGTCAAGGCGGCACAGCAGGGTTATCTCGTGACATTTGGTATTATGCCTTCGCGACCGGACACGGGTTATGGGTATATCCATTATGGTAAAGAGATGATGGCCGGTTCTGGGAGTAGCGTGCACGAGGTAATTGCCTTTAAGGAGAAACCGGATGCACGGACGGCACGGAACTATGTGAACAGTGGCGACTATCTCTGGAATTCCGGAATGTTTGTGTGGCGGGTGGATGTGATTCTTGATGCGTTTAAGCGATATATGCCTGATTTTTACCAAGCGTTGCTCCAGTTCAAGCGACGCTGGGCAACAGGGGATAAGGAACAGGCGGTAAGGCAACTCTACAAGCGAGCGCCTTCAATTTCGATTGACTATGCAATAATGGAAAAAGCCGAAAATGTGGCGGTTGTTAAAGCGGAATTTGACTGGGATGATGTTGGGTCGTGGCAGGCGCTGGAGCGGCATTTTCCCAAAGATGAAAATGGTAATGTTGCGGTTGGGTTGTGGTTCCAAAAAGACAGCAAAAACTGCATCGTATATTCAGATGAAGGAATCATTGCCGGTCTTGGTATCAATGATTTGGTTATTGTCCGCTCCGGGGATGCGGTGTTAGTGGCGCGCCGGGATGCGCTGGATGGTTTGAAACAACTCCTCAGCGAAATTGGTAAGGATGAAAAAGGGAAAAGGTTCCTATGAAGTTGCTTTTTGCAACTCGTAATCAGGGTAAGTTTCGAGAGGTAAAATATCTGTGCGAACAAGCCGGCTGGGCGGCAATCAGTCTTAACGACATCGGTCTGGATTTGTCAGTTAAGGAAGATGGCGCAACCTTCGCCGCGAATGCTTACAAAAAGGCACGCGCCGCATTTGAGTTGACCAAGATGTGGGTCCTGGGCGAGGATTCCGGACTTGAGGTAGATGCGCTTGGTGGCCAGCCCGGAATAATGTCGGCGCGATTCGGCGGTGAGGGAGCAACCGATTTAGAGCGTAATCAGCGACTACTGGAGATGATTATTGCGGTGCCGTATGAAAAACGCACCGCTCGTTTCCGGTGTGTGATGTGTCTGATTAATCCGCAAGGAGAAGAAAAATTTTTTGAGGGGGTGTGTGAGGGGAAAATTGCCCATACGATTCGCGGTATTACCGGGTTTGGCTATGACCCGATATTTATCCCGGAAGGTTATGGTTTTACCTTTGCCGAACTGGAGTGGGCAGTGAAGAATGAGATTAGCCATCGCGCCCGGGCGCTTCGTCAAGTCATCGAGTATCTGAAGAGTATTAACAGGTAAGAGCGTCAGGTTTACAATTGACAAAACCGATGGTTTGATTTATAGTTTTGACACGGGGAGTAGCGCAGCTGGTTTGCGCACCACGCTTGGGACGTGGGGGTCGCCCGTTCAAATCGGGTCTCCCCGATGCGCCTGTAGCTCAGCTGGATAGAGCATCGGATTTCTAATCCGATGGCCGGGGGTTCGAATCCCTCCAGGCGCGCTCAGTTTTTGACGGTTATTCTAATGGTTTGAGGTTTCCAATTTTGTAAGTTAGGCAAGGAGATTACGGGCAATAACAATTCGCTGAATCTCGGATGTTCCCTCGTAAATCTCCATACACTTCGCATCGCGGTAATGGCGTTCGACCGGATACTCCTTGGTGTAGCCGTAACCGCCGAGAATCTGAACCGCTTCTCGCGTGACTTCCACTGCGGTCGTTGCGGCAAAAAGTTTTGCCATCGCCGCTTCCTGACTGAAGCGCGGTTTGCCAGCATCTTTTTGAAATGCCGCATAGTAAACCAGAAGTCGAGAGGCAGCGATTTTGGTTGCCATCTCGGCAAGTTTTGCCTGAATCATTTCAAATTCGCAGATGGGTTTACCAAACTGTTTTCGTTCTTTGGAGTAGGCGAGCGCCTTTTCAAAAGCCGCCTGGGCAATTCCGACCGCCTGAGCGCCGATGTCAATTCTTGAGACATCAAGGGTGCCGAGCGCTACTTTAAATCCGGCGTTGAGTTCACCGAGGACATTTTCTTTTGGAACCTCACAGTCTTCAAAGATGAGTTCGCAGTTCGCGGTGGCACGCAGCCCGAGCAAGTCTTCGTGTTTGCCCAGCGAAAAACCGGGGAAGGAGCGTTCAACCAGAAATGCGGTTATGCCTTTACTGCCCAGTTCCGGGGCGGTTTTGGCAAAGACGATGAAGATTTGGGCTGCTCCGGCGTTGGTGATGAAACGCTTGGAACCGTTGAGGATATATTTATCCCCTTTTCGCACCGCTTTTGTTTCCATTGAAGCCGGGTCACTACCGGCATTGGCTTCGGTTAAACCGAATGCACCAAGCATTTCGCCCGTAGCCATTCGGCGGAGATACTTTTGTTTGAGTTCTTCACCTACCCAGTTGACGATGGGCCAGGCAACCAGAGTGTTGTGAACGGCGGTGATGACGC
>JBBISL010000015.1:0-44679 GCA_037441285.1 Caldifarciminota bacterium
AGTAAAAAGATGCCAATTAATCCCTTCTTCATTTAATTTTCGCTCCTGATAAGCACAAACCTCACCCCCGAATTGAAAACCCCTTTCAGCCGGGCAAAATAGACACCGGATTTAACCGGCTGACCATCAAAACCCCTGCCATTCCAGACCACAACCTTTGCGTTGCTACCGGCAGTAAGAATTGTCACCTGACGGCCAAACAGGTCATAAATTTCAACCGTGCCCTGCCGATTTTGCTCATCGAGGATAAAAGTTATCCGGCGCCCCACCGTGCCAAGACACCGAATAGCCTGCCCTTTAAACAACCGCTCCTTACCCTGTTCCTGCACACCACTAAAGCAAACCTGCCAGGTTGCGCCACCATCAATCGTCCGCACCACAACACCGTTTCCCGAAGCCATACCGCGCAGCGAATCGGCAAAATCGATGTCAAAAAGTGTACTGTCAGCACCGGAAATCTGGCTAACCCAGGTGTTACCGCCATCGGAAGTGTGGATTATCGTACCGTTCCTGCCACAAGCCCAGCCCTTTGTTGGGCTCACAAACTTCAACGCCCGCAGAAACCGCGCCTCAGCCGGAACTGTCTGCTCAATCCAGGTATTTCCGCCATCGGTCGTATGTAAAACCACCGCCCGGAAATTCCGGTCATCACCACCCACAACCCAGCCGCGCAAACTGTCCGCGAAATAAACATCATAAAAGTCGTAGTTGTTATCGCGGCGCACCACCTCCCAGTTTTCCGCACTACCTCCATCCCTGGTCCGAGCAATGACCCCCTGTCCACCCAAAAATGTATCGCCACTGGGCCAGTGACCGGCAACCAACCAGCCATAATTCCGGTCAACAAACCAGACCCCCTGGAACTCAGCGGTATCACCAGATGGAAACGGTGGAACTCTTAAAAATATCTGCTCCCATTCGGCACCACCGGTTGTGCTTTTCAACTGGACAATATCACCGCCTGCTGCCCAACCAAACTCAGGGTCAAAAAATCTGATGCGCGCCGCATGTTTCGGACCACCGAGATTAACCCTTGACCAGCTGTCCCCACCATCTATGGTTCGCCAGATATCACCCGACCTGCCACAGGTCCAGCCTGAATCCGGAGTTAAAAAGAAAACATCAAAAAAGTCCCGGATTGTAGGAATATCAACCGGTTCCCAGGATGAACCAAAATCGGTTGTGTGAAAAACTCCGGTAGTTTCAATCGTCACAACCCAGGCGTGCTGTCCACCCGGTGGTGTTGCAACACCGTGGAAGATAAGCGCCCAGGAAGACGTAAAGATTGTTAGAAAACCAAAGATTAAGACAGACCTCTTCATAACACTCCTTTCTTTTCAGCGGACAACAACAACCACCTTATTCTTTAAAATTTTACCGGCGCGGCTCGTTCCCGTCAACCGTACCAGATAAACACCCCCGGAAACCACCTCACCTTTGGTATCTCTTAAATCCCAGTAGAGTTGACTCGGGCGATTAGTGCCGAGCACTTCAAACCTTCGCACCTGCCGGCCGGCAACATCAAAAATCTGTATCGTGCCTTCTTCTATACCGCTGATAAGAAACGAAACACCGCTCCGCACAACATTGGGTTTCGCTTCAAAGCCGATGTCAAACTGGCGATTATCGCCTTCACTAATAAAAGTAAATGTGTCCGGCGGATTGGTTGTGAACTTAATCGCCCGTCCCGGCACAACCTCAGCCGCGGTTACTGGATAACTTCCGGCAAATGTCCATTCCAGGCCATCGTTGTGGCTCGGGCTCTGAATACCAACTGTGGCGAAATTGTGACTATTCTGCCAGAGACTGTCATCATTCTGGACATAGAGATACTGAAAGACAATAGCACCGTCCCCGGTCTTCGTCGAATGAAAAGCCGGGTCATAAAGAGTCGCCTCAAATGTCTGCTGTTCCCCGATATAGGGCCGCCGATATCCATGAATATGATACACCCGGCTCCACTCAACAATAAAACGATGCTCAGCCTCATCGTAATAGTAGAACACGCCGGGTGCTCCTAATGTGTCCGCCCGAAAGTCGTCCCAGAACACCGCAATCAAGCCGTCCGGTCCTTGAGCCGAAGGGATGTGCCAGTTGTACTGGTCGCTGAAGGTTGTGCTGCCCATTGCAATGTAACCGTTATCAGTAATCGAGATGGTCCGGTACTCAGTTCCATAAAACTTGAAGGTAAACGGCAAATCAATCGGCACCGCCTGGTCATTACCCAGGTCAAGATGGGTACCTGGCCCACCTTGCCCAGGGTCAATCTCCACCCAGTTGTAAACTGGTCGCTCCTGATAACCGATATCGGTGTCGTCATAGCCGTAATATCCGTGATAGTCTGGACCTGATGGCGCGCTGGCAACCGGCTCGCCGATGGTAATTGGAAACCCTACTGTCTGCTCAAAACCGTCTGAACTCCTGAAAACCAACCACAAAAGAAACTTCCGCCCGACACCGATGTCCGGTGCGGCTTGAACCACAAACCGGTCGCTACTATTCTCTCCTGTGCTACCGGCTCCAACCGTTCCAAAATAACCTGAAGAATCAAGCACCGCTATTGCCCGGTTGTTAGAAGAACGCAGAATCCCAGTGGCATTTTGCGCTTCAATATCACCGCGATTCAGAACCCGCACCGACAACTCTCTTGCCTCACCCGGGTCAAGAAATCCATTGGCATCATAGACCGTTAAACCGGTAACCGCCACGGCTGGACCCAAAACCTCAAGCGAAAACCCTGTTGTCCAGACACTATCACCACTCGTTATTCTCAACTGGAAATTAACCGCTTGTCGGCTGGTGCAAGCCGGCGCAATCTGAACCACAAACGGTGCTGCAGTTCGCTCCTCTCCCGGATTAAGCGAACCATAATCTCGGATTGAGTCCGCTACCGCAGAAAAAGAGTCAAGAGAATAAAGAACCGCCTGAATCCCATTCGCGGGCTGTGAAACACCAAAATTTTTCAAAGTCACAGAAACATTGGCTAACACGCCAGGTGAGACATTGTCCGGGTCGTAATTAGCAACGCCAACTAGCACCCCTCTTTCCTCACCCAGACTGAAACCGAGATGGGGTTTAAGATTTTTGCCGGTAACGGTCACAAACAGCGTATCCGGTGTGGTCGTGGTAATACTGAACCGTGCCCAGCCCGAACTGTTCGTCCGCATCAATGAATGCACCTCATCCGACTTGTAAAGACAGACCAGAGCATCTTTTACCGGGTTGCCCGAAGCATCCCGCACATAAACCGGAAAGGAGGTGTTTCCGGTCGGATAGACCGTTGGGTAGGAAACGGTAATCTCTTTGGGCACCGTGGTCCACATCTCCATTGATGGGTCACCAAGAAGGTTGTAAGTGTAAAAATATAGAATCAGGTCTGAAGAGTCTTCGGGCAATGGAAAGTTCATAAACTGCTCCAGTTTCCCGCAGTACATCGCCGGTCCTAAGGTCGTAACATTGCGGTCGAATATCGCCCGATAAATTCCGTAGTCCATACAGTTGTTCCAGCGGGTTGAGGTGCCGGTATAAGATGTCCCCCAGAATGCAACCCCTCCCTTGGGACTGGTTGGAGTCCCGGCACGCAACCACGCCTCACCAAAACAGGGGTTTGCACCATAGTTTCCGGTACCGCAGTACAAACTGGTAATCACCGGCAACTTCCATCCATTATTCAAGTTGTAAACATCGTTAATCTCAAATTGCGGATAGTTCCACATCCTTGTCTGACCCCAACCCCTGCCGTTGACAAATAACACTCCCGAATTGACCGCGCTATCAACCGGTCCTCGACCGGAAAGCGTTGGCGGATAGAATACGGTGTCAACCTTTTGAAACCCCCGGCTCAGAAGTTGCTCGCGGATGCGCCGTTTTGTAACCAGTGCGGTAACCGCGGGTGTTCCCCCTTCCTGATAACTGGTGCCGACCATCAACGCCTGATGAAACCAGGCGGTATCAGCGGTATAAGGGTTAGATTCGTAGTTGACGATTTTGGCGACAATGCAATCCAGTTCTGACACATTTGCGGCCGGAAGCCTACCGACAAACAGGTCCGCAAGGTGGTCGTCACCATCCACCAATGAGTAGGTGTGGTCGGTTACGCAGGAAGTTGCACCGGGCGTCGGAAAAGCGGGAATTTTGTTTATCGCGCCTACTAACAGCACATAGGTCGGTTTCGGCGTCCAGGTCGCATAGGCGTTGCTGATGAAATTCCGTATCTCATCCCGCTGCGTTCCGGTCTCTGATGTCTTTTTAACCCACACCTTAAACCCTTTAAGTTCCTTCCACCGTGCTAAAGGTAGAATGTGGTCATAGAAGTCGTCCGGTACGATAATCAGATAACCAACCTCTTCAATGTTGTTTTCCCAGCCGCTCAACCAGGGAAATAATAAACGCGCCATCGGGTTATCGGCCGACCGCTTATCAATCGATTGTGCCAATTTCAGTTCCAACTCCGCCTTCTCATCACCTCCGGGTACAACAATCAAAGGCACAACCTCAATCCCCCCTGCCTTCATCACCCTGCCAAAGTACCACTGGCAGTTCCGGGCAGAAGAAACCACCGGTAAAACCGCGCCCGGTGCCGGCACAAGAATCGCATTAGCAGCGACCGATTCCTGAGGTGCCACGGTAACAGTTAATGTCCGCTCTCGCACCAACACTGAAACTGGACTGTCAATAAAACTGGACGCCCCAAAGACAAGAAGCAAAATACCCAACCCGGTCATTACCACTCCTCCTTTCTCACGGTAACAATTCCCCAATCCCGGTCACAAATCAGATAATAGTCACGGTTGGCAGATACTCCCGCCGCATACGCATAAGGGGTTTTTATCTGTGCCAACAGTTCGGGTGATTCCGGCTGGGCACAGTTCACAATTGCAACCCCACCCGAACCGCAGGCAACCACTACCAGGCTATCGTCTATCACAACTGAATTCGCATATCCATCAAGGGCTAATGTACTCAGCACCTTGATACTATCGGGCTCTGACCCATCAAGCACCATCAGCCCATTACGACCATCGGCAACAAAAAGATGGTCTCCCTGAACCGCAATGCCGCGGGCATTTCCCGGTGTATCAAAACTTCCGACCTGTACCGGTGGAAAGGTGTCAAGACGCCAGGCAGCAACACCTAACTGTTCGCAGGCGACAAAAGCCCAAGCCGCACGCAAAGCAACATCCCGGCAGTCACGCGGGTAGTAGTATTGAAACCGGAGGTTGGGATAGCGCGGGTCGCTTACTGATGCGGCGATAAACTGAGCGCCCGCCGCAATGTAAACCCAGGTGTCCTGCAATACCAGATTGTAACCATAACCGGGTTGCGGGTACTCTAAAACGCCGGTAACTTTAATACTCTCGGGCTGACGGACATTCAAAATCAAAAGTTCCTTATAACCATAGGCAAGAAATACCAGACTGTCCTGAACCGCAACGCCCCAGGCGACATTCAAAGAGTCCAGATAGCCGCCCACAAACACCGGCGCCTCCGGGTTGGAAACATCAAAAACCGCCAATCCAGCCTGGCCATCTGCCACATAAGCCCGGTTACCGGCAATCGCAATTTTATGCGGATAGCCCGTGGTCTTAAAATTACTCTTTACGGCAAACCGCTGAATCGTAAACGAACCAATCTCGGACCAGTCACCCCAAACTCCTTCTTCACTCTGTGCCTTTACCCGCCAGAAATAGTTACCATCGGTCTTCAACCTGATACTCACCGAATATCCGGCAACCGTATCTTCAACCACCAAACTTTTAAACTTGCTATCCTGAGCAACCTGTAACAGATAAGAGGCGGCATTGACATCTTCCCATTGAAATGTAACTTCCGCCGAATTCAAAATCGCATCCGGCGCCGGAAGATTCAACACCACTTGACCCGGCGCCGGCAGGGGGCGAATACAGTAAACCCCAAAACCGGCAAAGACCAGTATCAATAAGAGCGCAACCCAAAGAAGCAATTTCCTAACCCCTTTCATCTATCTCCCCCTTTCTTTCCCTTTTGTGCCTTTGCTGCCGCACCAGTTTTAAGGGGCAGCCGCACGCCCAAGGTGAATGCACTCACCCGGTAATTTTTTATTTCGTCAATCTCGTTCTGGTAAGGAGAACTGACCTCACGCCACTCCAACTGGTATGTGAAGGAAAGTGTAACCGGTTTTAACCGGTACTCGGCACCGACGGTAATCTCCTGAGTTTCGTCAATCCTGCCGGCGTGCGTTTCATCCTCAGTTGCGGTGTAACGCCGATAAGCCCAATTGTAACCGGCGTTAATTCCAAACCGACTAAACCTTCTGGGCTTCGTTACCACCTGAAAACCCAACCGCTGCTCATCGTAAGAGATATCCGGTGATGGTCCTTTTGCCCTTGCCCATTTAAACTTATACTCCCCGCTCAGCGTAAAGTTGGACCAGGGGCGCCAGTCGATTGAAATACCGGTCCGGTGCGCCTTCGTGTCATAATAGTCAAACGGCGCAATGTAATCGTCTATTTCAAAACGGTATTCTGGTTGCAAATTAAACGGACCGAACTGCCGCTCAAAATCAAACCCGAACAGGTACTCACTGAACCGGCACGCCGCATACCGCTCACCGGTCTTAACGGTCCTATCGCGGTAGTACCGAATCAGATAGTTTGGCATCCATACCAAAGACATTTTAGCCGTCCCAACTCTTCCTAAATCCTGTTTTATTCGGCCGGTCACCAGTCCGTAACTCTTTTCTGGATTCATTACGAACTGGTGGAGTTTCAGACCAAGTTGCGGCTCAAAACCCTTCGTTCCCATCCCGGCTAACTCCCCGGCGATGGTTACATCAACATCGTCAAGCGTTTTATAAGGAAATCGTGCCGGATTCTGCCGCTGCCGGAACGCATCAATATCTGATGGAGAAAAAAGAAAGATGTTGTTATGGTATTTAACATCCGTCTCCCAGACCGTACGCCACGAATCCGCACCCTGACCCGCACTCACCAAAAACAAAAAAAGTATCACCGGTTTAATCCTGGCCATAACCCGTTTCCTTTACAAGCCTTTCAATCATCAATGCCCCGCCTTTTGCCGTCGTACCCTCGAGGACAATCTTGAGCCGATGCGCACCCGGTTTCAAATCAAACTTCAACAGCCGCTCCACCGATGGAACAAGATCGTTCATCTCCTCATAGCGTGCCCCAAGCGCCTTCTTCACCCTGAAACTCCTTTCCGCAATCAACTTGCCATCCTCCTGAACCGCAATCCCGAACACCTGCTCCCCGCGCATTGTTTGGTCAAAATTCAGCCGCACCCGCACCCGAACTGGACCGGAACCGGAAAAACCGACTTCACCGGGCTCATCACGGAAAATTTGATAATAACCACTCCGGCGCGTTGTTTCGCTACCCTGCTTCGTAATAACCGTCAAACCTTTACCGCCCGAAACTGTCAACCTCTCCCAGACCGCAGGTGTCTCAAACGCCAGCCGAATCGCCACGGTATCAGACTGAGCACTGTCCAGAAGCAGTTTAAAGGTTGAGTCCCCGGGCATCAGTTTTACAAAAAAAGAGCGCCATTTGCCGAGCGGCTGTCCTGCCGGTCCCAGCGTTTTATTTGACCGTTCGGTATCAAGACGGAACCGCTGGCGCTGACCGCCTTTAATAAACAGGATTGAATAAGCCGCCTTATCTTCCGGCCGGTCCTGCCACCACAAACGGGTGTAAATCCGTAACCAGTTTCCGGTGTCGGAAACGGTGCTGATGTTAAATGTCAGCGGTTGGTCTCGGGTCAAGAGGTAATAGTCAACCGGTACCTGCTTGATAACATTCAACTGAACTTTAGCCGGTTGCCCGAGCGGCAGAATCTGCGTGCCCACGACCAAACCGGTCAGACACAAAACGGTCAACACACTTACCGGTCTCTTCATACCGCCTCCCCCTCATCTTCGCCCCGAACACCAAAGTAGTACTCAATCTCATACCGGACAACGAGGAATAATAGACCGAACAGAACTATCGCCAGAAGGAGCGCACCGACAACCGAGTAACGAGCCTCGTAAAACAGCCTGCCCTTACCAATCTCGCCCAGCGGCACCGGTGCAATCGGCAGCCGGTAATCACTGGCAACTCGCCTTGGGCTACCAATGTGAATCACCGGCAATCTCCGATTTAAAAATTCGGCAACAATCCCGGTCCCGGCTCGGGCGATGCGTTCGGTAATCACCCTTGATGGCAGCCGCACAAGTAACTCACCGGAATTGGAACTTGCCTGACCTACTGCAACCAAAAGCCGGCACCGTTCAAAAATCGCCGCCCGCTTTGCGACCGCTTCGGACAAAGACTCTGGCACAAACAACGACACACCGGTCAACTTTGCCACGCTGTCAAGAATCATTCTGCCTTCGGGCGAAAACCCCCGGCCATCATCGGTCTCGCCACCCCGTGTTGCCAGGACACTGGAAAAATCCCATAGTCCGGCTTGGCGCAGAACTTTCTCAATCTCCAGCCAGGTCCAGCCCGGATAGTTTGCCCCCCACATTCCGGCACTCTGGTCGGTCACAATCACCGGCACCAGGCTCAAGGTCTTTGCCACCGCCAGAATCTGGATATTTAACGCCGGATATGTTCCATCCCAGTTTATCGCCACGGTATCACCGGCTTTGGCACCGGCTTTGTAAAACATCTCAATTAGGGCGGCACTGAAGTTGGGATTGGTGGTCGTCAGGGCATCGCTCAAATCGCTTCTCCCATAGGTAATCTGGGAAAATTGAACCCCGACCAGACCGGTTAAGTTCGGGTCGTTAACCGAATCTATTGGCAGATGGAGTTCATTCAACCGGTAGTTCCGCACCACCGCAAACGCCTTTGCCGACAACCGGGCAGCGGCAATTTTTGTCTCATACCACCGGCTCGGCACCGTCCGTTTTGTCCGGCTCTCGATAAAGTAAAAAAGCAGGCCGATGAGTGCCAGAACAAAAATCACCCAGCGATTTATCTTACCACGCCGGCGCCGCATCAGAACACCCCGCCCGATATTGCGGTAATCAAAAAACGGGTGAGTACCGCCGCAATCACCATCGTGGAAATCGTTTCCACAATCCCCTGGCGACTCATCCAGTAGGCAATAAGCCCCGGGATAACATAACCAATCACGCTTAAATCCACCCGTCCGGAGTTCAAACTCAGCGGTGGTGCAATCTTGGTCGCATAGCCTAAAAGATAGCCGATGAGCACGCCGAGCAGCAGCGTGCGCCGACCAAAGAGCAACATAAACCGGCTCAAAAACTTTAACAGGAGATAGGTAACAAACGCCACCGCTACGGTTGACAGAAGTCGCACCGGTTCATTTAAACTCAATGCGATGTAACCGGGCACAACAATACCACCGGCGGCCCGCCCGCCCGGGGGGGGAAGAAAAAAAGAAAGTAGCCTACCGAGCCCGATGGTTTGAATTATCAACCCGGCCTCCTTTTTGGGCAAAAAAGTTTATCAGTCTTTCGCCATAGCCGACCGTATTCCCGGTGGCAAAAATCAGCGCCCGCTCATTGACCAGACTCAAAACCTTCTCATAGACCAGCGCCGGCTCTAACTCCTCACCCAGGTCCACAACCTTCTCGGCGGGCACACCTAACTGCCGCGCCCGATTGATAAAAACTTTCGTCAAACCGCCCGTGACCACAATATAATCCTTTTCCCAGTCTTTAACCAGTTCCGCCAGTTGTCGGGAACGGTCGGTCCGGTCCCGGCGACAGTTCACCAGCACAATCCGACGTGCACAATGGTCCTTAACCATCTGCCAGAGCATCCCGATTGAGTCCGGGTCATTTGCCGCCAGGGTATTGACAACTTCAAGCGTCTTCCCACTATCGAACACCTTATAAATCCGCATTACCCCGGAGTCGGGTAAACTGCGCTGCATCCCGCGCAGTGCATCCTCCCGCTTAACCCCGAGGCTGGCACACACCGCCAGCGCCAGCGCAACATTCTCCTTATGTTCAATGTAACTGAAACCCCGCATCTCCTCGTCGCTGACCGTCGCCGGGTCGGTAACAATCATCGCCACCCCTGGTCGAATTCGTTTCTGCAACACCTTAAGCGGTGCCCCACGCTCGGCGGTGAAAAATTTACCGCGCCGCGGAATCGTATTGCTCAAAGCCCGGGCAACATCCCAAACCGTAGGACCCATCACATCCAGATGGTCGGCACGCACATTGGTAATTACCCCGTGCGTCGGTTGAATCAGCATCTGCCCCTCAATGCGCTGATACTCCGGTACCAGCGCCATACACTCAATCACCAGTGCCTGCGCCTGATACGCTCTTGCCCGACGCACAATCCGCAACTCCTCAATGATGTTTGCCTTGCCCAGCCGCCGCACTGGATACTCCTCACCGTCGCCAACAATGAAGCGGGGTTTTGTGCCGGTGACCTTGGCGACCACCCGCATCCC
Source organism: Caldifarciminota bacterium (assembly GCA_037441285.1). GTDB lineage: Bacteria > Hydrothermota > Tepidihabitantia > Tepidihabitantales > Tepidihabitantaceae > Tepidihabitans. Next base: position 10,417 of record JBBISL010000015.1, read on the forward strand.
ACCGGCGCGCAACCCGGCGGCAATCAATCGGGTCACCGAAGATTTACCCCGAGTGCCGTTGACCTGCACCCGCACCGGAATCGCTTTCAGATTTCTACGATGGAGCTGGTACTCGGCGATGCCAAACCCGATAAACACCAGCACTAGAATGAGTATAAAAATCATCGACCGAGCCTGTCGTTGGAAAAAATTATATTACCGCCCTTGCCCAAGTCAATTATCGCCCTCATAAGTTACCACACCTCACACCTTTTCTTCCCATTATCCCTTTTCATCCTTAACCCGTTCATAATAATCAAGAAACATCTCCTTTATTCTTGCTATTTGCGGAAATCGGCTCCAGGTTAAGAGCAACTCCTCAATGCGCCGTTGCCGTTCAATTGGGTCAAAACGGGTCTCATCACAGATGCGCATCAGTTCTGGCAGAAGGGAAAGTTTAACCATCGCTATTTTATTTTCCGATAGGTTTTCTCTTCTCAACTCCGCAACGATTTTATCGGCAAACATCGCCCGCCGGCGCTTTTGGGACTCCTGAATCCGGATCCGCGCTGCCATTCGCTCCTGTAAAAATCGGTCTTCAGCCCTGATTGGCGTGGTAACGGTTTCTAATGTCTGCTCGGCCAACAATGCCGCCATCGTCCTTAACTTCTCCTCAACCAGTAACGCCATCGCCTGCCGCACCCGCTCCACCCACTCTTTTTTCAGGGCTATTGGCACCACGCGGCTTGACTCCTTTTTCAACTGCCGCTCCCGGCTTCTGAGCCGGTTGCGGGTGCGCCACAGAATCTCAAACCAGCGGCGCCCGATTTGACACAGGGCACCACAAACACTGGTGCGTGCCACCGCCTCACCCAGCTCCTTTAAAACAGAGTAAAGCCGCTCCTCAACATCGTGCCGCAGAAGTTTCATCTGATAAACCTCCTGCCGGCGTCGTGCCTTCTCTTCTTCGGTGCGGACGAATTTTGGTTTCTTCTCCGGTACGGTTCTATTCGCACTCTTCTCGACCCTTTCCTGCGGCAGTGACTGCACCGTATAACCCGTTAATAAATCCTCAATCTCGTTAAACTCTGCCCGGCACACCCGCAAATAGTCGGCAATCAACCCAATCGACGGATTTTTGACCCTGGCGTTTTCCAGCCGGCTCAACACATTACATCCCGCTTTTCCCTTTCCCATAAGTTCTGCCATCTGCCTGAGGCTCAAATTTGCCCGCTGCCGTAATGAGCGCAGCCGCGCACCCATCTGTTTTGTCCAGACAAACCTATTCATATCCACTTTCATTATACTTTAAAGTATACAGCGGGCAAACCCGGACAAGAAACTAATCCTTTGATACTGTTAAACTTAGCGGTCTCGCCCGATTTTCCCTACCCAACCCCGGGGTAGTCTCGGGAATGGTATGGGAAATTGTGCGGAAAACCATCTCCAACACCGTTTCTATTACGGTTTTAACCCTGACACCCGATTTTCTTTTTGAACTACCACCGGCTACTAAACCGGTTTTAATGCCCGCTTTTCAACCAGCATCAGTATCAGAGGCAAAATCAACCATTTTCCGGACTGGCAAAACCCAATCAATCCCAACTCGCCGCTCAGGGTGAAAAGTTCCATTAAAATTAAGGGGCGCCCCATAAAGAGCGCCCCATTTCCATCAACCGTGAACCGCTACTCCACCACTAAGAACTTGGCAACCGCACTTGCGCTTGGTGCCCGCACTTTCAGGAAGTAAACGCCATTGGCAAGCCTGCCCGGTTTGTAGAAGAATCTGCCCGCTCCGGGTTCAACCGCAAAACTGTGTTGCTCCATAACCCGGCCCGCCGCATCAAACACGAAAAGTTCCAAATCGCCTTTTTCTGGGCTGAAGTAGTTGATGAAGGCACCATTGCGGAACGGGTTCGGACTGATAACGAGCGGCTTTGCCGCACTCACCTGAACCTCACCCGCCTCCTCTTTCACGCCAAGCAGGTTCGCCTCGTACCAGCGCTGGCAACTGTCTGCCGCCTCCCAGAACCCGTTGACCGTGGTCGCACCAACAACGCCAAACGCAATCCGCCAGGTGCCGCCCACCGGCAGGTCCTGAGGTCCGGCCGAAACGAACACCGACCAGTCGTAAGCCCGGTTGGAGTTGCGCTGAACAATCGTACCATTGAGAACCCGGTACTTCTGGTTATCGGTCATACAGGAGTCCGGATAAACATAGATGGCGTGGTCCAGCGCACCGATGTTGGCATACCTTTCGGGCTCAAGCAGAACCAGACCCGCGCTCGGGTTTTCGCCTGATGACTGACGCATCAACACCGCGCGGCGCACCGTATCCGAGGTTACGATGTTTGTGGTCGGAGATGAACCAACATCAAAGTCGGCAATTATGCCCGAGTAGAAACCGTTAATCGGCTGGGAACCGTTGTTCGTAAACTCATAGGTCAAAATCGCCCAGTCGTCATAACCGGCATCGCTGTTCATATACAGGTGCTGACTCACCTGCAGACTCTTGGGCGTTGAATGGCCCGCATCGGTCAGGGTATTAAGCCAGTGCTCATCTGCCGGTGCCGCGGGCGTCACCATCCGGAAACTGTCTGGAGTCTGCCAGTCGTGATTTGTCCCGCCACTTGCCGGCTGTCCATAGAAATGGTCAACTAAATAGGTTGGCGAGTTGCCCGCCAGCAATGCGCCAAAGTAGAGACAGGAAGCCGCACTTTTCGGTACTTTGAAACCCTGACCTAAATCGGTTACCGGTTCATCATAACCGATGGAACCGATTGCACAGACCGAAAGGAGCACCGAGCCGGTATCAAGGTCAACCATAAACTGCCCGGGCATTGGCGGCTGTCCAACCTGCAACCCGAAGGTGTAGGTCCAGTCGTGCTGGTAATTGTCCGAATGGACTTTGAGGGTACAGACCACAACCGTTCCCGGTGGAATCGAACCGTTCGCATGAGCAACAAACGGGTCCGAGCGGTTATTTCTTAAAGAATCCTGCGGGATATTGCCATAAGATGATGTGGAGTCTGTAATTACAAACAGGTTGTTGCTTGATTTCAGGCGCGCCGTGACATCCTGAGCCTCGGCGTTGCCCGCATTGCGCAGCGTTACATATATTTTGCCCGTCTCACCCGGGTCAAACCTGCCGTTGCTGTTGCCACCGGGTGGCGAGTCCACCACCATATTGGAAACATAAACCAGATAAGGCTGTGGTGTTCCACCCCCACCTACGGGCCTGGTTGTTGTAAAGGGCAAAATCGGCGTATGCTGCACACCGGAAACAGAGTGCTCAGCATGGCCCTCGCTCACCGTAATCCGCACATCACCGGGTGTGCTGGCATTAAGCGCCAAAACCGCAACCCCGCTGGCATTGGTCCGTTCCGAGACATAGATGTCCGGCTCTTTGTAAGCACAGACCAGCGCGCCTTCAACCGGTCTACCACCAACCTGTACCGTAACGTTCAGGTTATATGGTCCAAGCGGAATTGAATCGGGCAGGGTCACAGTGGGTGATTGCGGCATACCACCCGCCCAGACCGGCATTGACGGGTCACCAAGCATCACATACATATAGATGTTATCCGGATAAGGTGAACCGGGCCAGTACTTCGCCACATAGGCATCGACCCCATAGCACTTGATATCGGCAAGGTTGAACACGGTCGGACCGTAGTTGCGAACCCCGGGCACCGTGATTGTCCAGGTGTCACAGGTTGCCCGCACTAAGGTTGAGCAGATACCGTGATTTGGATAGGTGTAAGAGGCCTGGGTTGCGGCTAAACTCGCCGCCGCACCGCCCGGATATTTGTTCATCCACTTTTCCGAAAGGCAGGTATCCTGATAGATGTCGCCACAGTTACACGCGATGTTGTAAACCACCGGTGTCTTGTCGCCATTGGTCAATGCGTTCACATGCGAGTTGTACCAGGACCCTTCGGTACCCCATGCCCACCACTCCATATAGTCACCATGGCCGCGATAGGCAACAATACCCCTGCCTTCATTTATCGCGATGCTCACCGTGGTATTGCCGGTGTAATAACCCATAATCGTCTCAACCACCGATGGGTTCCAGTAAGGCTTGGGCATAAAGTAAATCCCGCGCACACAGCCCGAATATTTGCCCGGATATTGCTCGGAATGCGCCGGCATTGAAAGTTTGTCAAGCCAGTTGTTGGTGGCAGGTGGGTTTTTCTGGTACTTAAGAATCTTTGTAATCTGCTGCGACAGGTCAACCGGATTCTTCACCGAAAGCCGGGCGATGCCGATTTCCGGATAGTTGTCGCCGCTGGGCCAGGGTGCAATGTCCGAATACCAGAAGTCAGAATGACCTACCCCGGAGTAAGAGCCCATCGGAATGTCGCCATATTCACCAACGAGCAACACCCAGCGTAAAAGCGCCGGGTTATTGCGGTTGTACTCAGCGCGGATTGAGTCTTTAATCTCCTGGGCGGTAAAACTCGCCTTGGTAATTTTTCGGACCTGATAACCGCGCTGATGAACCCAGGCAAGAAGCGAGTCGTTAAGATAGGCGCAGGTGTCAAACTTCTGGTGGCAGAAAACAAGATAGCGCACCCCGGGGGTATAGTCAGTCAACGGCTTAACCGGCAGGAAATTGAAGTTGTCCACATAACGGCTATAAAGCGGCACCATCCAATCAGCAACAAACTGGGGGTAATTGCCGCCCGAATAGTCAACCCGAACCCGAATCCGCTTGGTCACCTCAATCTCACCTTTTGCCGGATTGACCTGAACCGGATAAACCTGTAAATTCGCCACTCCTAAATCGCGCCACACCCCGGTATTGACCAGTGCCAGGTCATTGCCCGGATAAGAAGTATTCTGGGTATAGAAAGCCTGGTCAATTACCAGTGGTCCGGGCTCCTGATTATCAAGCAACGGCGGTTGCAACGGGTAAATCCGGTCAACCTTAAACCGCTCGGTCTCCTTACTCAGGACCCGGGTGCTAACCTTTGCCCCCCGGGGAATTCCTAACAGGACCGAAACTTTTGGCACCTGGGGCTTACCTTCATCTAACACCGCCATCACCTCACCCGGCAGGTTCAGTCGCACAAACTCCTGACCGTCAACCGCAACCCGTTCCAGTTCCAGTCCGGGCACAGTGATTTCAAAGGTTGTGCTCCTTGAACCCTGCTCGAGAATTCTGACCGCCGGAACATCGGGCGCACCGTTAACCGGAAGCCATTCTGCCCGGCTGATACCGATGGCAACAATCGCCATCAGCACTACAAACACACGCCTCACCATTGGGGACCTCCTGTTGGATGTTTAGGATTATTCACTTTTCGGTTTTTGAGAAAACCGCTCATATAAATATATTAACTCAACAACTGCCCGGGTCAAATATAATCTTATGGTGCGAATATCACCTTCGCCGGTTGAAATTGACCATTGCCCTCCGGCACGACAATAAAATAAAGACCCGGAGCAACCATTTTGCCCCGCTCATCTCTGCCATCCCAGCGGTAGCGCACCACTCTTGACCGTTCCGGCGTTATCCTCTTAACCAATCTACCATCCGGCTGATAAACCCTCGCCTCAACCGAAATGCCGGGCACCCCATTGAGTTCCAATACCATCTTTCTCCGGAAAGGATTGGGTACCACCTGCAACGGTCTATCAACAAACATTGCACCCGGACTTTCTGCCCGTCCGGTTGTTACACCGGGTTTGATAAACAACGCCCGGGCTGGTGTCAAGGGCGCCGCGGTACGGGGGTAGTTTCCATTCCAGTAATAGGTCAAACCCGCACTACCATCCCGATTTTGCAACCCGACCGTGACCGAACGAAACTCGTTGACCGTTTGGAACTGAATGGCAATCGGATTGTCCTGATTTGAACCGGCAACTGCGGTGTCAAATAGCTGAATCTGAACCTTTTCCCAGCGGTCGGGCATTCCAAAATAGGAAACTGAATCAAACTGGACAACAAATCTGTGCCCCTGCCGGTCGTAATGGTATAAAATTGTTCCGCACCGGCTGGGCGCCAAATCGTCCCAGAGAAAAGCAACGATGTTCGGCGGTGCTCCAAAATAGGGCAGTTCTACATTGGTAAAGTCACACCGACTGGTTGTGTCCGCGGCAATCCAGCCATTGGCACAGATTGAAACATGTCGGTAGTTAACCCCGTAATAGCGCCAGAAACCAAAATCAGCCGGCAACTCCAGCCACCTGGTCTCATCATCACCGATTGTCAACACCTCACCGACACCCCGCAGCTCAAACCAGTCGTAAACCGGCATCTCCTGATAACAGGAGTCGGTCCAGTCATAAATCCGATAACCATAAGAGTCAGGACCAACCGGCAGATTCATCGAATCACCAACAATTATCGGTATTAGAATTGTATCGCTGTATCCCGACCCGCAGAGAAACAAGTCGCAGTAAAGCGGTACTTCAACTGGCGCATCAACCATCGCCCGAATCCGAAAGCCATCAACGAGCGAAGCGGTCGTTTCCCCGGTTCCTGCCGGACCGAAAACGCCATCGCCATCCAGAACATCAATGAACGGTGTATGACTGACCAGTCTGCCACTGGTAGTACCGATTCCGGCCCCGGCGTTGCGCAGAACCAGGGTTAAATCGACCGTTTCGCCCCGGTCAATTTTCCCGTTAGGCACCCCGGCACTGTCCAGAACCCGGAATGTTTTGTAAACCAGTGCCGCTGCCTCAATCGTGTGCAGGGAGATGTCATCGGCGAAGACCTTCGCCGCGGGATAGACCCCTCAACAGTTGTCAAGGACAAACCCAAGCAGTCCGACCCGAACCGCCTTAACCCTGTCGGGCTGAACTCCGGGCAGACTTTCCAGCTCCTCCCGGAGAAGAAAACGGTAATCATACCAGTTCAACGAGTCCGGGGCTGGGATGAGATGAAGTTGCGGGCTGTTCTGCCAGTCACAACCCCGGGTCGCAACATAAATCCTGGTCTCGCCCAGGACCGAGTCATTATCATCAAGGAATTCCAGACAGACCGCTGCTGCGGCAAACAGGCTGTCACTTTCGCTCTTGGCGCTGAGCCGGCAGGAAACGGAAAACTCTAAACTGTCAATTGAAGGAGTTTCCACGCGCTGATAAAGTTTCATCCCCTGATGTAGCATCTTGTGAATCAGCACCTCAAAATCCCGGTCCGGATTGAAACTGTGCTGCCAGCGCAAACGGCAATTCCCGGTATCAGGGAAAAGCCCCCAGCGCACAACCTGCCATCCTGAATCCGGTGGCAGTTCAAAACCGCCGTTGTAAATCAGTTCTCGGGAATATCCCGGGCTGACAAACAAACCCAGAACTATTACAAACCGGATAAATCGCACGATTTTTCTATCCTTAATAAAGTGGTTGGTTGAGTTTTACCTCGTAGGTTTTGGTGAAATACTCAACCTTGACCTTGTCCGGTCCTATCTCGGTAATCCTGCGTCCCTCAATCTGGTCCCCTGCCTTAACTTTCCGCTCGCCAATGACCGCCACCCGGCCACCACTTGGTTCCGCGATAATCGCCCTTAAAACCGGCGTAGTACTTCTTCTTGTGCTGTAGCCGCCCCGGGAACTGCGGACCGTAACCCGGCCCGTTTCCCGTTCTCTTCTTTTCCGCTCTTTACGCTGTGCTGTCCTCTCTTCTCGTGTTAAACGACGCCGGCCTTCCCTTTCTCTTCTGCCTCGGGAACCGCTAATTCTGGTTTGTGTTGCTGAACCCTCACCACTTTTTGCGACCGCAGCCGTTCGTGTTTTCTTTTCCCGACTCGCTTTTGCGGTGCCGCCTTTTTTACCCCCAAACGCAACCACCGCAATTATCACCACCACCAGAACCGCTACAACCAGAAACAACATCATCTGGAATGAACCAGATTTTTGGGCACCGCGGCGCGGCGGACCCATTCTCGGGGCACCTGAACGGCTTGAAGACATCATAGCACCCTCCTTGGTTTCCCGGGTATATAGAACTCTTCCGAGTTAAACATTTTTTGATGCTTATTCCTCAAAAACTGGATGTTCATCCTGATAAACTCCGCACAAAACAATACACCAAAACCCCGCCTCCTGTCAAGCAAAAACTGATTTCCTAGCCGGTTAAAAAAATGCCCGTAACTCAAAACTTAATTCCTGTTCTGCCGCTCGTCCCGGCCGGTCAGTGTAGTTGTATCTTCCGGTAGCGCTGAAAATTTCACTGAAAAGCTGCTCCAGTTCTACCCCGACCTCTGGTACCAATCCCAAAGGCTGATTCAACTCCACATCCCAGGGTAAAACCGCAACCGATGCCCGGCGATAGGTCCCACCCGCCCTGATGCGCAATTTTGTCTGTTTACCAAACGAACTGCTTCTTGCCACCCAGCCTTCAAACGCCTCAAGTCGAAATCTGCCCAGTTCCGGGTAAGCGAGCGGCTCGCTCAACTCCTTGGGTTCGTAAGCCAGAGTAACCTCCAGCCGCAATTGTTTGCCAACAACCGGGGAAAAAGAAAAACGCCACCCTTTTTCCTCATAGTCAATTTCTCCGGAAACCAGTCGCCGGGTTCGCTCCGCCCGCTCCACTCTTCCCTGCAACTCCAGTTCTTTAAGTGCACCGCTTGCCATCTCAAGAAACGCCCGATAATGCGCCGTTCCTCTACCTGTAAAGGTAAGGGTTCGGTCCTGACTGCGGTCAATAGAAAAACCCGCAGTTGGGCTAAAAACCGGTACAAAAGAGTTCAATTCGGCGCGCAGGTCGGTCCGAAAAAGTTCACTCAACAGACCGGTATCCGAGCGGGTCCAGTTGCGGCTAAAAGAAAGAGAAAGGTTTAGCGGCTCATAACGACTGAACTCGACCATCCCGTTCCACACCAGTTCCTGCGCTGCGGCAAACCTGCCGAGAAAGACCACCACTCGCTCGTAATCTCCATCCGGTGAAGGCAAATAACCACCGGTAATTGAGTCGCGCACATACTGCCCCTGACCCGGTCCAACATAGCGGAACTGTTCATCGCGTAACTGCACCTGACGAAAAGACTGGCTTAAATCGGTTGCCAATCTCACCCCCAAAACCGGATTCCAGACGGTGTTTATGGTACCGAAAATCCGCCTCCAGTTCGAATTGGTCGAATCGTAGTAAAAACGCATCTGATAACCCCCAACCCCTTCCAGGTTCAATCGCTCCATTAAAGACCAATCCCAGTTCAGGTTTAACATTCGGCTTTCCCCACTACCAAGCCACCGGGAAATTAAGGAGTCTTTCTCGTCAAAGTAAACCAATTGAAAACCCGCGCCACCGAAAAACCTTTCCCCTGGCTTCAGGTCAACCCCGATGTCCCAACCCCGATTGCGCTCCCTGCCCTGTTCCTCAAACACAAATCCAGAAAGGGGAAACAGCCAGAAAATACGCGGTGCAACAGTTGCACCAACCCGGAAAAAATTATCCACCTTAAACCCATCAAGGGTTAAGAATCCTATCCTGCCCCTTCCACCCACACGTACCAACTCCCTACCTGAAAATTGCTCCATTCTGCCTGCATCGCCGGTAAACTCCAGCCAGTTTAATGGTGCGACCCGGACAAAAAACTCGTCGCTCTTCTTCCGTTCCTCCTGATGGCTGCCCGCCCAGCGGTAGGAAAAATCGACCTCCTGTTTAGCGCCGGGAAAAACAAACCCGGTCCCGGCGACCCGGTGCCGATACTCTATTCCCCAGATTGTATCCTGCCAACCTAAATTCAGATTCAAACCTCCACCCTGGTCACTCGCCCCATCCTGAGCAAATAGATTCGCACTCCTTCGGCTTAAAGCCCCCTCAACTGCCCCCCGCAATTTGCCAAGGTCAAAAACCATTTTCCCATAACCCACCTCCTGCCTTTTCGGTAAAACAACCCGGACACTGTCAACATAATTTCCCTGGTTTCTGCCCACATAGCGAAATGCCAGTAAACTGTCATCGTACACATAAGAACCAAGCGAATCTCCCTTCAGAGTAAAACGCACCTGATAGTCACCCCTGCCGCTGCCAACATACCGAAAATGACCTTCCTCCTGTACATAATCGCCTTTGCCTTTCCCGACAAACTTCCCACCGGGCAACCACGCCCGACTGGTATCTTTACCCAGTGCGCCCAACAACTTTTTCTCCTCCTCGCTCAAATCCAGCACCTGCATTCTGTTAGGGTCATCGCCCTCCTGAAAAAATGTCAGTTCAATGCCAAATGGACCGGGTTGAAACCCAATCCCGGCAACAACCCCACTCCGTTCATACTCACCGGTGACAAACTGGAACTCTGCCTCTATTCGGGAACGGTGGTCAATTAAGTGCCGATTGGTAAAAATTAGCTCACCGGTAGAATAGTCAATCGTGTAATCGGCATCCCAGCCCCGCACCAGCAGCTTGCCATCAAGATAAACCTTCTCGCTCCCCGGCACAATCTCGGCTGCTCTCCCATCTGGTGCCAATGGATACGGACCCTGAACCCCATCAATGCCATTTAACAACAATGAGCCAAACTCGCCTCGTGGCTTCGCATAACCCCCGGTAACCGAAAAATTGCCTAAACTCCCTTTAGCAACCGCACCCACTGTCCGCCGCGCCACCTTACCAAACATCCCCCCATCAAACCCCAGTTCCACATCGCCAAAATTTCCCTGCCAGCCCCGGCCTCGCACGGCAATCGCAATCCGGTCCAGCTCCTCCAGCTCTCTTGTTGTCCCCTCGGGCGGTATTGGCGTGCTCTGGTCGGAAAGCTCCGCCTCGACAAAAACATCTTCCACCTGCCCGGAAAGAATTAGGTTTGTTGCCTGGTCAATACCAACGCCGGAAACGCTTCCGGCAGAAAATCCAAGTGACTTGCTCCCGGAAACCGTCCAGTTCCCGGATGGCTCCGCACCGATTGTATCTACCCTTGCCACAGTAATCAGCGTCTCCCCGCGCGCCGGTTCAAGCACCCTCAAAACTTCCTTCCTCAGCATTGTCCGGCGGTCACTAAAACTTATATAGCGATACACGACCCGAACGATAGCCAACTCGGGCAGGTGCACAAGAAAAATCACTTTTCCCTCCTGGACATTAAGCAGATACGCCGACCGCGGCAGAAGCCGAGAATTAACAAAAACCGAATCGCTGCCCAGAATTAGAACCGCCTGCACCTTACCGATTTCAAAACCTTTCCCAACCGGGTACACCGCATTTATTCCATCGGCAACAAAAACCCGTTCCCCGCGCACGCCCAGCGGCGAAACGGGAATTTGACCGGAGTCAGTCAGAGGCGAGCGGCCTGTTAAAGTTGTTAACTGCAGAAATAGAAAATAAACTCCCAGCATTTATCTGCCGGGAAACAGCCCGTTTTCTCGCTCCGCCTCATTCCCGGGCAAACGGGAAAGCGCTGGCAAACGATAAAAAATCAACCGGTTCCCCTTATCCAGAATCACTAATTGCCCACCCGTGACTGCGCATCCCTGCGGTGCTCCCGACCCGCTCAACTCATAACCCTTTAACTTATCAGCCTCATCCAGCCACAAGACCGGTTCGCCGCTTTTCAATACCAGCGCCCGGCCCAACTTATCAGCGCATAGTATATCAACACCAGAAGGGACCTTTACCATCCCAACCACAATTCCCGCCCGATTTACCTTAACAAGTCGGTCCGATGCACTTAAGATACCCAAAACCCCGTCCGGAAAATTTGCCATTGCCCCGGGTTGCGGCAAATCAACCTTGTCCAGAAAAACCCGACTCTCGCCAAAAAGGGTCTTCAATAACACCAACTGCCGCTCCCGGTCACTTACCAGAACCTCTCCCGGAGCATAGCCCGCCAATCCGGCAACCCGCACATTACTCAAAATCCCCTGTATTGTTAGTCTGTCTTTTGCCAGACGGTAAAGAACATTATCGTCATAGAGATAAATGTAATATCGGTCGGCACCGATTCCCCGCGGCGGCACCAGCCTTATATTCAACGGTAATGTCTCGACCCGGCTGAAACCGGCGTCAATTACGAGAACCCGCGTTCCCGAAGCACTCAAGAGAAGTAACCGCCCCCCATCGGCACAAATTGCAACCGCATCCTCGCTCAACTCTTTAACTGTTATCGGTTCCAGCAACGCGTCAGGCTTAAACGGCTCAACCTTGCCGGTTCCCCGACATCCTGTTATAACTGTCGCCCCGCCCAAAGTTAGCGCAATAATCCAATGTTTCACCCCTTATTGTCGCTGGTTAATCCCCTTCTGTCAAATTCAGGCATCTTATTCCACTCCCCATTCAAGAACTTAAATACGCCCGATCAAACCCTTTACCGCACATCAATGGGAAGAAGTTAACTGCACCTCAAAACCGCTCGGCATCATTTGCCATTTAAGTTTTGCCCATTATCATTAACCGATGGCAGTTGTTTTATTTGTTTTAACCGTTCTGGTCATTACCGCTGCTGGCGTAATTCTACTGTTAGTGAGGAAACAAACCCGCCTGCGTCACGAACTCCTCCTTCTCGAACAAAAGTTGTCTTTGATCGAACGGACCGCCTTCCGTAATTACTACACTCGCCTGAATCAATTTGGTCGCCGCCTCGGCATCGTTTACATTGATAGTTTAACCCACGCAAACAAAGTAGAAGTCGCCCGTCTTTTTGAAGCCGGCCTGAAAATGGCAGAGCGCGGCGTATGGGATAAAGCCCTAAATCGTTGGGAAGAAGCAAAAAAGGAAGCAGCCGGAATTGAACTTGTTGCCCTCCATCTACTCTGTGGTGGTTGCCAGTTTTTTAACCGGAAACTCGACCTTGCGGAACAGGAGTTTATCCAGGCACTCAACATCGCCCGCAAACTCGGCTCAATCAGCGGAATCGCTGCCGCCTGTTTTCTCACTGCCCGAATCGCCCGGGAAAAAAATGACCTGTCAAAAGCCCAGACCTTGTTAAAAGAGACAATTCGCCTCAGCCGGCTGATAAAATATGCTGATTGGGAAGCGCGCGCCCTTATCAACCTTGCCGAGGTCTTAACACAAAAGAACCAAATTGAAGCCGCACTGGAACACCACCGCACCGCCCTTCGCTTACTGGAAAGTATTGGTGACCACCGGGCCGCGGTGGCTCAGTATACCGCAATCGGTGACCTTTTTTTCACCCGGGGTGAACTGGACCGGGCGCGTGCTGCCTACGAAGATGGCTTGCATATGTCACGCCAGTTTCGCAACCGACTGGGTGAAGCCGAGCATCTCACCGCCATCGGCACAATCCATCGTGCGCAACAAGACTACAAACGTGCCATCGATGCCCTTGACCGGGCGTTGCAAATTTACCGTGACCTCAATTACCTGCGCGGACAGGCACGAACACTCTACGAACTGGGTTTGACTCATGAGCATACCGATTCCGTTGACATTGCTCGGGAATTTTTTGAGCAGGGGCTCAGTTTTGCCCGAAAAGTCAACGACCGTAAACTCATCGGTCGCAATCTCATCGGGCTTGCCGTCAACTGTATTATGCACCAAAATTATCAACGTGCTCGGACGCTTATCGATGAAGCGATAATGCTCGACCGCGAGTCCAACCGGGAAAAAGAACTGGCCGGCGACCTTATCCTCTCCGGTCGTCTCTGGGTTTTGCAAAATGAACCGTCCCAAGGAATCATTCAACTCGAAGAAGCCCGGGAATTGAGCCGGCGCGGCGCCGACATCCGGCACGAGACAAAGGCACTTCTCGAACTCTGCCGTGCCTACCGAACCTCGGGTGATAGGAAAAAAGCCCGTGCCGCGCTCGAACAACTCATTGAGTTAACCAACCGCTCCGGAGACAAGGCAACCCTTGCTGATGCCATTGCCGAACAGGGTTTAATTAAATTCCTTGAAGGAAACGGGCAGGAAGCGTTAAAAGACCTTAGCGACGCCTTAAGCCAACACCAGAGCTTAATGAACCGTTACGCAACAATTGATGACCTTTACCACATCGGGCTGGTACTCCATAAACAAAATCAACCGGCACAGGCTAAGGAACGCCTGGAAGAGGCATTAAATCTGAGCCGCCAGTTGCACGACAATCGGCGCGAAGCAAACATTCGCCGTGCCTTAGCCGATGTCTTATATTCCCTCAACGATGGGTCCGCCGCAAAGCAGTACCTCCTTCAAGCGTTAGAACTTTTTCGTCTTCTCGACGACCCGCAAAGCGAAGCCGACTGTCTTGTAAAACTGGGGGAGTTTCTTGCCGTCTCCCAACCCAATGAAGCACAATTTAATCTTGAACAAGCACTGAGAATCTACCAGAAAATAAAAGACGATAAAGGAATTCAAACCACAACCGCTATGCTCAGAAACATCACAATCCGATCAACGATTTAATTCAGATACTGCTAAATTGGGCGAAAATACTTGGCAACTGAACTGATTATTAACTGAGATTGATTATCTGCGTTACAACCGTCCATTTGCGTAAACTTAGTGATGAATACTTCTACCTCCAGATTAAGTTTATTTAAAACTTGACTACAAAATAGAGTTCGTTAAACTACAAACTGATTTAGGGCGATTAGCTCAGCTGGTTAGAGCGCTGGTCTCACATACCAGAGGTCACCCGTTCGATTCGGGTATCGCCCATTAATTTTTAAAGAGTTCCTCTGCTTATATCTCTACTTTACTTACGCCCCGAAGACTTCTCGCCCTTAGCTTCACCCCGTGCCAGGCGGATGACTTCCCGCACATGGTACTCGCTGACTCCGTATTTTTTAGCAATTGCGTTTAGGGAAGCACCGGCTTCATGCATCTTAACCATCGCCGCGCGCTGCGCTTTGGAGATCGTGCGGTGCCAGGCAACAACCCGACGACCAGGTTTAATCTTCATCCGTGGCACAAGTTGACGGATTCGCTCCCGGGAAACACCAACCGCCCGAGCGAGTTCCGCCTGGGTCATACTGGCAACCTTTTTACCCAGTTTTTCGATCTTTTGGATTGCAGTGAGTGCCATACCTTTCTCCTTTTTAGCCTTCATATTTCCTCACCCTCTCTTTCTGGTTTCTTAACATTAAAACTGGCGGAAAAGTTTCCAGTTCTCTTCCGCCCCGTTGGTCTATAACTCCCTTATTCAACTTCCTTAACTCCCTCACCGATTTAGAATAAATTTCCGCGTTTGCGCTTTTACAGCATCCCCTTCCAGCACAACAAAGTAAACCCCTTGAGGTAGCCGTCTCCCATTTTCGTCCCTGCCATCCCAGTAGAAGTTATAACTACCGGAAACAAGTCTACCGCGCCACACTTCGCTACACTTGAGCCCAATCAAATTGTAAACATTTAACCTGCCATTTACTGTTCTATCAACAGTCAATTTAATTTCGACATTTTCGTTTCCCATCGAAAGAGTATTAAGTAATACACCACGCTGACCATTCATCCCTTCTTCCGAAACCGCCCCGGAGCCCTGGTCAAACTCCGCATCATCAACATATACCACACCACCGGCAGGACTCCCGGTAAATCCGTACACCCGTAGCAAACATTTGGCTAAAACCGCGCTGTCGGGAGCGGTATCAGTCTTAACCAAACGCTGCCAGGTGTGAATCGACGAATCGGTATATACTACCGTTGTGCTCTTAATTGCGCTCGAATCTTCCCGACACCAGGTAATCACAATTCCGCCCCGGGCGTTAACATCGTCATCAAAATACCAGGCACTGAGGGTGTAAATAGTACCCGGGGTTACTGGAATGTACTGCTTTAAGCCGTAATTGTTTCCGGTTCCGGTCACCAACCTTGTTATCCGGCAGGCGTAAGGTGCCGAATGTATCGTATCAGCACACCGTTCGATTTTTGCCTTGGTACTGTCTTCAACAATCCAACCGTTCGGTTGGGTCGGACTTGCCCATAACGAGAAATCGCCATTTTCCAGCAAATTCGCCCTGATAGTACCAATTCCCATTAAGATACCAAACATCACCAATCCCCGCAAACCTTTTCTCATTACCTCCTCCCGCACTTCATAGCAAGCACCCATTCCTTATTCCTCATTCCTCATAACCGATCTTGGTAATCTTCACCCGGGTCAGCAGTTGGCGATGACCTTTCTTGCGCCGGTAATTCTCCCGACGGATGAACTTATAAACGGTCACCTTCTCACCCCGACGGTGCTCAATGATATTACCCTCAACATAAGCATTGGTAACATTGGGCCTACCTATTATTGCCTGGTCTTCAGTGCGGACCATCAAAACATCGTCGAATCGCACCGGGCTACCCGGCTCTCCTTGCAGGCGAGGTATGGTTACAACCTCCCCTGGTTTAACAAGGTATTGAAAACCTGCTATTTTCACCACTGCGTACATCTTTCTTCTCCAGTTGAGTAACTTTAACTACTTCGCTATCGGACTTCACCGAAGTTCGATTCGCTCCCGCCTTGATTCTTCGGGCGCCAACCAAAACCAGTCCGAGTGAAGTCAACATAAACGCCACCGCCAGCGCCGATGTTATCTTCGCCATAAACGGTGCCGCACCACCGCCCCCAAATATCGACTCACCACCACCCAGTATCGTTCCCAGTCCACCTTTCTGAGGCTGTTGGATTAAAACCACCAGCACCAAAAGGACCGCTACCAAAAGATGCAGAAAAATCAGTACACCATACATATTCTTTTACTCCTTATCAGTAGATTATCAGAATCAACAGTAAAGTCAAGAGTGAATGTATCATCTCACTTTACCCTGCCGTAGTTGACAATGCGAACGAAACTCTCCAAATCAAGACTTGCGCCGCCCACCAACACGCCGTCAACCTCTGGCTGCGCCATTAAGCTGTCAATATTTGCCGGCTTTACACTCCCGCCATAAATGATTCTAATGCCGCCTGCTGCCTTTTCGTACCGCTCACTAAGCCAGCGCCGGATAAAACTGTGAACCTCACCAATCTGGTCTCCGGTGGCATTTTTTCCGGTGCCTATCGCCCAGACCGGCTCATAGGCAATGTCGAAACTTGCATCCGCCGCCACACCGCTAAGTCCCGCGGTCAACTGTTTCTTAATCACATCGGTAGTTTCCCCCGCCTCGCGCTCCTGCAGAGTCTCACCGCAGCAGAGAATCGGTCTAATCCCGTGGCGTAATGCCGCAACCACTTTAAGGTGGCACATCTCATCAGTCTCTCCCAACAGATGACGCCGTTCCGAATGCCCAACAATTACATACCGACACCCCAGCTCAGCAAGAAAGACCGGAGAAACCTCGCCGGTAAACGCACCCGCTGCCTCCCAGAACACATCCTGCGCTCCGCAACTTATCGTGCTGGCAACCTCCTGTAAGACTTGGGCAACGGTCGGAATTGAGGTAAATGGCGGAAAAACAACCACCTCTCGGTCCTTTAAATTTCCCACTCTTTGAGAAAGCAATCGGATGAACTCACCCGCCTCCCGGGCACCTTTATACATTTTCCAATTACCCGCCACCAACGGCGGGAGTGTCTTCTCGCTCATTTTTTATCGCTCAGTACCGCAACCCCGGGCAAAATTTTCCCCTCTAAAAACTCCAATGTTGCACCACCGCCAGTAGATATGTGACTGATCATGTTTTCAACACCCGCCATTTTAACAGCCGCAACCGTATCACCGCCCCCAACTACCGTTACCGCTCCTCGTTTTGTTTCCTCTGCTAACGCTCGAGCAATCGCCACCGTTCCACGATTGAACTGGGGTTTTTCAAACATCCCCATTGGACCAGCCCAAACTACGGTCCGCGCTTCGTTTAATATCTTCGTCCATAAGTTAACCGTTTCGTCGCCAATATCTAACCCAATCCCGTCCTGCGGTATTTCAGTCACCTTTACCTGTACACCCTTTTCTTCATCAGAAGGTAGCACCACTCGCACATCAACCGGCAGAACAATTCGCTGGTCATTAACTAAATTCTTGGTTTCAGCCATAAGGTCTTCATTATATATCGACTTACCGATATTTAAACCGCGTGCCTTCAGAAAGTTAAAAGCCACACCACCGCCGATTAGTAACTTGTCCACCATTGGAAGCAAGTTCTTTATTACCCCCGCCTTATCCGCAATCTTCGCCCCGCCAATCAGAACAACAAATGGACGCTCTGGCGATTTAAGAACTCTACCCAGATATTCAAGCTCCTTCTCCATCAAAAAACCGGCTGCGGGTTGAGCAAAAAATTTCGCCATACCAACCGTTGAGGCATGAGCACGGTGTGCCGTACCAAAAGCATCATTGACATAAAGGTCAACCAGTGCCGCCAGACTCTTGGCAAAAACCGGGTCGTTTTTCTCCTCTTCAGGATGAAACCGCAGATTTTCCAGCAGTACCACCGAACAGGGCGGAACCGTTTTGAGCAGTTTAACAACCTCAGGACCAGCGCAGTCAGGTGCAAAATATACCGTCTGTCTCAACAGGGTTTCAAGGTGCAATGCCACCGGTCGCAAACTGAATTTTGGGTCAGGCTTCCCTTTTGGTTTTCCCAGGTGAGACCCGAGTACAACAGTAGCTCCCGCCTCCAGAAGCCAGCGAATGGTCGGCAGCGCCGCCCGGATTCTGGTATCATCGGCAATATTGCCCGCACCATCAAACGGGACATTGAAATCGACCCTAACAAAAACCCGCTTTCCGGCAACCGGCAGGTCGCGCACCGTAATTTTTTCCATTACATCCTCTCTGCCATAAAATCAATCAAATCCACCAGCCGGCAGGCATAGCCGAATTCGTTGTCATACCAGGCATAAACTTTAACCAGGTTACCGTCAACCACCGAAGTCAAACCGGCATCAAAAATTGCCGAGTGAGGATTACCAACCAGGTCCACCGAAACCAGTGGCTCGGTAAGATATTGCAGAATCCCCTTCAGTTTGCCTTCCGCCGCCTCCCGGAACGCCTGGTTAACTTCGTCAACCGTCGTCTTCTTTTCTACAACACAGGCAAGGTCAACAATCGACACATCCGGGGTCGGCACTCGAATCGCCATACCATCGATTTTACCCTTCAGCTCGGGGAAAATTACCCCGATTAACTTTGCTGCCCCGGTCGAAGTCGGTATCATTGACAGTGCGGCCGCCCTTGCCCGCCGCAAATCAGAATGGGGCAAATCAAGAATCCTCTGGTCATTAGTGTAAGCGTGAACTGTTGTCATATACCCCTGTTTTATCGTGAATCGCTCATGCAGCACCTTGGCGACGGGCACAACACAATTGGTTGTACAGGACGCATTAGATACAATATTATCTTGCGCGGGGTCATACGAATCTTGATTCACGCCCATTACGATTGACTTAACCCCTTCACCTTTGGGTGGAGCAGAAATTATAACCTTGCGCGCACCCGCTTGCAAATGGCCACTCGCCTTTTCGTAACTCCGAAAGAGTCCGGTTGATTCCAGCACAATATCTACTGCCTGTTCACGCCAGGGCAATTCGGCTGGGGACTTAATCGCGGTTACCTTTGCCCGCCTCCCGGCAATGACCAACTCATCCCCTTCGCACACCACATCTTCTTTAAACATACCGTGTACCGAATCGTATTTTAAGAGGTGTGCCAGCGTTGCCGCATCGGTAACATCATTTACCCCAACAAGTTCGATTCTCGGATGACGGGCTACCAGCCGGCTAACCAAACGGCCAATTCGTCCATAACCATTGATGCCCAATCTAACCTTTTTTGCCATAAAACCACCTTTCTTTAAAATTTGCTGATGATTTAATAATATTAGTAACCGATGTTGCCTCGTCAAGATTTTCTTTACAGGTTTTCTCTTGCGCAATTCCAGCTCAAACATTTATTGACTTAATAAAAAAAATATCTAAAATAGTTAACAATATGAATTATACCCTTACTTCCCCCCGGTCAACTGTCGATGACGCCGACCGTCAACCGACGTTGTACTCGGCTATCCTTACTGGTACCGGATTTGCGGTCCCAGAACGCATCCTGACCAATGACGACCTGGAAAAAATCCTTGACACATCCGACGAATGGATTACGGAACGTACCGGGATGAAAGAACGAAGGATCGCTAAACCGGAAGAAGCCGCTTCCGACTTTGCCCTGCGGGCTGCCCAGCAGGCACTTGCTGATGCCCGACTCAAGCCCGAGGAAATCGACCTGATTATTGTCGCAACAGTAACCGGTGATATGCCTTTTCCCTCAACCGCTTGCATCCTCCAGCATAAACTGGGTGCCGCCAATGCCGCGGCTATGGACATTGCTGCCGGTTGTTCGGGTTTTATCTACGCCCTTACTACAGCCCGCCAATTCATCGCTACTGGTGCCTATCGCGCCGTCCTGGTTGTCGGTGTTGAAGTCCTGTCGAAAATCACCGACTGGAGCGACCGCAGTACCGCAGTCCTGCTTGCAGACGGCGCCGGTGCCGCAATTCTACAAGCATCCACCGAAAAAGAGCGCGGTATCATCGCCACCTATCTCGGTGCCGACGGGTCTCACGGCAAAGACCTCTATATGCCGGCTGGTGGTTCAGCAACTCCCGCTTCCGTCGAATCGGTCCAGCAGCGGCTGCACTACTTGAAGATGAATGGCAGCGCAATTTTCAAAATCGCTGTCCGTTCCATGGCGGATGTGGTCAAACGCCTGCTTGAGAAAACAAAGTTACAAGCCGAAGAAATCAAACTGATTATTCCCCATCAGGCTAACCTTAGAATCATCGAGGCGATGGCAAAACTCCTCAACTTCCCGATGGAAAAGGTTTTCGTCAACATTCAGAAATATGCCAACACCTCTTCGGCATCAACAATCATTGCCCTGGACGAAGCTCGTAAAAAACATCTTATTGGTCCGGGCGACCGGGCAATTCTTGTTGCCTTTGGTGCCGGTTTGACCTGGGGTGGCGCCCTGGTCCGTTTCTAACTCTGATAATCTTGGGAAGACCGACCGAAATTAACTGAAATCCTATTTATTCGGTTTTACCAGCGCAACGCGGCTGCTGCCCAGGTAAAACCAGTACCAAAAGCGGTCAAAAGCAGAATATCGCCGTCTTGAATTCGCCCCTGCCTCCGCGCCTCATCAATCGCCACCGGAATCGTTGCCGCCGACATATTACCATAACGGTCAAGAACGACAAACATCTTCTCAACTGGTATCCCGGTTCGCGCTCGCGCCGCTTCCATAATTCTCATATTTGCCTGATGCGGTATAAAAAGTTTTACATCATGAGCGCTGATACCGGCTTCGGAAAGTGCCTTCAAGGCTGCCCCGCCCATTGCCCGCACCGCATGCTTAAAAACCTGATTGCCCTCCATATGAACGGTGTGTGCCATTTCCCTGAGCGTCTTTTCGCTGGTCGGGAGCCTTGTACCACCGGCGGGCTGATAAAGCAGCGGTGCAAGATTCCCATCACAACCCCAATTGGACGACAAGATTCCCGACTTCCCGTCCCCGGGAACAACAATGGCAACACCCGCACCATCGCCAAATAGCACGCAGGTTGCTCGGTCCTTCCAGTTAACTACCTTCGACATCACCTCACCACCCGCGACCGCGACTTTCTGTGCGGTGCCGGCAACAATCAGATTAGCCGCCACCTCAAGGGCAAAAAGAAAACCGGAACAGCCCGCACTGATATCAAATGCCGCACTACCAGCAATTCCCAATCGCTTCTGGACCCAGCAGGCGGTTGCGGGATAGACGGTATCCGGGGTGCTGGTTGCAACAATAATCGTATCAAGGTCCGATGGCTGCAATCCGGCTTGAGCACAAGCCCTTTCGGTCGCTACCGCCACGAGGTCGGATGTTGCGGTATTTTCGTCGGCAATCCGTCGTTCTCGAATCCCGGTACGCTCTACAATCCAGGCATCGCTTGTGTCCACCATTTTTTCAAGGTCAAAATTGGTCAGAACCCTTTCCGGTAACGCACTGCCCGTGCCGACAATTTTAATTGATTTCATTCCGGGTAGTCAGTTCAATATTAAAATAGCCCCATGGGGATTTGAACCCCAGTCTTCTGGCTGAGAACCAGACGTCCTGGGCCGGACTAGACGATGGGGCTGACATCTCAATAATATCAGTTGCTGAAATCTGGTCAACTATTAAGAACTGAATTAACCCTGGGCTGCGACCGCCCGCTTCCCCGCCTTTTTCCGCACCCATTCCCCTCGATAACGGAAACCCTTGCCGTGGTACGGGTCTGCTGGTTTTATCGCCCGCATCCGCGCTGCGATGTCGCCGACAACCTGTTTATCTACTCCGGACACGGTGATTTCAAACATCTGCTCTTTTGTATCTTCCGGATTGGGAACCTGGTTTATTTCCACCGATATCCCGGGCGGTATTACAAAATCAACCGGATGAGAAAAACCACAGCTGAACTGTACACCGGTTTTGGTTTTCTGAGCACGGTAGCCCATTCCCCGCAACTCAACAACCTTTTGATAACCACTACTCACGCCAATGAGCATATTCCTGAGCAAAGCGCGCATCGTCCCTACATACTTGCGCTCGACTTCAGGACTTCCTTCAACTATCACCTCGCGGTTGTCAACCTTCACTTTGACCCCGGGATAAAGCGAAAGCGTCAATGAACCCAGTTTGCCTTTTACGGTAACCTTATCGGCTTCCGGTTTTACTTCAACACCATCGGGTATTGACAATGGACGATATGTCTTCGCCATAGTTTACCACACCTTACAAATAAGCTCGCCCCCGATTTTGCGGCGACGGGCTTCTCGGTCGGTAATAATGCCGGCTGGGGTTGAAATTATCGCAACACCAAGACCTCCCATCACTCGGGGCAAGTCCCGATACCCAACATATATCCGCCGACTCTGTTTTGACACCCGTTCCAGCCCGCGAATTACCGAACCACCGTCATCAAGATACTTCAAACTAACAATAATCCGCTTCTTTGTCCCCTCACCCTCAACCCGAAAGTTGCTTATAAACCCTTCTTCGAGCAACACCCGGGCAATCTCATATTTTAGCCAGGAGTGGGGAACATTTATTTCTTTCACCCGGGCCGCAATTCCATTACGAATCTGCGTAAGGAAGTCAGAAATCGGGTCCAACTCTATCCTCCTTACCAGGTTGCCTTACGCACCCCGGGTATCTCGCCCCGAAGCGCCAGTTCCCGAAAACAAAGCCGACACAATCCAAATTTGCGATAATACGCCCGGGCACGGAAACAAACCTGACAGCGGTTGTGTTTACGCACCTTGAATTTCGGTTCACGCTGTGACTTAACAATCAAACATTTTCTTGCCATATCACTTCCTTTTTGCAAACGGCATACCTAACTCTTCCAGTAAAAACCGCGCCTCATCGTCATGCTTGGCGGTTGTCTGAAAAGTAATTGTCATTCCAAACACCTTCTTCACCTTGGCGACCTCAATTTCCGGGAAAATCACCTGCTCTGTGAGTCCGAGGCTGTAACCGCCGCGGCCATCAAAGGCATCAAGCGAAAAACCCCGGAAGTCTCGAATCTTAGGCGCCGCAAGGTTAAAGAACCGGTCGATAAACTCATACATTCGGTCGCCGCGCAGTGTCACTTTAACCCCGAGCGGCATACCTTCTCGAATCCGGAATGCCGAAATCGCCTTTTTTGCGAAAGTCCTTACCGGTTTTTGTCCGGTAATCATCGCCAGGTCTTCGGCAATAACATCGAGCACCTTCGAATCCTGCACCGCCTCTTTGGTGGTTACACTAACAACCACCTTGGTAAGCCGCGGTACCTGGTGCTTGTTTTTGTAGCCAAACCGTGCGGTCAGCGCCGGAATGACCTTTTTCAGATAAAGCTCTTTAAGTCTTGGCATCATACATCAATAATCTCTTCACAAACTTTACAAACCCGTACTCTTCTCCCCTCATGCTCGGCGCGTTTCACCTTCGCCCTTTTGCCGCATTTCGGGCAGATGAGCACCAGATTGGAGACATTAATCGGATTGGGCAGGTCAACAATACCACCCGGTTTATCAGGTCCCCGGGTTCGCTGGTGGCGCTTTGCCAGGTTAATTCCTTCAACAATCGCCCGGTAACTTTTACTCTCTTTATGCCATTCAATGCGCAGAATTTTACCCCGGCGACCTCGTTCTTCCCCGGTAATTACTTCAACCACATCACCCTTACGCAGTTGCATATCACACCACCTCAGTTGCCAGCGAAATGATTTTGGTAAATTTACGCTCCCGCAACTCCCTTGCCACCGGACCGAACACCCGTGTCCCTTTGGGTTCACCTTTATCGTCAATTAAGACACAGGCGTTATCGTCAAATCTTATATAGGTACCGTCTTCACGCCGGTACTCCTTTCGTGTCCGAATAACTACCGCTTTATACTTATCCCCGGGCTTTATCGGTCCATTCGGGAGCGCGTCCTTGACCGTAACCAGCACGGTATCGCCCAGCCAGCCGAACTTCCGTTTTGAACCCCCATAAATTTTGATAACCATCGCCACCCGGGCACCGGAATTATCGGCAACAGTAAGACGACTATATTCTTGAATCATAACTTATTCACAACCCGCCACCTTTTTAACTTCGACAAAGGCCTTGATTCCATAATCATATCCCGGTCGCCTTCCTTGCATTGCGCTCGTTCATCGTGGGCATACAGTTTTGTCCGCTTCCTGATGTACTTCTTATATTTGGGATGCTGCACCAATCGCTCGGTTTCAACAACAACCGTCTTCTGCATCTTCGCCGAAATAACCGTGCCTACCACCGTCCGTCGTTCCTTACGCATTACTACCACCTTCCTTCAACTCCTTCTCCTTCAACACGGTAAGACAACGGGCGATTTCCCGTCGGAGAATCCGCAAACGGACTGGATTGGGCAACTGCTCGGTTGCTCGCCGTAGTTTCAACTTAAAAAGTTCATCCCGTAACTCGGCAATCTTTCGGGTCAACTCTTCCTTAGACAACTCTCGCAACTCAGAAGCCTTCATAACTAAACTCCTCGCGCTCAACCAATTTCGTCCGGCAGGGCATCTTACTCGCCGCCAGTTTCAAAGCCTCCAGTGCCTCTGCCTTGGGAAGGCCGCCTAATTCAAAGAGAACCCGCCCCGGTTTTACAACACAAACCCACTCTTCGGGCGTTCCCTTTCCTTTACCCATTCTTGACTCCGCCGGCTTTTTCGTAACCGGTTTATCGGGAAATATCCTAATCCACATCTTTCCGGCTCGCTTGAGAAACTTCGTCAGACACAATCGTGCCGCTTCAATCTGGCGGGCGGTTATCCACGACGGTTCCAGGGCAATAAGCCCGTACTCGCCAAAATCTATCCGATTGGCACTTGTCGCCTTGCCCTTCATTCGACCGCGCATCGCCTTCCGATACTTAACCCGTTTTGGCATCAACATAGTTTAACTCCCTGCCCTGGGCTGAATATCACCTTTATAAATCCAGACCTTCACGCCGCAGGTTCCGGCAATCGTTTTGGCAACATCCACCGAATAGTCAACATCAGCATTCAAAGTCTGCAACGGCACCCGTCCTTCCCGGTACCACTCACTGCGAGCAATCTCCGCACCACCCAACCTTCCTCCCACCATTACCTTTATGCCCAATGCCCCGAGTCGCATCGCCTGGGTTACGGCTCGTTTCATCGCTCGGCGATGGGCAACCCGTTCTTCAAGTTGGCGGGCAATATTCTGGGCAACAAGTTTCGCCTCCAGCTCTGGAACCCGAACCACCTCAACAAGAATATGGACATCCCTGCCCACCAGTCGCTTAATCTCCTCCCGGAGCGCCTCCAGCGCCTGCCGCTTCGCACCAAAAACCATTCCGGGCCGCGCGGTATGAATGGTAATCGTTGTTCGGTCCGCGACCCGCCGAATTTCAATATTGGAAACCATCGCCTCAGCTAACTTCGCCTCAATGTATCGCCGAATTTTATAGTCTTCCAGCAAATAGTCGCGGTATCGTTTCTTCTCAAACCACGCCGATTTCCAGTCTTTCGTTATCCCAAGCCGAAAACCCAGTGGGTGTGTCTTCTGACCCATACTAAGACTTTTCCTCCTTTGTTGCCACCTTCACATAAATATGGCACATCCGGCGCACAAAAACCGAAGCGGTGCCTCTGGGACCGGGCATCATTCGTTTCATAACATTGGGACCCGGGTCTACTCTTACCTCTTTAACAAACAAATCCTTCTCCTGCAACCGTGCCTTACCCGCCTTATTGATGGCATTGGCAACCGCAGAACGCAGTGTCTTCAAAAGCGCCTGCTTGGAAGGTTTGGCTAAAAATGTGAGCGTTGCCAAAGCGGTCGGCACATCCTTATTCCGGATTAACTCCGCAATCCGATTCATCTTTCTTGCTGAACCACGCTGAAACCTACTTCGCGCAAATGCCTCCATCGCTTAATGCTCCCGTTTCTCCTCTGGTGACTTTTCCTTACGCTGCCCGGAATGTGCCCGGAAAGTCCGGGTCGGCGCAAACTCACCTAATCGGTGTCCAACCATCCGTTCGGTGATATAAACCGGTATAAACCTGTTGCCATTGTGAATCGCAATTGTTTGACCCACGAACTCGGGTGGAATAATACTGCGCCGGGCATATGTCTTTATCACTCGCCGCTCACCTTTCTCCACCAGCTCCCTTATCCGCCGGAACAACTTCTCATCGATATAAGGACCCTTCTTCAGCGAACGCCCCATCTTATGACCTCCTGCGAATGATAAGTTTGCTCGACTTCTTCTTCGGATTGCGGGTCTTATACCCTTTGGCAATCATCCCCTTCTCCGAACAGGGATGTCTGCCGCCAGAACTTTTACCTTCGCCACCACCCATCGGATGGTCAACCGGATTCATCGCCACCGCCCTGGTCCTTGGTCTGCGACCCATATGACGGCTTCGTCCTGCCTTGCCGATTGAAATGTCCTTGTGCTCGGCATTTGACACCCGGCCAATTGTCGCCCAGCACCGTAAATCAAACTTACGAATCTCACCCGATGGTAACTTCACCACCGCCCAGCCTTCCTCTTTGGCAAGAATCTGGGCCGCGGTTCCAGCCGAACGTACCAAGAACGACCGGCTTGACGGATAAAGCTGCAGGTTGTGAATCTCCACTCCGACCGGAATGTCCGACAACGGCATCGCATTGCCAAACCTTATCGGCAGGTTGTTACCCGAAGCAACCTGGTCGCCCACCTTTAACCCTTCAGGGCAAAGAATATAGCGATACTCACCATCGGCATAACAAACCAGTGCAATCCGGGCTGAACGGTTCGGGTCGTATTCAATCGAAACCACCCGGGCGGGAATGCCCACCTTATCTCGTAAAAAGTCAATTATCCGGTAGTGCCGTTTTTCGCCTCCGCCGCGATACTTGGCGGTAATTCTGCCCTGATTGTTCCTGCCACCGGTCTTACGCATTGAAACCGTGAGAGGCTTATAAGGCTCCTCCCGGGTAATCTCACTGAAATCAGAAACGGTGTAATGCCTTCTTCCTGGGGTAATCGGTCGATACTGCTTAATACCCATAATTAATGCTCCAGAACCTCAATTCTTTCGCCTTCTTTTAACTTTACCACCGCTTTCTTCCAGTCGGGCCGATAACCTTGAAACATCCCCATCCGTCGCTTCTTACCCTTAAAATTCATCACCCGCACATCAGTCACATGAACCTTAAACATCTGCTCTACCGCCTGCCGAATCTGATGTTTATTAGCATCGCGGTTCACACGCAGAGTATAACTCCCCTCTGCACCTTTTACCCGTTCCGACTTTTCGGTAACAACTACCCCTAAAATAATCTTAGTCGGGTCAATCATCATTTAACCCCCATCGCCGTAAGAAAACTCTCGAGCCCCTTCTCCGTGAAAATCAACTTCTGATGGGTCAGCACCTGATAGGGGTTCAACTGCGCTGCGGGCATAACATCTAACCAGGGCACATTCTGACTCGCTCTAACCAGATTGTCAAAAGCCTGTTCCACAAGCAAAAGCACCTTATCACCCTTTTCCAGTGGTGAGGCTATCTTCTCCACTATATTCACCAACTCCCTGGTCTTCGGCTCATTAAGCTCAAAATCTTCAACAATCTTAA
This sequence comes from Caldifarciminota bacterium, assembly GCA_037441285.1. Lineage (GTDB taxonomy): Bacteria > Hydrothermota > Tepidihabitantia > Tepidihabitantales > Tepidihabitantaceae > Tepidihabitans. Next base: position 38,316 of record JBBISL010000015.1, read on the forward strand.
TACCATTTTCCTTTACCCGTGATGTCAGCGCCAGTGCCAGCGCCTGACGCCGCACCTTATTCGGCAACTCGTAACTGTAATCTCTTGGCTTGGGACCCCAGGCGATACCACCACCGCGCCAGATGGGCGAACGCCTGGAACCATGCCGTGCCCGACCCGTGTGCTTCTGGGGCCAGGGCTTCTTCCCGGTGCCCGAAACCTCACCGCGCGTCTTGGTTTTAACGGTTCCCTGACGCTGATTTGCCAGATAGCAGCGCACCGCATCCCACAGCAAACTCTTTGGTCCTGTGCGATTGAACCATTCCACCGGTAACTCCACCTGCCGCTTAACCTCACCGGAAATGGTCAATACCTCCACCTCACGCCCCCTTCCGGATTAAAACCCGGGCGCCGCGATAACCCGGAACCCCACCCCGCACATAAATCACACCCTGTTCCGGCTCAACCTTAACCACTTTGAGGTTCTTAATTGTCACGCGCTCACAACCGTAATGTCCCGGTAATGTGCGACCGGGCAACGCCCTTCCCGGTGAAGAACCAGCGCCGAGTGAGCCAATACGCCGGTGTGACATCGACCCGTGTGAAGCCGAACCACCATGCCAGCCCCAGCGCTTCATTCCACCGGCAAATCCCCGACCTTTTGTCCAGCCGGTAACATTCACAAACTCACCCGGCTTGAAAATATCCACCTTCAACTCCTGCCCGACCTGGTAGCCGTCCACGCTGTCAACGCGAAATTCGCACACCCTGCCCAGTACCGGCACACCCGCCTTTTTAAACTGCCCCTCATAAGGCTTGGTCAACTGGCGCTTACTCGGCTCACCCTGACCAACCTGAACCGCAAAATAGCCGTGCTTCTCCCGGACTCGCAAACCAACAACCACACATTTTCCCACCTTAATCTCGGTCACCGGTACCACCTTACCCGCCTCATCATAAATCTGGGTCATCTCACCCTTTATGCCAACCAGCCCGATCATGCCGACTTAATCTCCACTTCTACCCCGGCTGGCACTTCAAGTTTCATCAGCGCGTCCACCATATCCGCCGTAGCATTAGAAATCTCAATCAACCTCTTATGCACCCGCAACTCAAACTGCTCCCGTGACTTTTTATCAACATGGGGTGAGCGCAGCACCGTAAAAAGCGTGCGCTTGGTTGGCAACGGAATCGGACCCGCCACCTGCGCACCGGTCCGCTTCGCCACATCCACAATGTCTCGCGCCGACTGGTCAAGCAGCCGGTGGTCATAGGCTTTTAACTTTATCCTTATCTTTTTCGAACTTCTTAATACACTCATTTTAAATAAAAACTACACTCTTTTCCTTTTCTGCTTTCCGACCTTTACTTTACCGGGGTCTACTAAATCAACTGTGCCTTATGGCACTTTGACCCGAGTTCTTACAGCACTAATTAGCAAATATACAAATCTAAAACTTCTTGTCAACTAATTCCTTAAAGATTTTTTAACCCCCATAAAAACCCAATCGGCACCCCAATCTCCGGTCTTTTTTATACCCGATGAACTATCCCTAAATCCGCTTGACAAAAACTGCTCAATTGTCTATTCTCAACCCGTTCCGGGAGTTTAACCGGTGAAGAAGTTATTAACCCCGCTTGCCCTTGCTTTGACATTTCTCACCCTGTTTTTACTTTTGCCCTCCCCCCGTTACAATACCGACGGCTTCCGCGTCCTTTCCACTTTACACCGGGTGACAATCACCCCCTCGGGCACAACACAATTTGTCCCACTTAACTGGCAAACCGCCGATCTACGACCCGAGTACTTCCGCCAGAATGTCCAGAAACATTTTCTGTTTCCCCTCTACGCTCATAACGCCTACCGCATCTTCCGGCTGTTCAAATATCAAGGCAACGGTGTAAAGCCCCTGCAGATTGCAAACGCCTTTTGTGCCGCTATTACCATTTTTCTCTTCGCCCTGCTCCTCTTAACTCAATCCTGCCCGCTCCCCACGGTAATCATCGCCACCCTGGGTTTGGGCTTCTCCGCCGCATTTTCCGCGCAAGCCACCAACATCGCCGAAGTAATTCCCGCAGCACCTCTGCTTGTCTTGACGCTTTTCCTGTTAGAAAAAAGAAAATACTTTAGCGCTGCAATTTGCCTCGGCATCAGCGCCGGTTTTTACCTTTTGTCTCTGCTTGTTTTACCATTTCTCATTTTACTATCGCTCCGGCAAACCCCGCGCCGCATTCCGCTCTCCCTTCTTATCACCCCACCCATCACCACCCTCTTCATCTACCTCGCCGTTCTTATCTCTGCCGGCACAAAAAACCTCGAAAACCTCCTGACCGCAATTTTCTTTCTACCGGAACAGGGCACATTTGGCGGCTTCAAACTTTCCAACCTCATCTCAACCCCGCTCGGCTTTGTATCAAGCCTCTTTTCGGCACTTCCTGACAACTTCGCCGGCATTAAATCCGCACTTGCCACCCGAAACCCGCACCCCTTCTTACTTATTACATTAATCATTGCCGGTATCCTGCTTCTCACCCTCACCCTGCTTGCCGCCCGCAACAAACCTGGCACCGCCCTGCTCATCACCAGTCTGGTCACCGCCCTTTTCTGGGACCCTTACCACCAGAAAATCTGGCTCTATGCGGTTATCGGCTTCTGGCTTGTTCTTGCCCAAATCCGGCACTTCCGCCTGCCCCTTTTTCTTATCACCCTTATCTCAATCCCGTTGAACTTAAACGCCCTTATCAAAAATCACCAACCTTACCTTAAATGGCAAACCGCGCAAAAACTGGCTAACTTTGTCATTCTCGAACACGAGCCCGGTAAAGCGAAAACCGTTTTCGGCAACTGGGAACCGGAGTTTGACTACCTCACCGCATTTCTGCCCGACACCTGTCTTATCTCAATACCCGACCTCATCCTTGAAGTCAAGCGCGACTCCAGCCGCTTCCGCACCACGATTGACTCCATCCAGCAGACCCGTCAAACCGGCACCATCTACTTCGTCAACACATTTAACCGTTCTCAACAACAACTGGAAACTTTATACCGGCGCCGCTTAAAATTCCCTTACCTCCTCACCTGGCTGGGAAACCATCGCCCGTTTATCCAGCCCTTATGGCACGACCCGGCAACCAGCACCACCCTTTACCGCCTCACCAATTAACACCCGAACACCCGCTTGACCCCGCTTTCGTTTTCGTTAGATTTAACCTGTATGAAAATCCATGAATATCAGGCTAAACAGATTTTTGCCCGGGCGGGAATTCCCACACCGCGCGAGCAGATGGTAAAATCACCGGATGAGGCAAAACAGGCGGCAATCGCAGTTGGCATTCCGGCGGTACTCAAAGCCCAGGTCCTGGTTGGTGGCAGGGGCAAAGCGGGTGGAATCAAACGGGTTGACCGGTTTGAAGATGTTCTGCCCACCGCCGAAAAAATCCTCGGTATGACCATCAAAGGCTTGAAAGTCACAAAACTCCTCGTCTCCGAATGCGTCCCAATCAAATCCGAATTCTACCTCGGCATTACGGTTGACCGTGCTGCTCGGCAACCGGTTCTTATCGCATCTGCTGCCGGTGGCGTTGAAATTGAAGAGGTTGCAAAAACCAGCCCGGAAAAAATTCTCAAGGCGGAAATTGACCCATTGCTCGGCATCCTGCCCTTTCAAACCCGCGCCATCGGCTTAAGGCTGCTCGGTGACCTGAAACTGACCAGCACCTTCACCACCATCTGCCAGAAACTTTACCAGATATTTGTCCAGCGCGACTGCTCGCTGGTTGAAATCAACCCGCTGGTCTTAACCGATGATGGCAAACTGCTCGCCCTGGATGCGAAAATCAACTTTGACGACAACGCCCTTTTCCGCCAGCCCGAAAACGAGGCGTTGCACGACCCGGAAAGTGAAGAACCCAAAGAGATTGAAGCAAAAGCCGCGGGTCTTTCTTACATCAAACTCTCCGGCAATGTTGGCTGCATTGTCAACGGTGCCGGTCTGGCAATGGCGACGATGGACTTAATCAAACGGTATGGCGGTGAACCGGCAAACTTCCTTGATGTCGGTGGCTCCTCTTCACCCGAAAAGATGATAACCGCAATGCGCATCATCCTCTCCGACCCCAATGTCAAAGCGATTCTCGTCAACATCTTCGGCGGTATCACCCGCTGCGACGACATCGCTCAGGGGCTCATCGCTGCAACCGAGAAAGCCAACATCAAAGTACCGATTGTTGCCCGACTGGTTGGCACCAATGCCGAAAAGGCGTCTGCCCTGCTTGCCAATAGTCCGGTGCTCAGCGCCACCGGAATGAGCGAAGCGGTCAGACTCGCGGTTCACAAGGCAAAGGAGGCAAGATGAGCATCCTGATTGACCAGAACACCCGCCTGATTGTTCAGGGCATTACCGGCAGAGACGGCGCCTTCCACGCCCGATTGATGAAGGAGTATGGCACACAGGTGGTTGGCGGTGTCACACCGGGCAAAGCCGGCCAGCAAGTTGAGGGCATACCGGTTTTCAACTCGGTTGCCGAAGCGGTCCGGGCAACCGAAGCCAACGCATCAATCATCTTTGTCCCCGCTAACTTCGCCGGTGATGCGCTACTCGAAGCGGTCTTTTCCGGCGTAAAACTAACCGTCTGTGTGACCGAAGGGGTACCGGTTCTTGATGCAATCAAGGCGATTACAGTTGCGAAAAACCGTGGCGTCCGGATTGTTGGTCCCAACTGCCCTGGTGCAATTTCACCCGGAAAGGCAAAAGTCGGAATAATGCCCGCTGCCGCATTTCGGCCTGGACCGGTTGGCATCGTGTCCCGTTCCGGAACCCTGACCTATGAGATTGCCGCCAACACCGGCGAGTTCGGTCAATCAACCGTGATTGGCATCGGTGGCGACCCGGTAATCGGCACAAACTTCATTGACTGCCTCAGGATGTTTCAGGACGACCCTGAAACTAAGGCGATTGTCATCGTTGGCGAGATTGGCGGCAGCGACGAAGAAAAGGCGGCACAGTTCGTACGGCAGTATGTGACAAAACCGGTGTTCGGCTTCATCGCGGGCCAAACCGCACCTCCGGACAAAAGGATGGGACATGCCGGTGCCATCATATCTGCCGGTTCCGGTACCGCCCAGGAAAAGATTCAGGCGTTTGAGTCCGCCGGCATTGAGGTCATCTACGAACCCGAACAACTGGCAGAAAAACTAAAGGCAAAGTTAACCTAACTTTTCTTGAGTAGCGGGCTTAACTTATAAACCGAGAAGCCGGTTCCACAACCCTTTCGGACATCCTCTTATAAAAAGAGTAGTAGAAAAATCTTAAAATTTACCCCCAAATAATACCGATTATCCCCTATCCTGAACCATAGATTAGAACCCTGGAGAGCACTCTCCGAATCACTCCTTAATTCACCCCCTAACTCATTCGGGCAACCAATCACCGACTCAATAGGTGAACCACTCCCTGAGTCGTTCCCTGACTCACTTCCCAAACCCTTTTTAGCGCCCTCTCTGACTTGATTACTATCAGGAGCATTAAGAACGCATTTGCCTGTTAACCTGTTGATTACTAACCGGTTAAAAACTTAATGCCGATGAAATGCACTAACTGGTGAAGATTCGGACAACCTTATTGCGCTGCTCTCAACCGCGCTGTTGTTAACTGAACCACCACCTACTTTATCCGATGTAAACCACTCCTTTTATTGTCTGGCGAACCAGTCTTTTCTGTCATTGCGACTCTAATTCCCTTTCGCCGTTGAAAGCCTTCTCCCTTCTGTAATTCCAAGTCCGCCTCCCTTTTTGTCATTGCGAGCGTGGCAATCTATAATAAGATACCGCTTCCATCTTTCGCCCGCGCACTAAATCAAAGGGGCGGGGATTTCCCCCGCCCCTATTGCTGAAAATATGCCACTATCGCCCAATCACCGTAACATCGTTGGTGCCGTAATTACTCACATATACAAAGTCGCTATCGGGCAACACCGCCACATCTACCGGTTGGTCTCCAACCGTAACGGTTTCCACAACCGTATTATCCGAAGTACGAATGATAGAAACAGCGTCATCATCCTGAGTTGCCACATACACATATTGACCATTGGGCAGTGCCGCCACACCACGGGGTCGGGTCCCAACCGCAACGGTTGCGACTACTGTGTTGTCCGAAGTCCGAATCACCGAAACGCGAGCTTGGTTGTTATTTGCCACATAAACATACTCGCTGTTGGGCAATGCTGCCAAGCCGCGGGGACCACCGCCAACCGCCACTGTTGCCACAACGGTGTTGTCCGAAGTGCGAATCACAGATACATTGTTGCTTGTGTAATTTGACACATAAACATAATCGCCATTAGGCAATACCGCCAAAAAATAAGGAACGTATCCAACTGCAAC
>JBBISL010000016.1:0-41936 GCA_037441285.1 Caldifarciminota bacterium
CCACCTTTTTGCCGCTCGTGTTCATCCCGGTGCTTTACACCATCTTTGAGACCCGTTCGGAGCGGCGCAAGCGGCAACAGGGATAAATAGGCAATTTCAGGCGCTGGCTTTGAACGCCCGGTTGGCAAGGTTGCAGGCGGTTGCCGGGTCAGCACAACTTGCCCCTTCGTCAAGGTAGGAGTTGAAGTAGCGCAAAGCGTGGTCCAGATGGTCGATTGTTTCCGGGTCAAGGATTTTTAAGAGCGCCTGCAACACGGCAACAACCGAAAATACCAGACCTTCATCGGCAACTTTGATGGGTTCTTCAAACGCCAGGTCCGGTTCACCGCTGCCCGGGGCAACAATCAGCGCGGCGTAAATTGTTTCGCCGTTGGCTATTTTCCCGGACTCAATGAGCGCAATTTTGTCCTGAGCATCGGCATAGCGAATCAGGTCTGAACCGGGCCAGACCCCTTCGTTGACAATCAAGGTGAGCATCGCCCGGAGCGTGGTTGCCATTTCGTAGCCCCGGGACTCCTGTTTGGGAAAACGGGCAAGGATGTGGCTCAAGTAGTGCAAGGCTAAACGGACATAGTCCGGTTTCTGGGCTTTTACTGGAAAGTCAACTGCGAACTGCCATTTGCCGTCGCTCTGCGGCGCGGCGTCGATTTTTAATCCGGCAATGAGTTTGATTGTTTTACCTTGAGTGAGTCGTTCAAACAGGTTCATTTCTTTTCTCCTGGTTGGCTTTGTTTCAGTTTCTGTTCGATTTTTGCCCAGGTGTCCCGCAAAGTGACGGTGCGGTTGAACACCAGGTGTTCAGGCTTACAATCTTTGAGGTCGGCACAGAAGTAGCCCAATCGCTCAAACTGGAACCGGTCAGCGGGCTGGACATTTTTCAGGGACGGCTCCACCTTGCAGTTGTTAAGGACGACGAGCGAATTGGGGTTGAGGTTTGCCTTCCAGTCCAGACCTTCGGGCACATCGTCCGGGTCCGGTTTTAAGAAGAGCCGGTCATAGAGCCGGACTTCGGCGTTCAGGGCGTGAGCGGCAGATACCCAGTGCAGGGTCGCCTTGACCTTGCGGGTTTCAGTACCGCTGCGGGTTGTGGGGTCGTACACACAGCGCAACTCCTGAATCCGACCTTCGGCGTCTTTGACCACGCCGACGCATTTGATGATGTAGGCGTAGCGGAGCCGTACTTCCCGTCCCGGCGCAAGCCGGTAGTACTTTGGGGGCGGCTCTTCCCGGAAGTCGTCCTCTTCAATGTAGATTTCCCGGGAGAAGGGCACGAGTCTGGTACCCGCTGTTGGGTCTTCGGGGTTGTTGAGCGCCTCGAGTTTTTCAACCTTGCCTTCGGGAAAGTTTTCAATCACCACCTTGAGCGGTTTCAAAACCGCCATCACGCGCGGGGCACGCTTGTTCAAATCTTCCCGGATGCAGTCTTCAAGCAGTTCAATTGCCACGACGGTGTCCGCCTTGCCCACACCAACCCGGTCACAGAAGTTGCGGATTGACTCCGGGGTGTAGCCCCGGCGCCGCAAACCGGCGATGGTTGGCAGACGCGGGTCGTCCCAGCCAGACACATAACCCTTTTCCACCAGTTCTAAGAGCCGGCGCTTGCTCATCACCGTATAGGTGAGGTTGAGCCGGGCAAACTCAACCTGACGGGGGTGATGCACGCCTAACTGGTCAAGGAACCAGTCGTATAATGGTCGGTGGTCCTCAAACTCAAGGGTGCAGATGGAGTGGGTGATACCTTCAATTGAGTCGGACTGGCCATGTGCCCAGTCATAAGTTGGATAGATGCACCATTTGTCACCGGTGCGGTGGTGGGGCACTTTCATAATCCGGTACATCACCGGGTCGCGCAGATTGAGGTTGGGCGAAGCCATATCAATCTTTGCCCGCAGGGTTTTCGAGCCGTCCGGAAATTCGCCGCGGCGCATCCGCTCAAACAGGTCAAGGTTCTCTTCTACCGAGCGGTTGCGATACGGGCTCTCCTTGCCCGGTTCGGTTAAAGTGCCCCGATATTCGCGGACCTGTTCCGGGGAAAGGTCGCAGACATACGCCTTGCCCTTTTTGATTAACTCAACCGCCCATTGGTACAACTGTTCAAAGTAGTCGGAGGCGTAGTAGAGGTGCTCGCCCCATTCAAACCCCAGCCAGCGGACATCTTCAATAATGGAGCGGACAAACTCTTCTTCTTCTTTCTCCGGGTTGGTGTCGTCAAACCGCAGATGGCACCTGCCGCCGTACTCGCGGGCGATGCCGAAGTTCAAGCAGATGGATTTGGCGTGACCAATGTGGAGATAGCCGTTGGGCTCGGGTGGAAAGCGGGTGACCACGGGCGGCGAAAATCTGCCGCTCTTTAAATCTTCGTTGATGATGCGCCGGATAAAGTCCGGACCAGATTTTTCTTCGGCGATTCGGTCTTTCTCTGCCATAGCAACTCCTGAATGTTAAGTTTGTTGCGCCACGGTTAGTGCCCGGCGAATTCGGTTGCGGACCCGGTCTTTGCCAAGAATCATCACACAGTCGGCAATCGCAAACCCGTAATCCTTTCCGGTCAAGGCGACCCGTAGCGCCTGACTGACCGCCATCGGCTTGGTGTTGGTTGCCGTGGCGAGCTGGGCAACGAGCGACTCAATTACCGGTTTGGTGAAGTTGAGGTCTTCGGTCAGAGCCGCCTGAAACTCGGCAAGCAGCGCCTTTTGTCCTTCGGGTGCCACCCAGCGCTGCACCGCCTTCGGGTCCAGAGCCAGTTGCTCATCCGGGATGAAGAAGTATTCGTATTCAAGGATGTCGCCAGCAACCTTGATGCGGTCACCTGCGGCTTGGACAATTGCGGCAACCATTTCCCGGATTTCGGGTGCAACCGGCTCCTTTATTAGTCCGGCTTTTATCAGGTAGGGCAAAACCAGTTCGGTGCGCACCGGCACCGGCTGCTCCATCATATACCGGACCTGAAATGCAAGAAGTTTCTGCGGGTCAAAACTTGCCGGTGCCCGATTGACCTTTTCCAGCGAGAACGAGCGGATGAGTTCTTCTTTGGTGAAGTATTCGGTGTGGTCGTCCAGTGCCCAGCCTAAAAGCGCGAGGTAGTTAATAAGCGCCTCGGGGAGAAACCCGGTCTTCTGATAGAAGTCAACTACCACCGGATTGAACAAATCCGGGCTGGTGGTCAGGTTCAGACGACGGGCAATCGCTTCCGCCCTGGTCATCAACTCCTTAAACTCGGCACGCTTTAGGTACTCCTTGAGCCGGCGCTTGCTCAACTTGTTTTTACTGCCCGGTTCGGCAACGAAGGGCAGATGGGCAAAGCGGGGCAACGGATAGCCGAGCGCCTGTAGGATAAACACCTGGCGCGGTGTGTTGGACAGGTGCTCTTCGGCGCGGATGATGTGGCTGATTTTCATCTCGCCGTCGTCAACTGCGCTGGTCAAATGGTAGAGGAATGTGCCATCCTGACGCTGGACGATGTGGTCCTGTTCCAGGGTGAGGTCAAACTCAACTGGGCCACGAATCAGGTCTTCAATTACCATTGTGCCGGATTGGGGCATCTTCAAACGGACAACGGGCTTGCGGCCCTGGGCTTCAAACTTTGCCTTTTGTTCCGCGGTTTCTGCCATCCAGCGCCGGCTGTAACGGAAGGTTTCCCCGCGCTGGCGTGCCTGCTCCCTTTCCGCCGCGATTTCTTCCGGGCTGGCGTAGTCCAGATAGGCGGCACCGCAGGCAAGCAGTTTTTCAACCGCTGCCTGATAGACCGCAGTGCGCTGCGACTGGTAGTATGGTTCATAAGGACCGCCCTTTTTGGGACCTTCGTCCCAGTCCAGCCCGAGCCAGCGCAAGCCATTAAGGATGGGCTCCAGCATCTCCGCCTGATTGCGCACCTGGTCGGTGTCGTCAATGCGCAGGATGAACACGCCCTGGTGCTGGCGGGCAAAAAGATAGTTGTAGAGGGCGGTGCGGGCAAGACCGAGGTGCATCGCACCGGTCGGTGAAGGGGCAATACGGACGCGTACCGGCTCGTTACCCATAGTTAAATCTTATTAATTTCCATCAAACCATTTTTCCCCTGCCCACGAGATTTTCCGCGGCGTTGGGCAAGAGGGAGCGTTGTAAACGGAGAGGAAGGGATTCGAACCCTTGATACGGGGTTAGCCGTATAACCGCTTAGCAAGCGGTTGCCTTCAGCCGCTCGGCCACCTCTCCAGATTTGCGGAAAAGTCAGTAGCAGAAAAGCATCCCGGTCGGACATTACTTCTGTCCTTCTGCTCTATCCTGCTACCGCGCTTCTGCTCTATCCTTACTACGGAGGGCGCAGGATTCGAACCCGCAAGACCCGTTGAAGGGTCGGCAGATTTCAAGTCTGCTGCCTTACCAGTTAGGCTAGCCCTCCTGGTGTAACTCTTCAGCAACTCGAAGAAAACGCCTGACCGCTTCTTATAACTTTAAATAAGATTAAATTAAAAGTCAATGATAACCAGCCTGTCAATCCCGAGCGCACCGTGGCTGATGACGATGTACGGGGCAACAGTAGCGATAAAGATATAGCCACAAGACTGCGCTATGCGCAAGGAAAGGGGCGCTGAAGACTATCCCAGGAACTGCCCCCGGACTGTGTACGGTACGATTTTTTGTCACCCTTTGGTGAATTTTCGTATTAATTTAATAGCGGGTAATTGCCTTTCGGTTTAAATGGTGCAAAAGGGCACGGGTGGTTCGTTGACGAGAAGGTTGTACCGTCCTGTTGACATTAAGAGCACGGGATAATATACTGATAAATTATGGAAGGGCTGATCGGTGTTTTGAAGGATACCGCTTTGCGGTCCCAGAAGGCAGCAAAACTGCTTGCCGGTTATTGCCGGTTGATTGCTGAACCGGTGCGCAATGCTTATGAGAGGGAACGGGCGCTGGGAGCGGTCGAGAAGGTTGTTGAGGGGTTAATTGATGGTGAGGTAAAGGATAAGGTACGGCAGTGGCTGGCAGAGGAGAGGAAGCGGGTTGAAGAGGCAAAGGAGGAGTTTAAGTTTGAGTTTGGCAGGCAGTTGCTTGCTGGTCTGGAAGGGAGCGGTTTGAGTGTTAAAGGGCAGTTGCCGTTTTTGCGGTGCGGGTTGTTTTCGGTGCGGGTCGATTTTGCCACAGGTAAAGCAACCGTTTTCTGGGGTCCAGAGATTGAGTTGCTAAAAGGTGGGGTGAAACTGGAGCCGCTGGGATTGGCAAAACTGTTGCGGAGTTATGATGAGAGTTTGAAGAAGCGGGCGATTAAGGAGCCTGCCGAGTTTGTTGAGCGGCTTTTTACCGCCTATCGCCGGGTCTGTCTGGCGCGGAATGTTGCGGAAGGGGAGCGGGTTTTTCTGGTGGATTTGCTGGGTGAGATGGTTTTTTTGATGCAGCCCGAGGGGTTCCGGGTGAATCCGGTGCGGGAACGGTTTGTTGAGTATCCGCGCATCCGGTTCAGTTACGACCTATACCTTTTGAAGCGTTCCGGTGTCCGCACGGTTGGCGGCAAGGGGTTTCGGCTGTCGGTGGCAAATTTTGACGCTACCGCCGAGAAGGCAAAGGCGCTGTGGGTGCCGGATAATGAAGAGGGCGAGGGCACCTTTTATTCGTATATTTCTTTTGTCAACGGGTAGTTTTTAGCACGAGGAGTTGTCAATGGATAAAGAACTGGCAAGGGCAATAATCAATAAATTGGGCTCAACCGGCACGCCGCCCGAATTCGGGATTGAGGCGTTTACGGTCGGGCTGGACCGGCTGTTGCAGGTGGTGGAGGATGAGTATCTGAACGGGATTTTGAAGTACAATCTGTCCAGTTTTAAGCTGGTTACCGGGAATTACGGTGGGGGCAAGACGCACTTTCTTTATGCGGTGCGGAACCGGGCGTTTAAGCACAATTACTGTGTGGCGTATGTGAGTTTGTCACCGGTTGAATGTCCGTTTGATAAACTGGAACTGGTTTATAAGATGGTGGCGCTCAATCTGACCGCACCGCAGGAGACAAGCCGGCTGGCAACACTGACCGACAAGGGGATTGATGCGGTGATTCGGCACTGGGCAGCAACCTGGCGCAGTAAGGAGGATAATCCCGAGCGGTTGCAGAAGTATCTATTAGAATTGCCGGTAACCGACTCAACCAGTTTCTTTAATGGGGTGAAGGGCGCGTTCAGCGCCCTATTAGCCGAAGATATTGACGGGTTCACCGAAGCGGTGCAGTGGCTCAAGGGTGAGGAGATTTCCCGTGAGGCACGGGCGCGGTATAAGATTTCCGAGCGCATTGACAAGTCAACCGCATTCCGGATGCTGCGCTCCTTGATTCAATGGGTGCATACGATTGGGTTTCGGGGGGTGGTTTTGCTGTTTGACGAGGCGGAGCGGGGGATGTCAATTTCTTCGTCAAGGGATCGACGCCGGGCGCTGGACAACCTGCGGCAGTTAGTTGACGAGTGCGGTAACTCCCGTTTGCCCGGGGCGATGTTTTTCTATGCGGTGCCGGATGAGAACCTGCTTTTGGAGGGTTCGGGTCCGGTTTACGAAGCATTGAAACAACGGCTGCGCAGCGGTTTTTCCGAGGCAAATCCGGTCGGGGTGCGGATTAATCTGGAAGAGTTAGGCATTGAGCCGGTACCGTTTCTTGAGGAACTGGGCAGGCGGCTCGTTGCCCTTTTTGAGACCGCCTATGAGACCAAGGTCAGCGGCGTGGAACGGAGTTTGAAACTGCTTGCTGAGACTGCGGTCAAGGGGTTTGTGCTTGATGTCAGTTACCGGCGGTTGTTTGTTGTTGCCGCGGTGGAGTTTTTGCACCAGGTACGCGCCAATCCGGGGATGGTGTTGACCGAGCGGGATGCGGAGAAACTTTTGCGGGTGACAACTCAGCGGCTGGAGCGGAGCGAGCAGGAGAAGGTTGAGCGTGAGGAGTTCTAAACTGGTATCGCATCCGGTCTTCGGGGAAGGCGAGGTTGTTGACAGCCGCTGGCAGGGTAGCGAATTGCTGGTGCGGTTCCAGACCGGTTTGCGGCTGTGGTTACCAAGGAACCGGGTGCGATTTTTGTTTGAGTTTGACGGCGACTTACTGGAGTCGGCAACCGCGAATGTGGCAACGATTGACCGGGTAAGCGCCTGTCGGATGATTGAGGCGTTCCGGCTGGGTATTGTGCCCCATCAGGATGTTGAGACCTTTACCTTTGGCCGGGAACGAGAGGTCAAGGTGCTCGAAGGGGCGCTTCAGAACCTTGTCCGTAATCGGGGAGATGTTTATATGGTGGAGGGTGAATACGGTACGGGCAAGACGCATCTCTTGGAGTACTGCTTGCATCGGGCACTGCAGCAAGGGATGGCAGCGAGTTTTGTCCAGTTCGACCCGGTAGAAGTTTCGCCGCACCGACCCAAGCGGGTTTACCGGGAACTGGTGCGCAACCTCCGTTATATCAGGGATGGGATGGAGCACGGCTATCGGGATTTGTTACGGGCGGCAACTCAGTTGAATTTTAGTGACCATATCTTCTTTGGTCCGGTGCTCAACAAACTGCGAAGGCTCGATGCCGGTTCACCGGAGAATGAGGTTTTCTGGCAGTGGATTGAAGGCGAGAGCACCAAGGAGTATGCGGTCGAAATGCCAACCGCTTCGCGGGTGCGGGGTGCGCAGGGGATTCCGGCGCTTTACGACTTTTCTACCGCGGCAGACTTTTACTGTAACATCATAACCGGGATTTCCTGCATCGCCCGGGAGTTAGGGCTCAAAGGTCTGGTGCTGTTGATTGATGAGGCGGAAACCGTGACCCGGCTCTGGGATGTAGTCTATCTGACAAAGAGTGTTAACTTTATGGACGGTCTGGTGCGCTGCGCCCAGAACGACCCGGATTTGAAGATGATAAATGAACGGCTGATTCACAATCAGGTCCGACCCGTGCCTTACATCTATCGGGACCCGGCACTTCTGGTTATTTTTGCCACGACACCAACCCCGGGCGAGTACGGCTATATCCGGCTTGCCAATGCGGTGCGGCATCGGATTGCCCTGACGCCGCTTGAAGACCAGGCGCTTGCGGATGCGTTTGCCACGATGGTGCGGATTTACGAACGTGCCTATCCCGGGTTTAAACTGCCGATTGAAGAACAGAAACAGCTTTTAGCCAGTGCTGCCCGGCAGAACAGCACCGGGGTGCGGGCGTTTATCAAATTCTGTGTTGAGGCGCTTGACATCGCCCGACTCCGGAAACAGGGTGTTCTACCGCAGCTGGTTGCATAGCAGATGGACCGGCAGCGGTCAGGCAAATGCCATTAATGCAGGACGAAGTTAAGGAGCAACGGGCGGTAAAGGCGCTACTGCCCAGAACCTATCCGGCATTTTTTGCCCGGTTTGGCCGATTGACCGAGGTTCAGATAGAGGCTATTCCCCGCATCCTTCAGGGCGAAAATTTAGTGGTGATTTCGCCCGCAGCCTCAGGCAAAACCGAGGCGGTTGTTGCACCGGTGGTTGAGCGTCTTCTGAGTATGGGAAAGAGGGGCTTTGGGGTTTTGTATGTTTCGCCGACCCGGGCGCTGGTCAACGACCTTTATCGCCGGCTCCTGGACCCTTTGGAGTACCTGGGGCTGAAACTGGAGCGCAAAACCGGCGACCACCCGCAGATTGATGAGCGCAAACTGCCGTTTATGCTTCTTACCACGCCGGAATCGTTTGACTCGCTTTTGTGCCGGCATCCGAGGATTTTTAAAACCCTGGGCGCGGTTATTGTTGACGAGATTCACCTCCTTGACAATACGCCCCGGGGTGACCAGTTACGGGTGCTTCTGGAACGGTTACGGTTGATTAAGCCCGATTTTAACGGTTATGCCCTTTCGGCAACGGTTGACGATGTGTTAATGGGGGAACGGTACTTTCCTGGTGCCGGGGTGGTGCAGGTGGCAAAGCGTCGGGAGATAAACGCCGAACTTCTGCCCGGGAAAAAGGACTGGTACCGACGGGTTGTCCGGCGGCTGCAGGAGCAGGGGTGTGACAAGGCGCTGGTGTTTTTTAACGCCCGCTCCCTGGCAGAAAGCGGGGTGAAGCTTTTTGACCTGCCGCCCTTTTCCGGTCGGGTGTGGGTTCACCATGCCAGTTTGAACCGGCAGGTACGGGAGGAGGTTGAGGCAAGGATGACCAAAGAAAGGAGCGGAATCCTGTGCTGTACTTCAACCCTGGAATTGGGAATTGATATCGGTGATGTTGATGCGGTGGTGCTGTTTAGGCCACCGTTTAATGTCTCTTCCCTTTTGCAGCGTATCGGCCGGGGCAATCGGCGCCGGGGAAACGGGCTGTATATGATTGGGGTTTATCTTGACCCCTGGGAGCGGCTTTTGTTTGAGACCTTTATCGACTGTGCCCGGGAGGGAAGACTTTTTGATAAAAGATACACACCCTGTCTTTCGGTTCTGCCCCAGCAGATTATTTCTTACTGTTTTCAGCGCCGGCGCATCGGCACAACATTAGAGGCGGTCCGGCGGATTTTTCACCCCCTGGTTGGAAACAGCCCGGTGGTGGAAAAGGTGTTTTTCCATCTGGTGCGGGAAGGGATTTTACAGGAAAAGGGCAGCGGGGTTTACTTTCTTACCCCAAGAGTTGAACATCGGGTTGAGACCGGAAAGGTTCACTCTAACATTCAGGAGAAAAGTTTTGGTCAGTATCAGGTGATTGATGTAAGCAGTGGTCAAGAGGTTGGTTCGGTGTTCTTTGTGTTTGAGCGGTTTGTCCTTGGGGGCAAGTCTTGGGAGGTTGTGGAACGGCGCGAGAAGGACAAGAAAATTTTTGTCCGACCGCACGGCGCGGTATCTCCCAGTACCAAGGTTTTTGAAGGAACCGGAACGGGCGGATACTTTTACCGGATGGCAGAGGTGTTAAAGTCAAGGATTTTCCCGGGGTTGAAATCGGGCGAGTTCCCGTATTTTTTTGAAGGTGGTCAAGCGTATCTGGTTCACCTTCTCGGTGCGACCTATGGTGGGGTTTTAACTCTGGCGCTGCAGTCCGAAGGGGTGGCGGCGGTGGATATGGCGGGTAAGGTGATGGTATTGCCCGCGGCGCGGCTGCAACAGGGGCAATTTCCATTACCCGGACGGGATGCGGTGAAACGGGTGGTGCGGGACCACCTTTTGGAGTTTGAGGACAGTCTCGGTTCGGGCGCGTTTTTCCGGGATTTGCCCCCGGATTTGCAGATTGAAGACCACCTGTTGACCCTGGACATTGACGGGCTTTATGAGTTTCTGGACTCAATTCAACTGGTGCGGATGGAGCCGGCGGTGGTGAAGGCGCAAATCACCGAACATCTGCCCAGTGACGCCAATAGAAGCGTAGAAGAGTAAAAGGGATGAAGAGGGTACTGTTTGTTGCCTACTACGCACCGCCGCTTGGGCTTTCCGGTGTGATGCGGGTCACAAAACTTGCCAAGTTTCTGCCCGAGTTTGGCTGGGAGGTTCTGCTTTTAACGGTGAAGGATGTTGCCTATTATGCCTATGACCCGGCTCTGGTTGAGGATTTAAGAGAAGCGAAGGTATTTCGCACCGCAAGTCTGGACCCAAATCGGTTGTTAAGGCTTTTGGGCGTGAAGGCGATAAAAGGGGGTGGAGAAACCGGGCAAACCTTTAAGGGCGCACCGCATGTTGCCTCTACCTTTTTCCGCCAGTTTTTCTTTCCGGATAGCAAGGTTGGCTGGTTGCCGTTTGCGGTAAGGACGGGTAAGAAGGTTATCGCCCAATTCCAGCCTAAGGTGATTTTTGCATCGGCGCCGCCCTGGACCGCACTGCTGGTCGGAGAAAAACTTTCCCGATGGAGCGGGCTCCCTTTTGTGGCAGATTTCCGCGACCCCTGGCCCGGAGGGTTTGAAGAGCCATCACCAAGGCAAAAGAGGATGCTTGTTCGGTTACGGGAGCGGATATTACAGCAGGCAAAACTGGCTCTTGCGGTAAATCAAGGTACTGCCCGTCTTGTTGGTGAAAGGGTGGAGGTTCTGGAAAACGGGTTTGACCCGGACGATTTTAAGGTTGCGCCCGAACAACTACAAGGGTTCAGCATCGTGTATGCGGGGAATCTATGGCACCAGGAACAAACATTGAGCGAAGTTGTTCAGGGCTTGGGGGAGGTGCCTGATGCCCGGTTGTACATTGCGGGTGGAGTTTCCGCAGAGGTCAGGCACCGGTTTGAAAACAGTCCGCAGGTGCGGTTTTTAGGGGTTGTCTCCCATCAGCGGGTGATAAGTCTGATGAAGGGTGCGCAGGTGCTTTTGTATCTGGGCAAGCCGGGTCAACCGGTTGGATTGAAACTGTACGAGTATTTAGGCAGTGGCAAGCCGATTGTTGTCTGGGCGGATGAAGATTCTGAGCCGGCGCAGATGGTAAGAGAGGTGAACCAGGGCTTGGTTTGTCAGGACCGGCAGGGTTTTGTTAAGTGTCTGTGGGAAATCAGAGAGATAGTACCTTTCCCTTTGTCCCTTCCCATCAAGGGCGGGGAAGAGGTGTCGGGTGCCGGCATCAAGGAAAGGGAAGGAGTAACGAGAGAAGAAAATGGGAGCGTAAAAACGAGGAGTTCATCAGGGGTGATGGGTATTGCCCGTTACAATCGGCGGTTTCAGGCAAAGAGGCTGGCAGCCTATTTTGATCGATTATCGTAGGGGCATGTTACCACGTGCCAAACATTTATGTGGTTATTGTCGTTTATTTTTGGGACGTCGGGCAGTGCGGCCGCGCCGGCGCCAGTAAAGGGCACGCATCAGGGCAGAGGTTTCGAGAAGGGGCAAAAAAATTATTGCCTGAAAGAAGAAGCGGGTTTTCGGGGTGTGTTTTTTCAAGAAGCGGAAAAGGGAGCGGTGGTTTTCGTAAACCATCTTTGATTTTATTGGATTTGTGCTACCGCCAATTTTGTGAAAAACCCGCGCCGCTGGCAGGTAATAGGTCTGATAGCCTTTGTGCGCCATCCGGTACAGGAGGTCAACATCGTTGTAGTAGATTGGGAAGTTTTCGTCGAACCCGCCCAGTTCAATAAGGACCGAACGCCGGATTAAAAGGCAGGATGCCATCGGTTGTTCGACCGGTCCGGGTTTTTCGTAGTCAAAAGAGCGCAGGCGCCAGGTGTTAAGGTGCGGGCAGCGGGGAAAAATTCGGGGAAGGCCGGTCATCTCGAGCAGGATGGAAGAGAAGGTGGGAAAGGCACGGATTGACAGTTGTTGGGAGCCGTCCGGGTTTAAAAGTCGGGGCGCAACCGCGGCGCATTCCGGGTTGCGGTCAAGGTGGTCAACAAGTAGTTGAATCGCATCGGGCTGGACTTCGGTATCCGGGTTGAGAAGCAGGATGTATTCGCCCTGCGCGAGGGCGATGCCCTGGTTGTTGGCGCGGGCATAGCCGACATTTTTGGGGTTGAGGATGGTTTTGATATTAGAAAAAGATTGTAAAATTTCCCGGGTTTGGTCCTGAGAGGCGTTGTCGATCACGATGATTTCCGCTGCGGGCTGGGACGCAATGAGCGCGTCAAGGCAGGGCTTGATATCCGATTCGCTGTTGTAGGTGACGATGACGACCGAGAGTTTCAACGGCGGCGGTAGTAATCGAGCAGGTCGGACAGGGTTTTTTCCAGCGGGGTTTGCGCGGTCCAGCCGGTTGCCCGATGGAACTTTTCGGGGTTGCCCGAGAGGAACGGGATGTCATAGGGCCTTTTCTCGATAACCCCCTGCCGGATTTCAATCTTCACGCGGGAAAGGCGCAGGAGGATTTCCACGCCGTCGTGCAGCCGTACCGGCTTGCCTGATGTAACATTGTAGGTTTCTCCGGCAGGGCAGTTTTCCAGTGCGCTAATGTAGGCACGGACGATGTCCCGAACATCGGTGTAGTCGCGGCGCACTTGGAGGTCACCCATTTCGAGAACCGGTTGGGCTTTGCCCTGCTCAACCTTGACGATGTGGCTGGCAACCCGGGCAAACACAAATCGGTCTGCCTGACCCGGACCGGTGTGGCTGAACGGACGGAGAATGACGATGTCCATATCCCAGGTCTGGTAATAAAGCCGGGCAATCTCTTCGGCAAGGTATTTGCTACGGGCATAGGCGGTAAGGGGCTGGAGCGGGTCGGTTTCGGAATGGGGTTTGTCGCCTCTGCCGTAAACATCAGCCGACGAGATTAAGAGAATCCGGCAGGGTAGCATCAACTGATGCACAGCGATGAGCAGTTTTAAGGTGCCAAGAGTGTTAACCTGGTAGGTGGGTATGAGGTTTTTTTCTGCTTCGGCAACCGATGAGATGCCGGCAAGATGAATGAGCCAGTCGGGACGGCTTTCTTCCAGTGCCCTTTTTATGGCGCTGAAGTCGTTGATGTCACAAGGAAACAGAGTTGCGGGTATTTCTTCTCGAACCGGTGCATAATGGGTTCCGTAAACTTCGTACCCCCGCTCTTTGAGATAACGTGCAAGATGGGTGCCAACAAACCCTTCAATTCCGGTGACAAAAACCCTCACACCCGCTCCCGCCAGTAGTCGAGCAGGTCTTTTAAGGTCTGTTCAAATGGGTACTGCGGCTCCCAGCCGGTTGCCTTCTTTAACTTTGTCGGGTCGCCGATTAAAAGTTCCACATCGCTGGGCCGGAGCCGGTTCGGCTCCTGTTTAACCTGAAACTTTGCGGTGGAAAGGCTCTGCAGGATCTCAAGAACCTGGCGAATTTTGTAGCCCTTGCCAGTGGCGACATTGTAAACTTCACCCGGAACCCCTTTTTCGAGAATCAGATAGTAGGCGCGCACCGTATCCCGGACATCGGTAAAGTCCCGTACCGCTTCAAGGTTGCCCACATAGAGCACCGGTTCTCTTTTGCCCTTCTCAATTTCGGCAATCTGTCGGGCGAAGTTGGATGTGACGAACACGATACCCCGTCTTGGTCCGGTGTGGTTAAAGCCCCGGGTGCGGATGATGTGCATTTTGTAACTCTGGTGGTACTGGTAGCCCATCAAATCCTGTGCCACTTTACTCACCGCATAAGGCGAAAGGGGACGCAGGGGATTGGTCTCTTTGATTGGTGTTTCATCGGGCAGAACCAGTCCGTACTCTTCGCTGGAGCCCGCAATGTGAATCCGGCAGGAGCAGCCGGTGGCACGAACCGCTTCAAAGATGTTTAACTGGCCAATGACATTAGTGACGAAGGTTTCCTGGGGTGCGGTCCAGGACATTGGAACATAACTCTGGGCGGCAAGGTGGTAGATGCGGTCGGGTTTCAAATCGGCGATTAAGCGGTAAACAGAACCGGAGTCGCGCAGGTCACAGTCGTGGAGGTGGATTTTCCCTTTCAGGTGTTCAATGTTTTCGGTACGCGAGCGCCAGCGGATAGTGCCGTGGACCTCGCAGGAACCTAAACTTAAAAGATATTCAGCCAGATGGCTGCCGGCAAAGCCGGTAATACCAGTAATTAAACAGTTCAATTAGCCTCCTTTTTGTTGGTACGTATCGGGGTTGCGATGAGGACGGTGAGAACACCCTCCCCTTTCTTCCCTCCCATTAAGAGAGGGGAAAGAGTACGAGGTACCGCCTTCAAGGTATGGGAAAAAGTTTTTGATGCTGCCATTAAGGGAGGGAAAAGAGTATGAGGTAATGCCGTCAAAGGAGAAGAAAGATTGTTGGGTACTGAATGGGTAGTGGGTAAAGGGAAAATGCGGATGGGCGCAGGTGTGGGTGGTTAGCAAGGTCTTTACCCGAACTGAATCTACCAATCGACACCCCAGACCAAGAAGTTTGTCTGACGGCATCAAGCCTTTTGCACCTTACCAGAGCGCAGGCAACGGGTGCAGACCCAGATACGACGGGTTGTGGTGCCATCCTTAATGCGCACCCGCTGGAGATTGGGTTCCCAGCGTCTTTTGGTGACATTATGGGCGTGGCTGATGTTTGAGCCAACAATTGCAACTTTTCCACATATTTCACAATGCTTTGCCAAGTGTCCTCCTATTTAAGTTTTAAAGAATAATAAGAGACTTCGGAGGTGTCAAGAAATAGAGAAACTGGAGAGCGCCGTGGCGTGGGGCGATGTGCTTTTACAAAAGTTAGCGAATTTTCACGATTTTGTGGATTGGGGCGGCGTTTTCGGAGCCGATGAAGTAAATGCCCGAAGGGAGGCGGTTGATTTTGTTTGAGTGCACTTTTCTGCCGAGCGGGTCGTAGATTACAAGGTTGTTCGGCTTGGTTGCTGGAATGGTGGTGATTGTTGGGCGTGTAGCGTAAAAAACAGGGGGTGATGGTGGTTGATTTACGGACTGTTCGTTAAAGATGCAGGCGGGAACCCGCAGATAAACCACCGGGTTTAAGGTTAGTTCACCTTCTTCCAGTTCCGAGCAGCCGGCTATCTGGTCTTCAAAGTAGATGTTGTGCAGGGTGTCGTGAACGAGTTCGGCAAGGAAGGGGAAGCGCTTTGATGTGGAGTCGGGATATGTTAGGCGGATAGGCACGGTCCAGGTTTTCCCGTTATCGGATGAATGAGATGCCCAGATGTCGGCGCGGGCGATGCCGGTGCGCGGGTCGATGTTTTCGGGGTCAGACTGTTCCCAGACGACATAGAGTTTATTGCAACTGGAGTTATTCAAACGGTGGTCGATACCGATGCTGGGCCGGCACAGGGCAGCGGTGTAGCGTCCAAGTTTTGTCGTGTCGGGGAAGTTAAATTCGTAGATAAAGTGCCAGGGTGGTGTGTCAGAAGGGGAGTAGTGCCAGAGTTGCACCAAGCCGCGGTTTTGACCGTTGTAGAGGTCGGCAACGATGTGAATGCGAATTGAGTCGTAGGTTCCCTGGGCACCAAATAGAGCGCGGTTACAGGCAGAGGGAACGGTGTCGCTGATGAGGCGACGCGGATACCAGGTGGCGCCGTTATCCGGTGTTTCGCGCAGGTTCAGGTTGCCGTGGTCATCAGCCCAGACAAAGCCGAGTCGAGAGGAGTTTTTTGAGGCGATGATGTTGTGCCGGGGAAAGGGACCAATATGACCAACACGATAACTGGACCAGGCGCTAAGGTAGTACAGGGTGTCATTTCTAATGGCGGCAAATTTCGGATAGCCGTAGCGGCTGGCAGCAACCAGCGGAAACTCGGCATTGGTGGTAATTACCCCTTCCTGAAAGGTTGCTGCGCCCGGTGCCGAGTCAGTAAAGTTGGTGATGGTGCGTTTGCCCCGGTTCAGATAGTCGGTGGAGATGAATGTCCTGCCATTGCGGGCGTTGTATTCAAGACAGCCCAGATTGTGCGGGTATGGGTTGACAAGGACCCCGGAAGGGAAATACCAGGTGCTGCCGCGGGGTCTAAAGTTATAGCGGATTTCGCCGTAGCCCGTTTTGTAAACGGCGGATACGCCGTGCAGGGTGTCGTAAACAAGGTAGCGTAGCGCGGGAAAGAGGAACTGGCGGTCGCGGTCGGTCCAGCCAATCGTGTCAACGAAAATCTGGGCGGGTAGCAGTAGAAGGAGGATAACCATTTACGGAAGGAGCACCACTTTACCGGTGGTTTGGTTGCCCTGACGCAGGAAGTAGATGCCGCTACGGGTTGGTATTTCTATTTGCCTGCCGGTAGCAGAGTACAGTTTTGTCCGGGGCCGGAGGCACAATCCTGAAATCGGATAGATGGTTGTTCGGGGTTGATAATTCAACCGGCTGGGTATTTTTTCTTCAACACCGGGCAGGTCGGACACCGGCACATGCAGAACACAGACCGGATTGGTGGTCTGGGGTCCGTGTCCCTGCTCATAGACGCCGGCAATCTGGTCAACCACGGTGATGATGTAGATAGAGTCGTCAACCTTTGGCGCAATGCAGGGGGAAAGTCGGGAATGTTCGTCCGGTCCGGTCAAACGATAGGGTCGGCTCCAGTTGATGCCGTTGTCCTGGGATTGGGCGATGAACAGGTCAGCACGGGCGAGCTGGGTCTGGGGTTCGTAGTTTAAGGAGTCGTAATTGAGCCAGAGGACAAAGAGTGATGCGTCGCTCGCTCTAAAACCGATACTCGGTTTTATCACAAACGGTTCGCCGGGTTCCGGGGGTGCAATAACCGAGGAGGGGGCAAAGCGATAAACAAGTGTCCATTGTGGGCTCCTGTTCTCCTGCCAGTGCCAGATTTCTGCCGGGGTTTGGTTGGTGCCGTTCCACACCTGAGTTACGATGTTCAGCCGGTCTGCGTGGTCAAACTGAGCGTAGGCGCCGAACTTTCCCGGTCTGGGGTTGGTGATACTTGTTGGGGGCGGAAAGATGTTCTGTACCCCGGACCAGGTGGTACCGCCGTCTTCGGAGATGTTGAGCCACAGTGCGGTAGAGTCTTCATTGGTCCAGACCGCGGCAAGACGCTGGGAGTTTTCTGATGCGGCGATGTTGTAGGTGGGATTAGCCGGCAGGAGCCCATTACAGATTGATACCGGTCTTGACCAGGTAACACCGTAATCACTCGAGCGTGAATAGAGCAAAGTGTCCTGAGTTGTGGGGTCAACGCACAGTAAATGGAGCCAGTTATTGGCGGTAAAGGCGATGGGCGGGCGCGCGCAGCCCATCAGGTTCGAGTCGGGTTGCCGCACAACAAAATTGGTGGAGCCGGGAACACTTTCCACGGCGAATATGGGCCAGCGCGGGTCGCGGTTGATAAAACTGGATATGAAGGTGCTGCGGTAATACGGGGAGGCGGGGTTTTCCGGCACATCGAGGTTGCCGCTGGCATTGCGCTGGGAGCCGAACACTTCAACCTCACCGGACCAGGTGTGGGTGGCGAAACTGAAATAATTAGCAAACATTCCGGTCTTGACCCAGGCGGTGTAAATCCCACTGTTAGGCAGATGAACGATGCGCTGCCAGATTGGTCCGTAGTTCTGGGCATCAACACCGGTCGTGCCGATGGTGTCAATTTTAGTTGTTGCCCCACCAATGCCGAGCAACATTGAGACGATTATCCCGGAATAAAAGAATAGGTGTTTCATTTCTGACCTCCTGATTAATTAGATTATAAGTTAGGAGTTATCGGAGTCAATACAGCCTTACTGTTGTGCTAATCTTGACAGAAGGTGCTTTGTTCGGTATAATTATAAAAAAGGAGGGATATGGCAAAGGTCAGGGAGCGGTTTTGGGTTTTTCTTGCTTTAGTTCCGTTTTTTGCCTCTGGTTTGCCATTTGAATCCGGTTTTGAACTGGCGGGTCGGTCGCGCTATTTGTGGCGCGGGTTAAGGTTGAGTCAGGGTCCGGTGGCGCAACCCGCGGTCTGGGCTTCTTTTGCAGGCTGGACAATTTCTCCCTGGGCGAACATCACCCTGGGACATGAGGGTGATGGTTGGGGGTTGAACGAACTGGACCTGACAGTCAGTTATCAACAGGAGATTTCGGGATTTTCCATTGAACCTTCGGCTGCCGGGTATTTTTACGCTGATGACTGGGCAAAACCAGAACTGGAACTGGGGGTCAATGTCGCTTATGGGCTGGGCGATTTTGAGTTGACGAGCGGTCACAATCTTGGAGTTTTCCCTTCTGCCGGTGGTTATTTCGGGACAATTGGAGGCGCCTTTTCCCGGGAAGTCGGGTTTGGGTTAGCACCAGAAGTTTCCCTGTCGGCGGGCTGGGGTTCACCACAGTTCAACGAGATTAATTACGGGGTGGCGCGCTGGAAGTTGAATGTGATTGAGTTTGGCGTGGGATTGAACTACTCATTGAAAGGGTTGCTTGATATTAAGCCGTTTCTTGAGATGAGCGTTGTACCGGACCCGGTTTTGCGTAATGCCGGTGGTAGCGAGGCGGTTCAGGCTGTTTTTGGTTTAACTATGGGAAGGGGGTTTTAGATGTTTGCGCGCACGCCGATAAGGTTCATATTGCTACTTCTTGGCGTCGTGCTCTTCATCGGTGCCGCGTTGGTTGTGTTCTACCAGAATGAGAAGGGGCGCGTTGGAGCGATTTTCCGTACTCAGGAGTATGCGCTGCACAATATCTTCAACCGCCTGCTGGAGTTAAAGGGTTCATCACTTAATAATTTTGTCTACGATTACACCTACTGGGATGAGATGGTTAGCGCGATAAAAAATAACAACCGGAAGTTTTTTGATGAGAATATCGCTGAGGCGCTCGGTACTTACCAGGTGGACGGTGCCTGGGTTTACGGCCGAAAAGGGGGACTTGTTTACAGCGCATTTGGGGAAGGCAAAGACGGTTTAGCCGGGTTCGCTCTTGCGGATAAGGCAAAAGAAATGCTCAGTGATTCGGTCCGTTTCTGCCACTTCTGGGCGGAAACGCCGCTGGGATTGTTAGAGGTGCGGGGCGCAACAGTACATCCAAGTGACGACCCGGAGCATAAGACCGAACCGCAGGGCGTTTTCTTTGCCGCCCGGTTGTGGAATGACAGTTATGTCAAGGCGCTGGCTCAAATGGTTAATGGCACGGCACAAATCGTTCCGCCGGGTGGTGATGGGGAGAAGACAAACCAGGCACAGGGGTTGATTGTGATTCGTCACACCCTGACCGGCGTTGATGGTAAACCGATTGCCGGACTGAAATTAAGGTATATTTGTGGCACTATTGTGCAGTTTCACCGGGGTGTGATGCAGCAGTTGGGAGTGCTGGTTGTGGTGGCGCTGGTTACGGTTTTGACGATCGGGTTTGGTCTAATTTTCTGGGTCACAGTACCGCTTAAGCAGATTACGGATGCTTTGAAGCGAAGGAGTAAGCAGGGGTTGACACAACTTAACAGGAGCCGGTCCGAGTTCGGCGAGTTGAGCCGGTTGATTAGCCGCTATTTTGCCCAGGAGATGGAGTTGCGTCAGGAGAAGGAGCGGGCTCAGATGTATCTTGATGTGGCGGGCGTGATTATTGTTGCGCTGGACCGGGAAGGTAGGGTTACACTGCTTAATCGGCAGGGTCGTTTGTTGCTGGGTTATCAAGAGGATGAGGTTTTAGGCAAAGACTGGTTTGAAAACTTTTTGCCTCAGTCGGTACGGCGCGAAATTAAGATGGAGTTCGAGCGTTTACTGGGCGGGGATGTTGAACCTTTTTCCGAGTATGAAAATCCGGTTTTAACCCGATGCGGTGAGGAGAGGTTGATTCACTGGCATAATGTGGTGATTCGGGATGAGTCGGGCAAAATTGTCGGCACTTTAAGTTCGGGTGAGGACATCACCGAGCGGAAAAAGGCGCAACTGGGGTTACAGGAAAGAGAGGAGATGTTACGGACAATTACAACGACCGCCCGGGATGGGGTTATAATGATTGACGATGAAGGAAGGGTGGTTTTCTGGAATAAAGCCGCTGAGTTGATACTGGGATATAAGGACGAGGAAATTATGGGGAAGGTTCTACATGAGGTGATTGCGCCCGTGCGGTATCTGCCCCTGTATCGGGAGAAGTTTCCCCATTTTACCCGAACCGGTGAAGGTGCAGCGGTGGGCAAAACCCTTGAATTAGAGGCGGTACATCGTAACGGGCGGGAAATTCCGGTAGAACTTTCCCTTGCGGCGATACGATATCGTGGGAAGTGGCACGGGGTTGGCGTGTTGCGGGATATCACCGAGCGGAAAAAGGCGGAGAAGGCGTTGAGAGAGAAGACCGAGGAGTTACGCCGGTCAAATCAGGAACTGGAGCGGTTTGCCTATGTGGCGTCGCACGATTTGCAGGAGCCGTTGCGGATGGTGGGCAGTTATGTCGGACTTTTAGCCCGGCGATATCAAGGGAAACTTGATAGCGATGCCGATGAGTTTATTAATTTTGCGGTTGACGGCGTGGCCAGGATGCAGCGGTTGATTAACGACCTGTTGACCTATTCCCGGGTGGGAACGAGGGGTAAGGAGCCAGTGCCAACCGATAGTAATGAGGTTTTGAAGCGGGCGCTCTTGAATCTGAAAATCGCGATTGAGGAGAAGGGGGCAGAGGTTAATAGTAAGCCCTTACCCAGGGTGCTTGCGGATGAGCGGCAACTGGAGCAGTTGTTTCAGAATCTGGTGGGGAATGCCCTGAAGTTCACCCGGGAGAAGCCGCGCATTGACATCTGGGCAGAGCGCGTAGATGGGATGTGGCGATTTGCGGTCAAGGACAACGGCATCGGGATTGACCCGAAGTTTTCGGAAAAGGTTTTTGAGATTTTCCAGCGTTTGCACACCCGGGAGGAGTATCCGGGAACCGGAATCGGGTTAGCGGTATGCAAAAAGATTGTGGAGCGGCACGGCGGCAAAATATGGTTTGAGTCTAAGGTGGGTAAGGGTACAACATTTTTCTTTACCCTGCTGCCCGCCGAAGAGACAAATGAGGGGTAAGGGGCAATGTGCCCGTAAGAAAGGAGGGAGAATGACAAAATGTGAAAATGGAACACCGGTGGAAATCCTTCTGGTTGAGGACAATCCGGGTGATGTCCGTTTGACCCAGGAGGCGTTGCGCGAGGCAAAGGTGCGCAACAACCTGCAGGTGGTCCAGGATGGCGAAGCGGCTTTGAACTTCCTTTATCGTAAAGATGGGTTTAGCGATGCGCCGCGACCGGACATCATCCTGCTGGATTTGAATCTGCCGAAGAAAAATGGCCAGGAAGTTCTGGCAGAGATTAAGGCAGACCCCTGTTTGCGCCGGATTCCGGTGGTGATTCTTACCACTTCCAAGGCGGAGGAGGATATCCTGAAGAGTTATGACCTGCATGCCAACTGCTATGTGACAAAGCCGGTTGATTTTGAGCAGTTCATCCGGGTGATAAAGTCGATTCAGGAGTTCTGGCTGACGGTGGTGAAATTACCAGAATTGGGTGACAGTGGAAGGTAGCAGAGCAGAATCCGTAGAGAACAGAAGAGCAGAAGCGGGATAAAATGGTTGGAGAAAGGTTGCGGATTCTTCTGGTTGAGGACAATCCGGGTGATGCCCGGTTGTTGCAGGAGACAATTGCCGAAGCGGACGGGGGCAGGTTTGAAATCACCCATCTGGTACGGTGTGAGGAGGCGACACAACGATTGAAGGCGGAGAGTTTTGATGTGGTGCTGCTTGACCTATCGCTACCGGACAGTAAGGGGCTGGAGACGGTGGAGCGGGTCAATACCGCGGCGCCCCAGGTGCCGATTGTGATTATGACCGGGCTGGATGATGAGGAGATGGCGGTGGCAGCGGCAAAGATGGGGGCACAGGATTATCTGGTAAAGGGGCATATTGACAGCCGGGGGCTGGTGCGCAGTTTGCGTTATGCGCTGGAACGAAAATGCCAGGAGCTGGAACTGGCAGAAAAGAATGCGCAGCTGGCAAAGTTGAGCGAGTTGAAGAATCAGTTTCTTGGTATGGCGGCACATGACCTGCGTAACCCGCTGACGGTGATAATCACCTGTGCCGGTTTTCTCTTAGAGGAGGCGGGCGCTTCATTACCTGAGGAGAAGAAGCGGGGGTTTATTGAGCGGATTAAGGCAAACGCCGAATTTATGGTCAATTTAATCAACGACCTGCTGGACTTTACCCGGATTGAGGCGGGTCAGATTGAGTTGAATCTCGAGCCGGTGGAGTTGACAGAGCTGGTGGCGAAGAACATAGAGGAGAACCGGCTTTTAGGCGCGCAGAAGGGGATTGAACTGGAACTGGTGGTTGAAGGCGATGGTGCCCGGGTTAATGCGGACCCGGCACGGATTACCCAGGTGCTCAACAACTTTTTGAGTAATGCGTTTAAGTTCTCGGCTCCGGACACAAAGGTGTCGGTGCTGGTGGGCAGGGAAAACGGCGGAGTGCGGGTGGCGGTAAAAGACCAGGGGCAGGGGATTCCAGCCGATGAGATGAGCAAGTTGTTTAAGCCATTTCAAAAGACCAGTGTCCGGAGCACCGCGGGTGAGCGTTCTACCGGTCTGGGATTGGCGATTTGCCGGCAGATAATTGAGGCGCACAAGGGTTTAATCGGCGCCGAGTCCGAGCCGGGTAAAGGGTCAACATTCTTTTTCTGGCTACCGGTTACTGAGTAAAACCGGTGTTGACCGGACGGTTTAATCCCGCTATTATGAACCGATGTGGGACAAGGAAACTTTTGATAAAATCGTGCAGCGGATTGAGGCGCTGGAGCCGGCGATGGTGGAGATGCAGCGTCGGCTCGTGGCGCTGCCGGCAATCAGCCCGAAGTCAGGCGGGGAAGGCGAAAAGGCAAGGGTTGAGTATCTGAAAGGGGTTCTGGCGGGCTGGGGGCTTGAGGTCAAGGAGTTTCGTGCCCCGGACCCGCTGGCGCCGTGCGGTTATCGGCCCAGTCTGGTGGTGCGACAGAAAGGGGAAGGTAAGGGTCCTACGCTCTGGGTGATGACCCATCTTGATGTTGTGCCGGCGGGACCAATGGAGTTGTGGGAGTCAGACCCGTTTTGTGCCCGGGTGGAGAACGGGAAAATCTATGGCCGGGGTGTTGAGGACAATCAGCAGGAGATGGTGGCGAGTATTTTTGCCCTGAAGGCGCTTTTGGACCTCGGGCTTGCCCCGCGCTTGCCGGTTGGTTTGATGCTCGTGGCGGATGAGGAGACCGGTTCGGCTTTCGGGGTTGACTGGCTGCTGAAAAATCACCAGTTGTGCCGTAAAGAGGATTTGGTTGTTGTGCCGGATGCGGGAAACGAGGCGGGCACGCTGCTTGAGATTGCGGAGAAGTCAATACTCTGGATGAAGTTTACGACCATCGGGCAACAGGCGCACGGTTCCACTCCCCACCACGGCAACAACGCGCACCGGGCCGGTGCCCAGCTGTTAATCAAACTGGACCGGGTTTTGCACGAAAGGTTCAATGCCCGGGACGAGTTGTTCACGCCGCCCTATTCGACGATGGAGCCGACGAAAAAAGAGGCGAATGTCCCCAATGTCAATACGATACCGGGGGAGGATATCTTCTATTTTGACTGCCGGATTCTGCCGGTTTATGCGCTCGAGGAGTTGTTGCAGGTGGTCCAGGAGGTGGTGGCAACGGTGGAACAGGAGTTTGGGGTGAAAATCAAGGTTGATATTGAGCAGGCGGCGCCCGCCGCGCCCCCGACGCCAGCGGACGCACCGGTCGTGCAAAGACTGGCAAAGGCGGTAAGGGCGGTGTATGGCGTTGAGCCTTTTGTCAAGGGTATTGGCGGTGGTACGGTGGCAGCGTTTTTCCGGCGGCAAGGGATACCGGCGGTGGTCTGGGGTAAAAATGCCGGTCAGGCGCACAAGCCAAATGAGTTCTGCGTCATCGCCAATATGGTCGGCAATGCCAAGATTTATGCTTATCTTTATGGCGAGGAGGTTTAGGCGATGGAGTTAAGGTCGCCGGAGGAGTTGAAGGCGTTTGTTGAGATTGACCGGGTCCAGGTGGTTGATGAGCGCGCCAAGGGCGGTGAGGTGATTTTAATTCCGCTGTTGAATCCGTTTGCGCCGATGCCGGCATTAGGCGCGGTCGCGGACAACCTTGCCTGGTTTATGGAGCAGGTCACAGGCCGGGGCTATCAGAAGGCGGAAGAGGTTTACGAAATAGGCTATGTGGTGCGCGAACCGGGCCATCAGGCTTTTGGGCTCAAGGTCAATGCGGAAGGCGGAATGGTGGTGATATCGCGGATTGCGATTCTGGAGGATGAGTCGATTTTCCGGCGCTATGCCGACTATTTGCGCACCGGGCTTCTTTTCTGAAAGAAAACCTCAGAGACAAGAATAACCATTTCGATTAGAAACGCCAGCAGGGCGAGAAATAAGAGCGGTGCGGTTAGGTCCGCGCTGGGCACCGCCTGGGTTTGTATTGTAATGCCGGTGCGAGGTAGGAGGTTGTCAGATATCGGGGTCAGGTCACCTTCCTGGGCATCAGGGTTGACCGCAATCGCAATGCTGTCAAGGCGGTAAATTCCCGGGCTTCGGGTGTCGGCGAAAACAATGCGGGGGCGGGGTGGTCCAGGTTGGGGGGAGATGAGAATGTTACCTAAGGGTGTTGACAATGTTACCGGAGCGAGACTTTTTACCGGCAGGGTGACAGTGTCACCGACAATATAATCGGTGCGATAAGCGGTGGTGGTAAGGTAGTTCAGCGTACGAATGAGGAGCGGGGCAAATGGCGCCTTGAACACCAAATCGGTAGCAAATGGTGCCGGGGCAAAAGCCCAGACAATCAGGTTTTTTCCGGGGACTTCAACGATGAGCGGGTCGCCGCTGGCAAGTTGCATCAGGCTTTTGCCACCGGCGAGGCGGGTGGTGAGAAAGAAGCGGGTGGGGGCGAAGTCGCGGGGATGGAAGATGTTGAGGATGGGGTGGGTTGTGTCAACCCGGGCAACGGTGAGGAAACCGGCGGGATGGTTGGTACCGAGGATTTTGAGGTAACGGTTGAGCCCGCAAAGTTCCGGGAGCGGGTTGCCGGCGATGATGAGGGCGGCACCGCCGGCGGCGAGATAAAAATCAATCCGGTCCCAATCTCCCGGTTGCAAAGCCGCGGCATCGGTGGTGATGAGGAGCGGGTAGCGGCTCAAATCTAGGCTGTGCAACTCGGGTCGGTGAACGGTAGTGGGTAAAAATGGTCCGGCTGTGTCGGCGGCAAGGACAAGGTTGAGGTAGCGGTCTGAGGCTGAAGGTGCCTGAACGATGAGTAGCGGTACTTTTGCTGGAATGTTGAGGGCAAAGTAGCGGGTGTCGTCAAGGGGCAGAGAGTCGGCGCTGAGCTGGACAAAGCCGGTGTCGATAGAGCGGAAGCCGGTTTGAGCGGTGCGGTGGGCGGAAAATGAGACGGTGGCGGTAGTGCGGGGTGCGAGGTTAATCGTCTGTTCTTCGAAAGCGCCATTACGGTAAAGGCGCACGGTACGGGTGATGGGCTGAGAACTGTGGTTAATGATTTCCGCCTTGATAAAGTTGTTGTCAAGGTAAAGGCGCCCGATACCGGCGTTGACGAATTTTGGGCGGCCGAGATGGACGATGTGGAGTGGCGCGGGCGGTTGAGACAGACCGGTTTCCGGGAGAGCGGAACGCTGGAGGTCGGTGATGAGCACCAGCGGTGGTGTGCCGGTGCGGCTTTCGGTAAAGGCGCGTATTAGTGCCGGGGTCAAGGCAGCGGCGGCGGGGGAAGGCGTGAGGGTGTCAAGGATGGTGCGCAGAGTTTTTGGGCCGGTGAAGAAGGTGTCAGGCTGGCTGGTAAGGATGAGTCGGGGTCGCTTTGCAGCGTTGACAAACTGCTGGGCAGCAAGGCGGGCGTGCGTCCAGCGGCTGCCATAACCCATACTGTAGGAGTCGTCAAGAATGACGATGAGGTCTTCGCTTTTTAAGCCCGGGAGGAAGCGGGGCAGGTAGGGCCGGGTAAGGGCAAAAAGGAGGCAGAGCAGGGCGAGGGTGCGGAGAATCAGCAGGACAAGCTCCCGTAGCCGGAGCCAGGAGAAGCGCTCGCGGCGCACGGTTTGCAAGAGAAGTAAAGAGGGAAAGGCAAGCCGGCGCAGCCGGAGCCGGCTCAAAAGGTGGATGAGGACCGGCAGGAGGGCAAGGGGCAAAAGCAGGAGAAATCCCGGGGCAAGAAACCGCATTTAGGACAGTCGGCGCCGGCACTCAAGGTATTTGAGGAGCGCCTGGTCAAAGGGCGTGGCGAGGGACAGGGGTTGATAGTCAATATGGGCTTCGTTGCAACCCTTTTTGAACTCGGCGGTGCGCTGGCGAAAACCTTCCTGATAGCGGTTTTTGATGAGGCGGGGGTCGATGGTCAATTCGGCGCCGGTTTCCAAATCCCGCATCAAAAGCGGGGTGGGAAAGTTCAGGTTCGCTTCGTCGGGGTGGAAGATGTGGAACAGGAGGAGTTCGTGTTTGCGTGCCCGGAAGTGGCGCAAACCGGCAAGTACCTGGGTTTGGTCGTCCCAGAGGTCGGAGATGATGATGACAAGTCCGCGGCGTTTGAGTCGTTCGGCAAGCTGATGCAGGGTGTTGCCGAGGCTGGTGTCACCACCCGGTTTTGTGTTTTCCAGTTCCCGGAAGATGATGCGGAGGTGGGCACCGGTGGCGCGGGGCGGGATGTAGCGGTTGATGCGGTCGGTGAAGATGACCAAGCCAACCGAGTCTTTCTGCCGGTTAAGAAGATAGGCAAGGCTGGCAGCAAGCCAGCGGCTGTAGTCCAGTTTGGTAATGGTGCCCGGCGGGTAGTGCATTGAGCCTGAGGCGTCAAGGAGGAGGTAGGCGCGGAGGTTGGTTTCTTCTTCAAATTCGCGGATAAAGAAGCGGTCGGTTCTGCCATAGACACGCCAGTCGATGCGTTTCAGTTCATCGCCCGGCATATAGGGACGGTGTTCGGTAAATTCAACCGAGAAGCCCTTGTAAGGCGAGCGGTGCAACCCGGCAAGAAACCCTTCAACTACAAGTCGTGCCTTTAAATCAATGCCTTTGAGTTTCGCCACCAGTTCCGGTTTGAGCGCCCATTGGGCTGCGTCGTGTCGGTGATGTGTTGTTTCGGTTGACTTGCGCGTGAGCACAGAACAGTGTAACCGGCGGCGGGTTGAAGTCAAAATGGAGCAGAAGGGGGGTAACGCAGAAGAGCATCCTTGACCCGGGGCAGTTCCGCCGGTATAAGTAAGTATGCGCCGTAAGAAACTGCGCCGGTTTCAAACGGTCAACGAGGCTTTGCCCCGGGTTTTGCGTCAGTTGGGGATGGAGGATAAGATGATTGTTTATCGTGCGGTTAGCGACTGGGAGTTGCTCGTGGGGGAATCGATTGCCCGCCATACGGTTGCGCTCGGGGTTGAGGATAGGACGCTGTTGGTGGCGGTTGATTCGCCGGCGTGGATGACCCAGTTGACCTTTCTTAAAGACCAGTTGCTTGAAAAGATTTGCCAGCATATCGGTTCGCGCCAGTTAACCGACATCAGGTTTTTTTTGAAACGGAGCGCGGACACCGCTTGATTTTCTCGAAAGATTTGTTAGGATAAAAGACAATGGCAGAGGCATACAATGCAGCACAAATTCATGTGTTAAAAGGGCTCGAGGCGGTGCGGCACCGCCCGGCGATGTACATCGGTGATGTCGGGGTGCGCGGGTTGCACCATCTGGTTTTTGAGGTTGTGGACAATGCGATTGATGAGGCGCTTGTCGGCTACTGCGATGAGGTGGTGGTGACGATTCATTCGGACAATGAGGTTTCGGTTGAGGACAATGGCCGGGGGATTCCGGTTGATATCCATCCGACCGAGAAGAAGTCGGCGCTCGAGGTGGTGTTGACGGTGCTTCACTCCGGGGCGAAGTTTGAGCACAAGGTTTACCAGATTTCGGGCGGGCTGCATGGTGTCGGGGTTTCGGTGGTGAACGCCCTTTCGGAGCGGCTGGTCGCAGAGGTGGCACGCGAGGGCAAAATTTATCGGATGGAGTTTGTCCGGGGTGAGCCGAAGAGTGAACTGAAGGTTGTCGGCAAGACGAAAAAAACCGGCACGAAAATCACCTTCCAGCCCGATGAGAAGATTTTTAAGAAGGTGGTCTTTAACTACGACATCATTGCCACCCGGCTGCGGGAACTCGCCTATCTGAATAAGAATTTGAAGATTAAACTGATTGATGAGCGCCAGGAGAAGGAGGAGGTTTTCCACTTTCCGGGCGGGCTTGCCGACTTCGTCGGCTATATCGATGCCGGTCGTAACCGGCTGCACAAACCAATTGTGATTGAGGAGCAGCGCAACGGGATTGCGGTGGAGGTGGCGTTTCAGTACAACGACGGTTATATTGAGAGCATTTTCTCGTTTGCCAACACGATTAACACCCACGAAGGCGGCACCCACCTTTCTGGGTTCAAGGCGGCGCTGACCCGTGCGATCAACGAGTATGCGCGCAAGAGCAGCCAGTTGAAGGAGGGGATTGAACTGGTGGGCGAAGACACGCGCGAGGGGTTGACCGCGGTTGTTTCCATCAAGATTCCGGACCCGCAGTTTGAGGGTCAGACCAAGACCCGGCTCGGTAACAGCGAGGCGAAGAGCGTGGTTGAGACCGTGGTTTACGAGCGGGTTTCGGCTTACTTTGAGGAGAACCCGCGGGTGGCAAATCGGGTGCTGGAGAAGGTGATTGCCGCGGCAAAGGCGCGGCTGGCAGCACGGAAGGCGCGGGAACTGGCGCGGCGCCGTTCCCTTTTAGAGTCCGACACCTTACCGGGCAAACTGGCGGATTGCGCTTCTGAAGACCCGGCTGAGAGTGAACTTTACATCGTTGAGGGTGATTCGGCGGGCGGTTCGGCAAAACAGGGACGGGACCGGCGCCATCAGGCGATTTTGCCGCTGCGGGGCAAGATTCTCAATGTTGAGAAAGCCGGTTTGAATAAGATTCTTGCCAATCAGGAGATTCGGGCGATAATCTCGGCGATTGGTGCCGGGGTTGGTGAGGACGACTTTGACCCGGCAAAGGCACGCTATCACAAGATTGTGATAATGACCGATGCCGATGTTGACGGTTCCCACATCCGGATTCTTCTTTTGACATTTTTCTACCGGTTTATGCAGCCGTTGATTGAGGCGGGTTACCTCTACATCGCCCAGCCGCCGTTGTATCGGGTGCGCCAGGGCAAAAAGGAGTTTTACCTCTATTCGGATGAGGAACTGGAGGAGTTCACCCGTAAGAACAAGGGTGATGGGCTGGAGGTGGTGCGCTACAAGGGTCTGGGTGAGATGAATCCGGAGCAGTTGTGGGAGACAACGATGAATCCGGAGAAGCGAACCCTGAAGCGGGTGACGATGGAGGATGCGACCGAGGCGGATGCGGTTTTCCGGATGCTGATGGGCGAGGATGTGGAGCCCCGGCGCGAGTTCATTGAACGCAACGCCCGCAATGTAGAAAACCTTGATGTTTAAGGGCAATTCTGCCTGATTTTTCCGGAACTTTTGGGCAGATAGAACGGTTTCTCCATAATTTTTGACCCCAAAAGCTTAAAATTTTAACGCCCCAGTTTAATTGATAGCGGCTAAGTTTTGTACTGGTAAAGAGTTAGGAATTTAGCGGAAAAGTATACAGGGTTGACCATAGCGCCGTTAGGGGGATGGTATCAGGGTCGGCTTTATGGGGTCAAACGGAAACGGTCGCGCGGAAAGAAACTTGCCTCACGGATGTTGTTTAATCCTAAGAACTGCTGGGTCAACCGTTCGGCACCAATCGCCAAACCCCCATGGGGCGGCACCGCATACTGGAATATCTCAAGGTAGAAGGCGAACTTTTCCGGGTTCAGTCCGAAATGGCGGATGTTTTCCACCAACTGGTGGTAGTCGTGGATACGCTGGCTGCCGGTGGTGACTTCCAGTCCGCGGAAGAGCAGGTCAAAGCCAAAGGTGTATTCTGGGTCATCCGGGTCCCACATCGTATAAAAGGGCCGGGTTTGACGCGGGTAGTGGGTGACAAACAGGAATTCGGAGTTGTAGGTTTTCTGGGCGTAGTCGCACAGTTGCCGCTCGCCTTCCGGGTCAAGGTCGAGCATACTGGTGGTGTCTCGGCCATAGTCTTTACGCAGAACCTCAAGCGCATCCCGGAAGTGGATTTCCGGGATTTCGCTTACTTCGGGCAATCGGGCACCGAGGAGCTGAATTTCTTCGGCGCAGTTTTTTGCGAGGTTCGCCACCAGTTGTTTGAGGAACCGGTTTTCGAGTTGGGTGACATCACGATAGGACTGGATAAAGCCCATCTCATAGTCAAGGGACAGGTATTCGTTGATGTGCCGGGAGGTGGCGTGGTCTTCAGCCCGATAGACAAAGCCAATCTCAAACACCCGTTCGTAGCCAGCGCCAACCAGCATCTGTTTGTAGAACTGGGGGCTCTGGGCAAGATACGCCTTCTGCTCAAAGTATTGAATCGGAAACAGGGCGGTGCCACCTTCGGTGCCGGCGGCAACAATCTTTGAGGTGTGGACTTCAAGAAAACCTTCCTGCCGGAGGAATTCGGCAAAGGTACGGACGATTTCGGCCTGAACCTTGAACACGGCACCAAACTCCGGGTTGCGCAGGGCAAAGGCGCGGTGGTCTAAAATCATATCCAGTTTGAGGTTTAACTTCTTTTTGGAGCGGTTGACCTCAAAGGGCAGCGGGGCAACCGGTTCAATCAAAACTTTGAGTTCTTCCAGTTCCAGTTCGCAACCCTGCCGGGCTTGCGGTTCGGGTTTGACCGTGCCGATGATTTCAACGATGGACTCGCGCTTGACATCGTTTAAGTGAAACTTTGCCGGGTCGGTGGTTACCGCCTGACAGATGCCGGTCCGGTCGCGCAGCAGAAGGAAGGTGATTTTGCCCACGGGCCGAATGTGGTGTGCCCAGCCTAAGAGCCGGACGCGCTGACCGATGCGGTTGGGAAGTTCCTTTGCCAGAGTTCGTTCCATAGAATCAATTTATTGAACCGTTTTGGAATGTCAACAAGACGCCACGGTGGTTCAGGTGTGCAAAGGGCGTTCCCGGACAAGATAAATCCAGGGCAGGGAGATGAGGGTGCAGATGCCCTTGAGGATGACATTTGCCCAGAAGATGCTTATTACGACAAAGAAGGGCATCCGGCCGATGAAGGCAAGCGAACAGAAGAGCGCCGAATCTAAGGGCACGCTTACCGAGTTGGAGATGAGTACCCGTAACCATTGACGCCGGTACCCAACCCGATTTACCCATAACTGGTAGATTTCGCCATCCACCAGTTCGGCGGCGACCTCGGCGATGATTGAGGCGATGACGATGCGCCAGACCGGCGAGAGTACGGTGCCAAACTCCAGTTGCGGACCGACCTGCGGGTCCGGGGGCAAACGGGCAACAAGATAGAAGAGCGCCGCCATAAACAGGTTGATTACGCCGGCGGCGACAACAACGCGGCGCGCGGTGCGGATGCCGGCGGTTTTATGGACAAGGTCACGCAGGGTGAAGGTAAAGGGGTAAATCAAGGTGCCGGCGTCGATGCTGAAGCCGAGGAGAAAGACGATGCGCAGGCTGGCGATGTCGGAGAGAATCTGGGCGGCGATGTAGGCGGCGGTGACCAGGGCGACGGCGGTGAAGGCTGATTCCGGGGTCCGGGATTGGGGGTTTTCCGCCATAGGTAGATGACAATAGGGGAATTACCGATATTGTCAATATCAGCGGATGCTTGACTCTGTTTGAGGGCGGTTTATCCTTATTTGATGAGAAAAAAAGCGGCAGGATGCGATGAAGGTTGATTATTCGGAAACAGCAACTTTGGGTGCGATGGTGCCGGTAACACCGGCGCGGATGCTGACGCCGGCGGAGATTGTGGCGGAACTGGACCGGTATATCGTGGGTCAGCACAAGGCGAAGCGAGCGGTGGCGATTGCCCTGCGCAACCGCTGGCGCCGGCAACAGGTGCCGGAACGGCTGCGCGAGGAAATTCTGCCCAACAACATCATCCTCATTGGACCAACCGGCGTCGGTAAGACCGAGATTGCCCGGCGTCTTGCCCGATTGGCGCAGGCACCATTTGTCAAGGTTGAGGCGTCCAAGTTTACCGAGGTCGGCTATGTGGGCCGGGATGTGGATTCAATGATTCGGGATTTGATGGAGATTGGCGTCAATATGGTGCGGGCGGAGAAGGCGCGGGAGGTGCAAGGTCGGGCCGAGGCGCTGGCCGAGGAGAAACTTTTGAAACTGCTCCTGCCCGATGATGAGGTGCGGGCACCAGTCGCCCGGGAGCGGTTAAGGGAGAAGTTGCGCGCCGGCGAACTGGATAGCCGGATGGTGGAAATAAAGTCAACCACGACCACTTTTCCCTTTGCCGATGCGCTGGCGCCGCTGGGCGGCGAGGAGATATTGATTCAGTTGCAGGACATCTTAGGTCCGACACTGCCCAAGCAGACAAAGCGGCGCCGGCTGACCGTTGCCGAGGCGAAGCGGGTGCTGGTTCAGGAGGAGGCGCAGAAGTTAATCGATATGGATGAGGTTGTTGCCGAGGCGAAGCGTCGGGTGGAGCAGAGCGGGATTGTGTTTATTGATGAGATTGACAAGGTGGTGAGCACGACGCCTTCCAGTTCTGGACCGGATGTGTCAAGGGAAGGGGTGCAGCGCGACCTGCTGCCGGTGGTGGAAGGGTCCAGTGTTTTGACCAAGTACGGGATGGTGCGGACCGACCACATCCTGTTCATTGCCGCCGGCGCCTTCCACAAGGTCAAGCCGTCCGATATGATACCGGAACTGCAGGGCCGATTTCCAATTCGGGTGGAGTTGCAGCCGCTGACCGCAAACGATTTTAAGCGGATTCTGATTGAGCCGGAGAATGCGCTCGTCAAGCAGTACACCGCCCTGCTTGCGGCCGAGGGGGTGAAGTTGACATTTACCCGGGCGGCAATTGATGCGGTTGCCGAGATTGCCTTTCGGGTGAACAGTGAAACCGAAAACATCGGTGCCCGGCGTCTGCATACGGTGATGACCACGCTGCTTGAGGACATCCTGTTTGAGTTGCCCAATCCCAAAACCCGGGCGGTGCGGATTGATGCCGGCTATGTGCAGCGCCGGCTCAAAGACATAGTTGCCAGCAAGGATTTAAGTCGCTATATTTTATAATTATGAAGAAAGACTTAACATCAATTGCCGATTTAACCAGAGAAGAGATTGTGGCGCTCCTGGACGAGGCGGAGCGGTTGAAGGCAGCGGTGCAAAAGGATAAGGTGCTTACCAACGCCCGGGGCAAGATGGGGGTTTTGATTTTTGAGAAGCCCAGTTTGCGCACCCGGGTGACATTTGAGCGGGCGTTGCATCAGCTGGGCGCGACCAGCACCTATTTGAGTCCGACCGATATCGGACTCGGAACCAGGGAGAGTGTGCCTGATGTTGCCCGGAACCTTTCCCGCTGGGTGGATGTGATTATCGCCCGGGTTTTTGAGCATGAGAAGGTAACCGGGCTGGCACAGGCGGCAAACATTCCGGTTATCAACGCCCTTTCCGACCTTGAGCACCCCTGCCAGATTCTTGCCGACCTTTTGACGATTCGCCAGCACTATGGCCGGCTTGAAGGCGTAACCGTTGCCTGGACCGGTGATGGCAACAATGTGTGCCACTCTCTGCTTCTTGCCGCGGGCATTGTCGGGTTCAATCTCAATGTGGCGACACCGAAGGGGTTTGAGCCGAATTCCGAGATTAGCGCCCAGAGCCTGGGGTATGCGGCAAAGAGCGGGGCACGGCTGAAGTTTACCTATGACCCGTGTGAGGCGGTGGCAGATGCCGATTTCATCTATACCGATGTCTGGGCTTCAATGGGGCAGGAGGATGAGGCGGCGCCGCGGCGTCAGATATTCAAACCGTATCAGGTCAATCGCACCCTGTTGACCAGGGCAAAGCCCACGACCAAGGTTTTGCACTGTCTGCCGGCACATCGGGGTGAAGAGATTACCGATGATGTGCTGGATGGACCCCAGGCGATTGTTTATGACCAGGCAGAAAATCGGTTGCACATTCAAAGGGCGATTCTTGCCCGTTTATTGAAAGATGGGTGAGCCTGAGGTACTGATTGTTGGTGCCGGTCCCGCCGGGATGACCGCGGGCATCTATGCCGCTCGCGCCGGCCGGCGGACCGTTTTGATTGAAAGTGAACTGGTTGGTGGTCAGGTGGCAAAGACCGCGATTGTGGAAAACTATCCGGGGTTTGCGGAGCCGATTGAGGCGGTGGAACTGGTGGCGCGGATGGAGGCGCAGGCACGGCGGTTTGGCTGCCAGTTTGAAACCGGTGAGGTTACCGGAATTGACCGCAGCGCCCAGGGTCTGGAGGTGAAGACAACAATCGGTAATTTTAATCCCGGCGCGGTAATCATCTGCACCGGCACCAGACCGAGACCGCTCGGTGTTGAGGGTGAGGAGCGGTTTGTGGGCAGGGGGATATCGTACTGCGCGATATGTGATGGACCTCTGTTTCGGGACCAGGCGGTGGCGGTGGTGGGCGGCGGTGATTCGGCGCTTGCCGAGGCGAACTATCTAACCCGTTTCTGCTCCCGGGTGTATCTGATTCACCGCCGGGATGAGTTTCGGGCGGCAAAGGTGTGTCAGGAACGGACCAGACAGAACCCGAAGATTGAACTGCTCCTTTCCCGCGTCGTTACCAAGTTCAATGGTACCAACCGGCTGGAGAGTCTGGAGATAAAGGATTTGAAAAACGGCGCGGTGACGAGCTTGCCGGTCGCGGCGCTTTTTATCTATGTCGGGCTGGCACCCAACACCGCCTGGTGTCAGGGGATGCTTAACCTTGACGAAGCCGGCTTTATCATCACCGATGAGAATTTACAGACCTCTCTACCCGGGGTCTTTGCCGCCGGTGATGTCCGGCGCAAAGCGCTACGCCAGATTGCGACCGCGGTGGGTGATGGTGCCCTGGCAGCGATGATGGCACACGACTATTTAAACCAGCAGGGATAAGAACGCAACCCGTTACCCCTATTTTGCTTGACTCAGGCGGTGGGCGGTTTATTATTCGGCGATGCGCATTCTCGGTTTCATCCCGACTTCACTCGTGGACTGGGATGGCAAAATCACCTCGGTGATTTTTATCGGTGGCTGCAACTTTGTCTGCCCTTTCTGTCATAACAGTTCCATCGCCAACGACGACCCAAGCCTGCCGCAGATTACCTGGGATGAACTCAAGCCCGAACTGGAGCGGAAACTGGGCTGGCTCGATGGCGTTGTCGTAACCGGTGGGGAACCGTTAATGCATCCCGAGATATTTCAGTTGTGTGCCGATATCAAGCGGCTGGGGTTGAAGGTGAAACTGGACACCAATGGTTCGTTCCCCTATGCCCTGAAGCGGGCGCTGGCTTTGCAACTGGTTGATTTTGTGGCGATGGACATCAAGGCGCCCCTCAATGAGCGGTATTCCATCGCCAGCGGTCGGGACCTGCCCAACCTGGCACCGTTGCGCCGTTCCATCAGACTGCTCTTGCAATCGGACAAGGAGGTTGAGTTCCGGATTACGCTGGTGCCCGGTCTGGTTGAGAAGGGTGATATGGCGGAGATTGGTACCGTTTTGAAGGGGGCAAAAAGGGTGGTGTTGCAGCAGTTTGTACCCGAGAATGCCCGTTCTGAGAGTTATCGAAAGAAAAATCCTTATTCCCGGTCTGATGCCGAAGAGATGCAAAAAGCGTTGAGCCGTTTTGTCAGCGAGGTCAGACTGCGGGGCAGATTTCTCTGAAATTCAATCCCGAAAACCTGTTCAAATCCGGCGATGACCGCCGCGCGGACAAGAGGCATTGCCGTTTTCCCGCCGCAGCGTTCGACCGTGGTCATTACCGACGGATTTAACCCGCAGGGGTTGATGAGTTGAAAACCGGCGAGGTCGCCTTTGACATTGAGGGCAAAGCCGTGCAGGGTGATGTGCTCCTTTACCGCAATGCCCAGGGAGGCGATTTTTTTGCCCTGGACCCAGACCCCAATCTGTTTCGGTTTTACACCGGCGTCAACCCCGACTTTTTTCAGGGCGAGGATTAGCGCCTGTTCCACCCCTTCAACAAAACGGCGGACACCAAGGAGCCCGGCGCGCAAATGAAAAATCGGGTAGCCGATTAGTTGTCCAGGACCGTGATAGGTGATGTCACCGCCCCGCTCAATCTGATAAACTTTTATACCCCGGCGGTCAAGTTCCGGTTCTGAGACCCGAAGGTTGGTTTTGTTTGCCCGGCGGCCAAGGGTGATGACCGGCGGGTGTTCAAGGAGCAGAAGGGTGTCACCAATTGCGCCCTGCTTTCGCAACTGGTGCAGTTCGGTTTGGAGGTTGAGCGCCGATTGGTAGTCTACCGAACCGAGTTGAATCAGAAGCGCCGGTTCCATTTCATCTGTTTACCGGTTGACGATGTGGATGGCGCTGCCGAGCAGGGCGTGGGCGGTTTCAAAAACCAGTTCGCTCATCGTGGGATGGGCATGAACCGGTTTGCCTAACTGTTCCGCGGTTAAGCCCAGTTCAACCGCGGCGGTGATTTCGGCGATGAGGACATCCGCTTCCGGGGCAACAACACCACCGCCCAGAATTTTGCCGGTTTTCTCGTCCATCAGGAGTTTGCACATCCCTTCGGAGCGGCTCAGGGTCAAAGACCGGCCAATGGCGTTGAGGGGTACCCGGGCGACTTTTACCTTCAAACCCTGTTCTTGAGCCGTGGTTTCGGTAAGTCCCACCGTGGCAATCTCCGGGTCGGTATAGACGACCGCAGGGATTGGTTTGTTTTCCCCCGGAATCGGCTTTTTGCCCAGGGCAAGCGCTTCGGCAAGGTTAAACCCTTCGTACATCGCCTTGTGGGCAAGAAGCGGTCCGCCGCGCACATCACCAATCGCATAGACCCCTTTGATGTTCGTTTCGTAGTGACTGTCGGTGACAATAAAGCCGCGGCGGTCAACCTTGATTCCGAGATTTTCTATGCCCAGTTCGGCGGTGCGGGCGGTTCTGCCCACCGCAATCAGCACCTTGTCCGCCTGCCATTCAAGGGGTTGGGGTGCCTGAGCACAAACCCGGGCGTTTTCCGCCGGAGGTGGACAGGATAAGCCTTTGACCCCGGTGTGAAACTGAATACCTTCCCGCTCCATCTGGCGCTGGAGCAGGGTGGTAAGGTCACGGTCAATCCCGGGCAAAATTGAGTCGCACACCTCAAGCACGGTCACTTTGGCACCGAGGCGCCGGAAGATGGTGGCGAACTCCAGGCCAATCGCGCCGGCACCAACAATCACGATACTTGCCGGCAACTGGATTAGGTTCAGGGCGCTGTTGGAGTCGATGACATTTTTATGGTTCGGCTCTAATCCGGGTAAGATTGCCGGTTCCGAGCCGGTGGCGATGATGATATGCGGGGCAGAAAGTTTTGCTTCGTTTTCGGCTCCCCGGACAACAACCTGGTCCGGTGCAACAATGTGGGCTTTGCCCCGGAACAGTTCCACACCATTGGCTTTGAACAGGAATTCGATGCCCCGTGCCAACCGGTCGATAATGCGCGCCTTCCAGGAGTTGAGGCTGACCGGGTCAAGTTCGGG
Source organism: Caldifarciminota bacterium (assembly GCA_037441285.1). Lineage (GTDB taxonomy): Bacteria > Hydrothermota > Tepidihabitantia > Tepidihabitantales > Tepidihabitantaceae > Tepidihabitans. The sequence goes on from JBBISL010000016.1 coordinate 37,810, forward strand.
TGGTTGAAAGGTGATGCCCATCGCCCGGGCTTCCTGGGCGTTACGGATTACCGATGCGGCGTGCAGCAGCGACTTTACCGGAATACAGCCGCGATTCAAACAGACGCCACCAACCCGCGCCTCTTCAACCACCGCAACCTTCTTGCCTAACTGGGCAAGGCGGATTGCCGCAACATAGCCGGCAGGACCGGCACCAATCAGGACCGCATCAAATCGACTTTCCATACCGTTTACCAAAGGGTACCTTTAATCAACTCCGAGGCGATGACCAGGCGTTGAATCTGGTTTGTGCCTTCGTAAATCTGGGTGATTTTGGCGTCCCGCATCATCTTCTCAACCGGGTAGTCTTTCATATAGCCGTAGCCGCCCAAAATTTGCACCGCATCGGTGGTGACGCGCATTGCGGTGTCTGATGCCATCACCTTTGCCATTGCCGCGAGACCGGCGATGTTTTTGACCCCGGCATCGGCAGCACGAGCGGCCTCGTAAATCAGTGCGCGCGAGGCTTCAATTTGAATCGCCATATCAGCGAGCATCAGTTGTACCGCCTGAAAACTGGCGATGGGCTGGTCAAATTGAATCCGGGTTTTGGCGTACTCGAGGGCTTCGTCAAGTGCGCCCTGCGCAATCCCCAGCGCCTGAGCACCAACTCCGGGCCGGGTGCGGTCAAAGGTGCGCATGGTGTGGACAAAGCCCATACCTTCGCGGCCACCGATAAGGTTTTCGGCGGGCACCCGACAGTCCTGGAAAACAAGTTCGGCGGTTTTTGAGCAGCGGATGCCCATCTTGTCTTCAATCTTGCCATAGGTGAAACCCGGTGTGCCATCTTCGACGATGAAGGCAGAAAGCCCGCGCGCCCCGCGACCCGGGTCAGTGGAAGCGATAACCGTATAAATCTTTGCGACACTGCCATTGGTGATGAACTGCTTGGTGCCGTTGAGGACATAGTAGTCGCCTTCGCGCCGTGCCCGGGTTTTTACATTGCTGGCGTCAGAGCCAGCCTGGGCTTCGGTAATCGCAAATGCCGCCAGTTCACCGGCTGCGAGCCGGGGCAAATACTTTTTCTTCTGCGCTTCGGTGCCGGCAAGCAGGATGGGGAAGGTGCCAAGGCCACAGGCGGCATAACAGAGGGCAACCGCGCCGTCAATGCGCGACAGCTCCTCAACCACCAGGCACATCTCCATTATGCCACCGCCAAACCCGCCGTACTCTTCGGGAATGTACACGCCCATCAACCCCAGTTCTGCCATCTCTTTCATCAGGGCGAAGGGGAATTCACCGGTGCGGTCCAGTTCGGCGCGCACCGGCTTGATTTTCTCGACGGCAAAACGCCGGGCAAGGTCACGGATTTCTTTTTGACTTTCAGTTAAAAAGTACTCCATAATCACTCCTTTTTATCTTTCTTTAATTGTCAAGGTGCGGCTCCGTTTTCCAGCGGTTTTTGAGGTCCGCCGCAACCCGGAGCGCACCCGATTTTAATAGCAGCGCAACCGAGCGGTAAAACTCGATGGAACGACCAATCGGGTCGGCAATCTCCTGCGGTTTTTCTGGATAGCCGCCCAGGAACCGAACTTTAGCAACCGCCCCGGGTGCCAGTTCGAGAATGAACTGGCGATGAGTTTGTTCCATTACGAGAATCAGGTCCGCGGCTTCAATCATCTTTTTGTCCAGTTGCCGCGCCCGATGCGTTGTCAGGTCAACACCCATCTCCTTGCCCACGGCAATGGCAAACTGGGTTGCAGAATTGCCTACCGGTGCCGCGATGCCGGCGGAACTGACCACAACCGGCATCCCGGCAAAAGCCTGAGACAGAAATGCCGCGGCAAGCGGGCTGCGGCAGGAGTTACCGGTGCAGACAACAAGGACCGAAATTATCACCCCGGGACCAAGTAAAACCGGCGTGCCCAGAATCTGCTCCAACTGAAATATGCCGGCGACGCCTTTACGCCGAAGAACCGGGGGCGAACTGGTAAAGTCAAGTACCGAAGGTCCAGTGCCGATTGACATATCCTTATTGAGTTGGAACTTTATCCAGTTGCCTGCCATTTCAAGAAGTTCTTCAAGATTTTCCTCCTGGTCCGGGATGCCAAACCAGACCGTCTGGTCAATTGCTGCTACTGCCGCTTCCGGCAGTCCTGCGGGCGCGATAGTCCAGCCGGGTTCGCCCTTTTCCGTAATCAAAACCACCGGCAGGTTAAGCAGTTCGGCCGGTGTGAAATCTGGTAAAGGTAATTTTTCGGGGTGCACCAGTTGATAGGCGCTGCCGAGCAGGCGGACAAGCTTTTCTTTATCGGTGCTCAATATACAGGTTGTGCCGAACAAGGGCATCATCACCCCGCCCTTTTGCATCGCCCGGGCGATATCCTTTTCCTTACCCATAGCGGTTTAAGGACTGCTGACCGTGCTTGTGAGATGTCGGAGCCCTTTTTCACCGATGTCCCGGCGGTAATGCATTCCCGAAAAATGGATAAGTCCAAGTCCGTAATATGCCCGGTCCCGCGCTTCCGACAAAGTCGAACCCAATCCGGTAACCGCCAGGACCCTACCACCATTGGTGACAATCCGGTCGTCCACCAATTTTGTCCCGGCGTGGAAAACGATGGTATGTTCGCCGTCGTCCAGTTTGCCCGAGATGGGCAACCCCTTTTCGTATTTAGCCGGATAGCCCTGCGCTGCGGCAACCACGCACAAAGCCCAGCGATTGCCCCATTCCGGAGTTGCCTGCTCTTCCAAGTTTCCGAGCGCACATTTCAGGCACAGTTCGGCAAGGTCGCCCTCAAACAGGGGAACAATAACCTGCGTTTCCGGGTCGCCAAACCGGCAGTTGAACTCAAGGACCTTTGGTCCCTTTGGGGTGAGCATCAAACCGGCATAGATTGCGCCCCGGTACTCAATTCCCTCCTTTTCCAGACCTTTGAGTAAGGGATAAAAGATTTCGCGCACCGCCTGAAGGAAAATTTCTTTAGTTACCGCTGGTACCGGTGCATAGGCACCCATACCGCCGGTATTCGGTCCAGCATCGCCATCCAAAAGCCGCTTGTGGTCCTGCGATGGCACAAGGAAGTGGAGGTGCTTGCCATCGCACAGGGCGATAATTGATGCCTCTTCGCCTTCAAGAAACTCCTCAATCACCACCTGTTTGCCCGCTTCACCCAGTTTTCCTTCCTTCATAAAACGGTTGAGGGTGGCAATCGCTTCTTCTCTACTACCGGCAACAACAACGCCTTTGCCCGCTGCCAGACCGGTGGCTTTCACAACAATCGGGAACCGCTGGTTCAGGAGATACTTCTCTGCCCGGTCAAACTCGTCAAAAACCGCAAACCGGGCGGTTGGGATGCTGTATTTGGCGAGCAGGTTTTTGGTAAACGCCTTGTCACCCTCCAGACGGGCAGCGGTCTTATTGGGTCCAAACACCTTTAACCCACTCTTTTCAAACTCATCAACAAGACCGGCAACAAGCGGTGCCTCAGGTCCAACCACCGTCAGGTCAATTTTCTGCTTGCGGGCAAATTGGGCAAGGGCTTTGATGTTTAGCGGGTCAATATCGGTGCACTGTGCCAGCCGGGAAATACCGGCGTTGCCGGGTGCGCAGTAAACCTCATGACCGGCGCGGGAAAATGCCCAGGCCAGGGCATGTTCGCGACCGCCACTACCAACGACAAGAATCTTCATACTATCCTTCAATCTACCAGTTATCGGCTCATTGTCAAATGTGCCATATATTACCCTTCCTTCAAAGCGGCGCGGTGATTGGTGTTAAGGTGCGGTTAAAGGCAAACGGTACAGAAGTTAGATATTTCGGAGAGCGTGAATTGGCAAATAAAACGGGGTCTTAAATATATAGGCTGAGGATTTGGGCTTCTGGTGGGGTATAAAAGGTTGATTTCAGGGCGGGTTTCAGGACGATGGCGAAATTACCCCGGGGCACGATACCAGAGATTGATAATGGTGTCAACGGGCTATCTTTTCCGGGACAGGCGGCTGCGGTGGTTTCCGTCATAACATTATGGATTATCAATAAGATAGGTTTTGGAGTGGTGGTGGGAATTTAATCAAGGGTGATAATACGGGTGGTAAAATGGGCGATGAACGATGGGCTATAGAAGACTATCCCGGGAATTACCCCT
>JBBISL010000017.1:0-41632 GCA_037441285.1 Caldifarciminota bacterium
CTAAATCTTTTAATCCACCTGAACAATCAGGCAGCGCAAATACTCCGACTCCGGGATCTGGGGCAGAACCGGATGGTCTGGTCCTTGCTGCGAACGGTCAAGAATCACAAAGGTCCGACCCACCTCCTGTGCTGCCGCTGCAACCACATCCAGGAGGTCCTGCCAGAAAAGGTAATGCGAGCAGGAGGATGAAATTATGATGCCACCCCGGCTTAAGAGTTTCATCGCCAGCCGGTTCAACTTCAGGTAACCGGCAATACCGCTCTTTTTCTGCTTCTGCGCCTTGATGAACGCGGGCGGGTCCAGGTTTATCAGTTCAAACCGCTCACCTTTCCGCAGTAAATCGCGCATATATTCGAACGCATCCGCCACGATAAATTCACACTTTTCCTCCACCCCATTGAGCCGGGCGTTGCGTTCGGCCAGGGCGCAAGCCTCCTGAGAAATGTCAACCGCCTTAACCTCCTTGGCACCACCCCAGGCGGCATTGATGGCAAACGAACCGGTATAACAGAACACATCCAGCACCCGGCGGTTTTTTGCCAGTTTCCTCACCTTGAGCCGGGTCAGACGATGGTCAAAGAAGTAACCGGTTTTCTGCCCAGCCGCGATGTTGACATAAAACCGCAAACCATTTTCCGAGATAATCAAATCGGGCTGCGGTGTGCCGTAGAGCAAACGCTCGCGGCGCTGTAGCCCTTCCGGCTCACGCAGTTTGATATCGTCCTTTTCAAAAATTGCGGTCACCGCAAACAGGTCAAGGAGCGCCTGTGTCACCATATCCAATCGGTTGTCAAAACCTGCGGCATAGACCTGGACCGCAAAGTGCGAACCGTACTTGTCAATGACCAGTCCCGGTACCCAGTCACTTTCGCCGAACACCAGACGGAAGTCGTTCTCCTCGGGCAGTTTCTTCTTGCGTCGTTGATATGCATGCTCCAGCCGTCGCCGTAAAAGGTTCTCGTCCAGCTCCTCATCTCGGGTTGAGTACAACCGAACCGTAATTAGAGAACGGGGATTATACATCCCGCAGCCGATGAACTTACCCCGGTCAAAAACCTTTACTAAATCACCCAGCACCGGATTCCCCTCAACGCGGGTAATCTCATTGGAAAATATCCAGAGATGGTCGGCGCGGTTGCGCTTTCTCGTGGCGTAGACCGTCTTAGTGGGCACTTTCCGGCTCAGAGTGACAGGCAACTACCGCTAACTGTCCAAGGTCATCCACGGTGTAGAGCACCCGATAAGGCACACCGGGCATCACCTGGCAATCGCACCGCCCGGGCAAAAGCACCAACTCGGGATTGGTTTCCGGAACAAGACCCTTTTCACTCCAGACAAATGTTGTCGGCTCCGAAACGAACATCGGCTGCGGGTTACCTTCGCCAAAAGGCGCCAGTTTTACCAACTCCCGCTCAAATTTACTCAGGGGCAAAAAACCATCGGCAACCAGCACCGACTCTCGGACAATTTTCGGGGCAAAATTGGTGTGGGCAAAACGTTCTGCCGCCCGAATGAACTCAGCGACATTCTCCTCCTTGATGGAAAACCCTGCCGCCTTCTTGTGCCCGCCATAGTCGATAAAGTAGTTACGCATCGCCCGCAACAACTCCATTAAATCAACGCCCTCCATCCCGCGACATTCACCAACCCAGGCGTCACCGCGCCAGCCGATAACAATTGCCGGCACCCCGTACCTTTCCCGTAACCGGGCCGCACTGAACCCCAGTGCCCGTAAAGAAAGGCCCGGGTGTTGCACGAACAGTATCCCGTCGCCGAGCCGCACATTTTCACTTGCCAGGGCAAATGTTTTCTCCGCCTCCTCGCGCCACGCCTGACTGTGCGCCACCAGCTCCTTAACCCACGCTTCGGCAACCGCCGGGTCCTGGTCAAGAAAATGTCTTACACCCTCGCCCCCATTCGCTGAGGCAAACAGGGGCAAAAGTTCGGCAAGAAATCCGCTCACCGTGAAACCCTGTGGTGGAAAGTTTATCGACTGCAGCACCGCGCGCACTGCCGGAATGTTTGTCTTCTCCATCTGTCGCAACCCCAGTGTTACCAGCACCCGATTCTCACCGGTAAGTGGCGCCCGGTCCGCAATCGTTCCGAGCGTTGTCAAAACCAGCGCATCCGGATAGACCGAAAAAAACTCCTCGCGGGAAAAACTTAGTTTCTCCTGTACCAGACCCATCGCCAGTTTCAGCGCCACGCCAACCCCGGTCAGATTAGGATAAGGGTAGTCGGAATCCGTACGCTTGGGGTCAACCGCGGCAACCGCACCGGGCAATGGGTCAATTACCTCATGATGGTCGGTAACCACCACATCAACCCCGCGCCTCTTCAACTCGGCAACATCCTGATAGTTTGTTATCCCGCAATCAACCGTAATTATCAGCCGGACATCGCTTGCCGCGCCCCCTTCAACAAACCGATAGTCAAGCCCGTGTTTGTCTCTGCCTTTAACCGGGATATAATAGCGCGCCTTCGCCTGAAGCCCGCTCAATACCTGATAGAGCAAAACCGTCGCGGTAATCCCATCAAGGTCGTCATGCCCCCAGATGAGAACCGGCTCCCTGTTTTCTATCGCCCGAAAAATCCGGTCCCGTGCCGGTTCGAAATCGGGCAAAAGTTCTGGAGGATGGAGATGGGAAAAATTCGGATTGAGCCACTCCTCCGCATCGGTTCGGTTCTTTACTTCCCGCAGCACCAGCAGTCGGGCAAGCGGTTCGGAAACCCTAAGTTCCTCAACAAGAGCCTTTACCCGCTCCTCATCCACCGGTTTAACTGGCCAGACCGTTCTACTCATCACCCCGGTCAATGGTCAATTAACACAATTCGGCCCTCAACCTGGGCATCAACCGGCGAATGGCGCCGAATATAGTCGGCGATAACATCGCGCAGCGGCAGATAACTGTCCTCAATATCCTGACCCTCAGCAAAAACCCGATAATCGCCACTGCCTGCGGCAAGATACGAATTGGTCGCCACACTGTAAACCCGATTACTGTCCAAAGGTTCTCCATTGACCAGCACCGAAATTACCCGCTCGCCAATCGGTTTCCGCTTTGTGTAGCGCATCTTTATCCCGGAAACCTGAAATATCGCATGGTGCCCGTTCACCGAAACCTCCAGCATCTCTTTCACCTGCTTTCCGGTCCACTTTCCGGTGACCACGGTATTGCCAAAAACATCAACCTGATAGATGTGCCGATAGGTAACTGGACCGGCTGGAATGTTTGCCCTGATGCCGGCAGAGTTGTGGATTGCGATATCGGCATTGAACCGCTCGCGCATCGCATCGGTAATCAGATTGCCCGCGGGCGTTTCAATAAACCCACCCCGGGTCAACTCCCGTTTACAGTAGCCTAAAACCTCATCAAACCCCTTTTCCGCTACCGCCCGCACCGAGTCAAGATGCCGGGCGTAACTCATATCCCGGCGAATCTCGTCGCCTAACAGGTCAATCAGTTTCCCCTGATAACCAACAATCTGTCGGGTTTTAAGGTCAAAACTGATGTCCAGCACTCCGACCGTACTCAACTTTGAATACGCCTGCTGGATAATCGTGTGATTCTTCGGACTCTCGTAAGGCGGTTCCACACCGGTGTGGCTATGCGCGCCAATGATGATGTCAACTCCCGGGACCGAATCGGCAAACCGCTGGTCATGGGTATAGCCGATGTGATTCAGAGCAACCACAATATCCGCCCCCTGCTCCCGCAGCCGTTTCACCTCCTGCCGGGCAACTTCGTAATAGGGCAACACCGTCAGATTGCCAATCAAAGAGTCGTTGACCATTCCGGAGAGGTACTCGGTCAAAACGCCCATAAGGCCAATTTTCACCCCGCCCCGTTCAAAAATTGTACTCCGCACCAGAAAACCGGGTGCGGTATCAGTCCCCCTGACCCGCACATTCGTCGCAACCCAGGGGATATGAGAACTGTCAACCAGCTCTTTTAGAACCCACCAGCCCATATCAAAGTCGTGGTTGCCGGGTGCAACCGCATCGTAACCTGCCCGCCGGAAAAAGTCCACCACCGCCTGACCCCGGGTAAAGTCGCCAACCGGTGTGCCCTTGAATATATCACCCCCATCAACGAGCAAAAACCCATACCGGTGCTGCATTGCCGAATCCCGCAACTCCCTAATCATCGTCATCGCGCCACTGGCATTGGCAAGGGGTGGCGGAAAATTTTTATCCAGCCAGTACGCCTCGCCCGGTAAAAGGGCACCGTGAATGTCGTTGGTGTGGACGATAAATATGTGTGTCTTTTGGAGGGTGTACTGAACCTGGCTGAATCCAGAAGCAACTAAGATTAAGAAAAGACCTATCCCCGGCAAAACCGTGCGCCGCTTAAAACTCATACTCGACACCGGTTCGCAAATTGAACCCCGTCTCATACGCTCGAAAATCAGCCGGCTCAGGCATTAAGACAAAGTCGCTGCTGTTGACTTCCTCCCGGTTCAAATTACCGTCAACATTTATCCGATATCTACCCGCATTAAAGCCCAGCCCGAACAGCGCCTCAACCCGATGCACCGTAGGTTCGGCACACAAGGGACTCAGACCAAACCCGTAACGCAGCCGGACCAGATTCAGCATGATATGTTCAACTGTTGTTTGAACAAAAATCACATTGTGTAAGCCGGTGGCGACTTCAGCCCAGGCTTCGGTACCGACAACCAGTTTAACCTGGGATGGCAGTTGCCCTGGTGCCTGATAGTTCAACTCAACCTGTCCTTTCCAGGGATAACCCTTAAGGCTAAGACTGTCCGGACTGTTGAAACGCAACCGACTCTGGTAACTCAACCCAACACTGAACCGCGCCAGCGGCGCTACCGTTAAGCCGGCGTTCCAGCCCAGACCTTTTATTCCGCTCTTGATGACAAAACTGTAGGTATCAGGCTCCTGAACCCTCTGAAAATTAAGTTCTCGCTCACCCCAGGCGTAGCAAAATCCCGCGCCGAGCGCAATAAACCTTACCGGTTTAACCGCCGCCGCAATATTACCCGAATAAAGAAACCCGCGCTGCTCCAATCGGTCTTCACCAATTTTAACATAAAACTCGTCCCGGTACTCCTTCAAATAGGTGTAATGGAAGTCTCGCACCGGTGCCAGCCCCGCCCCCAGCGCAAATCGCTGAAACGGGTAAACAATTGAAACTGGACCCGGCACCCAGTTGAAACCCAGATTGTCCGCAATCACCGCCTCACCAATCGTATTCTCAAACTGGTCATACACATGGCGCACCCGCTGCTCTGATGCACACCTCAAACCCCAGTTGACACTGAGCCGGGGCGACAAGGGTTGTAAGATTTCCCCGCCCTTGATAGAAGGGAAAAAAGGTGAGGGTGTTAATAAATCTGCCGGGTTCAGGAAAACCCCATCCGGAACTGGGTTTAACCACTCACCGAGATAGTCCCTCATCGGAATGGACGGTTCGGCAAAACCGACCATTGCCAAAACCGCAACTAAACACCTTCTCTGCCAATTTACTTTCATCAAATTTCACCCCCTACCATAAAAAGTCCAACTGCAAACTGACATTAAACCGACTTTCCCGGCTAACAAAATCGGAAACCGGCGTGCCATCACCATAATGGACACCCTCATTGTTCGCAAGTCCAGTATGAGGGAAGTCGCTTATCTTGTGCCGGAACTTCAAATAAAAAAGCAGGTTATCAGAAATCTGGTCGGTCAGTGCCAGATACCACTTAAACCCCTGCCCATCAACAAAGTCAATGGTGTTGTCTTCAAACAGCCACTCCGACATTCCAGCACTGCGCCAGGTGGCAACGCCCAGTTCCCCGTTGAAACTGGAAGAGAAGTTGTGCTCCCACTGCACCGCGATAAAATCGCCATTGATACTCGCCTCATCGTTGTACTCCAGAGTCGGCGTAAGCACCGTTCGGCCCGAGCGCACCTCGGTTGTCAGGTAGTCCCAGTTGGAAAGCGCAAGCATCGCCCGCAGGGTTGATTCAAGAGAGAGGGAATGAGTCGGCACCGCCGGCTTGGGATTTTCCCGCAGCTGCACCTTCTGCTTGAACCGCAGCCGCACGCCGAAAACCGGCCGATACTCCATTTCGGCTTGAAACCGGCAGTTGTCACTACCCCAGGCAAGGTTGCGCCAGAGGTCAAGATAAGCCCGGGTAATGGTAACCGCGCGCGAAATCTGATACCGGGTCTCAACCATCACACCCTCTTCTGCTTTGGGCATCGGAAAGTCCTGCAATGCGGCAAAAGCCGGGTCAATTAGCCGATAAGGCTTCTCTAAGGTCGTATTTTCAAACCGCAACTCCTCGCAATAACCGCGATTGTAATGATTGACATAGTTCACATCGTAATGACGGTAAAGGACATTGACATAGAGATAGTCGTACTGGGTGCGCGCTTTAAGTAAATAAGCGTTGCCGCCGCGCTGTTGTCGGGCAAATTCGCCCTCAAGGGAAAAGTTTTCAACCGCCGTTCGAAAGTCGGCGCCATAAAACATCCTTGTTCTACCCGTATCCAGCTGCAGGTAATTGGGGTCGTCAAGGATTTCGGCATCACCGGGCAGGTCAAGGAATCGTGCCTCAGGTCGAAAATTCCGGCTCACCTGGCTGGACAAAACCGATGTCCCGATTCTTGTTCCAACTGGCAGAAAGCCCAATCCCGATAAATCGAACCTGAAACTGCCACCGGTACTCGTCTCCTGCAAAGCATCCTTAAAAGTGGGGTAGCGCGGATTGGAAACAATGAACCAGTTCACGCTACTATCCGGATTGACAATCGCATCCCGATTTGCCCGGGAAAAGAACCCAAGAAACCCGGCTCGGCCCAGACGAACCTTACCCGCGGCGCCCCGCATACCAAAACCCGGGTTTTCGTTCAAATCACCAAAAAGCCCTTCGGTGCGATTGGAAACCCGGGGTAAAAGTTCAGAGTTGTTGTCGAGCAAAATCCCCTGGCCCAGTGCCAGCCGGTAATCACCAACCAGCAACCTTTCCACCAGCCCTAACCCATCAACTGTCAGATAACCTTTTATATCACTAATCGCCCTCGGCTCATAAAAGTTCTGTTCCAGCCAGCCGGCAACACGCAACTTCTCACCCAGGCGCAACCGCAACCGGTGGCTTGCCACCGCATCATTCCTCATTTGCTCACGATAGGAACTTTCGGTATTGAGTTGCTGTCGGAAAAACTCAATCTCCTCATTGGTATATCCCGCCTGCCGGAATTCGGCGGTATCGGTCGCAAGGGTTTTAAGCGCCGCGGCAAAATCGCTGGGCTCAGCAACCACATCCCAACCCGGGTCAGTGGCAAACTTTATCCGGTAGTTACCACCCCATCGGTCACGAGGCGCACGGTCGGTAAAACTCACATAATTCCTCATCCCTCGATAACCATAGGTCGACAACCCATCAACCCTGCTGGCAAGGTCGCGCCGGCTCTCAATTTTGCCGCCCCCTTTCAGGTACTTAATTACCGCCACCGCATCCACGAGCGACACATTCTCCAGCCTCAACAAATCGTCAACCGTTGCCCGATTGATGTTCAACGGGTCAACCAAAAGGTCCTGCCAGTCTTCAACAACCGCTTTACTCGGACCATCCTCACTTGCCAGTCGGCGCTGAATACGCAGCAGGTTTTCCTCCTGAAGTTCCTCCCAGTCACGCCGGCTGATGTAAATTAATGGTTTCAACTCCTTCAGTTTCTCGGGCGTAATGCCGGGGATTTTCAAAAGGTCATAGATGCTGTTCAGCCGTCCATAAATCCAGAGATATTCATAAATCTTTTGCGCCGTAATTGAATCCACCGGCAACTGCCGGATTTCTTCAAAACCGGCGTTGTTGATATCCAGCGGCTTATCAGGCGAAAATATTGAAATCCAGAAAATAAACGCCCAGACCATCAGTGCTAAAATTTCACCAGCACCCCGAAGTTGTGCGTCAAGGGTAAAACCGGATGGGTCTTGAGCGCATAATCAACCCGGACCCGCTCCACGCCACTGCCCAAACCGAAAGAAAAACTAACCGGTTCAGTACTGGCACCGGCGCGCAGCGTCAGATATTGGGGAATAATTTCAAACTCCTGGCCTAAGGCAATTCTGGTCCGCATTCCCGGTTCTTTGGAAAACCCTAAAGTTGAATGAATCCCCGGGGTTGGAGAAAAACCCAGTCCAAACGCCAGAACCCGGGGGAGTTCCGACTCGCCAATTCGGGGCAAATTTATATTGTGGACATAAAAACCCGCGCTCCAGAACCGGTGCACCCTTGCAAACATCCCCAAGTCCAGACCTGCGGTCCAGCCCTGACCGTAATCCTTTTGGGACAGGTTGTAACCGTTGAGTCCGTAACCAAAAAATATCCCTTCTGCCAGTTCAAAACCGTGCGCCAGTTTTATTGACCGTTGTGATTGCAGGAAAAAACCGGTCTCCTGCACCCGAAGACCAAAAGTCCCTAACCGTTTAATTGGTATGCCAATCCCGGCGTAAACTGTGTGCAAACCGACATCAACCCCGCTGTAAAGCAACTTATAAAACCCCTCAAACTGCCGTTCCTGCACCTGTGCCAGACCCGCGGGATTAAAATCAATCGCACTAATGTCATCAGCCAGCGCCCAGAAAGCACCACCCATACCTTCGGCACGCACCCCGGAACCATCGTCTTCAAAAATCGCATACCCCGAAGAAAAAAGAACCGCCCAAACTATGAGCAACAAAGGAAAATTTGCCTTCATTAAAGTTCATTCTATCCCGCCTGATTATTCAGTCAAGTTAAAGTTCTAAAGATATTATTTGAGGACGCATCGGGCTGATTAAAGAATATCGTGTTAGCCCTGGCGCTGCGCTAAAAAAAAGTTAAGGCGCCCTTTTTGCTACTTTCCCCGCAAATTGTAGCGGACACCGATTCGCGCCGCCGCCAATCCAATGCCAGAAATCATTTCCCCCTGTGGTGCATTACGGGCAGGGATGTAGGTGAAAAACGTGAACGCATTTAATATGTGCGTCTCAAGGAAAATATTAAGCCGCTTGTTTAAGTTATACCGAAGACCCAGACCGCTGTACATATCGTAAACCGGGGTTATCGTCATAAATTCGTTGAACCTTGGGTCAGGTGTTCCCTGCGTTCACCAGTAACCGGTAAAGGAGATACTACCCAGAAGATAAGGTGCCGATCGCCAGCGCGGCTGCGGCTCAACAAGGATATCAACCCCAGGTTGCGCCCCAATGGCAAGAGCACCACCACCGGCAGTAAAGAATTGGAGTTCGCCTAACATAAGCCGGAAATAAAGCCAGTTTAATGGCTGATAAAGAAACTCGACACCCGGACCGATGTAAGCGTCCTTGTGGGTAAATCTTAGCACCTCGCCTTGAGAATCAGATATTGCTGTAAAGACGGTAACACTACTCTTGGTAATTCCGACACCGAGATATTCTGCTGGTCCAGCAGATGAGATAGAACTACCAGTGACCACAAAGATTACGAACAGAGGTATTAAAAGGCTCTTCATTTTATCTATAGATTCTCCCATTTATTGACTGTCATTCAACAGAAATTCTTATCGTCTCACCACCAGTTTTGCGGTCCTGCCGCCCGCTTCTATGAAATATGTGCCCGCGGCAATCCCGTCAAGGGAAACTTTTACCCGCTGTCCTCCCCTGCCAATTCCCTGTTCCCTTAGGTTAATCACCCGCTGCAACTTTCCTGACACATCATAGAGCCGTGCCTCCGGAGCGGGATATGGCAGTTTCAAAGTAACCGTCCCTCTTGCCGGGTTGGGTGAGATATTTAATTGTGGTGTAACACCGGTTGTAAAAAGTTCTTTAATCCCGGGTGTACCCTGATATTTAATCGTTACGATGTCGTAATCCGTGCCGTTATGTGAGGAGCCGCTGACAATAGGGTTACCATCGGTATTCACTACCACTGGGAAAAATCTATCATCATACCCACCATCATAAAATGTTGCCCAGAGGGTATCTCCGCTTTCCGTGTATTTTACTAAAACACCATCAATAGAATCAAGACTCATTCCCCGATTGCCAAGGATAAAGATATCCCCCATCACATCAGTTGCCACTCCGCCTGCCCAATCCCAGGGTGTGAAGTTTAGCTCTCTAGTCCAGACCGTATCGCCATCCTGGGTATATTTAACTATTGCCAGATTATAATCAAGCACATGGCTAAGATAACCCGCAACAATAATGTTGCCCGAAGAGTCAAGGGCGATGTCGCTACCTGCACCCAAACTGAATCCACTAACGGTGTCTCTTCTCGTCCAGATGGTGTCACCCAAAGAATCCAACCGTACCGTGAGCATCGGCCTAAGTGTAGTATCGGTACCGGTGACAATAAAGTCCCCTCCTGGCAATTGGGCTATGGCGTAAAAATCGGAGACCCAGTCGTACAGTTTGCCCCAGATAAAGTTTCCCGTCGCATCGTACTTCTGGATTAAACCGATGTAACGACCTCCCCCAGAATAAGTATAACAATAACCGGCAACTATGATATTATTGTCGTCATCAATAACAACGCCGGTATATGCGTCCATATCCCAGTGCCGGTACTTTCTCTCCCAAAGGAAATTACCTTCAGGAGAAAACTTTACCAATAGACACTGTTGCTCAATCGTGTCATTACCGCAATAGCCGGCAACTATAATATTGCCATCGTGGTCTAAAGCGATGCCGTATCCCATCTCATTTTCTCCACCGTCGTAGTAGCGTGTCCAGATGGTATCACCGCTGGATGTGTACTTGATAAGCAACATATCCGAACCGGTAGCAAGGCTCCAGGAGCAACCGGTAAGTAGCAAATTGTTATCTTGGCCCAAAACCATCCTGCCGCTATAATCATCTACTCCTGGCCCCCGGTTGAACCTTCTGAGCCACAGGATTTCCTGGCTATAAACAGGAACCAGTCCAGTCACTCCCCATAACCACAGTAAAAACAACTTTTTGCCCGTAGTATTGGACAAACTTTTAATCATCTTTCCTCCTTTTATTCCTGTGGGCACCCGGCACAATACCGAGTGCCCACGATTTCAATACAAATTACGAATGAGCCATCACCAGTAAAGGGATGCTCGTGTGTATCTCGTCTGATTCGGGTTTCCTATGTGGTGTCGCCCTTTTTGCACCCAGCCGTATCCCGTTGTAGCAGAATATTCGCGGTAGTATGTGAGGTTCGTGTAATAGCCACAAGTAAGGTGTTCCTTTGTAAACGCAAGAGCCACCCGAGGTGGAGGCGTATAAATGATACTAAAAGTTGAACAGGCAACAAATAATGTGCCCGGACCTTGAACAAAGTTCCTTCCTGTATGTGACCCACACACAACCCATTTGGTAGCGTTACCATTTTTATAGCCTTTTTTTATCCAGGAACTTGCGGTCCAGTCGATGAGACCATCCTTGTCAATAACATCAGCACTCGCTTCATATTCGCTCGGAGTTTGATATCCTTTCTGATGAAGTTGGTCGGCGGTAACTGCGGTGAATTCTGCCCCTGGAGAAGAGGGCTCGTCGGTTTCAACCTCAATTATGATGGCGGCATTGTCAGTGTTGATGGTGTATTCGTAAAGATAATAGTAAACATCTGCTATTGCTATGCCCCCAAAGCACAGGCAGAGTGCAACTATTGCTAATGCGGCTTTAAAGTTTCTCATCTTAAACCTCCTTTCTTTTTGTTCGTCCCTAATTGCCGCATTAAGTAATTTGAACTCCAGCCCAATTCTGGACTGGAGCCGCACCCTGCCACCAATAACCTCCCCGGATTTGTTGCAAAATAGAAAATCACAAGATTGGACGAGTAGTGTAGGCTCGTCATCGCAGTTTTCCTCTATAAAAATATACAACAAAAAACCTGTTCTGTCAAGGCGCTGGCATCTTGTGTATCTTCTCACCCTATAATTTAATTTATATACGGAAAGATAAGGAAAAGTGACGAAAACCACTCACCCAACAGTCCGGAGACAATTCCTGGGATAGTCTTATACATCCCTTTTCTCACCCATAGCGTGATAGTACGGAAGCCTGATAACGAAGTAGCCGGACTCGCACCGTTTTGCACCGCTCTTTGGCTCTGTCCTGAATTCTGTTTCCGGTTCTGCTCCCGGCGATGTTTTCATCTCAGATGGGATGTGTAGTTGAGCTTCACCTCCCTTGAAGGAAGGGTAAAAGGAAGGGTGAATAACAGGTCTGGGATGGCTATGCGGCGGATTAACAGCCGACTTTATGTTAGATTTAAAAGAACAGACTGGCTATCAACCCCCAAAACCGCTATGGTGTAGAAAACAACCTCTGGATTATCCGCTGGATTCGGGAAAAGTTGGTCAGCGAATCGGTCGGGAAAATTTGCTCCCATTCGCTAAACTGTTCAGCCGGCAGGTTTTCCAGTAACCATTCTTCGTCGTCCTCTTCCCAATCTTCGTCAAGTTCCATCGTATCACCAGCGCCAACCTGCGGCTCGACCTGGGCACGTGCTGCCGCGATAAATGCCGGTTCAGGAAACATCCTCTTTGACTCTTCCGCCGCCATCAAAATTAGCAGTAAAGCGATGCCGACAATAATCAGCAGCTGTAAATTCTCCCTCACCAATCTAATTATAGCAAAATTGTCGCCGTTTGCCATTTCTTCTTTTGACATCGCCCCCGGTCGATTTACAATTTTTCAAAATGAGACCCGAGCGCTTTGATGTAATTGTCGTTGGTGGTGGCCATGCCGGTTGTGAAGCGGCACTGGCTTGCGCCCGGATGGGCTGCAGTACCCTGCTTTTAACCCAGAACCTTGACACCATCGCCTTGATGTCCTGCAATCCGGCAGTCGGTGGCATCGGCAAGGGGCAACTGGTCAAAGAACTTGACGCTCTTGGTGGGCAGATGGCACTCATCACCGACCAGGCAGGAATCCACTTCCGGCAGTTGAACACGAGCAAAGGCAGGGCGGTGCGGTCTTCACGGGTTCAGGTTGACCGTCAGTTGTACCGGCAGTTGATGCGCGCCCAGCTGGAAAAAATCGACCAGCTGACGATTCGGCAGGGTATGGCGGAGCGCCTTCTTACCCGGGGCAAAACAGTTTGCGGCGTTGAGACCGAAATCGGTGAGAAATTTTACAGCAAAGCGGTTATCCTCGCACCCGGCACCTTTTTATCCGGGCTCGTCCACATCGGCTTAACCCATTTTCCTGCCGGCAGATTGGGCGAAGCGCCCGCCGAACTTTTGAGTGAAAACCTCCGTCAGCTCGGGTTTCGCCTCGGTCGATTTAAAACCGGCACACCCCCGCGTATTGACATTCGTACCGTTGACCTGAAGAAGTTGCCAGAGCAACCCGGCGACGAACCGCCTCAGCCATTTTCCTTCTGGACCGCTGAGTCGCTGAAAAACCGTGCCGCCTGTTACATCACCTACACCACACCCAAAACCCATCGCATCGTAAAGTCGGGGCTGAAGCATTCACCGCTCTATACCGGCATCATCAAAGGCAAAGGGGTCCGCTACTGTCCTTCAATCGAAGACAAGGTTGTCAAATTTCCGGAACGGGAACGCCACCACATCTTTCTTGAACCCGAAGGGGTGAACACCGTTGAATGTTATCCTAACGGCATTTCTACGAGCCTGCCGGTCGAGATTCAGGAAAAGATGCTCCACTCCATTCCCGGACTGGAAAAGTGCCGGATGATGCGGCCGGGCTATGCGATTGAACACGACTACTCAGACCCGACTCAGTTGTATCCGACCCTCGAAACCCGCTTGATTAAAAACCTCTACTTTGCGGGCCAGATTAACGGCACCACCGGTTATGAAGAGGCTGCGGTCCAGGGACTCATCGCCGGCATCAATGCCGCCCTGCGGGTTAAAGACAAACCGCCATTTACCATATCGCGTTCTGAAGGTTATATCGGCGTTCTGATTGACGACCTTGTAACCCGGGGCACCGATGAACCGTACCGCATGTTTACCGCCCGGGTTGAATACCGGCTCCTCTTACGGGAAGACAACGCTGACCTAAGGCTCGGGCCTAAAGGTTTTGAACTCGGCTTACTTCCGGCTGAGCGATACCGGCTCATCGAAGAAAAAACCCGCCAGTTTCATACCACCATCAACTGGCTGAAAACCGCCCGGGTCAAACCGTCACCCGAAATTAACCGGCGTCTGAAAAAACTGGGCACCAGTCCGCTTAATGAAACAACCTGCGCAATTGAACTGCTGCGCCGCCCGGAAATCACCTACGAATACCTCCAAACAATCGTGCCCGCAGCGCCGGCAATCGCAAAATCGGTTCAGGATTTAGTCGAACTGGAGGTGAAGTATGAAGGATATATCAACCGCACCCGGCGTCAGGTCGCCGAGTTTCAGGAAATGGAGAAGATTCGAATTCCGGCTAATATCGACTACTCTGCGGTGCCAGGACTTTCTACAGAACTACGCGAAAAACTGGCGCGTATCCGTCCCCAATCACTGGCGCAGGCACAACTTATCCCGGGTATCACCCCGGCAGCAATCTTTGCCTTAACCGTATTTCTAAGGGGGGAAAAATGAGTCTGATCCAACTTCGCACCGAACTGGAGTCGTTCTGTCGCAACCGGGGCGTTGTCGCCTTTGCTGTTGCGGAAACGAAAGATATCAATACCACCGACGCCGGTTTACCGCCGGAAACATTTGCCCGTTTACCTTTTGCCATATCCCTTGCGGTCCCGCTCTCATCCGAAGTTCTTGCAACCTTAACTGACCATCCTAACATTCTTTACGAACACCACTATCGCCAGTTGAACTTTGCCCTGGACCGGATTGCTCTGGAACTGGTCTGGCGTCTGCAACAGTCTGGTTACAACGCCCTGGCCATACCCGCCTCCCAGATTGTTGACTGGGAAAATCAGCGCGCTCACCTGTCTCATAAACGGGTCGCGCTCGCTGCGGGTCTGGGTTGGCTGGGCAGAAACAACCTCCTGGTTACGCCCGAATTTGGTGCGCAGGTAAGACTGGTAACCGTTCTCACCGACCTGCCTCTTGACCCCGGTGCACCATTGAAACAGGATTGCGGCAGCTGTCACCGCTGCGTTGAAGTCTGTCCGGCACAGGCGATAAAGGAAACTCCCGCCGAGTTTGACCACCGCGCCTGCTTTGAAAAGTTAAAGGAGTTCCAGCGCCAGCACTTTGTTCATCAGTTCATCTGCGGTCTTTGTGTCCGTGCCTGCCCCGGGCAGAACACCTATCGCTGATAACGAAACTCTCTGCCCAGTGACACCCAGATTCGCACCCCACCCGGGTGCGGTGGCGGTTTTAGAAAATTACCCAGCCCGATAACCGCCTTTAATGGACCGAGCGGCGTGTTGGTCAGTATCCCGACGCCCGCTCCCCAGTGCAACATATCGAGCGCCTCTTTTCTTTTCAAAACCAGCGTCTCGGGCGGAGAAAATGTTGCGCCATTTGCCATAAGCTCCAGATACAGGGGATAATTACCCTGTCGGGAAAAATCAAGTAACTTAAATCGCAACCCTCCCCCCAGATACAACCTTTGCTCACTGGTCCACTCATCCGGTGCAAAACCCACCAGTTCGGTCCTGTTGCGAAAATAACTGGCAAACCCCATATCGCCCAGAGCAAAACCCAGCCCGCCGTAAAGTCGCAATCTTAGAATAGAAAAAATCGGCACCACCTGCTCGCCGTTCCAATCAACCCTGAGATACTTCCGGCTACTTTTCAACCGCGGATAACTGTAAAATAAATTCAAATTGTAGGCGAGGCCACGCCCCGGTAGATAGATATCATCCTGACTGTTGAACTCAAGGGTAAAAGTCGGACCAATCACCTGCTCCGGTTCTAAACTATCAACCACCACCCCGGCGTAACTAACTTTCTCGCCCTGCAATCCAAAATTAAAAAACCCGTTTCGGCCCAGGATGTAACCCGCGGTAGCAACCGCACCTATGTAGTAAACAAAATAACTGGAAGAAAATGTCCCGTCTTGCCACCAGCTACGGCTCTCTCGTCCTAAAAACCCGTCAAGGCGATAGCCAAAAGGCAGGTTAAAAACCTTTGTCCCGGTTAACCCCAGACGCAACTCGTTAGGATTACCCAGCACCCCTGCTGCCCGCGCCATCGCACCTGTCCCCCACAGGTTCCCCTCTCCCACTTCCGCTCCCACCACCACATTATCGTAACTGTCGTACCGCAAACCGAGCAGATAAAACCCGTAGGGCTTCTCGCTCAACTCAAAGGCCACCTCAACACTGTCGCTACCTGCAAACTCCAACCGGTAATTTACATCCTCAAACAACGAACTGTTAAACAACCGCTCCAGGTCGGAAAGCAGGATGTTGAAATCAAGCCGCATACCCGTTCTGGTCCGTACTTCACGGCGCAAAAGTGACTCCCGGGTCCGTTTTACCCCTTCAAACCTTACCGCATTTACCACAGGAACCGCCTTAACCTTAACCGCCCGCTTCATCACCACCGGAGTCCGCCCTCGCAATTTCTCTTTTATCAAAGGTAACGCCGCCCGTGCCGCGGATTCGCCCACCGCAATCAACTCTTTTGCCCGGGCAAAGTCCGAGTGTAAGAATTTGGAAACATCAGGTTCTATCACCACATCGGCAAGTTTCTTCTCCTCCTCCACCCGACTGAACCCCATTAAATCCACACTTCTTGAAGCCACATCAATCAACGACGCCTCCTGTGCTTCGCTCCGCCGCATTGTCAATACCGCAATTACAAAATCGGGCTTAAACCCGAGCACCGGCTCAACCGGCAGATACTCCATCACACCACCATCAACCAGTTCTACCCCGTTAATCACTTCCGGTGCAAAAACACCCGGAATCGCGATACTCGCTCGAATCGCCTGCTCCAGTCGTCCCTGCCGCAAAACTACCTTCTTTCCCGCCTTCCAATCAACCGCCACCGCCCGATAAGGAATCGGCAGGCTGTCAAAATCATAGCCGGTATGGAACTCGATATCCGCCAGTAACCGATTAAGCAAAAACTCCACATTTTGCAACGGCACCAGCCCGCTGGGTAGATAGGGAACAAAATTCCGCTGCCGCAACTGGACCACATACCGTTGCGCCTGTTGCCGCTCCGGTAGATACTGGGCACCAAAACTCGGCTGCGAAGAAAAAAGCCGGTTCCAATCTGCGTTCAGGGCGATACTTTCTATTTGCGTGGCACTGTAACCCGCGGCATAAACCCCACCAACCAAAGAGCCCATACTATTCCCGGCAATACCGACAAATCCTATCCCCTCCTCTTCTAAGACCTTCAATACCCCGATATGAGCCAGCCCCAGAGCCGCGCCACCGGAAAGCGCCAGCCCGATTCGCACCGGCTCAGCCAAAACTACACCCGCCCACAACAACGACAAAAAAGCCCGTTTCACAACAGACATTTTATCCCCCAAAATTTTATCTGTCCAGCCCTTTTATTCACCGTCTATCTACCCGTTGCAATCTTTCCCGGCTCTTTTATAATTAAATGAAGGCGGGTCGGACGGTCGCTCCTGATTTCAGGAGAGGAAAGTCCGGGCACCGAAGGGCAGGACACTCGCTAACCGCGAGGCTCCAGTTGGGTGACCGGCTGGAGACGGAAAGTGCCACAGAAACGACACCGCCCTGCACTTTTGATGCAGGGTAAGGGTGAAAAAGTGCGGTAAGAGCGCACTATCCGTTGTGGTGACACAGCGGATGGGTAAACCCTGTCTGGTGCAAGACCAAATTGGGAATCGGACTGGCCCGGTCCAGATGATTCCCGGGTAGGTCGCTTGAGGCGGCGGGCAACCGTGCGTCCCAGATAAATGACCGTCACCCTTTATGGGTACAGAACCCGGCTTACAGACCCGCCTTCAAAAACTTCTGGTCGCTGCTGCTGAATAACCACCTGACCACTTGAACAGGCAGGATATCCTATTTTCCCTTACCTGATGTTGTCTGATACTTGCTTCCTGAATTTGACACTGTTGAGATTTTTTTCTAGAATTTTAATTCTTACAGTTAAAATGACTATAACAGATGGTTAACCTAACGCGGTTTTTCTTTCACAACCTTGCGCTGGACATACCCGGCACCACCAACCAAGATGAAATTTTCCACCTTGCCGCCACACGACTGGCTGAAGCCGGAGTTGTCGCCAACGCCGCGACACTGGTTCAGGAGCTAAAAGAGCGGGAAACACTCGGCTCAACCGGTGTTGGCTCCGGCATTGCCCTGCCCCATGTAATCAGTTCCGATGTCCTGAAACCCGCCGCAGTTGTATTCCGCCTTGAGAATCCGCTCGAATGGCAGGCAATTGACCACGCACCGGTACAATTAATCGTCCTTTTGGTTGCGCCCGAGAAAGACCGCAATCTCTACCTTGCCCTGCTGGCAGAGGTCGCTCGTTCCTTAAATACCCCCCACATCCGCACCGCTGCTCTGAAAGCGAAAAATGCTCAGACCGCTTCGCAGATTATTTCCCAGCCACCCCACCAGGGATTTTTCAAACGCAACCGCCGCCTGTTATTTTTCTTTGGATTGGTGGCACTCGTCTTCATCGCCGCAAGTATTGTTTTACCTCTAATCCGCCTGCCTGAATCCGGGATTTACCAGGAACTCGGCTACCTCCATTTCAACAATCCCGATTGGCTCTTCCGGCAGAAATTGACCATCACCCTTTTCCTGGCGATGATTTTTGGCACACTGCTTTTCTGGCGCTTCCGCGTCGCAATTGCTGCTGCCGCACTGGGTATCTTACTTATCGTCGGCGTTATGGACCTCGAGCACACGGTAAAGTTTATGTCGATTCCGACCATTCTGTTCATAATGGCAATGATGGTAATTGTCCGCTGGCTCCAGAATATCGGTGTCTTCCGCTTTGTCGTTGTCAAAGCGGTGGAAAAGGTCAAGGGTGTCCCATGGCTTTTACTGCTCCTTTTGATGGGCTTCTCGGTACTACTGGGTGGTTTTGCCGATGAGGTTTCGGCAATCCTGGTCACCTTCGGTCTGGCGCTGGAAATTTCTCGCCGCACTAGCGCCCCGCTTGTGCCTTTTCTCCTTTCCCTCGTCTTTGCCACCAATGTCGGCTCGGCATTGACATTGGTCGGAAACCCCATTGGCGTCTATATCGCCTTTGCCGGCGGGTTAAGTTTTGAAGACTTTTCCCGCTGGGCAACACCGGTTTCGGCAATCACCGCGGTAATCGTTGCCCTGCTCTGCCTCTTGCTCTATCGGCGCCACTTCTTTGGTACCCGTTATGAAATCGACTCCGAAGAACTGGAAAGGTCGACGGGCACCATTGACCGGGCAAAACTCCGCACCGGTATTATCACATTTATCGTTACCGTTCTTTTAATCGCCCTGCACCGTCGGCTTGAAATCTGGCTCGGACTGGGTGATGGTACCGCACTGGTCGCGGTTGCGCTTGCTGTGACTGGTTTTGTAGTTTTTTACGAGCAAGAAAAGGGCCGGGTTCTCGTCGAAAGAGGGATTGACTGGTGGACAGTCTTGTACTTTATGTTTCTCTTTGCCACCGCTGCCTGTCTTGAATACACCGGCGTAACAACAAAATTGGGTTATCTCGTGCTGCGTTTTTCCGAGTCGGTCGCTGGCACCAATCTCCCGGGTCGGGAAATGACCGTAACGAGCGTCGCCCTGCTCCTCTGGTTTTCTGGAATCGCTTCCGGTTTTGTTGACAATTTACCCATCGTTGCCGCCCTTTCTCCGGTGGTCAAAGACCTGACCCGATTCGGACTACCCCACGCCTCAATCCTCTGGTGGGCTTTGTTGTTCGGTGGCTGTTTCGGCGGCAATCTCACGGTAATTGGCTCCACCGCCAACCTCGTGGCGGTTGGTGCGTTTGAACGGACAAGTGGCCGTCATATCCGTTTTGGCGAATGGATTAAAGTTGGGGCAATCGTTACCATCGCAGCCCTCCTCGTTGCGACCGTTGCTCTCTTTATCCAGATTCCCATGGCACCATAGATAAAAAGGAGAAAAATAAAATGTTTGAGCGGATTCTTTACATCATCAGTGAGAAACAGGAAGAAAAACACCAGGTGATGGAGCTTGCCCGCCAGCAGCAAAGCACCGTACTGCTTTCTGCGGTCAGCCCGGTCGCAGAATGTCCTTCCCCGCGTAGCGAAGGAGAAACCCGCCAGGCGGTACGGAAAGAAGAACATGAGCGTCGTTGCTGGCAGGACATCTACCGCCTGGAAGATGAGTTTAAAAAGTCCGGTATCAAAGCATCGGTTGTTGCCCAGCTGGGTACACTTGATAATCTTCAGTTTCTTGCCAACTCCACCCGCTGCGACCTCATTATTCTGCCCATTAGTATCCTCGAAAACTTTGACTACCGGTTACCGGAAGAACTTCTGCCCAGCCTACCCTGCCCTCTGCTGTTGATCACCAACCCCTGAAATGTCCCTGATTGCCAACTACCTGAAACCGGAACTCATCTTCGACCTGGAACGGGTCGATACGCCGGCTGAACTATTCGCTTTTGTCGCAGAAAAACTAAAAGAATTTGGTGTTGAGCCGGCGAGCGCAATTGCGGCGCTTGCCCAGCGGGAAGAGTCAGGCTCGACCGGCATCGGTCACGGTGTTGCCTTACCCCATGCAATAATCCCGGGTAACCTATCCGCACCACTCTTTGCCTTCATCCGGGTGCGCAAAGGTGTGAACTGGCACGCCATCGACTCCCAGCCGGTGAAACTCATCTGTCTCATCGTTGCCCCGGAAAACCAGCGGTCCGAATATCTAAAACTCCTTGCTGAAATCAGCCGCATTGTTGCCCAACCCCACCTGCGCCAAAAACTACTCAAAGCAAGAGATGTCCCGGCGCTAAAAAAACTTCTCCTCCAGGAACTGACCCCGGGCTTTTTTGCCCGGTACCAGAGGATATTCATCATTGTTGGGGCGATTGTTGGCACCTATTTTCTCAGCCGATTTCTCTTCCCGGCATTGAAACTGCCGGCAACGGGTATTTACGAAAAAATGGGATACATCAAGTTTAATTATGAACCCTGGCTTTCGCGCGAAGCCCTTACCGCCGCCATCTTCCTTGGTATGATTCTCGGCACGATATTCTACTGGCGCTATCGCGTTGCCCTGGCAGCAACAAGCATCGCATTGCTCTTGCTAATGAAAGTGATGGACATTGAAAGTGCGGTGGAATATATGTCCATTCCCACCGTTCTCTTCATTATGGCAACGATGGCTTTAATCAAATGGTTAGAGAACATCGGCGTCTTCCGCACTGTTGTTGCTCGTGTTGCCCAGCGCGTAGGAAACTCACCCGGGTTGATGCTTATCGTCTTGATGGTTTTCTCCGTCATCCTCTCGGGATTCGCTGGAGAAGTGTCTGGTATTCTGGTAACCTTTGGGCTGGCACTGGAAATTGCGCGCCGCACGAAAAGTTCTCCCTTACCATATCTGCTTGCCCTGGTCTTTGCCACCAATGTCGGATCGGCATTAACACTGGTTGCTAATCCAATTGGTGTTTATATCGCCTTTGCCGGCGGCCTCACATTTGAAAACTTTCTGCGCTGGGCAACGCCGGTATCTTTAATCGCTGGTCTCATAACGATAATTCTCTGTGTTTTACTCTTCCACCATCGCCTGTCTAAACCCAAGGAGAGTATTTCCTCAGCATTCGCCGTCGAAGCGGACCCGACTGAGGTGCGGTTTGGCATCTTCGTCTTTTTAGCGGTAATCTTACTCATCGTCCTGCACGCGCGGATTGAAACCTGGCTCCATCTTGGTGAAGGGACAATGCTCATCGCCGCCCCGCTTGCGGCGCTTGCCTTTGTCTTATTTACTGAACAGGAACGAGGGAAAATTTTGATTGAACGCGGTGTTGACTGGTGGACAATCCTTTTCTTTATGTTTCTCTTCGCCAATGCCGCCTGTCTTGAACACACCGGAGTCACCACCAAATTGGGTTATCTCATCCTCAAAGTCGCGGAAAAATTACCCATCACCCGCTGGATGGGCTCGTCGGGCTTAACCGGTTCCAGTCTTATCCTGATGCTTTGGTTTTCTGGTATCAGCTCCGGTTTTGTTGACAATATGCCCATTGTTGCGGCTCTCGTGCCGATTGTCAAAACCCTGGTCCAGATTGGTCTGCCGCATGCTTCAATCCTCTGGTGGAGCCTATTGATCGGCGGTTGCTATGGTGGCAACCTGACGATGATTGGCTCCAGTGCCAATCTGGTTGCCATTGGTGCTTATGAAAAAGCGACCGGACTATCACTTAAGTTTACCGATTGGATTGCTACCGGTGCCATCGTCACCCTGATTACACTGGCAATTGCCACCGTTCTACTTATCTTCCAGATTCCTCTATCCCCCTGAACAAACAAACAGTTATGGAGAAAAAGGCAAATACCAAAGGGGGCAAGCCCCGGGCTACTACCCATACTGCTGTCCCTCCTGCCGCACATCACCCCCTGAATCTTCACTCACTTCTGCCTTTAGCCCCGGTGCTACTTACCCTCCTTATCCGCCTCCTCTTCATCCTTGAGGTACGTCATCTACCTTATTCCTGGGTATCTCATTTTGTTGTGGACTCCTGGGCTTATCATCGCTGGGCACTGGAAATTATCGGTGGCAACTTCTGGGGCTCGGATGTCTTCTTTCTTCGACCCATTTATCCTTACCTGCTGGCTCTGCTCTATAAGGTTTTCGGTCAAAAGGTCATTGTGGTTCAGGTATTCCAGGCGCTCATCGCCACTGCGTCCTGCTTTCTGCTCTACCGTTGTGCCGAGAGAATCTTTAAACGCTTTGCCGCCTTTGTTGCGGGCATTGGATTCGCCCTCTGTGGGGTGCTAACTTTTTATACCGGCGCCCTGCTCTATGTCGAAATCACCACCTTTTTCACTCTACTCACCCTTTACCTCCTTACCAGTAACCATGCACCGTTGACCACGCGCCGTCTGCTCTTCGCCGGAATAACCTTTGGCTTGCTTGTCATCTGCCGGCCCGAACTTTTACTACTTGCCCCTTTCTTGCTTTTTTATCTTTTACGAGATAAAATTCCATTCAAAAGAGTCGCGCTGTTTAGCCTGATTTGTCTTTTGACAATCGCCGCCGTACCCATACGGAATTTCCTGATTGCCCGGGACATGGTCTTCTTTACCGCCCACTCCGGTATCAACTTTTACTATGGTAACAACCCTGCAGCGGACGGCACCTGGCAGTCTCCTCCGGAACTTTCCACCGGATTGGGCTTTTCCCACGAAAGACTGAAGAAGGTCGCAAAAACGGTCAATGGCAGAGAATTAACCTGGTCTCAGGCTTCCTCTTACTGGACCAAGAAAGGCATAAACTACATCCTTACCCATCCCTGGAACTGGCTACAACTGCTCCTCAGGAAGTTTCTGCTGTTCTGGAGCAATTACGAAATCCCGAATAATTACTATCAGGAAACGGTACGCCCTTTTTCCCGCGTTTTGAAAGTCGCCTTTATCAACTTTGGCGCGGTCGCGGCGCTGGGCATCATCGGGATGTTTTTCGCAAGACGCAACCGCCGCGCTTTGCTGGTTTACCTCTTCATCCTTGGCTACCTCACTTCGTCGCTAATTTTTTATGTCCTGTCCCGCTTGCGTGCTCCGGTTATCCCTCTTCTATTGATTTTTGCGGGTTCAGCCGTTACAGAAATATATCAACTCCTGCGCCATACGCCTAAGAGAAAAATCGGCGTTGCCAGCCTTGTCGCCACTGTCCTCCTTTATCTCGCCACAAACCTTATCTCGGTTAACCGCACAATTTACTCAGCCCAAGCCTGGACCCAACTGGGTAACATCTACCTTGAGCGCCATTACGCCACGAGAGCAATTGAGGCGCTCAACCATGCCCTCCAGTTTGACTCGAAAAACGGCGCTGCCCGCTACAGTCTGGTGCTCGCCTATGCCAGCCTGCGCCGCGTCCCCGAAGCAGAAAGGGAACTTTCCGCCCTCATTCAGAATAACCCCGATGCCCTGGAACTGCACCATCTTGCCGCCGCGCGCATCGCAATCGCCACCCGCAATTTCAACACCGCCCTCGAAAATTATCGCGCTGCCCTCAAACTCAACCCGCAGAACCCTGAGACATTTTATCTTCTTGGAATGGTCTTCATCAGTACCAACCAGCTGGACAGCGCCGAACTTTACCTCGGTCAGGCAACTCTTCTTGACCCGTCTCATGACGCCGCCCGAAACGCACTGGCAATGGTCCGGGCAAAATGATGAACACAGCCACCGCCTATCAAAAATTGACATTGGTTAAACTTGGTGCTCAATGTTAATGTGGCAGCCATAGTTCCCAATCACCACTGGAAAATATCCTCTCCGCCCCCAGAGGCGGTGGCGGCGCTTGCCGCCGCCGCCCGAATTCCGCCGCTTGTCGCCCATCTGCTCTATCAGCGGGGCTGTCGCACCCCGGAGGCGATTGATGAGTTCTTAAACCCTTCGGCATCTCGCTTGCACCGGCCCGATACACTACCCGACATCACTAAAGCAACAGAGCGCATCATCACCGCATTAGAGAAAAAGGAACCGATACTCGTTTATGGTGATTACGATGTTGATGGCGTCTGTGGCACCGCCCTGCTCGTCACAACCCTGAAGAATTTAGGTGGTAAAGTCCTCGCCTATCTTCCGCACCGCGAAAGCGAAGGCTACGGCATCTCAACCGCCGGCATCGAGTTTGCTCGAACCAACGACATCCGTTTGATTATCACCAACGACTGTGGCTCTACCGACATTGAAGCGGTCCGGTTAGCACGGCAGGCAAAAATCGATGTCATCATTACCGACCACCATGAAACCGGACCCGAACCACCGCCAGCGCTGGCGTTCGTAAATCCGAAGCGCCCTGACTCCTGTTATCCATTCCGGGAACTTGCCGGTAGCGGCGTTGCCTTCAAACTTGCCTGGCATCTTTTGGCAACGCTCGGTCGCTCCAAGGAAGAACTCATCGCCCTGCTCGACCTCGCCGGGCTGGGAACAATCGCCGATGTTGTTCCTCTAATGGGTGAAAATCGGCTGATTGCCCGACTCGGTCTTATCG
Source organism: Caldifarciminota bacterium (assembly GCA_037441285.1). Lineage (GTDB taxonomy): Bacteria > Hydrothermota > Tepidihabitantia > Tepidihabitantales > Tepidihabitantaceae > Tepidihabitans. The sequence goes on from JBBISL010000017.1 coordinate 24,997, forward strand.
CCCTGAACCAGACGACCCGTCCCGGAATCAAAATGCTCGTTGAATCCAGCCGTTTGCGGTCAAAACTCTTAACCGCGCGCGACATCAGTTTTGTCCTTGCCCCGCGCATCAACGCTGCCGGTCGGGTTGGTCATGCCCGGACCGCATTAGAGCTGCTCCTTACCCATGATGAAGCCCGTGCCCGGACAATTGCCACCGAACTGGAAACATTGAACCGGACCCGTCAGACGCTCGAAGACCGAATCATCAATGAAGCCAGCGCCAGTATCGAAGCAGAAAGAATGACGGGGAACCGCGTGCTTGTCCTTGCCCAGCCCGGCTGGAACGAAGGCGTAATTGGTATCGTTGCCGCGCGGTTGGTGGAACGGTTCTGGCGTCCCTGTATTATGATTGCCTTGAAAAAGGAAATCGGAAAGGGTTCAGGCCGCTCCGTAACCGGCTTCAACCTTTATGAGGCGCTCCACCGTTGCTCCGAGCACCTTATTGCCTACGGTGGCCACCGCTATGCGGCCGGGTTGAAGATAATGCCCGAAAGAGTCCCTGCCCTTCGGAAAGCAATCAACCGCATCGCCGATGAATTTCCGGAAGAGATTTTCCAGCCAACTTTACATATCGAAGCGGTTGCTCACCTGGACGATGTCAACGAAAATTTGCTCGCTCTGCTCACGCGATTCGAACCGTTTGGACCCGAGAACCCCGAACCGGTCTTGGCATCACTCGGTTTAGAAGTGGTTGGTTATCCTCGCCGTGTCGGACGAGATAAAGCCCACCTGAAGTTTCGGGTTCGTTCCGGTAATAAGGTTCTCGACGCCATCGCCTGGCGACGAAGCGATGAACTGCTGAATCTTGAAATCGGCAAACCCGACCATCTTGATATCTGCTATACCGTAGCCCGGGACAGTTACGCCGGACGCGATAAGGTCCAGTTAAATATTATCGACTTGAGGACCAAATAAACAAACGGACAGAATCTTTCCCAAAGACCCAGGCTATTTTACCAGCGGTAATGGGCAAAGGCGCGGTTGGCTTCCGCCATCTTGTGGGTATCTTCCCGCTTTTTAACCGCTCCACCCTGTTTTCGGCTGGCATCAATCAACTCGCCGGCAAGCCGCTCAATCATCGTATGTTCACTCCGGGCGCGGGCTGATTCCACAATCCATTTAATCGCCAGTGCGTCCCGACGCTGCGGCGGCACCTCCATTGGAATCTGGTAGGTCGCACCGCCCACCCGTCTGGGCCTGACTTCAAGTACCGGTTTGACATTGTTAATCGCCTTCTGAAATACCGCATACCCATCTTCCCCGGTTCGTTCCTGTGCCAGTTCCAGCGCCTCATAGAAAATCCGCTGTGCAACCGTCTTCTTCCCGTCCCACATTAGTTTATTGATAAATCGTGCCACCAGTACCGAATTGAACCGCGGGTCCGGTGACGGTGTTCTTACCTTGAATTTACCGCGTCGCGCCATAAGCCTCCTTCCTGGTATAACTGTTTATTCTCATACTATCCAGCCTGTTCCTTCGGTTTCTTCACCCCGTACTGACTTCGTGCCTGCCGTCTGCCCTCAACACCACCGCAGTCGTAAACCCCGCGTACCACATGATAGCGCACACCGGGCAGGTCTTTTACCCTACCACCCCGTACCAGCACAATCGAATGCTCCTGCAGATTGTGCCCTTCACCGGGAATATAAGCAGTGATCTCGTATCCTGATGTCAACCGCACTTTACAAACCTTGCGTAACGCCGAATTGGGTTTTTTGGGTGTTGTCGTGTATACCCGTACACAGACGCCCCGCCGCTGCGGACTGCCTTTCAGCGCCGGACTCTTGGAACGGGCGCGCACCTGCTTGCGGGGCTTCCGCACTAATTGATTAATCGTCGGCATAAGCCTCCTTAATGTTTAACAGTTTCATGCCGCTTCCTGTTCTTTCTTTTCTTCTTCCGTTATCAGTTTTATTCGGCTGAACTCCCGGAATCCAGTGCCGGCCGGGACCAATCTACCGACTATAACATTTTCCTTCAAACCACGCAGCTTGTCAACTCTTCCCTGAATTGCCGCCTCGGAGAGAACCCGCGTTGTCTCCTGGAAGGAAGCGGCGGACAGGAAACTATCGGTCAAAAGCGCCGCCCGGGTAATTCCTAAAAGAATCGGCTGGTAACTCGCCGGGCGGAGACCATCGGCAAGCAACCGGTCGTTTTCTTCCAGCACCCGTCGACGCTCGACAATTTCACCCTCCACAAAGTTGCTGTCGCCAGCATCTTCGATTCGCACCTTACGCAACATCTGTCGGACGATTACCGAAATGTGCTTGTCGTTGATTTTCACCTTCTGCAACCGGTAAACTGCCTGAATCTGGTTTGTCAAAAACTCCTGAACCGCCAGCCAGCCCTTCACCCTCAGCACATCATGAGGGTCTACCGACCCTTCACACAACTTGTCTCCCGCCTTCACCGTATCACCCGACTTCACCAGCAAAAATTTGCCATAAGGGATTTCATACTCCTTCACCGCACCACCTTCGGACACAACTCGCACTGTCCGTTTACCTTCCTTGGGTTCCCCGACCTCAACAACCCCATCAATCTCGGAAATTACCGCCGGTGATTTAACATGTTTTGCTTCGAACAACTCTGCCACCTTAGGAAGACCGCCCGTAATATCCCGCGTCCGTGCCATCTCCTTGAGTAATCGCGCCAGGATATCGCCGGCAACAACCTCCTGTCCATCATCCACCACCAGGTAGGCCCCCGCCGGTAACGCATGCGAATCCACTACCTTTCCCTTTTCGTTTACAACCTCCAGCGCTGGATGCAGTTTTCGTTCCCGGTCATCAACAATGATGCGCTGTTTTTGTTCTGTACGCTCGTCAATATCCTCGCGCAATGTCCGGCCGACTTCGATATCACGGTAACGCACTTTACCCTGAGCCCGAGAAAGCAGCGGAATGGAGTAAGGTTCCCACTCAAACAGGACATCATCTTCCTTTACCTCCTCGCCATCCTTCACGCGGACCAATGCCCCCTGTGGCACGGTAAACGGCACAACCCGGTCGCCCGCGGTTAAAATCAACCGACCCTGCTCCAGTGCCGTTGCTTCGCCATCACTGCGCCGCACGACCACCATACCTTCAAATTTAACTTTCCCGGCAAAACGGGCGGTTGCCTTGGTTTGTTCCGCTACCCGTGCTGCCACTCCGCCCACATGGAAGGTCTTTAAAGTCAGCTGAGTTCCAGGCTCGCCGATCGACTGGGCGGCGACAATCCCCACCGCTTCGCCAATCTCTACAACCCGTCCGGTCGCCATATTCCTGCCATAACACTTAACACACAAGCCGTAAGGAGCCTCGCAGGTTAAAACCGAACGCACCCGCACCATCTCAATCCCGCTCATCTCGATTTCCTCGGCCGCCTTATCCGTTATCTCTTCGCCCGCCCGAACAATCACCTCACCGGAAACCGGATTGACGATATCATCGAGCGCAAACCGGCCCGCGATTCGTTCGCTCAACGGCTCAATGACATCGCCCCCTTCCCGTAGCGCCGTAACCTCTTGACCAACAATTGTACCGCAGTCCTCCATAGTAATCACTACATCCTGTGCCACATCCACCAGTCGTCGCGTCAAATACCCGGCCTCTGCCGTCTTCAATGCGGTGTCGGTCAATCCCTTACGAGCACCGTGCGTCGAGATAAAGTATTCCCACACTGACAGACCTTCCTTAAAGGAACTCTTAATCGGGGTTTCAATCACCTCTTCACCCACCGTGCGCCGCTGCGGTTTTGCCATCAAGCCCCGCATACCACCCAGCTGTGCTGCCTGGGTACGAGAACCACGCGCGCCGGAGTCAATCAGAATGAAAACCGGGTTGAAACCATCCTGGTCCTTCTGCAACCGCATCATCAACGCCTCTTCCACCTCCGCCGTTGCCAGTGTCCAGGTGTTGACAACTTTGTTATACTTCTCTGAATCGGTCATCAGACCCTGTTCGTATGCCCGTTGCACGCGCCGTACATCATTTTCGCTCTCGCGCAGAATTGCCTCTTTTTCTTCCGGCACCACGATATCATCCATACCGATTGACAACCCTGACCGTGTTGCCATCTCAAACCCCAAATCTTTCAAATCGTCCAGGAGCCGAACCGTCGCATCCAGCCCTAATATCCGGACACACTTATCAATCAACCCGATAATCTTGTCTTTGGGGCACACTTCATTAATAAATCTCAACTGCTCGGGCAGCACCTGGTTGAATAAAACCCGGCCGGCGGTTGTTACAAAATCCTTGCCCTGATACCGGAATAATATCCACTCATGCAAATCGACCTCACCCAGTTCCTGCGCCGAACGAACCGTGGCAAAGTCGTCAAAGAACCGCAGGCTTCCTTTTGCCGGCGTCTTGCCCCGCGGTTTCGTCAAGTAATAAATGCCGGCGACGATGTCTTGCGACGGAACCATCAGGGGACGACCGTGTGCTGGCGATAGGATGTTGTGCGACGAGAGCATTAAAACCGCCCCCTCCAGAACTCCTTCGGGTGTGACCGGTACATGGACCGACATCGTATCACCATCAAAATCGGCATTAAACGGCGGACACACCAATGGATGAATCCCGATTGCCCGGTGCTCAGAGAGAACCGGATAGAACGCTTCGATTGAAACCCGATGCAAAGTGGGCGCCCGGTTTAGCAGTACCGGATGTTCGCGGGTCACCTCTTCCAGCACCTCCCATACCTCCGGCGTTTCCTTCCGATACATACTCTTTGCTCCGCGTTCACTCTCCGCCAGTTTTCGCTCCTCGAGCCGACGCAGAATCATCGGCTTGAACAACTCCAGGGCCATCTCTTTGGGCAAACTACACTGATGCAACTTCAGCGTCGGGTCAACGACAATCACCGAGCGACCTGAATAATCAACCCGCTTACCCAACAAATTCCGGCGAAAGCGCCCCTGTTTCCCCCGCAACGCCTCACACAGCGACTTGAGTGGTCTATTGCCTCTTCCCCGAACCGGTCTGGGCCTTGTTTCATTGGAAAACAGCGCATCAACCGCATCCTGAAGCATCCGCTTTTCATTCTTCAAAATTATCTCCGGTGTCCGGATCGACATCAAATGCCGCAACCGATTGTTTCGAACAATCACCCGTTTATAGAGGTCATTTAAATCTGAGGTGGCATACCGTCCTCCCTCAAGCGGTACCAATGGACGCAGGTCGGGCGGAATTACGGGGAGAACGTCAAGTATCATCCATTCCGGTTTTGCGCCGGAAGTTCTGAAGGCTTCAACCACCCGCAACCGCCGCAAAAGATTAAAGCGCCTTGAACTTTCATGCTTAATGCGCGTCCGTAACTCCGCTGCCAGGTCTTCTAGTTCAATTGCACTCAACAGCCGTTTTAACGCCCCTGCTCCGGTATCGGCGTCAAAACCTTCATATTTCCCTACCGCCTGGCGGTAATCCTCTTCGGAAATCAACTCCATCCGCTTGTAAGGTGAGCTACCCGGTTCAACTACGACATAAACCTCGTAGTTCAAAATCGTCTCCACCTCATTGATTGACAAATCCAGTATTAAACCGATCTTCGATGGCGGAACTTGATAAAACAGAGTGTGCGCCACAGGCACCACCAGCTCAATATGCCCCATCCGGTAGCGCCGCACCGCGGAACTGGTTACTTCAACACCACAACGGTCGCAAACAATGCCTTTGTAGCGCACCTTTTTATACTTACCGCAGTTACACTCGTAATCCTTTACCGGACCGAATATCCGCTCGCAGAACAAACCATCCCGTTCTGGCTTCTGGGTTCGATAATTAATCGTTTCCGGTTTAATAACCTCACCGCTGGACCATTTACGAATCGTCTCGGGCGATGCAATTCTTAAACGCAGCGCATCAAAATCAAATGCAAACTCTCGCATTGTGCTCATACCTTATGCCTCCCCCTTCTCGCCCTTCTTTTCCTGCTCTGGCACCAGTTCCAATCCCAATCCCTGCAACTCCTTTACCAGCACCATAAATGATGCCGGTGCTTTGGGCTTGGGTGGATTCTTGCCGCGTGCCAGCGCCTCGTAAAGTGCGCTTCGCCCTTCGACATCATCGGACTTAATTGTCAGTACTTCCTGAAGGGCATGAGCCGCTCCATATGCTTCGAGTGCCCACACTTCCATCTCGCCAAACCGCTGGCCCCCGAACTGTGCCTTGCCGCCTAAAGGCTGCTGGGTAATCAATGAATAACGACCGGTCGAGCGGGCATGAATCTTATCGTCAACCATATGAATAAGTTTCATCATATACATCACACCCACCGTCACCTTGCCCTCAAATCGCTCACCAGTGCGGCCATCGTAAAGCACCACCTTACCATCTTCTGGCAGTCCCGCTTTGCGCAACTCCTCTTTAATTTCTTCGGGCGTTGCGCTTTCGAACACCGGACACACCGCCTGGTATCCTAAAATCTTCGCCGCCCAACCCAGATGCGCCTCAAGCACCTGCCCAATGTTCATTCGGGAAGGCACACCAAGCGGATTCAACACCATATCAACCGCGACCCCCCGCATCTCCTTCAAAGTGGCAGAAACCTTCTCCTGTCCCGGGTCTACCGAAAGAAATGGCATATCCTCAACCGGTAAGACCTTCGCCACGACACCTTTATTACCGTGGCGCCCCGCCATTTTGTCACCCACCGATAGTCGCCGCTTCTGGGCAATGAAAACCGTAACCCAGCGCAGCACCCCGTGCGGCAACTCATCACCGCGCGTAACCCGCTCCGCCTCATCATCGCGCTCCTGCTTTGCTTGCGCCACCGCTTCCTCATACTCTTCGAGCGCTTTGTTTATCTGTTCCTGAAGCCGCGGATTCGAAACCAGTTGGGCAAAGTTTACCACGCTCGGGAAATCTTCCATATTCAGAAACTCATCATCCATCACCAAACCGGCTTTATGTACAACTTTCCCGCTCCGCGTCTTGGCGTTTGCTGCCGCCTTGTGGCCCCGGAGAATTGAACGCAACTTTTCATCCCGACGCTCGGCAAAAAACTCCTTTTTGACCTCAAATTTACGATTCGCCTCCTCAATACGCTCTCTTTCCAGCCTTCGGGAAAGCGGATCATTCAATTTGCGGGAAAGAATTCGGCGTTCGACGACCGTACCAAAAACCCCGGGTTCTACCCGCAGTGAACTATCGCGCACATTAGCCGCCTTCTCTCCAAAAATCGCCCGTAACAACCTTTCCTCCGGGGTGTACTCGGTCTCGCCTTTGGGCGTAATTCTGCCCACTAAAATATCGCCCGGGCCCACCTCAGCGCCAACCCGAACAATGCCAAACTCATCGAGATTCCGAAGCTCATCCTCACTGGCACCAGGAATATCCCGGGTAATGATCTCGGGTCCCAGTCTTGTCTCCCGAGCCTGAATTTCAAACTCAAGAATTTGAATTGATGTAAAAGCATCCTCTTTCAGCAGATTTTCCGAGACGATAATCGCATCTTCATAATTGTAGCCACGCCAAGGTACAAATGCGACCAGAACATTTCGCCCGAGCGCCAGTTGGCCACCATCGGTCGCTGGACCATCAGCCAGAATATCACCCTTTTTCACCTCGTCGCCCGGTCGAACCACCGGTCGCTGCGTAAGGCAGGTGTACTGATTTGACTTTCGGAACTTTGTCAGACGGTACTCCTTCAATCCGCTCTCCGTCCGCATTGTAATCGTGCGGGCATCAACTTGCGTCACAATACCATCTTCTTCCGCAAGCAACACCGCTCCTGACTCACTGGCAAACTTTCCTTCAACCCCGGTTGCTACAACTGGCTTTTCCGGCACCAGCAGCGGGACCGCTTGCCGCTGCATATTCGCTCCCATCAAAGCACGGTCGGCATCGTCATGCTCGAGAAACGGAATCATCACCGTCGAAGGGGCAAACAACTGCTTGGGTGAAACATCCATAAAATCGACCTGGTCTGGTGGCACACTTATCACATCACCCCGGCGCCGGCAGATGACCTCTTTTTCCGCAAACTGTCCATCGGGCAGGAGTTCGCTCGTGTATTGAGCGATTGTATAGCGGTCCTCCTCTTCAGGAGTGAGATAAATCTCCTTCCCCTTACCCATAATCACCCTACCATCTTTCACCCGCCAGTAAGGTGTGCTGATAAACCCGTAATGGTCAATATCAGCGTATGTTGATACGGTCGCAATCAATCCGATGTTAGGACCCTCGGGCGTTTCAATAGGACAAATCCTGCCGTAATGTGAGTAGTGGACATCACGCACCTCGAACCCTGCTGTCTCCTTGGTTAACCCACCAGGACCAAGAGTGGAAACCCGACGCTTATGGGTCAACTCTGCCAGCGGATTGGTCTGCTCCATAAACTGGCAAAGCTGATTCTGGGTAAAAAACTGCATTATCGCATTGGCGACAACCCGGGTATTTACCAACTCCTGGGGAACAAGCGCACTGTCTTCGATAAACGCCGCCCGTTCCCTTATGTTCTGGGCGAGTTGTAAGAGTGCCTGCCGAACCTGATTCTCTAAAAGCTCGCCGACCCGTCGCACCCGGCGACTTCCTAAATGGTCAACATCATCGGTACCGTAACGGACTACATCGCTATTGGGTTTGAAGCCATTGGAACGCAATCTACTCTGCGCCTGCTCACCAACCTTACTATCCCAGTAAGTCAAAAGCAATGAGTGCCGATACTGGTCATAGATATAACCATCCGGTTGACAATCTCCATCCTTTAAAATTCTTAAAACCCGGTCCCGTTCCTCGGCACTATCGCAAGCCAGAAGAATTGTGAAATACTGACTCTCGTCTGCGAGCCGGATAAGATACCTTGTGATGGCAACAATATCTGCCGGAGTCAGGGTCGTAACCTCGTTGGGCGCACTCAAAAATAACCGCCGATTTAGTTTATGTCTGCCCACCGCACCCAGGTCAAAACGCCGATTGTCAAACAGCATTCCCAATATCATCTGCTGTGCGATATCAAGCGAATGGGGCGCTATCGAGCGTAACCGGTAGTAAATCCGCTTAATCGCGTCCTCAGCTGATGTGGAACGGTCTTCTTTGAGCGTATTGACAATAATACCCAGACCAGGCTGTCCCTGCGGTGCAATCAACCCCCTGGTGATACCACGATTATTGAGCAGCTCAATTAACCCCTCGGTCAGCCGTTCGCCGGCACGAGCATAAACCTCTCCCGTCGTTGAATCAACAACATCCTGAACCAGAACATCGCCCGGTTGCAGGACACGCTCTTCGGTATAAAAGAGGCTCTTCAGGACATCAACATGGGTCAAGCCAATGGCGCGAAAGAAAGTCGCCGCCGGAATGCGCCGTTTGCGGTCGAGCAAAACAACGAGTTCACCGCCCTTATCAACGACCATCTCGAACCACGCGCCGCGCAGGGGTACAAGTAAAGCTGAGACCTCTTCACCTTCCCGGGTGAAGTAAACACCGGGGGAACGATGCAACTGACTGACCACAACCCGTTCCACGCCGTTGATGATGAAGGAGCCGCCGCGGGTCATCCAGGGGAACTCGCAGAAATAAACTTCCTGCTCAATAATATCGCGCACCTCATCCGAACCTTTCCCAAACCCTTTTTTCACCAGCCGGAAAAACACCTTTAAGGGCCGGGAATAAGTTACGCCTCGCGCCGTCGCCTCTTCCGGTGAATAACGGGGGGTGCCAAATTCATAACGGACATACTCGAGGCGGAAGTTCTTGTGCTCGTCCTCAATTGGAAACATCTCTCGAAACACCGCCTCCAACCCCTCTACCCGGCGTTCGGCGGGCGCTACATCAGCCTGGGTAAAGTGCGCGAAAGATTCAACCTGCAAGGAGAGCAAGCTGGGAATCTCCAACGGCGTCTCCCGGTGGGCAAAGTTTTTCTGCATCATTTTCACCACGCCACCCCCTTAAATTACCAAGGCAAAAATTTCTTGCCTCTAAATTCGACCCGGGCAACCAGGTCTGTTGCCCCTGCTCTACGGTGGTTCCGACACTTCACTTTATTTCCACCTTCGCGCCCACCTCTTCCAGTTTTGCCTTCAGCTTTTCCGCCTCCTCTTTTGTGGCGTTATCTTTTATCACACTTGGCGTTTTGTCAATGATATCCTTTGCCTCTTTAAGACCCAGCTGCGTCAAAGCCCTGAGCTCCTTCAACACCTGAATCTTCTTGTCCCCGACCGAAACCAGGGTCACGGTGAACTCAGTCTTATCCTCAGCCTTCGCTTCACCGGCGGCTGGTGCACCGGCGGCTTGCGGCACCGCTCCGGCCGCAACAAACGCGGGGGCCGTTACCCCAAACTTATCTTTAAGTTCTTTGACCAGTGCGGCAAGTTCCGTCACGGTCAGGCTCTCAATTGTTGAGACCAACTGCTGGATTTTATCCTCTGCCATAAATCCTCCTGTTCTCCTTTTCTTTGCCAAAAATTGGGTGCAGACCTGAGTATCTGCTTTGACCTGTTTTCAGGTCAACCGGAAAAACCCGATATTTTTTACCTACACTATCACTTAGAAGCAGCAATTTTACTCTCCTGCCGGAACCTCCGATTTCGCCTCGGCTCGAGGGTGGCGGGAAATCTCTTCCAGTGCCCATACCAGCTCTCCCAACAATCCCTCTAGCACACCAACCAGTCCGGACAGCGGAGAGCTGAGCAATCCCACCAGCTGCGCCCGGACATCCTCTTTTGTGGGCAATGTTGCGAGCAACTCAAACTGCGATGCTGGATAAATCGTCTTTTCGAGATAAGCACCCTTGAATTTAATCCCGGACACAATTTCCTTCGCCTCTTTCAAAAGCCGGGCTGGTGCCACCGGGTCTTCGGGTGCAAATATCAACGAGGTCGGACCGCGCAGTATATCGGCAATTGCCCTGGGTACACCGCTCTCCTCGAGCGCCCGCAGCGCTAAGGTATTTTTCACAACCTTAACCGTTAGATTCTTCTCCCGGGCGCGGCGCCGCAACTCATTAAAATCGTTCGCCGCCACATTGGTAAAGTCCACGAAAAAAATCGACTGTGCCCGTCCAATCTGGTCTCGTAACTCCTCAACAACCTTAGTCTTTTCTTCTTTTGCCATGTTACACCTCGCGTCTTACCGAATCGGTAAACTCTTTTGGGTCAACCCGTACCCCAATACCCATCGTCGAGGAAAGAACAACCTTCCGAATAAACTGCCCCTTGGCACTCGCGGGTTTACTCCTTATCAACTCCGCCATAAACGAACGAATATTTTCTACCAGTTGTTTCTCATCAAAAGAAACCTTCCCCACCGCCGCATGGACATTGCCCGTTTTGTCCGTTCGATAACTAATCCGTCCCGCCTTGAGCGCCTTAACTGCCGCCCCGATATCAAAAGTAACCGTCTGGGTTTTCGGGGACGGCATCAACCCTTTAGGTCCCAGAATTTTACCAAGCCGTCCAACACCCGCCATCGTATCCGGAGTTGCAACCGCCACATCGAAATCGGTCCATCCCGAACTAATCTTTTCAATCAAGTCCTCAAAGCCCACATAATCGGCACCGGCCGCCTGGGCTTCATCCACCTTATCACCCTTCACAAACGCCAGGACCCGAACCCTTTTCCCCGAACCATGGGGTAAACTAACCGTACCCGAAACCATCTGGTCCTGCTTTTTCGGGTCAATTCCCAACTTCACCGCCACCTCAACCGACTCATCGAACTTCGCATTGGCATTTTCCTTTACCAAACGCACCGCTTCATCCAGGGAATAAAGTCGATTCCGGTCCACCTTCTGGCGCAACTGCTCATAGCGCTTACTGTGCCTCATTTAGTCCTCCTCCACGGTCAGACCCATCGACTTCGCCGTGCCTTCAATAATCCGCATCGCCGCCTCAATACTGGCGGCATTCAAATCCTTCATCTTCCGCTGGGCGATATCGCGCAAAACCGACCGCTTGACCACACCAACCTTTGCCCGATTGGGTTCACCCGAACCCTTTGCCAGACCGACCGCCTGTTTCAACAGCACCGAAGCCGGCGGACTCTTCGTTTCAAAGGTAAACTTGCGGTCCGAGTAAATTGTCACCACAACCGGGATAATCATTCCCGGTGGTTCCTTACGCGTTGCTTCGTTAACCGCCTTAATAAACTCTCCAATATTGACACCATGTTGACCCAATGCCGGGCCCACCGGCGGCGCCGCTGTTGCCTGTCCCGCCGGTATCTGAAGTTTTACCACCGCCAGAACTTTCTTCGCCATAAACTTGCCTCCTAAATCGGCTGGACCTCAAGAAAATCGAGGTCGATCGGCGTCGGCCTACCAAATATCGTCACAATAACTTTGACCCGCCGCCGCTCACTCATAATCTCTTCCACTGTGCCGGTAAAACCGGCAAACGGACCCTTGGTTACCTTCACCGTCTCGCCCTTCTCGAATGGCGCCTCGGGTTGCACCTTGTCCGCCCCTCGCTCCACCTGCTCCAGCATTGCCGCCACCTCACCCTCAGTTAGTGCCAGTGGCTCCTTCCGAGTGCCCAGCATATGAGTCACACCGGGAATCGAAGTGACCAGTTTCAATGCCTCCTCATTCGGCTCCATTTCAACAACGATGTAACCCGGATATAGCCGTCTTTCCTCCGCAACAATCTTCGACTTGCGCACTCGTGCCACCCGCTCCGAAGGAACCATCACCCGACCAAAAAACTCCTTCAACCCCTTCGCTTCAATCGCCTTCTCTAACAACTCCTTTACCTTTTTCTCCCGGCCGGTGTAGGTGTGGACAACAAAAAACTTCATCGCCATGCTTTACTACATCAACGGAGTATCAAAGCCAGAAGATGGGAAAAGATGAAATCACACAACCCGATAAACGCCGCCAGTACCGCCGAAAACACAATGACGACTAATGTGGTTGTCCACAACTCGCGCGGGCGAGCCCAGGAAACCTTCTTCATCTCGGCAACCACATCTTTGATATATTCTCGAATTCGCTTTATTAGGTTCATCTTTCTTCTACAGGCCAGGAGGGATTTGAACCCCCATCCTTCGGATTTGGAGTCCGCTGCTCTACCGTTAGAGCTACTGGCCTATTTAACCTCCTTGTGCACAGTGTGTTTCCGGCAGACTGGACAAAACTTCTTAATCTCCAGCCGCTCGGTCTTCTTCTTGTTCTTGTTGGTATGGTAATTCCGATTTTTACACTCGGTACAGGAAAGAGTAACAAATATCCGCATCGCACTACTCGATAATCTCCACTACCGTGCCGGCACCAACCGTCCGACCACCCTCACGGATGGCGAACTTGGAATTCTGCTCCAGAGCCACGGGTGTAATCAACTCAATCTCCATCGTCACATGGTCTCCGGGCATCACCATCTCCACCCCGGGTGGTAGCTGCACCGTTCCGGTGACATCGGTCGTTCGAATGTAAAACTGCGGTCGGTATCCCGGGAAAAACGGCGTGTGTCTGCCGCCCTCTTCCTTCGTCAGAACATAAACCTCCGCCTTAAACTTCTTGTAGGGCTTAATCGAGCCCACAGCGGCAATCACCATCCCGCGCTCCACCTCATCCTTACCCACGCCCCGCAACAAGAGACCAACATTGTCACCAGCCCGGGCATCGTCTAACACTTTGCGGAACATCTCGATGCTCGTTACCACAACCTTATCGTGCTTACCGAATCCCACAATCTCAACCTCACTACCCGGTTTAAGAACACCTCGTTCCACCCGGCCCGTAACCACGGTTCCGCGTCCGGTAATCGAAAAGATGTCCTCAATCGGCATCAGGAACGGTTTATCGACATCCCGCACCGGCTCCGGAATAAATTCGTCGAGCGCCTTAATTAACTCCCAGACTGAATCAACATTGGGTCCTGAATCCTCCTGCAACGCCTTCAACGCACTTCCTTTAATAATTGGTGTCTTATCCCCGGGAAACTCATACTTATTGAGAATATCCCGAATCTCCTCAGAGACCAGCTCCACCAAATCCGGGTCATCTACCAGGTCAACCTTATTCAGGTAAACGACGATTGCCGGCACATTGACCTGCCGTGCCAGAAGGACATGTTCTGTTGTCTGGGGCATCGGACCATCTGCCGCCGACACGACGAGAATCGCCCCGTCCATCTGTGCCGCACCGGTAATCATATTCTTGATATAGTCGGCGTGACCCGGACAGTCGATATGCGCATAATGCCGTTTTTCACTCTCATACTCAACATGAGCTACAGCAATGGTCAGAATTTTGGTCTCGTCCCGGCGGCCATGGGCTTCACTTGCCTTTGCCACCTGGTCGTAGGTGGTGTAGGTGGCGAGACCTTTTGTTGCCAGCACCTTGGTGATGGCAGAAGTCAGTGTCGTCTTGCCGTGGTCCACGTGACCGATCGTCCCGACATTGACATGTGGCTTCTTGCGTTCAAACTTTGCCTTAGCCATTTTCTTATCCTCCTTACTTGGCTATGTTCACTCCCACAACTTTAAACAAAACGTCCACTCCTTGGCGCTTCTGCCTGAGCGACGCAACTCTAACTCTTCAGCCCACGGCCGGAATTGAACCGGCGACCTCTTCCTTACCAAGGAAGTGCTCTGCCGACTGAGCTACATGGGCAATTTTTCAACGTTCCCAAATTATACTATTAAATTTTTATCTGTCAACAACTAACTACTTAAAAATTAATGCGCAAACAGCAACCCGTTCAGCGGGCGATGGGAGTCGAACCCACGCAAACAGCTTGGAAGGCTGTTGTGCTACCATTACACCACGCCCGCGTCCTACGGGCAAAACCGATAATGGACGGGGAAGGATTCGAACCTCCGTAGGCGTTCGCCAGCAGATTTACAGTCTGCCCCCTTTAACCACTCGGGAACCCGTCCAAAATTTTCCAGCCGACAGAGGGAGTCGAACCCCCGACCTGAGGTTTACAAAACCTCTGCTCTACCGGCTGAGCTATGTCGGCAAAACTGTCGGGCGGTTCAACCCGCCCTAAATTAAACTATAGCCCAAAATGTACCAGCGGTCAAGTTATTCTTCTCTTGTACCAAACATCTCAACCTACCCCTACCACTGGCAAATATATCTCTTGTTTATAAAGAAAACCGGGGCTGAGACTTATTTTGCCCAGCCCCGGCGTTTATCTCTTGCTCTATCTTGTCAGGACCAGTTTACCCCAGGCTTCGGTTGTTGATGTCTTCACCCGATAGAAGTAAACACCGCGCGCCACTTCGCGACCTTCATCGTCTCTGCCATCCCAGACGAAGTCCGCCCCGGTCGTTACCGACTTTGCCCGCGCCACACTCTTTACCAGCCGTCCGGTGTTGTCATACACCATGAGGTCAACATTGGAAGGCTGGTTGAGTGTAACCGAAAGAACCGTTCTGCCGGTAAACGGATTGGGACGGGCAGCAACCGCGAGCGCCCGGTCCCTACCCGGCAGTTCAACCTTTTCCTCTTCGCTTCCGGTGGCTCCCATATTGAATCCAACCACCTTGAGAATCTGGTTGTTGCTACCGGAGCTGTACTGCATAATCGTCACCCAGTAAGAGCCGTCGCGCGGGTCGCACTCAATTCCCCGCATATTCCACTCGGTATTGGCGAACCGGAACCGGTTGCGCAGCGCACCCGTTACCCGGTCAATCTCCATCATCGCACAGGAGTCAAGAGTCGTACCGGAAGCGTCAAAGAACGAGTACATATTGAGCAGGGATGGGCTGTTGCTCGGTGCGCGGTAGTCAAGTGCCAGACAGCGCGTGCCATAATACCAGGCAACCGGATGAACAATCGTGTCCTGAATGTTGCCCAGCGTGTCGTAAACGAAAATCATCTGCTGGGTAGTGGTACGCCGGTCACTGACATAAACCTGATGGGTTGCCTCATGCTCAACCACACCGCACGGGTATTCTGCCTGAGGAACGGTAAAGTATCTAATCACCGTACCGGTCGGCGTAATCTTATACACCCGCTTTGAAGGATTGGCTAACACCCAGAAGGTGTTGTCATATGCGTTGTAGGCGATATCGGTGCAGGAGTCTTCCGGTAAGGTAATTGTGCCCCGCGCCTGAAGCAAGGAGTCGGATGTGTACTTGTAGAGGGTAGCACTCATAAAGTAGATGCAGTAAATCAGGCTATCCTGGCTGTTGTAAGCGACACCGTAAAGACCCCAGTCGGTTGGCATCCCCGGGCACACTCTCGGTCCCCAGATGATGGTTCCGGGCTGAGGTGGCGGCTCACCGACACGCAGGGTAATCGGGATTTTGGTCGCGTAATCGGCGCTGTCTCCAGTCACATACAGGGTGCAGGCGACATTTGTCCCGGGTGGAATCGTTCCCGCCGCGGTAACCGCAATCGGGTCGGTTGTGTTCGTCGCCTCGCTGCCTGAAGGGATGTCACCCCAGGTGCCAAGCGAATCGGTCACGCTCAACCGGCTATCAAACGCCCGGAAAGTTCCTGCGGTGTTGTTGCAGCCGGCACCGCCGGAATTGCGCAGTGTAATGCGCAAGCGCGCCGATTCACCCGGGTCAACTCTGCCGTTGTTGTTGCCACCCGGTGGCGAATCGTGAATTGCCACACCCCGCAGCACAATCATCGGGCCACCGGAGCCGGTGACATAGTTCACCGCCGCGAGGGCGTCAATCCTGCCGGCACCAAAGTCGTTGTCTTTACCCGCA
>JBBISL010000018.1:0-40894 GCA_037441285.1 Caldifarciminota bacterium
GACCGATGCGGCAATCAATCCGGGAAATTCTGGAGGTCCGCTGGTCACTGCCCTGGGCGAGGTAATCGGGATTAATACATTTATCTTCTCGCATGCCGGTGGTTCAGAAGGGGTGGGTTTTGCCCGTCCGATAAATGAGGTGAAACGGTTTATCAATGAGGCGCTGGGTCAGGCATCAGCCGATTATGAGAAGTTTTCTACAAGGATTGGGGCGGTGGTTGCGGACATCAATCCGGCACTGCGAACCCGGTTTGGCATCGCCCATAAGAAAGGGGTGGTGGTGGTTGAGGTGAAAGGCAACAGTGTCGCCGAGAAGATTGGTTTGATGCCAGGAGATGTGATTCTTTTGAGTAATGGGAAGGTGGTGGATGGGGCGCGTACCTTTAAGGAGCGTCTGGACCGACCGTTGAGTTTTATCGACTTGGTGATTGACCGCAAGGGTGAACAGTTAAGGGTGCTGTACCAGTTGCAATGAGTACGAGATATTCAACCCCGGAAATGGCAGAACTGTGGAGCGAAGAGGCAAAGTTTGCCTCCTGGCTTGAGGTTGAGAAGGCGGTTGCGACAGTTCAGGGAGAGATGGGGATTATTCCGAAGGAGGCAGCAAAAGAAATCCAGAAAGCCAGTTTCAAGGTTAAGGAGATTGAGCGGTTTGAGAAAATTACCAATCACGATGTGATTGCATTTACCCGGAGTGTTGCCAAAAGCATTGGCAGGTGGGGGCGGTTTGTCCACTTCGGGCTTACCTCCTATGATGTGGTGGATACGGCACTGGCATTGCGGTGCCGCCGTGCCTGGGAGATTGTGCTGGCGGCGCTTGATGAGTTAAGAAGAACCGTTGCCCATCTGGCACTGGAGCATCAGGACACGCCAATGATGGGCAGAACGCACGGGGTTCATGCCGAGCCGATTACCTTTGGTTTGAAGTGTCTTTCCTGGCTGGCAGAAATTGAGCGGGGTATTGAGCGGGCACATCGGGAAAAAGAGGCGATAAGTTACGGTAAGATTTCCGGGGTTGTTGGAGCCTATACGATACTGCCGCCGGATGTGGAGAAAAGGGTGCTTAAGCGTCTTGGTTTGAAGGTTGAGCCGGTTTCAACGCAGGTTATACCCCGGGACCGGCACGCATCAACCATCCTTGCCCTGACGCTGATTGCGGCAGGGCTGGAGCGTATCGCCACGGAAATTAGAAATCTGCAGCGGACCGAAATCGGTGAAGTAAGAGAGCCGTTTGGGAAAGGGCAAGCCGGTTCATCCGCGATGCCCCATAAGAAGAACCCGATTGTCTGTGAACGGGTCTGTTCTCTGGCGCGGGTGCTAAGAGGTTATGCACTGGTGGCGCTGGAGAATATCGCTTTGTGGCATGAGCGGGATTTGACCAATTCAGCAGCGGAGCGAATAACCATCCCAGAATGTTTTACCCTAATTCATTACTGTTTGCGTCAGATGAACAAGGTTCTTGGCGGGCTGGTGGTTGATAGCGAAAAGATGAAGAAGAATCTGCTTCTTTCCGGCGAGACATTTTACTCCCAGTCTTTGCTCTCGGCACTGGTAGAGAAAGGGATGAGTCGCACCCGGGCGTATCGGTTGGTGCAGCGTCTTGCCTTTGAAGCAACTGAGCAAAGAGAACGATTCACCGAGCGGGCGCGCGCGAATAAACAGGTCCAGAGGATTTTGACTCCGAAAGAGTTGGACCGGGTGTTTGACATCAGGAAACTTTTGAAAAATGTTAAGGCGGTTTACCGGCGACTCGGGCTTCTGCCGGGCAAAATTGGGGAGAAGAAAGGGTCAAAGTTAAAATTGGGCAGGGCAGGCGGTTCGCGGTATGGTTTTAATTGACGGCTCGCGTCTGATAATAGAGTCGCTTGCCCGGGCTGGTGCTGATGTTTTTGTCGGTTATCCCATAACCCCGGCAAACCTCCTTTACCGATATGCGATTATGAGGTTTCCGGCGGCGCTCAGCGCGCCGGATGAAATTACCACGATGCAATGGCTCTGTGGTTTTTCTGCTACCGGGCTTTTACCTGTTACCGCGACATCATTCCCGGGTTTTGCCTTGATGCTCGAGTCAATCAATATGGCGTATATGATGGAGTTACCGGTTGTTGTAGTTCTGGCACAGCGGCTTGGTCCGGCAACCGGTTCAGCAACGGCGGGCGCTGATGGTGATCTGTTGCTTTTACGCGGAACGATTTCCGGGGGGCATCCGCTACCGGTGATTTGTATTAACAGTCTGGAGGATTGCTGGACGGTTCCGCCGCTGGCGCTGGCAACCGCGGCTGGGTTGCGCACGCCGGTAGTGCTTCTGACCGCCAAGGAGATGGTGATGACCCAATGCAGTTTTGACATTGGGAAACTGCCGGAAGTGCAGCTGGTATCACGTCCGGGGTGTCGTGGTGTGGAACATTATGAACCTTATGCGCCGGGAGATGACCTTGTGCCCAATTTTCTGCCGGTTGGGAACCCGATTCACCAGGTCCGGTTGAACGCCTCAACCCATAACCGGCAGGGTATCATCCAGCATCTATCTCCGGAGGGGCTGGAAAATACCGCCCGACTGGAAAAGAAGATATACGCCAACCTGAGCCGGTACACAAAATACAGCCTTGATGGGGAAGAGGGTGCTGACACCCTGATTGTTGCCTGGGGGAATGCGGCGCTTGCGGCGCGGGAGGCGGTTAAGTTGATTCGCAGTAAAGGGAAAAAGGTCTCGCTCCTTTTACCTAACACTTTGCTGCCGGTGCCGGCTGAGTATCTTGATATCATTTCCCGTTATCCCCGAGTTGTTGTCGTGGAGGAGAATTTATCGGGTCATTATCGGACCGTTCTGTTCGGCGCGCAGGGACGGGAAGGTGTTGTTGGTGTGAACTCGCTGGGGAAGATGATTGCACCCGAAGAGATTGTTGATAGGGTGGTGAAAAATGGCTGAGTCGCCCTTTTTATCTCCTGAAGCACTGCCGTTTTGTCCGGGCTGTTCGCACCATTTGGTAGTTCGGCAAACCGCCAAGGCGCTTACCCGGCTCGGATTGAAACCGCTGGAGGTGGTTCTGGTCACCGACATTGGCTGTCATGGCATCGTTGACCCGTTTTTCCGTACCCACACGGTTCACGGGCTCCATGGCCGTTCTTCAGCGCTGGGTGCGGGAATTGCCGCGGGGCTTAAAAAAGGGAAGGTAGTGGTTTATATGGGAGATGGCGGGGCTTCGATCGGGCTTCAGCATTTGATTGAATGTGCTCGGATGAACTTCCCGCTCACGGTTCTGGTGTTGAACAATATGCTTTACGGAATGACCGGCGGTCAACCAAGCTCTCTTACACCCTGCGGTTTTAAGACCCCTTTACGCCCGGAGGGGAAACCGGAACCTCATTATGACCTGTGCCGGATTGTTCACAGTGCGGGTGCTGAATATGTAAGCCGCCTCAATGGAACAGGTGATTTTTCTGACGGTCTGGTCGAGGCTTTTTCAGTACCGGGGTTTTCTCTGGTGGAGGTTATGGAAATCTGCACGAGTTACGGTTTGAGGTACAATCCCGGGCAGAAAACCGAGGTGCTTGCGCAAAATGCCGGGCTGGAGTTTGGTGTTTGGCGCAATCCGGCAAAACCGGTACTACGGTTGGCATTGAACACCAACCGGGCTTCACTTTTAGACGAGAAGCCAATTGCCCGGAAATGGACGGCAAAAGTTGAGAATCGACGGGGCATATTGCTGGGCGGTTCGGCAGGCGGTGGGGTTCAGCAAGCCGCTGAGTTGCTGGCAAGAGCAGCGATTGCCAGTGGTCTTTACAGTACCAAAAAGGGTACCTATCCGGTAACTGTTGGCACCGGTTACTCAGTTGCCGAGGTTGTGATTGACCGGCAGCCGATACTGTATACCGGTATTCAAACTCCGGATGTGGTGGTCGTTGTTTCTCGGGACGGACTTTCCTATACAGAAAAGTTGTTGCGCAGAATGAGGCAGGGGCTGCTGGTAATCGACGAGTCGTTGACCTTACCGCCGAGCGGGGTAAAGGTGATAACGCAGCCCTTTGTTAAGATGGCTGGGGCAAAAAATGCGGCACTGCTCGCGCTGCTTTACTTTTTAAAAAGCACGGGTATGCTGCCGGTTGAGGCGCTTTTGGACCAAATAAAAAACGCCAGCCGGGGTGGAGCAGAAGTCGCGTCCCGGATGGAAGTTCAATTAAGTGAACTTACAAAGGAAGAAGGGCGCCGAGAGCATAAGGAGGTATAATGATAGATTTCACAATTACCGAAGAACAACAGGCGGTTGCTACACTCGCCCGCAACTGGGCGCAAAAGGAGGTAAAGCCCAGCATCAAGGATTGGGATGCCCGACATGAGTTTAACCGGGACATCCGCCGCCAGATGGCGGAACTCGGGCTCTTAGGACTGACAATACCATCTCGTTACGGGGGTACCGGGCAGGACTATATCGCGCTGGGGCTTGCCTGTGAAGAACTGGAGTATGTTGATACATCTCTACGGGTAATTCTCTCGGTGCACATTGGTCTTACTTCACTGACACTTCTTACTTGGGGTAGTGAAGAACAGAAGCAGCGATTCCTTGTTCCGCTGGCAAAAGGGGAGCGATTCGGGGCGTTTGGTCTCACCGAGCCGGGTGCGGGTTCGGATGTGGTTGGATTGAAGACCTGGGCGCGTAAGGATGGGAAACGCTACATCATCAATGGTGAGAAGACCTGGATTTCGCTCGCCGATGTTGCCGATACTTTTCTCATTTTTGCCTGGACCGACCTTGAAAAGCAGAAACGGCGCGACCACTCGGGGATATCGTGCTTTATACTCGAACGGGGTATGCCGGGGCTAACAACCTCAACAATTAAAGGGAAACTGGGCGTCCGCGCCGGCAATACCGGTTCAATTGCAATGATGGATGTTGTGGTGCCGGAGGAGAATATGCTCGGATTTCCCAACGAGGGGTTTAAGATTGCGATGTTTTCCTTAGACCAGGGGCGCTACACCGTAGGTGCCGGTGCAACCGGTTTAATCCGCGCCTGTCTTGACGCTTCGGTTGAGTATGCCAAGACCCGGTACACATTTGGCAAACCGATTGCCGAGCACCAACTGGTGAAGGAAATGATTGCCGAGATGGCAATGGATTACGAAGTTGCCCGGTTGCTTTATCTCAAAGCGGGCTGGGTGAAAAATCAGGGAAGGCCGGGGACCCGAGAAACCTCAGCGGCAAAGTTTTATGCCTGCGCCGCCTCCGAAAAGGCGGCAAGTAATGCCGTGCAGATTTTCGGCGCCTATGGATTTTCGGACGAGTACCCCGTGGAGCGGTTTTACCGCAACGCCAAGGGTGCTCAGATTTACGAAGGGACGCGCGAGATTCACAAACTGCTTCAAGCGGACTATGTGCTTGGGTTACGGGTTGACAAACCTTTGCGCTGTCCGTTGCCAAAGCCTGAGGTGTAAAAAGGAGGTGTAAATGCCTGTCGTGTTTCTCAAATCGGGGGGAAGTGCGGTCTGTGGCGGATACACGATTAAAGAAGGTGTCGTGAAGATGGTCGATGTGACCTTTAAAGATGCGGGTGTACCTGAAGGCAAGGAGAAACAGCCTGAGGCGATTGTGTCGCTCGCCAATGTGCTTTACATAATCCCCGGGCAATAACCGTAGCCCCGCTTGGACCGCGTCCTTGTCCGAAAGGTTGATGATTTAGCATCGGCGGTTGAGGAGGCGTTTGACTTTCTTGAGTTTGACTTTACCGGGAAAAGGGTTTGGGTTAAACCCAATCTCCTTGCACCCCATCCGCCCGAGCGGAGCGTAACCACTAATCCAGAACTTGTTCGGCTTGCGGTGCGCGAGTTGAAACGGCGCGGGGCGAGTGGAATCTGGGTGGGTGACAATCCGGCGGGTGTGCACAAAATTCCGCTTGAAGCGTACCTAAAACCAACCGGCGTGGTGGAGGCAGCAGGGGAGTATTTTGTTAATCCGGGGCTGGAGGTTTTCAATCTGCCTCTTAAGTCGCGCTTCGTTCCCGGGGTACCAGTTTCGGGTTTGCTCCGGGAAGCGGATGTGATTCTCAACTTGCCGGTGTTCAAAACGCACGGGTTAACGATAATCACCGGCGCGGTCAAAAACATCTTTGGCATCATCCCGGGGGGACACAAAACCTATCTTCATGCCATAGCGAAGAATGGTCTCGAGTTTGCCGAGCTGCTTGTTGACATCTATCAGGCGGTGCCGATTCCGATTGTCAATATTATGGACGGTATCCGGGGAATGGATGGTCCAAACGGGCCAAGTGGCGGTCGGGTGCTGGACCTTAAACTGCTGATTACAAGTGCCAACGGGGTTGCCCTTGACGCGGTGATGGTACTTCTTGCCGGCGGCAAACCGGAGAAGATTCCGCTCTGCCGGACGGCAGCGGCGCGGCACCTGGGTCCGATACGGCAGGAGGAAATGGCAATTCTCGGCGACTTTGCGCCGATAAAAGGGTTTCGCTTACCACCCGTGGGGCTTGCGGCGGCGGTTAGTAAGGTGTCAACCCTTATTTATCCTCTTTTGCGCCGCACCCCGCAACTCAACTGTCATCGCTGTATTCAATGCGGTGAATGTGCCCAAAACTGTCCGGTGCAGGCGATTAACCTCAACCCTTATCCGGTGATAAATCGTAAGAGATGCATCGCCTGTTTTTGCTGTGCGGAAATCTGTCCGGCGCGGGCGATGACCATCGCCTCTTTGGCCAAGAGCCTGTTTTGGCGAATGGTGAAAAGTTAACTGGATAAACGTTTTCTTTGTCCCGTTCTGGGAACACAGCGTTTTGGGCGAGTATCAGCGCTTTTTTATTCTTTTCCGCCGCGCCTCTTTCCACTCTTCGTCTTCAATCCCCTGTCTAATCTGCCGAATTCGGTCGCGCAGTTGCGCTGCCTTCTCAAACTCAAGGGCAAGGGCGGCGGCTTTCATTTCCTTTTCCAAACGCTCAAGCAGTTCCAATGGGTTTGTTCCTTCGGCGACCAGCCACTCTTCTTCATCCAGTTCCCTTTCCTGGTTTGCGTCGGCTACCGCCGTAGTCTCAAGGACCTCCTGCGCGGTCTTTTCAATTGAGCGCGGGACAATGCCGTGCCGTTTGTTGAACTCAAGTTGCTTCTGACGGCGCCTTTCGGTCTCAGCGAGGGCATTACGGATTGAGCGGGTGAGATTGTCGGCGTAGAGAATCACTTCACCTCGTACATTTCTTGCGGCGCGGCCCGCGGTCTGAATCAGCGAACGGGCGTCGCGGAGAAACCCCTCTTTGTCGGCATCAAGCACTGCGACCAGTGACACTTCCGGCAAATCCAGACCTTCGCGTAACAGATTAATGCCCACCAGGACATCAAACTCACCGAGACGCAGCCCGCGCAGAATCTGCACCCGCTCCAGGGGTTCAATTTCGGAGTGGAGATAACGAACCCGGATACCCATTTCGGTCAGATACTCCGCCAGGTCTTCAGCCATCCGTTTGGTCAGGGTTGTGACCAGCACCCGTTCCTGCTGCGTTACCCGCGTGCGGATTTCATTGATAAGGTCATCAACCTGATTTTTAGTCGGTTTGACTGTCATCTTCGGGTCTACCAGTCCGGTGGGACGGACGATAAGTTCTGCGACCCGGTCCTGGCTTACAGTGAGTTCGTAGTCGCCCGGAGTTGCCGAGGTGAAAATTGCCTGATTGATTAAGCGCTCAAACTCGTCAAATCTTAGGGGTCGGTTGTCAAGACAGGAAGGGAGACGGAATCCGTAATCGACCAAAACCTGTTTACGGGCTCGATCACCATTGTACATACCTTGAATCTGGGGAACGGTTACATGGGATTCGTCAATGAACATTAGATAGTCTGCCGGGAAGTAGTCAAGGAGACAGTAGGGTCTTTCGCCTGGTGCTTTGCCCAGAAAGTGGCGGGAGTAGTTTTCAATTCCCGGGCAGTAGCCAAATTCTTTTATCATCTCCAAGTCGAACTTTGTGCGCGTCTTCAAGCGCTGTGCTTCCAGGATTTTGCCCTGTGCCTCCAGTTCTGCCACCCGTTGCCGCAGCTCGTGTTCGATGGATTTTAGTGCCCGTTCAACCCGTTCCTCTTCGGTGACAAAGTGCCTTGCCGGGTAGATTACAGCCCGTTCCCGGCGTTCAATTAAATCTCCGGTCAGGATGTCGAAGATGCTCAACCGGGCGACACGGTCGCCGTCGAATTCGCACCGGACACCGTAGTCACGATGGGAGGGGTGGATTTCCACCACATCACCTCGGACCCGGAAAGTGGACCTTTTTAACTCAAAGTCGTTTCGGGTGTACTGGAGTTTCACCAGTTGCTCGAGGAGTTGGTCGCGGTTTAACTCCTTGTTCAGTTCAATGGGGAAGAGGGATTCTTTAAACTCCCAGGGTTCACCGAGGTTGTAGATGCAGGAGACCGAAGCGACAACAATCACATCGCGGCGCTCGATCAAACTGGAGGTGGCACGCAACCGTAATCTTTCAATCTCTTCGTTGATCGAGGCATCCTTCTCAATGTAAAGGTCGTGCTCTGGGACATAAGCCTCGGGTTGATAGTAGTCGTAATAGGAGATGAAGTATTCGACGGCATTCTCGGGGAAAAACTGCTTGAACTCGCCGTAGAGTTGTGCCGCAAGGGTTTTGTTATGAGATAGGACGATCGTGGGCCGGTTAAGGCGGGCGATGACATTTGCCATAACAAAGGTTTTGCCTGAGCCGGTGACTCCTAATAAGGTGGAAAAGCGAGCGCCGGACTCGAGGAACTCAACGAGTCGGGCGATTGCTTCGGGCTGGTCACCGGCAGGCTTAAATGGGGCACGGAGTTTGAACCTCCCGCTCATAATTAAATTGTATTTGCCGGCAGTGGTAGGTCAAGCCGATTTGGTTAATACCTTAGGGTCTATACAGTTTAGCCGAAGCCGCGATAACAGATAGAGCCTGAGAGGATTTACTACTCTTGACTTAAGCGGGTTTTGCTTTATGCTGAACCAATATGAGAACTTGTGTTGTGTTCTTATGGGCGGTTTTCGCTTTACCCGCGGCTGGGGTGATTTATCATATCGACCAGCCGGTGCCGATTTCGTTAGCTCACGGCGAGTACTATGGCGGGGTACGGATGTGGGGCGAAGGTGGGGTCCTGGCGCGGTTCAGCGTTGGACTCTTTGACCGGCTAACGATGGGGATGTCTTACAGCGTGAACCGACTGATTGGCAGCGGTGTCCCGGAAATGTCAAGACCAAGGCCGGAACTTATGGTAAGGGTCGCAATTCTGAAGGAAATGGGCTATGTGCCTGACTTAGCACTCGGGTTTGAGAGTCAGGGTTATGACTATTGTGATGGCGAGCGGTTTACAGTAAAAGAAAAAGGGGTGTATCTGGCGTTGGGGAAGACGATTGAGGCGAGCCGGACCTATTGCGAATTGGGCGTGAACTGGTGGCAGGGGTTTAACGGCTTTTTGGTTGTCAATCAGTTGCTGCCGGGAGATGTGGAACTGGTAGTGGAATACGACCCGGCGTTGAATGACCTTCCAGCCGAGAATCGGTGGCGAGGTGGTTGGTTGAACACCGGTATTGCCTGGACTTTTCAGGAACGGGTCCGGCTTGGTTTTGCCCTGCGGGATATTTTCGGGAATAACGAACAAACCCGAATGAATCGGGTTTTCTGGGTTTCGATTCAGGAGCATTTTTAAGGGGGTAAGATGGATATCAATGGTGTGAAAAATTTTCTAAGGGACATCGAGGGTTTTGAACGGCTGGATGACGGGGAGCTGGAGCGAATTGCCCGTATTGCCCGGTCAGGGTCGGTAAAGGCGGGAGAGATGATTGATGTGCAGGGTGAGCCGGCGACTAAGTTTTACATTCTGGTTTTGGGGCGGCTGGCGGTTATCCTGACGCTGGATTTCGGGGTGGCGCATCAGACCTATCAGTTGATGACTCTGGGACCGGGACAGATGTTTGCCTGGTCGGGATTGGTCGGCAACCCTCACTACACCGCGGGCAGTAGGGCGATTACCGATTGTAGTTATCTGGAGTTTGATGTTAAAGAATTGGAGCGGCTGTTTGACGAAGACCCTCGATTGGGCTATGTGATGATGCGGCTTGTCGCCCGAACGATTGCTTCAAGATTACGGCAGATGCAGTTACAACTGGCACAGCAGTACGCCCTGCGGGAGTCAGTGGAGTGAAGAAAACGGGATTCGTTATCGCGATTGACGGACCTGCTGGGTCCGGTAAATCAACGACCGCGCGGTTGTGTGCCCAAAAGTTAGGTTTTTGTTATCTTGATACCGGGGCGATGTACCGGGCGGTAACTTTGAAGGTGCTGAGAAGCGGGATTGATATCGGCGATGAAGATGCCCTAAAACGGTTACTCGATTCAACCAAGGTCGATATTGTGTGGCATCGCGGTAAGTTGCAGGTAAGGTTAGACGGTCAAGATGTGACCGAGGCGATAAGGAGTCCGGCGGTTAGCGGGTTGGTTTCTGAAGTTAGTGCCATTGCTGCCGTACGAGCAAAGATGGTTCGGGAACAGCGTCGTCTGGCAAGAGGTAAAAATGTGGTGTGCGAAGGACGGGATATCGGCAGCGTTGTTTTTCCCAGGGCACAATTGAAGGTTTTTCTTGATTGCGCCCTGGGCGAAAGGGTGAAGCGTCGGGAACAGGAATTGAATAGCAGCGGGCAGACCAAAGTAGGAAGAGAAGCGGTAAGGAGAAACCTTTTGAAACGGGACCGGATTGATTCTCATCGGCTCATTTCACCATTGCGCCGGGTACCCGATGCGGTTTTGATTGATACCACCGATTTGACAATTGATGAACAGGTGGCAGTGGTTTGTGCCCTGGCACGGCAGCGCCTTACAGGAAGAAGATGAGGTTACGGTGGCGGATTGCCTGGCTTGGGACCTATCCTCTGGCGAAGTTGTTATTGGGACTGCGGGTCGTGGGACGGGAGCATCTTGTTAACGGTGGACAGATAATCGCCGCAAATCACACTTCCAATTTTGACCCTTTGATTCTGGGCTGGGCAGCGGCAAGAGAGGTTTACTTCCTTGCGAAAGAGGAGCTTTTTCGGTATCGACCTTTTGCCTGGTTAATCAAGAGCTGGAATGCGCTGCCCGTGGGGAGAAAAGGAATTGACCTGGGCGCGATAAAGCGCTGTGGAGCGGTTTTGCGTCGGAACCAGACGCTGGTTCTGTTTCCTGAAGGGACGAGAAGCAGAAACGGCGAAATCGGGGCGTTTAAACCCGGAGTCGGGATGCTGGCGGTTCTTAATCAGGTGCCGGTTATACCGGCATTTATTTCTGGTATGGCACAGTCGATTGTCTCTTACTGGGTTGACCGGGATTTTGTGAGGCTGGGGTTGCGCCACAAACCCAAGGGGCGGGGAGCAATCGAGGTACGGTTTGGTTTGCCGGTGTACCCAGATGATTATGAGGCGAGTCGGACCGGCTACGAACGGTTAACCGCCGAGGTTTTCAGACGGGTCCAGGCAGAGGCACAGAAGAGCAAGGGCGCAGAGGTAAAGTAGATATGCCCAAGGTGATTATCGCTCAACCGACCGGATTTTGTTTCGGGGTGGAGAGGGCAATCAAACTGGCAAAAGGGGGATTAAAACGATTGGGAAAGGTTTATACACTCGGGCAACTGGTGCACAATCCGCAAGTGCTCGACGAACTCACAAGCGCGGGAATAAGGGCGGTACTAAGCCTGGATGAGGTGCAGGATGGGGCGCTGGTGATAAGGGCGCATGGATGTCCGCCCGAGGTTTTTGATGAATGTGAGCGAAGGCAGATTGAGGTGATTGATGCGACCTGTCCTTATGTGCGGCGGGTTCAGCAGGTTGCCCGGCGGCTGGCAGCAGAAGGTTATCAGGTTGTTGTTGTTGGGGAAAAGAATCATCCCGAGGTCAAGGCGATTCTTGCCGCTGCCGGCAATGGGGCAAGGGTGTTCGCACCCCGAATGAAAATCTCAGGACGGGTTGGGATTGTGGCGCAGACGACAATCGGGCGGGAGCGGCTTAAGGAAGCAGTTGCCAATCTGCTTAATTTTCGCTATACTGAAATCCGGGTTTTCGACACCGTCTGTGCCGAAGTAGTGGCGCGGCAGGAAGCGGCGCTGCGGCTGGCGAAGCGGGTTGATGCGATTGTTGTGGTAGGAGGTAAGAACAGCGCCAATACCCGACGGCTGGCAGAGATTGTTCGGTCGAGCGGTAAACCGGTGGTCCATCTGACTGGTGCGACGGGGTTTAATCTGAGACGCTGGGCGCGCTTTAAAAAAATCGGGATTGTTGCTGGTGCCTCAACTCCGGCCAAGGCGGTGGAAGAAATTGCCCGAATACTTAGAGATTCTGGTTGTGATAAACAACCAAGTTTAAGGAGGTCTGTCAGTAATGAGTGAAGGTATTAATAACAACAGTCAAGCGCGGTTAGAGTCAGGAGATATCTACACCGGTTCCTTCCCATCATATCGGGAGGGTGAAATCGTTACCGGTACGATTATTAAAAAGTTACCCAATGCGGTACTGGTCGATATTGGGTTGAAGGCAGAGGGTATTCTGCCGCTGGATGAGTTCCGCAATCCCGAAGAGGCGGTTGAGGGACAGCAGGTCCAGGTGTACATCGATGCGCTCGAAGACAAAGAGGGCTTTCCGGTCATCTCCAAGAAGAAGGCGGATTTTCAGCTGGCGTGGGAGACGATTAAGCAGAAGTCCGAACAGGGTGAGCCGGTAAATGCGGTGGTGTTACGCCGGGTCAAAGGGGGACTGGCGGTTGATGTTTTGGGGCTGGATGCTTTTCTGCCCGGGTCACAGGTTGATATGCGGCCAGTAGCGAATCTCGATGCTCTGGTAGGCAAGGTGTTTGAGGTGAAAATTCTTTCGGTGAACTGGCATAAGAAAAACATCGTTGTATCCCGACGGGCGTTGCTTGAGGAACGACAGGAGGCGCTGCGCCAGGAGTTGTTGTCGAAGTTGCAGGTCGGCGATGTAATCGAAGGAACGGTCAAGACGATAACCGAGTTTGGTGCATTTATTGATATCGGCGGTGTTGATGCCCTGCTGCATATCTCAGACCTGGCATGGGTCAAAGTGGTTCATCCCAGCGAAGTGGTCCAGGTGGGCGAGAAGTTAAAAGTGAAGGTGCTTTCAGCCCATATGAACACCGGCCGGATTACGGTGGGATTGAAGCAGTTGACGCCGCATCCCTGGGAGAAGGTGGAGGAGAAGTATCAGATTGGTTCGCGGGTGAAAGGACGGGTGACAACGCTGGCGGAGTATGGGGCTTTTGTAGAGTTAGAGAAAGGTATCGAGGGGTTAATCCACATTTCCGAAATGTCCTGGACGAAGACGATTCACCATCCCGCCCAGATACTTTCGGTTGACCAGGAGGTGGAGGCGGTGGTGTTGAACATCGACAAGGAGAACCGCCGGATTTCCCTCGGTTTGAAACAGACGATGCCCGACCCCTGGTCGCTAATTGATGAACGCTACAAGGTGGGGCAGCGGGTTACCGGTAAGGTGAAGGCGCTCAAGGATTTTGGGGCGTTTGTGGAACTGGAGGAGGGTATTGAGGGTTTAATCCATAATGGCGACCTGTCGTGGACGAAGAAGGTTAAGCATCCGCGCGAGGTGGTGAAGAAGGGACAGACGGTGGAAACGATTATCCTGGAGATTGACAAGGAGAACCGCCGGATTTCCCTCGGTTTGAAGCAGACGCAGGAAGACCCGTTTTACCGACTGACTCAGGAGATGAAAGAGGGTGATATCGTCAAGGCACGGATTCTTGATATTCCCAAGCCCGGAATCGTAGTCGGGTTGAACTACGGAATTGAGGGGTTTGTGCCTTTGAGCCAGTTGGCGCAAGGCGCCGGTAAAAAGGTGAAGGAAAGTTATCTGATTGGTCAGGAACTGGAGTTGAAGGTGCTGCGGGTCGATGTGAACAATCGGCGGGTGATTTTAAGTGAGAAGGCGCTGCAGCCCCGCTCGAAACCGGAAGAGGAAACCGAAGAGATTATTGAAGAAGAGTTGCCACCGGACAAATTTACCCTTGGGGACCATCTGCGCGATATCGAGGGTCTTTAGTTAATGACCGCAGCGGTTATAACCGTTGGCTGTCGGCTGAATCAAGCCGAGAGTGACTGCTTGCGGGCGCGGCTTCAGCAGCAGGGGGTAAAACTGGTAACCAATCCCCGGGAAGCGGATGCGGTCTATGTCAATACCTGCACCGTTACCACCAATGCCGACCGCAGTTCGCTGGCGCTGATTCGGCGCCTCAGCCGATTACAGCCCAAGCCGCGGATTGTGGTTCTTGGTTGTTACGCTGAACGGGCTCTCGCCCAGTTGACCTCTCTTCCCGGTGTGGATGAAGTCTGGAACAACTGGCGGAAGCAAAAGGAAATTGCGGGCGTTGTGCCGCTGGCGGTGCGCAGTCGAGCGCTACTCAAAGTCCAGGACGGATGCGACAACGGCTGTAGTTACTGTGTGGTGGCGCAGGTAAGGGGCAAGCCTGTTTCTTTACCGGCGGAAAAGGTGCGGGAGCAGTTCCTCGAGCTTCGGAAGCAAGGTTTTCAAGAGGTGGTGCTTACGGGCTTGAACCTCGGGAAGTATCAGAGTGAGGGTTACAAACTGGCAGGTTTGCTTGCTTTGTTGCTAAAAGTCCCGGGACGGTTCCGAATCAGGATGGCATCGATTGAGCCGGACTGTTTTGACGAAGAGTTGCTGGAAGTTATCCAGGATTCAAGGGTGTGCGCTCATTTTCACATTCCGCTGCAGAGTGGTGATGACCGAATTCTGGCGATGATGGGTCGGCGTTATACCAGTGCTTATTATCGAAAGGTAATCGAACGACTGGAAGCGGTGAAGCCGGAAGCGAACATCGGCGCCGATGTGATAGTAGGCTTTCCCGGTGAAGATGAAGCGTCGTTTGCCCGCACGGAAGATTTCTTGCAGTCGGTGCCGGTCAAATATCTCCATGTCTTTCCTTATGCGGTGCGTCCTGGAACGCGGGCGGCGGTGTTGGGTGATGTTGTGGACCGGTTGATAAAGCAGAAGCGGGTGCAGCGATTGCGGGAGTTTTCGGAGAAAAGGCGGGCAGCGTACTACCAGCGGTTTGACCGAACGGTGCGCGAGGCGGTGCTGGAACCGGGTGGCAAGGCATTAACCGATAACTATCTGCGGGTGACTATCGTGCCAACCGGGAAAGATTACCGATGCGGGCAACTTGCCCGAATTAAATTGCGGGTTGAAGCAGATGGCCGGCTGATTTCGGGCCAGTTGCTTGACACTGCAGAAAAGGAGGCGCAATGAAAGCGCAGATGTGCAGAAGAGCAGAAGTGTGGCGGCCGCGCTTTTCGGCGGCGGCGTTATTCGGCTCGATTGGATGGCTGCTGATTTTAGTTCTCGGTGCGCGGGCTGAGGGCAAAGAGTTCAAGGTTGGTTATGTGAATTCGGAGCGGATTATCGCACAGTACGAGGGTGCAAGGGCGGCAAAAAAGGAGCTGGATAAAGAGATTGCGGCTTACGAAGCAAAGGCCGAGTCCCTGAGACAGGAGTATGAGCAGGCAAAAGAGGAGTATGAGTCCCAGCAGCTTTCCCTTTCTGAGGAGGGAAAGCGGGCAAAAATGGCCGAGGTGGAAAGCCGCAAGCAACGCTACGACAGTTATCTCGTCCAGGTTTACGGTAAAAATGGGAAGATTGAGCAAAAGAATCAGGAACTCCTGGCGCCAATTGTTGAGCAGATTGACTCGGCGGTACGCACGGTAGCACAACAGGAGGGGTTCGCCTTGGTAGTTGATGCGGAAAAAGCGGGGATTATTTTCGGTGAGGTGGGGCTGGATTTAACCGAACTGGTGCTTGAAGAGCTGAACCGGCGTTATGCCCCGGTACCGGCAACCGGTCCGGTCAAAAAGGTATATGCAATTATGGCGATTTACGATGCCAACGATGAGGCACAGCGGGAGCGAATTGGGGCGCAGATTAGAGGGTTTGTGAATGCCCTGCTCGGTTCCAAGGCAAATGTCGAGGTGTTGCCGGACCGAAAGGTGGATGAGGTGGTGCAGGCGCGCGGCTATGGTAGCCAGCAGATTCAGATGGAGCAGGCGCTGGATGTTGCTCGCGCCCTGGACGCCGACTGCTGCATTTTTGGCGAATGTTCCAAGCGGGAGCGCCAGATAACATTTCAGCTGTCGGTGGTTGATGTACGAACCGGGGTGCTGATTAAATCTCAGGATGGTACGGCGGAGCGCAAAGAGGTGCTGCGCGAGCGGGTGAGCAGCGTGGTCCAGACGCTTTACTCCAGCATTAATCCTTAAGCCCTTCTACTCTTGAAAACGCAGAAGTTAAATAGTGGAGAAGTACCGAAGAATAGAAGACCCGAAGGCCGCATATTGACCCTCCTCTTTGTCCCATCCCATCAAGGGAGGGGAAGAAGTCTGGGATGTTCCCATCAAGAGATAGGAAGATGGCTCCCGCGCAATTTGAGCGCCGAGGGGCAGAACCGCCGAAAACATTGAGCGCCCCGAAGAGTAGAAGTGCCGAAGAGCAGAATGGCAGAACTCATCTACCGTCATTCGTCTGGATAGAACCCGGGGCAAAGGTTGCGGATACGGTACAGGTGGCACCGTTTGTTTATATCGGTCCCGAGGTGGAGATTGGTGCGGAAACGGTGCTGAGTGCCGGGGTTATTATCTGGAGGAGGGTAAAAATTGGCTGCCGGGTCAGGATTGGTCCCGGCACGGTGATTGGCTGGGATGGTTTCGGCTATGAGAAGGATGGGGCAGTTTTCCGGAGGCGGGAGCACGACGGTTGGGTGGTTGTTGAGGACGATGTTGAAATCGGGCCCAATGTTACAGTGGCACAGGCAAAGACCGGAAGGAAGACGATAATTGGACAGGGGACAAAGATTGATGCGCAGGTACACATCGCCCACAATGTGAAGATTGGTAAGAACTGTATCATTGTTGCCCAGAGCGGTATTGCGGGTAGCACAACGGTTGGCGATGGGGTGATGATTGCGGGTCAGAGCGGGATAAAGGACCATATTGCAATCGGTGCCAACAGTGTGATTTATGCGAAGTCGGCGGTGTTCCGGTCGGTTCCGGCCGGGGCAAAATACTGGGGAATACCGGCTCGCCCCTATGAAGAGATGGTCAGGTTCTGGGCAAAGTTGTGGCAAACATTTGGCAGGGATAAGTGAGCCAATTTACCATCAGGCGAGAGGCAGAGATTGCGGGTTGGGGGTTGAAAACCAAGAAAAGGGTAAAAATGAGGGTTCGACCCGGAGTTCCGGGTTCGGGAATAGTTTTCAATCGGGTCATTAAAGCCCATTGGACAAACGCCGGTGCCGGGAATGGTTACACCTATCTTACCGATGGAAAGTGTCGGCTCTTGACGGTAGAGCATTTTCTCGCCACCTGTTACTGCCTTGGGGTTACCGACATTGAGGTTGAGGTTGAAGGGGCGGAGTTACCTTTTGATGATGGCAGCGCCCGGCACTTTGTCCGGCTTTTACAGCGGGCGGGTTTACAGCGTCAGGATAACGGTGCCCGGTTTTTAAGAGTTAACCAGCCGGTTGGTGTAAAGTCGGGCGAGCGGTTTATCATTGCCCTGCCCGGTGCCGGTTTAAGATTTCACATTTTTTATGAGATTAAGGGTATCGTGCCGATGCAATTTTTTTCGGGCCTGATTACACCCAATTTTTTTATCCGGGAGATTGCGCCGGCGCGGACATTTGGAAAGACAACTACTGGCAAACGAGTGGGAAAGTTGGTCGGTTTCAAGTTACGGGAGGTAAACGGCTGGCTTTTTCCCGCGCGCCAGCGTTTCGCAAACGAGCCCTGCCGGCACAAGGTGCTTGATTTGCTGGGTGATTTGACGCTTCTGGAGTGTCAACTTGAGGCGGAGCTCATCGCATTTAACCCCGGGCACAGATTAAACCTAAGTCTGGTCCAAAAGTTAAGGAAGTTCATAAAATTTAGCGGTTCCAAAACGGGCATGGGATGCCATGCCTTTGCAAAGGAGGGTTGATGGCAGTTGATATCAATGTCAAGGAGTATCTGCCCCATCGGGAGCCGTTTTTGTTTATTGACGGTGTGGCGCGGCTCGAGGGAGATGAGATTGAGGCGTGGCGCGATGTCCGCGCAGACGAGTTCTACTTTGCCGGACATTTTCCGGGAAACCCGATTCTCCCCGGTGTTTTGATGGTTGAGGCGATTGCTCAGGCGGGCATTGTGCTGGCGCTGGTAAAGGAGCCGGAGAAAAAAGGCAAGGCGACCCTTTTTGCCGGAATTGAGCGGGTGCGGTTTCGGCGGGTGGTCAGACCCGGGGAACGGTTGCGCATTGTGGTGCGGCTGGTTACAGCAAAAGCCGGTTTGTACAAGTTTGAAGGCACCGTTTTCGTAGAAGGAGAGCGGGCGTGCGAGGCGGTGGTGATGGGCGCGGTCCGTTAGTGCACCCGAGCGCCCTTGTCGGTGCCGAAGTGGTGCTGGGTCCGGGGTGTGAAATTGGGCCATTCTGCCGTTTTGAAGGGAGGGTAACGGTGGGTGCCAATTGCCGGTTTGGCACGGGCGTAGTTGTCGGTACCGAGCCGATGGACCGTTCCTATCAGGGTGAAAAGAGTGAAGTGGTGATTGGTCAGAACAATGTGTTTTTTGAGTATGTTACGGTGCACCGTGCCTGTGGGCCAGGAAAGGTAACTTCGATTGGCGACGGCAATTACATAATGAACTATGTCCACATCGCCCATAACTGCCGGCTGGGCAACAACTGCGTTTTAACCAATGGGGTACAGTTAGGTGGTTACAGCGAGGTGCACGACGGTGCCAATCTGGGCGGATTGACCGGTGTTCATCAGTTTTGCCGGATAGGGAAACTGGCAATGGTCGGTGCGCACTCTTATGTCAATCGCGATATCCCGCCGTTTGTGCTTGCTGCGGGCAAGCCCTGTCGGGTGCGCGGGTTAAATATGGTTGGTTTACACCGTGCTAAAATGGCACAGGAAAAGATTGAACTCCTAAGCGAGTTGTTTCGGATTGTGTATCGGTCCGGGCTTAACCTGAGTCCGGCACTGAAAAGGGTTGAGCAGGAGCTGCGGGAGAGTTGTGCGGCGGATGAGGTCAAAGAGTTTATTGAGTTCTGTTGCAATTCAAAACGGGGTATTGAGTTGCGCACCGGTCCTGAGGAGGTGCAGGGTGACTTATAAAACGGCGCGGGCGTTTCTTGACTCACTGGTAAATTACGAAAAGAAAACACTGGTTCGGAACGAGTTTAAACTTGATAACATCCGGCGTCTGCTGGAACTTGCCGGCAACCCTCAGAGACAGCTCAACAATGTGGTTCTGATTGCCGGGACCAAGGGTAAAGGTTCGGTGGCTTATATGGTTGAAGCCGGTTTGCGGGGGTGCGGGTTTCGGACCGGGCTTTTTGTTTCCCCCCATGTGGTTTCGGTTCGGGAGCGGATTCAACTCAATGGCGCGCCGATAACCAAAAAGAATTTTGCCCGTTTAGTAGAAAGATTTGAGCCGCTGGTCAAGCGTCAGAGGGTCAGTTATTTTGAGCTGCTGACGGCAATGGCGTTTGACTTTTTTGCCCGTGCCCGGGTTGATTATGCGGTTATTGAAGTCGGGCTGGGCGGCAGGCTGGATGCGACCAATCTGTCGGAACCAGTGGTTTCGGTGATTACGAGAATCGGTTATGACCATATTAAGGTCCTCGGTGGCACACTGCGAAAAATCGCAAGGGAAAAGGCGGGTGTAATGCGTGCCGGGAAACCGGTTGTGATTGGGTCGCAATTTGCTGAGGCGAGACAGGAACTGGAGGTTCAGGCTCGTAAAGTTGGGGCGATTCCTTTCTGGGTTGATGAGCGGTCACGGGTCTGGGATGAGAGTGTGGGCGAGGGCGGTATTGGTTTTTCCTGCTGGACCGAGTTGGGAGGCGGCAGGGTGAATCTCAACCTTCTGGGCCGGCATCAAATTGAGAACTGCCGGACCGCATTAACCGTGCTCGGGGTTCTGGCAAAAAGCGACGGACGGATTAGATTTGAACCGGCGGTTCAGGGGTTATCAAAGGTTGTGATTCCGGCGCGCTGCCAGGTTATTCGCACAAATCCGCTGTTGATTGTTGACTCCTGCCACAATCCCGAGTCCGGAGGGGCGCTTGCCGGTGTGATTCGGGAGTATTTAAAGGATAAGGTGGTTTTAATCTACGGCTCACTCCGGGGTAAACTGGTTAAAAAAACGATAGCGCCGTTCGCACCTTTCACCGATACCGCAATTGTTGTTGCACCCGATTCACCGCGGGCGCTGAACCCATTGGTACTCAAAGGGGTGTTTCGGCGACTTGGGGTCCTTGCCGAAACGGCACCAGATTTGAAAGCGGCGCTGAGGCGAGCCGAAGAGCTTTCTGCGGGCAGGTTGCCGATTGTTGTTGCCGGGTCGTTTTACCTTGCCGGCGCGGTGCTGGCTCTTTTAAGTTCCCCCAAAGTAGCAAAACGGAATGCTTGACATTTAGAAGTCTCATTTTTATAATTAGTTATGCCAATTAGAGAGTTCTGTTGCGGCTCCTGCGGTAAGGTGTTTGAGGAGCTGATTCGGAATGAGGAAGAGGAAAAGGGTTTAGTCTGCCCCGATTGCGGGAGCAGCCAGATTTCAAGGGTTTTTTCCGTGTTCGGTGTTGCCGGAGCGGAAAAGAAGGTGCAGTCTACCAGTAAGGGCTGCAGTAGTTGCAGTTCTCATAAGTGTAGTAGTTGCTCATAGGAGGGAGCGAATATGACGATAACGAAAGCCGATATTGTTGAGAACATCTCCCGTCAGATGGCACCGAATATTACCAAGCGCGATGTCGGAAGAATTGTCCAGTTGTTTATTGAGGAGTTGTGTCGCGCACTTCAGGAGGGTAACCGAGTTGAAATCAGAGGGTTTGGTGTTCTGTCAACCAAACTGCGCAAGCCCAAGGTTGCCCGAAATCCAAGAACCAAGGCGACGGTAAACATTCCACCCCGGCGCGTGCCGGTATTTAAAGCATCGCGTCTTTTGAAGGCAAATTTGATGAAGGGTGGCGTGTAGTAATAAGGTAAAAAGGAGCGTTGATGCCCTGCGGTCGGAAGCGTAAATTACGGAAAATCAAAAGGCACAAGTACAAGAAGCGTCGTAAGGCACTGCGCCACAAAAAGAAAATTCGTTAAAAACGGCTGAGACCATTCAGCCGGGCTTTACGCGGCAGCGCGCGTAATTAAATTGTATGAACCTTGCCAGCGGGCGAAGTAACGCGGTTTTAATCTTTCTTGAGCTGCTTTTGCTTTTTATCGTTATCGCCCTGCTGCGGCTTTTTTTTGTTCCTTTTTCCATCGGCGTAACTACGGTGGGGATGGTCTGGTTTCTGCTGGCGCTTGCCAGTTATCTGGTTGGTGAGTTTGAGTCCACGGCGCGTGCCAACTACGGGTTAACAATCCGAACGCAGGCGGCTTTTGCCCTAACTTATGTGTCTTACAGTGTTGTCCATTCGGTCTGGTCCTGGTGTGAACCGCTCACGGTAAAGTTCTGGTTGCTGCTGTGGTGTTATCTAACTTTTCTGGCGCCGTTAATCGGGGTTGTGCTCCGGCGGCTTGCACCCCAGAGGGTGCTTTTTGTTACCGATTTTAACCGGGATAAGGTCCGCCTTTTACGCTGGTGGGGTTTTCACAGTGTCGAGACGGTCCTGATTGAAGATTTAGAGCGGTGGATGAAGGCTAATAGTGATAAGATAGGTAGAATCGATAAGGTTGATTTAATAGTTGTTGATATCACCGACCCGAAGACCGAATACCTCGTTAGCCAGGTGGCACCGCGTTACTTTGTGGACTTTGTGGGCATTTCTTCATTTCGGATGTCCGCCTATTTTCTCGGTCCTCATCCCCGGCCGGTTGGTCCGTTTGTGCCTTACAGTATTGGCCGCCGTTTGAAGCGGATTGTTGACCTGTTACTCTCATTACTTGTTCTGTTGATTCTCGGGCTGCCGATGCTCTTGGTTGCCCTGCTCGTCAAACTGACCAGCCCGGGTCCAGTTTTTTATAAACATCGCCGGTTAGGCAGAAATATGCAACAGTTTTACTTGCTGAAATTCCGGACGATGTATAAAGATGCCGAACAGCGGCTTGAGGAGATTTTAAAAAATGACCCGGTGAAGCGGGCGGAGTTTGAGCAGACATTCAAGTTGAAAGACGACCCGAGGGTAACACCGCTGGGTCGCTTTTTGCGCAAGTTCAGCATTGATGAACTTCCTCAGTTGCTCAATGTCCTGATTGGTCAGATGAGTCTGGTGGGACCAAGGCCCATTGTCGAGAAGGAGGTCGGTTACTACCAGGACTACTCACTGCTCTTGTTTCGGGTTCCGCCCGGACTCACCGGGCTCTGGCAGGTTTCGGGCAGAACCGACACCGCTTATGAGGAGCGGGTCAAACTTGACACCCGCTATGTGCGGGAGTGGACACTTTTCGGCGACCTTGTCATAATCCTGAAAACGGTGCCGGCGGTTCTTTCCCGGCGTGGTGCCTACTGATTTGAGGTAAATGGGTGTTGTCCGGGCAAAAAGGTTGGGCAAAGAAGAAAAGGAGGCAGGATGATTGTTCTTGAACCGGCAGACCTTGCGGCGCTGAGAATTGCCGAGGTTAGGGGCTGGTTTCCGGATGAGGCGGATTTAAAGCCAGCAGGATTAAACGAAGATGAGTATCGGCGCCGGCTGGAGCAATTGGTGAAAAACGGGCTTATCCGTTCGTTCCACCTGACGCTGGTGGTGCCACCTTTGTTGGGCGGTAACTGGGTGATGGGTGCTTTGCAGATTAAGAGTGATGAGCCGCGAACGCTTGTTGAAAGTATTGTTAGCCGGCTACCATTTGTTACCGAGATTTTTATCAACGCCGCTTTGCCTTCGGGTGTCGGGCATAACCTCGCGCTGGTTTTCTACTCGCGCGATTTTGAGAATGAGACCCGATTTATCCAGACCTTTAGCGCCAGTTCTGAGGTTGAGGTTTTTCGGGTCCAGGAGTACACATTTCCGGTCTCGATGCCGCTGACTCGCGAGGAGCGGGCGTTTGTGCAGTTTCTCTATCAGAACCCGGCACTGCCCCGAACTGAGATTGCCCGGGCGTTTGGTCAGAGTGAAAACTGGATAAAGGCGAAACTGTCCCGCCTGTTCTGGACGGCAAACAACCCTACGGGTATCGTGCGAATTCAACCGAGTATCGACTGGACCGTTTGCGCCAACTTTGGCCATTTCCATTTTCTGCTTGAGACCGGACACCGGCCTGAGGTGCTGAAAAAACTGATTGAGGACAACGGTTTTGAACTGGTGCTGGGAGGCAGGTTGGTCAATCGCCGCTATGTTGAGGTTGAGTCTGATGTCTGGGGTGTTGCCGACCTGTTAGCGCGGGTGGCGTTTCTTGACAGAATTAACGGGGTGCGCGTTGCCGGGGTCGTTCACAACCAGGAGATTGTAATCAATGACCGGTGGGTAAAAAATATCGTTTCCCTTACCTGATGAGGACAATCTTTCCCCATTGCGGGTTTGTGTTCAAACCTTTGATTTGGTACAGATAAACTCCACTGGGCAGTTTTTTCCCGGAGTCGTCGGTATAGTGCCAGTAGAAATGCCGGTTGCGAGATTCGATGCGGGTAACCTGTCTGCCATCTGGTGTCCAGATTTGCATTACACTCTGGGGTGGCACTATCAAAAAGG
The DNA here is from genome assembly GCA_037441285.1 of Caldifarciminota bacterium. Classification (GTDB taxonomy): domain Bacteria; phylum Hydrothermota; class Tepidihabitantia; order Tepidihabitantales; family Tepidihabitantaceae; genus Tepidihabitans. The sequence continues at coordinate 23,682 of JBBISL010000018.1, forward strand.
AAAACCGGCTGTTGTGTAAACCGGGATAGCGGTCGCGCACCTCCCTTGCCTTAATTTGTTCGGGCGGTTCGGCGATGCCGATGGGCAAACCCTCAATTCCACCCCGGACTACCAGCGCGTAAGGCTGACGCGGGGTATAGACATTGCGGGCATAGATGCGGATTTTCCAGACGCCGGCAAGGGGCCGCGCAATGCGAATCACTTCCTCAACATTCCTTTCGTCCCAATCGGTCGGGTTGGGAACCGACTGGCTGTGGTAAATCTGATTTCCCCGATACCGGTTGCCATCCGGACTTATCGCCTCTAAGTTCAGGTCATTGACTAAAGCGATTTCGGCGTTAGGCAGTGCCGCGGTGTCGGTCCAGGCAAGGGTGATAAACAGCGGCTCGCGCCGGTCTAAAACAATTTCGTACTCATCAAACTGTCCGGTTTCCAAACCGAGCGAGTCGTCAACAAAGGTTAATGCCAGTGAGTCGTCGGGCAGATGCATAATCCGGGACAGATTGAGCCTGCCCCAGCCGATGCGGTTGTCCGGAACTGTCCTACTGCCGACATTGGTGTCGGTGGCAGAGATGGCAAAGGCGCGCATCAGTGTCGCACTGGGTGCGTCAATACCTCTTTCCGGGTTCGGTCTGCCGGCTGGATACCAGCCCTCTTTGAGATACTGGCGGAGCAGAGTGAGGGCGCCGCTTACCGCCGGTGTAGCAAAACTGGTGCCTTCGCGGACGTGGTAGGTATTGACACCGGCACCGTAAACGGTAAAGATGCTGTCCGCGGGTGCCACGATGTTGGGTTTGACTCTTAAGTCCCGGGTTGGACCGGCAGAAGAAAGGGAGTAGACCAGATTGCTCATCGTGCCGTTGCCGCAACCGCCCACGGTCAGGCAGTTTTTCGCACAGGCGGGATGGCCAATCCGATACTGGGTTCCGGCACCATTACCCGCGGCCCAGACCACAAGAAACTTTTTATCCTGCCAGGTGACCGCATCAAGGGTAGCATCGGGCAGGGTGTAATATCCGGTCTCGTCCATTGAACCAAACGAACCGGACACCTGGCGTACCGGTTCGGGCATCCCATAACTGAGCCGAATTGAGTCGAGCATTTCGGTCATATCGTCATCAAACAGGTACTGGCCACTGGCGGTGGCGATGTCAAGGAAGTAGATGCGGGCATCGGGCGCAACACCATCCAGGTCGCTTAAATTGCCGCAGGCGGAGTCGTTGCCCGCAAGGGTTCCGGCAACTGCCGAGCCGTGATAGACAACCGCGCTCGGGTCACCAAAAGCGGCGTTGCGGAACAGTTTGTAGGCAACGATTTTGCGGTGATTTAAATAGATGCCCGGGCTTTCCAGTGGCACCCAGGGGTCACGGAACATATCATGCTCGGTGATTATCCCTGAATCAAACAGTCCGACCACCATACCCTGACCGCGCAGTCCCGCATTCCAGAAGCGGCGAAAGTTTTGACCCGGTTCTATCGGTCCAATTGAGTCCCAGCCGGTCTGGACAACCCATTGAACATCACGGTTGAACGGTTCGAACCGGTGCCGGCGTTCAACCCAAGAGACCGCATCAAGTTCAATTAACTGGCGTGCATTCAGGTTGGAAAGATTTAGGGGCTTTTTCTCTCCGGGCCAAAGGGCAAAGGACAGTTTGTCAACCGGGGTTGATGGTGCGACATCACGGCTTAACTTGTATTCGGGCAGAAAAGGTCCAAGCCCGTCAACAGAAATTTTAACGAGTTGAGGCAGGAGTTCATCAGGTGAACCGTTGTTCAAGTTCCGGACCACGACCGTTTGATAGGCGATGTAACAGACCGGCTCCAGACCAAGGCGGCGTAACCGGTAAAGAAACTCCTGCCGCACCGGTTGAGAAAAGTGGAGGAGCCAGTACCGGGCAGACGATTTCTGGTAGTTCAGAACATCGGATGCAACCCTTAAAACGGTGCCGTTGGCAAAACGAATCTCATCGGCACCCGCATAGGGCTCTGGTGGAAAAGGTGCGGCGCTCTGAGTTTTAGTTATTCCGGGCCCGGTGAATGAAAGGAGCGCCCAACCGAGCCAAAGAAACAGGGTCACAATTTAAGGATTTCAACAATCGCCGCGGTCACCGCCTCCATATCTTTCATTGTCAGGTCGCCCATATGGGCAATCCGGAAGGTTTTCTCCTTCAGGTCGCCGTAACCGTTGGAGATTTGCATTCCCCGCTCACCGAGCGCGCTGTTCAAATCCTTGACGCTGATGCCCCGGGTGTTGGTCACGGTGGTCAATGTCACCGACTCATAACCCGGTTCGGGAAAGACGGCGAAGTACTTATTTGCCCACTCCCGGGTGAACTGCGCCATCTTCAGGTGGCGCTGATAGCGGTTTTCCATCCCTTCGGCAAGGATGGCGTCTAACTGAACATCAAGCGCCCAGAAAAGCGAAACCGCGGGCGTGGTCGGGGTCTGCTTGTCCTTTTCGTACCGTTTGAGCATCGCCTCAAAATCAAAGTAGTAACCGCGGTCCGGATTGTTCCGGCACTTCTCCATCGCCCGGGCTGAGACGATGGCAACGGCAAGACCGGGCGGCAGAGCGACGCACTTCTGGCTGGAGGCGACGACCACATCCAGACCCAGTTCGTCAATGTCAAACCAGTCGCCCATCAAACTGGAAACCGCATCCACCAGTATCAAAACATCCGGATACTTACTGCGTACCATCCGGGCAATCTCTTCAATCGGCGAACGAACCCCGGTTGAAGTTTCATTCTGGGTAATCGTGACCGCCTCAAACCCGCCTCGGGCAAGTGCCTGGTCCACCATCTCCGGTTTTATCGCCTTGCCCCATTCCACGCGCACCGCCTCGGGCTCCTTACCGCAAGCCTGGGAGATTTTGAACCACCGGTCCGAGAAGGCGCCATTGACGCAGTGCAGCACCTTGCGCCGCACCACATTCCGAATGGTGCCTTCCATCAACCCGGTGCCGGATGCGGTCCACCAGAACACATAATTCTTGGCCTTCAAAATTTTCTGGGTCTTTTCAATGCACCGGGCGTTCAGGTCACCAAACTCCTTAGAGCGGTGGCCAATCATCCATTTTGCCTGTGCCTTAAGCACCTCTTCCCGGACTTCGGTTGGACCGGGAACAAAAAGTTTTTTATGGCTCATTTATCCTCCTTAAAGGTTGAGTTGCTTACTACCTGAACAAAACAGGTCCGCGTGCGCGGACCGTCAAACTCACAAAAAAATATCCCCTGCCATCGACCCAGATGCAGTTTGCCGTTTTCCACCGGAATCGCCTGACTGGTGCCGACCAGTACCGACTTGATATGGGCATCGGCATTACCTTCGGTGTGCTGGTAATGGGCATCGGGCGGGACAAGTTTTGAGAGGGTGCGGGTAATGTCCTCGGCAACATCCGGGTCATAACTTTCGTTTACGCAGATGCCGGCGGTGGTGTGGGGCACATAGACAAAACAGACCCCGTTGGAAACTCCGGTTTTGGCAACCGCATCCTGAACCAGGGCAGTGATGTCAACAAGTTCGGTGCGGCGGTGGGTCTTAACCGTAATGGAAATCATACCCTTACTTATATTAGCCGAGATTAAGTTTCAGTCAATACCAGCACCCGCGGCCGAACTGTGGCAAGTCCGGATGAAGCCACCTTTACTCCAACACGGGGACTGAGAACCGGTGCCGGCGCCGATTTCAACTCAAAAATGGTCTAAAAAATGGTGCGGAAAAGCGCATAACGACCAAAATCCCATACCATCCCGGAAACTACCCCGGGGTTGGGTAGGGAAAATGCGGTCAAAACAATTTAACACGCTAAATTACAGAAACTTATGCCATCACACCCCAATTTTGCTGTATACTTTAAAGTATAAATTTTTCGGGTGTTTTTCTCTTAGGCACCCAGAAATTTGCCGGTGAGGAAGTCAGAAGCCGGTATTGGGGAAATGCCGGTTTATTGACAGCAGGTACAGTTACACTTTATAATAGAACTGCCTAATTTTTGCTTGGATTAAAAAAGGGTTGCTATGCAAATTAAGATTGGTAATGTTGAACTGGAGTGCGTGCGAGGGGATATTACGAAGCAGGAGGGGTTTGCGGCGGTGGTGAATGCGGCGAATGCCCGATTGGCACCGGGCGGCGGTGTTGCGGGCGCGATTCATCGGGCAGCAGGTCCGGGACTTTATGAGGAGTGTAAGCCGCTGGCGCCGATTAAACCCGGTGATGCGGTGATTACCGGCGGTCACAACCTGCCCAATAAGTATGTGATTCACTGTCTCGGACCGGTTTATGGGGTTGATAAACCTGAGGAGGAAGTTCTTGCCCGCTGTTATGAGAACGCCCTGAATGTTGCCGAGGAGCACCAGATTGAGTCGATTGCCTTTCCATCAATTTCTACCGGATACTTTGGTTATCCGATTGAAGCGGCAGCAAGGGTGGCGCTGGGAATGGTGATTAAGAAGATGCCGGAGTTGAAATTCGTGCGGCGGATAAGGTTTGTTTTGTACAGTGGGGCAGACCTTGATGTTTACCAGACAGTTCTGACCCGGATGGCAAAGAGGTTGGAGTGAGTTTTTTCGCAGCGCTGATGTTCACGCTGGGTGCGGTTGGGACGCCGTTTTTCGCGGATACGGTTGAGAATTTTGAGTCCGGAAATGTTACCCTGCTCTCGTTTCCCGGCGAGGATGTCGAGCCCGACTCGTGGACCCTGGATTCAACGGTAACCCATAACAATTCCCGCTACGCCTTGAAACTGTTCGGAAACACCTGGAAGGTTGAGCCGATTTCACCAAGGGCGCTGGACTCGGCAACGGTGTGGGAGGTGTGGGCTTATGGGGAGAGTGTTGGTGCGGTGCAGGGGTTTGGTCTGGTGTCTGAAGCGGAGACGCTTTTGTACGCATTTGCGGGCCGGGAGCGGCTTGACCCAGCGCGCTGGGTGACCGTTTATCAGGGCGCATTTCCGGTCCGGAACTGGAATCGGTACCTTTTGCCCATAGGCGAAGATTGGCTGAGCCGGTTCGGGCATCTGCCGACTCTGACCGGGATAGTGTTTATCAACGATGCGGACCAGGGTGCAAGGGGTAAGGTCTATTTTGACGACATCGCCGATGTAAGCGCGGACCAGCCGATGGCACCCGAGGTTGAGGCGTGGTTTGTGCCCGAAGGGTGGATTGACAATCAGGATGGCACCTGGAGCCTGACCGTACACTTTTATAGCCGGGTGAATGACCCGGATAGCCGAACGCATTTTTATCACTGGGAGTTTGGGGACGATTCAATAAGTAGTGACTCCTGCCCGATTCACACCTATATTGTGCGGGACAATCACACCTATACCGTTTTGGTTCAGGTGATGGATGAAAGCGGCCGGTTTGGCAGGGACTCGTGCCGGGTGAACTTAGAGCCCGGACCGGGCTCTTTTCCTTTACGGTTGAATTTTGTCGGTGATGTGATGCTGGCAAGGCGCTATGAACCGCTGATTGACAGTTTAGGGGTTGAGGCGATTTTCCGGGAGATAAAGCCCTATTTGGGTGATGTTGCCGAAATCACCGGGGCAAATCTTGAGTGTCCTTTGACCGACCGCGGTACGCCGCATCCGACCAAGCCGATTGTTTTCCGGGGCCGACCGGCAAATGGCCAGGGGTTGAAGTTTGCCGGAATAGATGTGGTTTCGCTTGCCAACAACCATATAATTGATTACGGGCTTGAAGGGCTGCGGCAAACCCAGGCGGTGCTGGACACGCTCGGGATAGTTTACTCGGGTGCAGGCGGTGATGCTTATGAGGCTTATCAACCGGTATTTCTTGTCAAGGCCGGAACCGCGCTCGGGTTTCTCGCCTATAGCGACCGGACCGGTCAGTATGACAACTATCAACCTTATCTCAATGCCGGGGAGAACAAACCGGGATTTGCCGAACTTGACACCTTTCGGGTTTTTCAGGCGCTGCAGCGGGCAAGAAGGGTTGCGGACTTTCTGGTGGTGGAACTGCATTCGGGCGAAGAGTACCAGCCGGAACCGGCTGATGAGGATTGGTTTAAACCCAATGCGGTCCAGCCCGCAGCAAGCCAGATTGCGTTGCGCCATCGGATTGTTGACCAGGGTGCGGAACTGGTCGTCTGTCACCATCCCCATATCCTGCAGGGGTTTGAGGTTTATCAGGGTAAGTTGATCGCCCATTCGCTGGGTAATTTTGCGTTTGACCAGGAGTATCCGGAAACCTATCCGTCGGTGATTCTCAATGGACTTTTGGATGGAAGGGGTTTTTACCGCTACTGGTTGGTGCCAGTTTATATTGACGACTACATCCCGCACCGGGCAAGAGGCGAATTGGGGACAAGAATTTTGCGTTATCTCGCGCGGCGTTCCCGGGAGTTGAACAGTTACCTTGTCGTGGACCGGGAGAGTGTGGTTGCCGAGATAGTTCTGGACAGTATGAGGATGAACCGTCAAGCGAGGCGGTATGATGTGGTCTTGGCACTGCTGCCCGATTCCGGATGTTATCGGTCGGCACCGCACAGTTTGAATGATACCGGAGAGTTGTCAACGGTTGTGAGTGTGACACCGGCTGGGGCGTGGCAAATCCGACTGGGCAGGGATTTGCTCTGGATGGGTAATATGGAAGATGAAGGGGCGAGTTTCTGGCTGTTGAATCAGACGGATGAGTTTTACGACTCACTGGCACACCGTGGGGCAAGGTCGTTAAGCCAGCGCCGGAGCGCTGGAATTGGGGCGATTGTGACCAATCTTGAGGAGCGGATGGTGTGTTCGGCAGACTCGCATTGGCTGGGGGTTTATGGCTGGATGAAGACGGAGAATTGCGGCGGTGCGGTGGTGGTGTTAAATGTGTACAATAGTCGCATTGGCGGGATGCGGGTTGCGGTTTGCAGTATCCCAGCACGCACCGGAACGAATGGATGGCAGGAGTTTTATGTTGAATTGCCGGCGCCAATCCCGGGTGGCTACTTTGATGTGCAGTTGAAAAGCACCGGACCGGATTCGGGTATGGGTCAGGTCTGGTTTGATGACATCCGGGTGATTGAGTGGGAAAACTGGCAGGAGTTTAGCGCACCCATGCCCATTGCGGTACCAAACGACTACACCTGGCTTCAGGTGCAAACCGGTGATTCGGTACCCGAGGCGATTGTAACCTATGAAAATACGGTATTTCAAACAATGACCGGCGCAGCGACGCCGCGCCCGATTGGTTACCCTCCAGCCGGCTTGACGGTCAAGCCCAGTCCGACCCGGGGCAGGGTGCTGGTCAATTACCATCTGAGAGATGGTCAACACGCGCTTTTAAGAGTTTACAACAGCCTTGGTCAGATGGTGCGTCAATGGAACGACGAAGGCGGGGCAAGGGGTTTGCGAGTTGTCAACTGGGATTTGAAAGATGAGCAGGGCAGGTGGGTTCCGAGCGGGACCTACTTCTTCCGATTGGAGACGGATGGCACAAAAAGCCGGGCGCGGGTGGTGGTGTTGAGCACCGATTTCTGATTGCCCGGGGTCTAATTGATAAAAAGGGAGGATTAATGAGTTTGGTTCAGGAATCGGTAAAAAAGCAGCTTGAGCAGGTTCTCAAAAATTTGTCCAATCCGGTGCGGCTTGTGGTTTTCACCCAGGAAATGGAGTGTCAGTTCTGTCGGGAAAATCGGCAACTGGCGGAGGAGATTGCGGCGCTTTCGGATAAGGTCAAACTGGAGGTTTACAACTTCCTGCTTGACAAAGAGAAGGTGGAGGAGTTCAAGGTGGAAAGGGTGCCGGCAATGGTGGTGGCGGGTGAGAAGGATTACGGGATAAGGTTTTATGGTGTTCCGGCCGGTTATGAGTTTACCTCACTGGTCAATGCGATGCAGCTGGTCGGGAAAAGAGAGTCCGGTTTAAAACCCGAAACCAAACAGAGGTTGAGCCAGATTGCCCAGCCGGTTAAGATTGATGTGTTTGTTACGCTGACCTGCCCGTACTGTCCAATGATGGTCTCGTTAGCCCATCGTTTTGCAATGGCGAGCGATAAGATTACCGCGAGCGCCATTGATGCCCAGGAGTTTCCGGTTCTCGCAAACTACTATGAGGTGATGGCGGTGCCCAAGACCGTGCTCAATCAGCGTCACCAGTTTGAGGGTGCATTGCCAGAGGAGCGGTTCCTGCAGGAGGTTATGAAGGCGGTTGATGGGGGCGCAGGATTGGGCTGAGCAATGGGTCTAATATAATTAAATAATTGGAAGAGCATAACGACCAGGAACTGGTTCGTTCGGCACAGGGCGGTGATTTAGCCGCATTTGAGGTACTGGTCCGGCAGCACGGTCCCGCGCTCTACGCATTCATCTACCGTCTTGTTGGCGACCCGGTTGATGCTGAGGAGTTAACTCAGGAAGCCTGGGTCAAGGCGTGGCGGTCGCTTCGTGGTTTCAAGGGCAAAAGTGAGTTTAAAACCTGGCTTTTTAAGATTGGAATGAATCTAACATTTAATCTGAAAAAGAGAAGAAAGCCTACTGAGGAGTTGACCGAATTTTTGCCGGGGTCAAGCAATAATGAGCCGGTTACGGTTTTTGAGCAGAAGCGCCGGGAAGAGGTGGTGAAGGCGGCTCTGGCACAGTTGCCACCCGACCAGCGGACCGCGCTGGTCCTGAACATCTATGAAGGTATGAGTTATCAGGAGATTGCTCAGGTTATGGGGCGTTCGGTGCGTGCGGTTGATGCCCTTTTGTTTCGGGCAAAGGCAAATCTGCGCCAGCTTCTCTTACCGGCGCGCCGGAAAGGTATTGTATGAAAACCGCAGGAAAAGTGCAGGGAAAGGGGTCTAATAATATGAAGATGAATTGTGCTAAGGTGAAAAGGATGTTATCGCTGGTCTTGGATGGTGAGGCACCAGCAGAGCTGCGCGCAGCGGTTGAAGACCATCTTGAGCGGTGTGCAGAATGCCGCAACGAGTTTCAGGAACTAAATGAGATAAAGGCGCTTTTGCAATCAATGCCGTGTCCGGAGATACCTTCTTATCTGACGGCACGGACACTCGCCCGTTTGCGGGAAAAAGAAAGTGCGCACCCGGGGTTTATCCCGGTATTATGGCGCATTGCCGCCGCGCTCTTGATTGCGGTTGGTCTTGGACTCGGGGTTGTTATTGGTCAGGGTCTGGCGGGTAACGGTGGTACCGGTGATGAGATAGCAACACTTAACGCCGAGCCGACGCTTGAGGAATTCTGGGGCGGAGGTAGATGATGAAAGGACGCTGGGTTTATCTTATACTTGCGGTTTCGCTGGCGCTGAATCTTGCCGCGGTCGGAACCTTTGCATATCACCGTTACCGCAGGTGGCAGCGGCGAAAAGGGGATTTCCGTTATCTGGTCCCCAGGTTAAGACCGGAATTGCAGCCGGTCGTTGATGAGTATCGTTTCAAGATGGATTCGCTGCGTCTTGAGTACTGGAAGGCACGGCAGGAGCTGGCACGATTGGGGTTTGAGGAGAAGCCGGACCCGGTGCAGGTCGCGCGGACACTGGCACGAATCGGGATGCTGCATCAGGAGATGCACCGCCAGGTGTTTGAAATGGGAAGAGAGAGTGAGACACTTTTGCCGCCACCTTATCGGGAGATGATGCGGCGACGATGGTGTGAGGTGATTGAAGGTCCGCATCCACCGTTCGGACCACAAAGGTTTCCCCCTCCCGATGATAAACGGGGCAGAAGAAGATTTTAAATAACCAGGAGGATAATATGAAGAGAGCAACTAAAATAACCACGATAGCGGCAGTTGCGCTTTTGGTCGTCACCGGATGGGCAATTGCCCAGTCGCCGGAATTAGAGCAGAAACCGGCACCAGTCGAGCAACCAATGGCGCCACCCTGCCAAGAGATGGGTATGCCCGGAATGGGGATGATGGATATGCCCGGGCTTACTGATGCCCAGCGTGAGCAGATTCAGAGTCTGCGGATAAAACATCTGAAAGAGGTTATGCCCCTTGAGACCGACTTGAGGATTAAGAACCTGGAACTGGCGATGCTCTGGCAGGCGGAGAAGTTGGATGCGAAGCAGATTGTGACAAAGGTCAAGGAGATTGGCGAACTGAGGAATAAACTGGAACTGGCGCGGGTGAATCATCAGATTGAGATTTACAATCTATTGACACCAGAACAGCGCAAGGCATTTCGGCTGGGTATGGGTCGAGGTATGATGCGCGGCAGGGGTGGAATGGGCCGCCGCGCTCGACAGCGCCATTTTGGTGAAGGGCTGGATGGACCGGGCGCGATGCCCTGCTGTCCGCAGCGCTAAACGCCTCCTTTCGGCTCGGTCTAACCGGGAGTTCCTTAGGGGCTCCCGGTTTTTTTATGTTGACTAATTATTGGCGCAGCATATATTTTACAGTTAAGTGTACATAAAAGAGTTACAGATATTTGGTTTCAAGTCTTTTCAGGAGAAGACAACAGTCCGGTTTTCGCCCGGGCTGAACTGCATTGTTGGTCCCAACGGGTGTGGCAAATCCAATATCCTTGATGCCCTGCGCTGGGTTCTGGGCGAACAGTCGTTTTCGGTTCTGCGCTGTGCGAAAACCGAGGATTTGATTTTTGCCGGAACCGCAACCGCACCCCCGGTGAATTACGCTGAGGTGAAACTTTTGCTGTCAACCGAAGACCGTCCGGAATTGGGCAGCGCCTGGTTTCAAGGGGAGAGCCTTTCGGAAGTGGAAATCCGGCGGCGGTTTTTCCGTTCCGGGGAGAGCGAGTACTATCTGAATCGCCAGCCCTGCCGGTTGCGCGATATTCAGGACCTGTTTCTTTCCCAGGGGATTGGGACCAAGGCGTACTCGATATTTGACCTCCGTCAGATGAGGGAGATAATCGCCGGTAACATCAGAAAGATGTTCGAGGAGGCGGCATCACTGGCAAAGTTCCGGGATGCCAAGGAGGAGTGCCAGCGTAAACTGGAGTTGACCCAGGCTGATTTAACCCGGCTTGAGGACATTATTGCCGAACGGGAACGGATTGTGCGCAGTTTGCAGCGTCAGGCTGGGAAATTGCGGGCGTTTCAACGGTTGAAACAAGAGGAAAAGGGGCTGCGGTTAATTGAACTCAAACGGATTTATGAGCGGCTTGTTGCCGAACAGGAACAGGTGAAGGCTGAGGTCGCAGAATTAGAACGGTCTGAGGCGGAACGGCTCACCGAGATAAACCGGCTCGAGGCGGAGTTGCGCCAGCTTCACTCCCGGTTGCTTGATGTGGAAGGGCAACGGGAAAAGGTGTTAGGCGAGGTGGAGCGACGCCGGAAACTCATCGCCGAAATTGAGAAACAGGCGGCGATGGAAGAGCAAGAGTTCCTGTTCCTGAAACAGCGTGCCGAAGAGGCACAATCAACCCAGTCAAGATTGAAAGCGGAGGTAGCACGGCTTGAGCAGCTTTTTCTTCAGACGGTTCAGCAGTTAGCCCAAAGGAATCACCACCTCGAGGCGGTACAGAGGCAACTGGAAAAGACCCGCGAGCAGACAAAGGCGGATGAGGAGGAGTTGTATCGGCGGCAACAGGAGGTGAAGGAGCTCCAGGAGCGGTTACAGACTCTTCTTGAAGAGGAGCAACACCTACTCAATGCCCAGGCAAAAGCCGAAGCCGAGCTGGAGAACACGATTGGTGCCCAGGAGCGGGTGAAACAGGAACGGACAGTTATAACGGAACGGATTAACCAGGTCGAGATGGAGTTGAACGAATTGAGCCGTGGGGTGGAGAAGGCGCAGACGGTAAAGAGGACATTGCAGCACCGGGTGGCAGCGCTCCGCTCCGAGATAAACTCGATTGAGGGGAGGCTGGAGCAAAGCAAGCGAAAACGGCGGGCGCTGCAGGATGAGAAAGGGTTGTGGGAGCAGGAACTTGCCGCACTTACAGCGCGGTTTGCCCGGGACGAGACAAGGGTGGCGAAAACCGTTTTGGGGGCAAACGCTGCGGTTGAAGCCGGCAAATTTCTTGAGCCGATGCCGGGCTGGGAGCGAGCGTCCGAAGCGGCGTTTTTCCCTTTCCTTGATTTTATCACCTGTTCCGATTTTAGCACCGAAACTTTGACACAACTGGAGCAGGACGGGGGAAAGTTGCGTATTGGATTTCTGGTTGACACCGAGCGGTCCAGAATTACCAGCGGTGCGGATAATTTAATACCGGATGAACGGATTCTTGGGGTACTTGCCGATTTTGTAAAGGTCAAATCAGAAGCGCCGGTGCTGCTTTCCCAAATTGCGCAGAATTTTCTTGTGGTCCGAGACCGGCAAGCACTTGTCGAGTTGAAGGAGAAGTTTCCGGAACGCTTTTTTGTCAGCGCGGATGGGGTTGCCTGGTTTGGTGATGGCAGGCTGGTGTTTGTGGGCTCGGGTGCCAGCCGTTTGGCACTAAGTCGGGAAATTGCGGACAAGGAGCGGCGGCTTGAGGAGATAAATGGGGAAATTGAGCGGCTCAGCGACGAGGAGACCGAAGACGAGCAAAAAAAAGCATCGCTCATCAGGGAACTGGAGAGGGTGGAAAGTGAATCGGTCGTTTCGGAAAAGGAGCAGGTGCGAGCTGAGTCAAGGTCAGCGATGGCGCAAACGCTGCGGGCGGAGCTGCAACGGGAAACGGAGCGATTAAGAGGAGAGGCGGCGCGACTGGAAGGGGTGCAAAAACGGCTTGAGGCGAAGTTGCAGGAAATCAACGAGCAGCGGGCAAATGTTTCCCAATTGATAAGTTCGGCAAAAGGCGAACTGGCGCGGATGGAAAGTGCGGCAAATGAGGGGGCAGCAATTGTGAAGAAGGGGCTGGAGGAGGCGACCCAACTCATTGCGGCGGTGAGCGAAGACCGGCGCCATATTGAGCGGCTCGAGGTGGAGAGCGAACACATCCGTCAGGAGATTGAGGAGAAGCGGCGCGAGATTAACGCCGCGCAACAGGTAATTGCCCGGGCGGAAGAGAGGCAGAGCGGCGCGGTAATGAAGGCGCAGGAGCGGCAAAATGCGATAGCAAGTTTACAGGCGGAACTGAAGGCGCTGGAGCGTGAACTGGAGCGTTTCAGTACCCAGGAGATTGCCCGGGCACAGGAGGTACTGGAGAAGAATATTGCCGAGCGGCGCCAGGTTCAGGAGCAGGGACAGAAGGTGCTGTTCGAAAGGCGGCTGCGAATTGCCGAACTGGACACGAAGATAAAAGCGGTGGTGGAGGAGGCACAGTCCAGTTATCAGACCGATATTGCGACCTTTGTGCCGGAACCGGTTGAGGGGTTTGAAGAGCGATTACAGAAGGTCCGGCACCGGATTGAGGCGCTGGGACAGGTCAATCCGCTTGCCGCGACCGAGTATGAGGAGGAGCGCAAGGACCTGGAGCGGCTTCTGTTCCAACGGGACGATGTGAGACAGGCGCGGGAGAATCTGGAGCAGTCGCTCTTTGAGATTGACCGCCACGCCCGCGAGCAGTTCATCGCCACCTATCAGGGGGTGCGTGCCGAGTTCCAGAAGATTTTTAAGGAGCTGTTTCTTGAAGGTGAAGCCGACCTGGTGCTGGTCAACGACGCCAATCCGCTGGAGTCAGAAGTGGCGATAATCGCCAAGCCGCGGGGCAAGAATCCGAAACGGCTGGAGCAACTTTCCGATGGCGAAAAGGCGCTGCTTGCGGTCTCGTTGCTTTTTGCCTTTTATCAGGTGAAGCCGGCACCGTTCTGTTTTCTTGACGAGGTTGATGCACCGCTGGACGATGTCAATGTTGGCAGGTTTGCCGATTACCTGAAACGGCTTTCGGCGCGAACGCAGGTGATTGTCATTACCCACAACCGTTCTACGGTAGAACGGGCTGATGTCCTGCTGGGCGTGACCGCGGAAGAGCCGGGCGTTTCCAAGGTGGTTGCGGTGAGTCTTGCCGAGTATCGGGCAAGGGAGCAGGGGACAACGGAAGAAAAGGCGTCAAACTGAATGGGCATCAGGCAGGGGCTGGCAAAGACCAGGGAGTTTTTCCGCCGGTTAATCAAGTCGGTTAATACCGAGGAGCTGGAGGAGTTGTTGCTGGCGGCGGATGTCGGGGTTAAGGCGACGACGCAACTGGTTGAGGCGGTGCGGCGCAGTCGCGGTGCGCCCGCCGAAGTACTGAAAAACGAGATTGTCAAGATTTTTGCGGCAGCGAACCGGGCGCCTTTCAAGGATCTCGAACCACCGCTCGTCATTATGGTTGTCGGTGTGAACGGTTCGGGTAAGACGACAACCATCGGTAAGTTGTGTTATCGATTTGCCCGTGAGAACAAGCGGGTTTTGGTGGCGGCAGCCGATACCTACCGGGATGCGGCGGCACAACAGGTGCGCATCTGGGCAGACCGTTCTGATGGCGAACTGGTGTTTTCGCACAAGGGACAGGATGCGGCGGCGGTGGTGTTTGACACCCTGCAAAAGGCGGTGCGGGAAAAGCGGGATGTGGTCCTGATTGACACGGCGGGCCGGCTCCACACCCGGAAAGATTTGATGGCTGAGGCGGTAAAGATTAAACGGGTCTGCGGCAAAGTTAAACCCGGTGCCCCGGAAGAAGTCTGGTTGGTACTTGACGCCACGGTCGGCCAGAATGGCATCAAACAGGCGCTAACTTTTCATCAGGAACTGGGGCTTACCGGGATAATCATGGCGAAACTGGACGGTACCGCAAAAGGTGGGGTTTTGATTCCGGTGGTTCTGGAACTGGGGATACCGGTGCGATTTGTCGGTGTCGGGGAAGGGGTTGAGGACCTGGTGCCATTTGTGCCGGAGGAGTTCGTCGAGGCGCTGTTTGAAGGGTAAACGGTTTGCCGCCGGCACGGCGCTGAGCCGGCACTAATCCTTTGGTTTTATCCGGGAAAGGGTCTCAATTGCCCAGCGTGCCATCTCCTTTACCTCCCCTAATTCGCGGCTGATGGGCCAGGGACGGGCAATCCGCTGCAGTCTTGCAATGATATCGGTTACCCGCAGGTCGGTGAGTGCTTCAATCGCCGCAATGCGGACCTCCGGTTCGGGGTCGTCAAGGGCTTTGATGAGTAACGGGATCGCGGCCGGGTTGCCAATTTTTCCCAGGGCACGGAAGGTGTTGCTGCGTACCAGGTCGCTGGGGTCGTTTGCCATCTCCATAAGTTTAATACTCGAGCGGTAGTCACGCAGTTTGCCCAGTGCCTGAGCCGCCATCGCCCGGACGACATGATTGGTGTCGTCCAGGGCGGTAAGCAGCGCGGGCGCAACTGACGGTTCGCCGATTTCGCCCAGGGCCTGGGCTGAGACGATTCGCACCCAGACATTGTTGTCGGTCAAGCCGAGGCAGAGCCGTTCGCAGGCGCCCTGATAGCGCAGACGGCCCAGGACATCAATTGCCCGGGCACGTACCTCAGCCGAAGGATGGGTCAAAAGGGCAAAGGTGGGTTCAACCGCCAGTTCGCCGAGCAGTTCCAGCTGGTTTGCCGCGAGACCGGCGACCTTGGGGTCGGCATCTTCGAGGGCATGGCTCAGTTTTTCCGCGGCGCGGAGATGGCGGATTTTCCCGAGCGCCCGTACCGCGACAATGCGCACCCGGGCATCAGGGTCAAGCAACAGCCGGGCGAGGAGGTCAATTGTTACAGGTTTACCCAGAGTTCCCAGAGCCTCGGCGGCGATTACCCGGATAAACGGGTTGTCGTGGTTGAGCAGTTCGGTAAGGGGCGGAATTGCGGCATCGCCCAGTTCAACCAGCCGATTTAACACCTGATTTACGGCACCGGGGTCGTCGGGTGAAAGGAAGTGAAGGATATTTTTAACCGAGCGGTCGGAAAGTTCCTGAAGCGCCTGCACCGCGGTGTTGCGTACTTCGGGTGACGGGTCTTCAGCGGCAAGTCGTGCCAGTGCGGTTGCGCCGGCACGGTCACCAATCTTGCCCAGCGCCTGAGCCGCTGCCTGGCGGACTTCGGGATGGCTGTCCGCCAGTTCATCGATGAGCGGGTTGACCGCTTCCGGGGTGCCGATTTCGCCCAGGGCTTGAGCCGCGGTGATTTGAACTTCCGGGTTGAGGTCGCGGAGCAGTTCAAGTAAACCGAAGACCGCCGGTTCGGTGTTGATTTTTTTCAACGCCCGGGCAATCGCTTTACGCAGCGCCGGGTCCGGTTCATTCAGATGTTTGAGCAGGATGTCAATTGCGTCCGGATGGTTCAGGTTGCCAAGCAGTTCAACAATCTCAATTGCCAGAGGTCCCCGACTCCCGGCGAGATAGCGAATAACCGGTTCGGCAGCTGCCTTTCTCATCGCTGTTAGCGCGGCAATTGTTTTGGTCCGGATGGCTGGTTCCGGGTCGTCAAGCAGGAATACAAGAGCGCCCGCCGCGGTTTCCGGTTCGATGGTGCGTAACTGGTCAATCGCATGACTGCGGATTGCCGGGTCCGGGTGCTGGAGTTGCGCGAGCAGGGCTTGTAAGGGCATTTTACTTGCGGCGCGGGTCTGGTCGGTTCAACGCTGCCTTGAGCCAGTCAAGGTACTTCTGGTAGCTGGTGGCAATCGGCAGGCCGATAATTTCCGGAACTTCGTAGGGGTGAAGGGCTTTAACCGTTTTTTCGAGTAGCGGGTATGATGACCGGTCCGTTTTCACAATACAGAGGTATTCGCGGGAGAACGCAATTTTCCCCCGCCACCAGTAACGACTGGTAATCGGTCCGGTCGTCTGAACACAGGCGGCGACTTTTTTCTCAAGCAATGCGCCGGTGATTTTCCGGGCGGTTGCCCGGTCCGGAACGGTGATAAACACCTGGAGATAGGAAAAACGACTTTTCACCTTAAAAGTGTGCCGGCAGTTTTCCTTGTAGTCAAGAGGTAATGGTAATGTCTGCGGCATCGAGTTCATCGTTCGCTAATGCGGGGTGCTCAGCGGTTTCACCTTTGGCACTGTTAAGTAAAGCCGGTCGCAATTCCCTACCCAAAACGCCATTTTGCCTCTCACTCCGAAGGATGGGGTAGGCGGGTTTTTAGTCTGCCGTGTCTTAACTGGACGGTGGCTTGCCATTTCAGTTTACCCGGTATTGTTTACAAGTTGTGGTTGAGACCGCGTGCGGGCGATTAACTCTTTTTCCGGGGTTGACCGGGATGAAATTGTAAGTATAATTAAATGCGAAGCGGACTTTATGTTGTATTTGAGAAGTTTTAACCCCAAAAGGAGGCGTTTATGAGAAGAGTCGTCCTGGTGCTCCTTGCGCTTTTGCTTGGCGCAAGTTTCGGGCTCGTGAGTCCGGACTTGGAGCGGCGTTTGGCAGAGTCGGATG
>JBBISL010000019.1:0-38953 GCA_037441285.1 Caldifarciminota bacterium
GGGTGAGTGTCATCGGTACATATCCGGTGGATTCAATCGCTTTTCTTGATGATGGAACGAATAATCGGGCGCACTGGGCGTATCGAGGTTCTCATTACCGAATAGTCTGGGAAGAAAAAGGGAGCAGCAGAACTGCCCGAGTTTACGATATTGATAATGATATCGAAGTACCGTACCGATTTATGCGCTTCCGGCGCGATGTTGATTCAGCAGATGGCTGGTGTTTTCAGACGGCGAACAGCGCGGCTGACACGATGGCGATTGGGCAGACACTCTATATGTCAATCTGCGGTGCTCAGTTGATGTTCCGACCTCGTTCTGGTAGTCCTGTTTTGCAGTTGCCGGACCCGGGAGACACCTGGATTGTATTCACTAAACCTCTATCTCCGGCACCTTATGCCGCTCGATTCCGTATATCATTTACCCCAGCATCTACAGATGAACAAGCCCAAAAGTTGCAGGTGAAGGTCGTACCCAATCCTTATCTCGTACGGAATGAATGGGAAAGGCACAGAGACTTTCGTAAGTTAAAGTTCATAAATCTACCAGCGCGGTGTAAGATATACATCTACAATCTTGCCGGCGACCTTGTTAAGGTTCTCACCCATTATGAAACCAGGCCCGAAATAGGTGGTGTTCCAGGACGTTTTGGGGGCGACGAAGACTGGGATTTACTTAATGAAGCGCACCAGAAACCTGCCCCCGGCGTGTACATCTTTTATGTCGAATCCGAGGATGGTAGGTCGCAGACTGGTAAGTTTGTTTTGATTTACTAAGGAGGCTGATATGGAACTCGGGAAAAAATTAACAGTTATCACGCTCGTCTTTGTCGTTGTTGCTCCTGCCTTCGCTGCCTTCACCAAAGTCGGTATGGCGGGATTACCCTTTTTAAAAATTGGCGTTGGTCGAGGGCCTGGAATGGGAGAAGCATTTGTGGCGATTGCGAATGATGCTTCAGCCACTTACTGGAATCCGGCGGGTTTAGCGCTTGTACCCAACCGTCAGTTGGTTTTGAATCACATAGACTGGATTAACGACATCAGCCACGAGTTCATTGCTGCGGTTGTGCCGTCAAATCTGGGGAGTTTTGGTATTTCAGTTACAGCGCTTTCACTGGGTCAGTTCGAGGAAACAACGGTTGACGAGTATCAGGGTACGGGTAAGACCTTTACCGGTGCGGACCTGGCAGCAGGAATTTCTTATGCTCGAATGTTTACGGATAAACTGTGCTTCGGGTTAACCGCTAAATTCGTCTCGGAGAAAATCTGGAATGTCGGAACAAGCGGAGTCGCGTTTGATTTCGGAGTACACTATAACACCGGCTGGCGGAATTTGCGAATGGGGATGGTGATTGCCAATTTTGGTCCAGACTTGCACTATTCAGGCAGTCAACTCAACTTTACCTATGACCCAGACTGGGAATGGCCCTGGACCAGAGAGCCGATACCGGCGACCTATCTTACCGAAACCTTCCCGTTGCCAGTTTTATTCCGTCTGGGACTCGCCTACGACATCTTTAGCAGCGACGCCAGCACATTGACCGCGGCAGTTGATTTAAACCATTTCAACGATGTGAACGAAAAGGTAAATATTGGACTGGAATACCGAGCTGGTGCCTTCGCACTACGAGGCGGATATATACTCAACACCGATGTCAACTACGCAGCAGACCTTTGCTGGGAAACCGGAATTTCGTTTGGAGCCGGATTCCGGGTTAAGCCAAGTTCCAACCTTGCTCTTGGGCTGGATTACGGGTATCGGAATCTTGGAAGATTAGGAATGTCCCATCGGTTGACACTCGGGGTGGATTTTTAATCGGACGCACGAACGAATTTTAGGGTTTTAACAAGTCTGTTTTAACGTCGTCAGTCAGGAGGTAAATATGTATTTAGCGATGTGGTGCATATTGGCATTGGTCTCGGACCTAACACCGGGAAAAAATGTTTTAGCAATTGAGAATCGCCGCGCATTACAGCATTTTCTTCCTGGTCCAGGACATTTACTATGGTCATTCCAGGGTGTTGATGATGTAGAGTGCGTTGCACCATTCTGGGATGTAGATGGTGATAGTGTGAATGATATTCTTGCCGAATCTTTCGATGCTGGTGCCAGCGGTATCGCACACTTCTTCTGTCTTTCCGGTGCATCAGGTGATACAGTCTGGGCGGTATGGCCCACAGGTGGTGTTAGTAACAGTGGTGGTTGGGGAGACCAGTGCGTTACAGCGGCGCCGGATTTAAATGGTGATGGTTTGGGTGATGCGCTGTTGGGTACGGCTTGGGGCGGTAGAACAGTTTTCGCAATCAGCGGTAGAGATGGTGCGACTCTCTGGTCGTATGATACCTATCAAGACTCAATTGCGTCAGGGTGGGTTTATAGCGTTGCGCCATTGCCCGATGTTGACGGCGATTCTATTTACGAGGTTTTAGCCGGTACCGGTACTTATTGCCAGACCGTTTTTTGCTTCTCGGGAGCCACTGGAACAATCCTCTGGCGGTTCTATGCCGACGACGCGATTGGTTCGGTGTGTGCCATTCGGGATGTGAATGGCGATGGATATGCCGATGCGGTTGCTGGTGCCTGGGGTAACAGCCGCGACCGTCATGTGTATTGCATCAGTGGCAATAGTCGTGGTAATCAACCCCAGGTTCTCTGGTCTTACCTTGCCGCCGGTGATGTTTATTGTGTGCGTACCATTCCCGATGTAAATCACAACGGCGTCGATGATGTTGTTGCTTCCACCTGGGGTAATTATGTGTATTGCCTCGAGGGGAGCACAGGGCAGTTAATCTGGTCCACCAATATCGGTAATTATGGTATGAGGATTGAGCTACTGGGCGATATCAACGGCGATTCGGTTCCGGAGGTGATTGTCGGCTCCTGGAATCCCGCGGTGATAGTGCTTGATGGACGAAGTGGAACACAGCTGTGGCGCACATCAGTGGGTGATGATGTCTGGACCGTTTACCCTATTGGTGATGTCAACAGCGACGGTATTCCGGATGTGGTTGGTGGTTCTGGTGATGGTAATGTTTATTGTTTAAGTGGCAGGGATGGGATGGTAATCTGGAACTATGCAACCGGGGGCTGGGTAAATTCAGTGCGGAGTATCGCTGATGTTAATGGTGATATGCGGGACGATGTCATCGCCGGTAATCAGTATCGGGAATCGCCTGGTTATGTTTACTGTATTGAGGGCGATAGTGTGGTATTAGCGGTAAATGAGTTAGAGTCATCAATAAAGCTAACAATTGAACGGGGGCAAGGAACAATTTATGACCTTACGGGCAGGCGGGCGAATAAATTGCATCCCGGGGTTTATTTTATGATATCTCGTGAAAGGGGAAGAACCGTCCGGCAAAAGTTGTTGTTACGGCAATGAGCCGTCCTGTTCGAATTGCCGTTGACAGCACCGTTAACTTCGGTCCGGAAGAAGAGGCACAACTGGGTATTGAAGTTCTACCGATTATTCATATTACCGGTTTACCCCAAGAGACGGAAAGTCACCTGAAACAGGGAGATTACCAGGCTCTGTATCAGTTAATTTCTGCCCGGCAAAGTCGGCGGCTTGTTCTGGGCACGCATGCGGGCAGTCCCTGGGAGATAAAGCAGATTCTTGAATCGGTAATTCGGAAGTATGATTGTGACCTGGTCTGTTTTGTTGTAAGCGGTCAACTTTCTGGTGTGTACGACAACACCCGACAGGCGGCACAGGAGTTGAGTCGAAAGTATCCCAACCGGATTGTCGTTTTTGGGGAACAGGCGTTTATTACATTGAGTATTTTAGCACGAACTGCGGCGTCGTACGCGATGAAAGGCAAAAGCATTGATGAAGTCCTGGAATTTGTTGAGGATAAACTTGGCAAGGGTTTTGTCTGCGGTTGTTTACTTGATGTACGGCGGTTACGACGCTCGGGTCGTGTGCCAATTCCGGCTTTACTTACTACGATCGCGCAGCCATTTTTGAAAATTTTCCGGTTGCTGCCGTTCTTTATCCTTGAAGGCGAAAAACCCCGGACCATGGCATTGGTGCGAAAAAGCCAGTTTGAAAGGTTTGTCCTGAACACAATTCGACAGCGGGTGGGATTTCAGGAGCCAATAGTTGCCCAGGTTTCCTGGACCGGTTCTGAGGTTATGCCCGATGCCGAACGGTTAAGAAAGATTATCGAGCGCCAATCGGAGTTTGCTTTGGCTGAGCCGGTTTTGTTTCAACCGGCGAGTCCGGTAATCGGGGTCCATGCCGGCGCGGCGCTTGTGGCGTTTGGGGTCCTTGGGTTAGGTTACGAGACGATTTCCCCCTCGGTGTTTTTACACTTCCTTAACGAAGCCCAAAAAGAACTTAAAATCTTTCAACGAACGGTGAATGCAATAAATGTGTTCCCGGTTAGAGATGGGGATACCGGTTCCAATTTGCTATCTCCGCTTACCGGTGCGGGAGTGAATATTGATGCTTCTCTACCATTTGGGCAGATGCTAAAACAGGTTGCGATTCGAATTGCTCGAAAGGGGGGCGGTTATTCAGGCGGAGCAATTGCCGCCTACTTTCTGGGATTGAGTGAATATGTAGAGAGACATAACCCGGGCTCAGATTTAACAGTTGAAACTCTGGTTAAAGCCTTAAAGGCGGGTACGGACCGATGCTACGGTTATTTTGGTTCTGAAGCGAAAGAAGGGACAATTCTTTCCGTAATGCGGGCTTGCGACCGGGCAGCACAAACGGCGTTTGAACAGAGACCCACACTGCGCAATGTCCTGACCAGTGCTTATTTTGCAGCGACCGAAGAACTGTTAAATCCCCGAGTGCAGGAGGTTGACATTTTGCGGCAGGAACGGCTGGTTGATGCGGGTGGATTTGGATTCACACTAATTCTCTGGGCGCTGTTGCGCACCCTGGGTATTGCTCGAGACCCGAGGTTGAAGGCGCGTTATCAGCTGGTGTTAAAAGAGGTCCGGCGCCATGGGGAATTAGCACAGCGGCTCATTTATCGGCATCAACCACCTGAGTTGCGCGGTTTCTGTGTCGAAGGTTGTGTTCAGGGTGAGGTCGCTGAGGAGTTAAATAAAGCGTTCCTTATGCTAAATAACCGCTTGCCCAATCCCAAGATAACCTTTAATGTGGTGGATGGGACAACCCATTTCCATATCCATGTATCCGAGGGTCTGGAGCAGGAGGTGCTGCGGATTGCTTCACGATTTGGTTATGCGGTGCCGCCCAAACCGCCAACCCGACTGGCAAAACGGAAAAGAGAGATTTATCGTTTTCGTTTTGCCCGGATTTTCAACTGGGCAAGAAAAATTCCAGGGTATGTCGTGCGCTTCTTTGCTAACTGGGTTGCCTATGCGGTGCTGTTTCCCATAATGTGGTACCGTGCCCATCACCGTTATCAAACTCTCCAGCGGGAGGTGGAAAGGTTGCGTTTGATTCAGCGGGCATTTGAAAGTTATATCCGCACCGGTGCGGGCTCGCTCCTTGTTCTTGATTCCCAGGGCACGGTGATTTTTGCTTCTGAATGGGTTTACGGGAGATTGGCGTCGGAGGTAACCAGTCTTGAAAAGTTTTTTCCTGCTGAAGTAGCACGACTCCTGCGTGAAAAAACCGAAGAGGCAATCAGTCAGCGGCGTGCAGAATTTGAGTTGAACATTGGGCAATTCTGGTTCGATGTTAAGGCATTGAGGAGCGCTGGGCTACACGGGTTTCTTGTTCGTTACGGTCAAATTCATAAAATATGAAACTACTCTTTTCCGGATTGGCGCTATTAGCCGGCTACTTTTTGGGTTCAATACCGTTCTCCTGGCTTCTGGTTCGAGCGTGGCGAGGAATTGATATGCGTCATTTTGGCAGCCGCACCGTTTCCGGAACGATGGTTGGTTTTCTTGTGTCCAAACCGGCAGCGGTGCTGGTTGGCATCCTTGATATCCTTAAGGCGTTCGTTCCGGTTTTTGTCGGTAGAGTTCTCCTACCCAATTCACCCTTGCCACTACTTATTGCTATTGGAGCGTTTCTCGGACACACCTGGCCCGTGTGGCTTGGTTTTCAAGGGGGGAGGGGTGTGAGTGTGATTCTTGGTTCTTTGCTGCCGATTTTCCCGATTGGTACTTTGTGGATTTTAATCGCGTTAGGGTTAGGGAAAATTTTGCGAGCCGGTGCGATAATGGTTCTTATCTTTCTTGCCCTTTTACCTGTTCTGGCGTCTTTGTTTCACAAACCAACAGAAGTTACCGTTTTTTGTTTGCTTCTTTTCTTACTTACGGTGGTTAAACGGCTGGAGGCAAACCGTGAGCCATTACCGGCAAAAGGGAAGTTTACCGTATTGATGCGCCGGTTGCTGCTCGACCGGGACATCACCGATTATCAAGCGTGGATTTCGCGCAGACCTTAACATATTCAACTCATTATTTCCCAACTTAAAATCAAAGAAAAAGGGGCGGGGGATTTCCCCGCCCCTTTACGCTAACTTCTTGATTTAACGGGTGATAACCGTTTTCACCTTGGTTGAGGATTCTGGTGTCTGCAGGCGGATGAAGTAAACGCCATTACTGAGTTTTTTACCCGCATTATCGGTGCCATTCCACATTGCAGAGTAGTTGCCCGGTGCCATTTTCCCGGAGGCGATTGTTTTGACCGCCCTGCCGGTCGCATCAAACACCGTTAGGTCAACATATCCTTCTCTGGCAATTAGCCAGTGGATTGAAGTTGTTCGATGGAACAGGCTGGGGGCAACAGCGAGAATTCTACCATTGCTGAGAAGTTTTGCGCCGTACTCTTCACTGACTCCGGTTGGCAGGTCGGTGGAGAATTTAATCGCATGGGCAGGAACCCAGGGTGATGCTGCGCGGTGGTAACTGCCATCAAACAGTGTCTGGATGTACTTGGTTCTTGTTGGGTCCTGGACGCCCACGGTTGCAGAATTTCCGGGCTGATTTGCGGTGAGGTACTGGAAAACAAAACGGCAGTTACCATCTTCAGCAGCAACAGTCGTGTCGTAAAGGATAATCTGAAACTTATCCCATTGTTCACGGGGGTTATAGTAGTGGACCGAGTCCCATTCAATGATAAATCGGTGGTTGGCGGAATCGTGATAGTACCAGACGCTGTTGCCAGTTGGCGGGTACAGGTCGTCCCAGTTGGCGGCAAGCAGCGGTGGCATTGAAGTGTTGGGTAAAGAGGTGTTGATATAGGTTGTAACCGTTGTATAGCCCGGTGCAATCCAGCCGTTGGAACAGACCGAAATCTGAGTGTATGACTGGCCATAGAAGATGAAAGGACCGAATGCCGGAGGTAGATTTACCTGAACGGTCTGGTCGTCACTTAAAGTCAACCGTGTACCAAGGTTTCTGATTTCCACCCAGTTGAACTCAGGATGCGGAGGATAAAGCGTGTCCACTTCATCGTATGCCCAGTAGAGGGGCGGGTTGCTGTTGTCCGGAATCGGGTCGATTGACCGAATTTCGCCGACGACAATTGTGAAGGTTGCCTGACTGAAATAACCGTTGTCGGCATAGATGTTAAGGGTACAGGAGATTGGGGTTTCCGGTAAAATCGATGGGTCGGCGGTGATGGTGAAGTGGTCAGAATAGTTTGTGAGTGAAGAGTCAACGAGGATTGTACCGTAGAGCGCCAGTGAGTCCGGCACGGTTAGCCTTGAATCACCCGAACGGAGCACCGCACGAACATTGTAAGCATTGCCCAAGCCCGTGTTGGCAAGGGTAACTTCGAGGTCAGCAGTTTCTCCGGGGTCAAGCCTGCCATTAGGTTGACTTCCCATAGAGTCCTTAACCGTTTTCGCAACAAAGCCGATTGCCGGTGCGCCAACATAGAATGTAACATATGAGACCCAGGTTGAGTCAAGGGCATCCTTACAGATTAGTGAGCAGGGGATGGCATAACCATTGGGCAGACCCTGGGCAACAGTCATTGCGAACCCCTGGCTGTTTAATGCTGAGTCGCCTGCCGGGATGTTGCCATAGGTTTTAACTGAGTCGGTGATGGTTACACCAGCAGTGTGGGTGCGGAGGCGAGCGGTAACATTGTTTGCCTGCTGGGTGCCGTAGTTCTTGAGCCAGGTGGGGATTCGGAACGATTCGCCGGGATTGATGATGCCGTCACCATTGCCACCGGGTGCGGAGTCGTTAATTGAGTGGCGGAGATAGGCAACATAGCGACCAGAAGACATTACAACAATTGAGTCAAGATAAGGGATGTTGTTGGCACCGGTAATCGCCACCTGTAAAAATCCCGGAGTTGCACAGGAGACAAGAAGGGTAACCTGACCTGAAGCATCGGTGAAGCCCCGGACAAAGGTTTCGCCCGGTTTCTGAAGAACAACCATTGCCGATTCCACTGGTGCGAAGCCCGGGTTCTGAACGGTGATTGTGACGGGAATGTTGTTGCCGATGTTGATGGCACCGGGTTTGGTTACCTGGGCAATGAAGGGTTTTGCCGACCAGATGGGTGTTGCCGGTTCACCAAACAGGGTACGTTCCATAATCTCCATCCGGTACTTCTGGGAGTCAAGGATAACCGGTACCCAGTAGTCCCGACCGTAGGAAAGCATCTCACCCTGATGAACTTTCCGGCTGGTCCGGAAGTTCAAAAATCCATAGCCGATGGCATAGTTAAGTTTTTCGGCAACATCGACCCAGCCTGATTCGTAATTCATCATTACGCCGATAAATCCGTTGGGAGCATGGTTGAACATATTTTCCGCGATGCAGTCGCCGTTGGTTGAACCCTGGTCCCACTGGCCCACATTGCAGCAGACCGCGGTAATGCAGTTGAGGCGGTTGGTATTGGTGAGGCCGAGCATCATTTGCGAAGTAACATCGCCACCAAGCTGATAATGGTCCGGACTACCGTGGGCAATGACCGAGTTGAAGGTGTAGCCGGAGTTCAAAGAGTCACAATAGCGTTGCGGCGTGGGCGAAACCATTCCGCCTGAGTAGTACATTTTCAGGTCAAACCAGGGCGGAGAGGGTGAGGCATTGGCGATTGAGTCGTTGTAGTTGTTGGAAAATGACACGCCATTCGGGAGCAGTATTTTGTGCCACCATTCGCCCGTGGTGTCGGGTGCGGTTTCGTAGCGGAAGATTTTGCTGCGCACATTGGCGATTTCGGAGAACTGATTCAGGGTCATCATCCCAACATGGACATCAGCGTAACCATCAACCGAGTCGGCATTCTCGCCAAAGATGTTGTTGTTGTTTCGGTCCCAGGTTCCATCGAGGTCGGAGAAGTACATATCCGAGGCAAAGTAATAGCCGTAGACATAACAGGTGCGATAGTAGTTCGCCGGATAGTCGGGCCGGGCGATAAACACATAGATAACGCCCCAGGTGGTGTCGGCATCTTTGATAAAGTTGCGCATCTTTTCTGCATTGTCTCTGCCCGGGTAGGTGCTGCAGATTGATTCAAGGATGGCGATTTTGGAGCGCCAGCCCAGTCGGGTGCGCCAGTCACACAGCCATTTCAATGAGTCGGCAAATTGCTGACTGGTGATAATCAGATGTTCGTACTCACCGGGCTCGAGGAATTGGGAGCCAGAACTTTTTGTTCGTCGGGGCGGAGCGAATCGGTCAACATCTTCCGGATTAAGAACAAGCATCTTTACCTGGTCGCCAAACATCTTAATCTGCATCTCGGTGTACGCTGGGGTATGGCGTTTACCGGTCTCGTAGTTAAGCCGGACGGTAATGCTGGTCAGTTGATAGAGTTTCCCTTCAACTGGATTGTAGCGTACCGGGTAAACGAGAAAACTGGCAATGCGGTAACCGGATTTGTTGCCGATATGGGCAAAGGTTGCTGGTTGGGCGGGCCAGGCTTCATCTCTTGAGTATATTGAAGGGTCGGGTGGTACGAAGGGCATTGGTTCGTAATCTTTTTTCCAGGGGATGGGGTGTTGGACCGGCAGTATTTTGTAAGAGCCGGGGAGTGGTTGTTCTTTGTACGATACAATTTCTATGTTTGTGACTTCGGCATCGGCGGGAATGACAACCTGATAGGGCAGGACGGGTAAATCAGGTTCTCCGAGTTTTCCCGGATGGGCTGCCATTTCAAAGTCCACTTTGGTCCAGCCATCTTCAGTCTCAATCTGGAGTGCATTGACCGGGTAGTTGAAACTACGGGTGATACTGCCTCCGATGGAGACGGCGACGGCGGCAACCAGCGTCAGTACGACGATAGTGAGACGCTGCATTGTTGTGCCTCCTTTTGGATTATAGATAGCCATTTATTCCTTGCACGGTGAACTCTATTAAGTCATTCCGCGCACTTGATTATTATACCCATCGGGTATAAAAGTCAACATAAATTGACATTACAGTTTTTACAAGGAAAATTGAACGAGATGTTAAATCAAAAACTGGAACGCATCCGGGCGCTCTTTCCGGTTGTAAACCGACTGGTCTATCTGAACCATGCGGGCACCGGACCATTGCCCTTACCGGTTATCCGGGAGATTGAGAGGTTCTGTAAGAAAGCGGCAGAACAGGGGTCGGTGCCATATCAGGAGGCAGAGGGTGTTGTTGAGAAGACCCGGCGCCTGGTTGCGCGGCTGATGGGGGCAAAGCCGGCGGAGGTTGCCTTTGTAAAAAACACTTCAAGTGGAATTATCATTGCAATTGGCTCAATCCCCTGGGAGCGGGATGTCAATATGATTATGATGAAGGACGCCTTTCCTTCAAACTCTTACCCGTATCATCTGCTATTACCTGAGGTTGAAAAGCGGTTTGTTACCAGTGCCGAACTCACGGAGGGACCGGAGTGTGTGTTTCGTCTGGTTGATGAGCACACCCGGGCGATTGCTTTGGACTGGGTCCATTTTCTTTCGGGCGCGCGGTTTGACATTGAGGCGATTAGCCGGTTTTGTCAGGAGCGAGGGATTTATTTTATCGTTGATGCGATTCAGGGTTTGGGTGCGATTGCCACAAATTTTAGTAAAATCGGTGCCGATTTTGTGGTCGCAGGGGGAGGAAAGTGGCTTTTCGCCCCTCAAGGTATTGGCGTGATGTATGTAAATTCTCGGGTTTTGCCCCGGCTTAGACCCTTTAATCTGGGCTGGCTTTCCTGTGAGTGGCAGGAGTTCAACGACTGCTTTACCCCAAAGCCATTGAAGAAGGGCGCACGGCGATTTGAGGAGGGCACGAAGAATTACCTCGGGATTTACGGTTTACAGGCGGCGTTAAAAATTCTACTCGGATTTGGCATTGACAATATCAACAACCGGATAAACGGCTTGATTGAACAACTGCGCGATAGAGTCACTGCGCTGGGTTTTGAGATTTTGACACCCGAAAATGCAAACCAGCGAGCCGGAATCCTTACCTGCCGGCGCGATGGTGCCAATATGGTCCATTTACAGCAACGATTGGAGGAAAAGGGTTTTGTTATCTCAGTGCGCGAGAACTGGCTGAGGATATCTCCGCACTTCTACAACACCGAAGCCGAAATTGAACAGTTTGCCGAACAGGTTAAACTTATTAGATGATACGCCGACTTCTCACAATATTTCTGATGCTTAATTTCATCTCTCCCACAGTTCGGGCGGATGCTGATAAGACCGTAGATGTGATAGACGAAGGTGAGGGACAGTTCCGAATCGAAGTTCCGCTGAGTCCGGTTGACACAAGCCGGGTTATCAGGAAACCACCGAGCCCGGAAGATGATTGGTCTTTTGATGACGGTGGCGCGGGTATTGGTTATCTTAAAATAGCGATAGACACATTTCCCGCTGAGGTTTATCTTGATGGCAAGAAATTGATGCTTAACGGTCCAATGCAGGAGTTTTCCATTTTACAGGGTAAACATTTTGTCAGCATCTTTTCCCCGAAACAGGTTTACCTCGCATACCGGGATGAAACGCCCGAGGTGTTCTGGCAGAAGGTTACGCCCGAAGGGTTGGGTGCGGACCATTTTGGGCTTATTGCCAGTTACGAGCGCGAGGCGGTGCGCACCGGCACGAGATGGATTCAGGTGTCCCGTGACGAGACGCTGGCGGTGCGGCTTTCACCGGTGGAAGCGCGACGGGCTTATCGCCGGAATGCGACAACAGCGGCGATTACTTTCTTTAGCATTGCAACGGTAATTGCCGCGGCAATGTTTGGCAGTGCAGCATTACTGGCAGGAGAGTGAATGTGTTGTCGGACATTGAGATTGCTCAGAAGATAAGACTTTTACCAATCTGGGAGATTGCCCGAGGGTTGGGGATTAACGATATGGATTTAATCCTGCCTTATGGCAATTACAAGGCGAAACTCTCGGTTCGGTTGCTGGAACAAATTAAATCTCAGCCTACCGGCAAACTGGTGCTTGTTACTGCGATTACCCCAACTAAATTTGGTGAAGGTAAGACCACAGTGTCAATTGGTCTTTCAATGGCGTTTAATCGGTTGGGCAGGAAGTCAATAGTCGTACTGCGGCAGCCGTCGCTGGGACCGGTCTTCGGGATTAAAGGCGGGGCGGCGGGTGGCGGTTATTCCCAGGTATTGCCGATGGAGGACATCAATTTGCACTTTACCGGTGATATCCATGCGGTCACCGCGGCTCACAATTTGCTTTCGGCAATGCTGGACAACTCGCTCCATTTTGACAATCCGCTTGGTATTGATGAACGGGAGATATTCTTTCCCCGGACAATTGATATGAACGACCGGGTGATGCGTTCAATGGTCGTTGGTTTAGGAGGCAAGAGTAACGGACCAGCCCGGGAGGACAGTTGTGTTATTACTGCCGCCTCGGAAGTTATGGCGATTCTTGGATTGGCGCGAGACCGCTCTGATTTGAAAAAAAGGCTGGCACGAATTCTTGTGGCTTTGAGTTTCGAGGACAAGCCGATTACCGCCGGTGACCTTGGCGCGACGGGCGCAATGGCGGCGCTTTTGAAAGATGCGATTAAGCCCAATTTAGTCCAGACAACAGAGAATACGCCGGCGCTGATTCATACCGGTCCTTTTGCCAACATTGCTCACGGTACCGCATCAATCATTGCGGCTAATGCCGCGCTCCGTCTATCCGAATTGACCGTGATTGAAGCCGGGTTCGGCTCAGACCTGGGGGCGGAAAAGTTTATTGACCTGGTGGCGCCGATTGGCGGATTCAAGGTTGACGGCTGTGTGCTGGTGGCAACATTACGTGCCCTGAAACATCAGGGTGGAGCGCCGGATGCCCGCAAGGGGATGTTGCGCCATCTCTGGCTGGGCCTGGAAAATTTGCGGCGCCATATTGAGAACTGCCGAACACTTGGTATGGAACCGGTGGTAGCGGTTAATCGGTTTGAAACCGATTCGCCCGACGAGTTAAAACTGATTGTCAAGTCTTGTGAGGAGTTAGGTGTCCGGGCGGTTATCTGTGCGCCGCACAGCGCCGGTGGCAAGGGTTGCGAGGAACTGGGTCAGGCGGTTCTGGAACAGATGGAACAAAAACCCGGTGATAATAAACCGGTCTATGATGCGGAGATGAGGGTGGAGGATAAGATTGAAGCGGTTGCCCGGAAAATTTACGGTGCCGAACGGGTTGTTTACACGCCACGCGCCGAGCGGGACATCAAGCGGATTTATGCGCTGGGGTATGATAAACTCCCTATCTGTATTGCCAAAACGCCCCTTTCTTTGAGCGATGACCCGGATTGCCTTGGTGTCTGCAGTGGTTTTAAGATAACCATTTCCGCGATCCACATTCGAGCCGGTGCCGGATATCTTGTGCCGGTAGCAGGTGAAATGGAGTTACTGCCCGGGCTGGCAAAGAAGCCGAATGCTTTGAAGATTGACATTGCCGATGACGGCAGAATCAGTGGATTGTCTTAATCGGGTGCTAACTAATTAGTGCTCTTGTCGCTTTTTAAAAGGGCACGCAGTTCAATCAACTGTTTTTTTAGCCAGAGGAGGAGTTGCGCATAATCCCTGGTTTGAGGAATTTCTTCTTCGGTTATACTCAGCGTAGCAAGTTTGCGTTTGGCACCCTTGACCGTCATCTTTTCCCGGTGAAGCAGATGTTGAATCAGTTCCAGTTTTTTTAGCTGTTCTGATGATACGATGCGCCGACCCGCGGAGTTGCGTTTGAACTTTATTTCAAACTCCTTTTCCCAGTAGCGCAGCGTATGAGGCTGGATGCCCAATTTTTTGCAGACCTGCGTAACCGAATAAAATTTCTGAGGGCTCATTTAATAAAACTCCTTTTTTAATGGCCGACTGAGCAAACGTTCAATACTTTCTAATGGTTGAGTTCCCTGATAAAGGATTCGGTAAACCTCTTCCGTAATCGGCATTTCAACCCGCATTTGATGGGCAAGTTCTCGTCCGGTAAGGGCGGTAACCGCGCCTTCGGCAACTCCGGTAAGTTCTGCCTGGGCGGTGCGGGCGTCTTTACCTTTGCCCACCAACAGCCCTAACTGGTGGTTGCGAGAGTATGGAGAAAAAGCGGTGACAATCAAGTCACCCATTCCTGCCAGACCGGAGAAGGTCAGAGGGTTGGCATTGAGTGCCAGTCCGAGCCGGGTGATTTCTGCCAGACCACGGGTTAAAAGCGCCGCTTTGGCATTAATGCCCAGACCCAACCCATCAATGATGCCCGCCGCGATGGCAATGACATTCTTGAAGGCGGCAGCGATTTCAACACCGACAACATCGGTGTGATAATAAATCCGGAGGTTGGAAGTGGTAAAAAGGTCGCGAACAAATTGTGCCGCATCTTCATTTTCTGACACGGCAACAAGGGAAGTCGGGTCGCCCTGAACCACATCGTAGGGAATTGCTGGCCCGGCAAGGACAACTACCGGTAAGGAGGGGATAGTTGATTGCAGCGCAACCGAGAGTCGACGTCGAGTTGTTGGTTCGATACCTTTGCTTACCGAGACCAGGGTCCGTGTCGTCTTTGATATCAAGGGGTGAACTGTTTTTGCTGCCTTAATGAGAGTTGCCGAAGGTGTGGCAAATACTAATACCGTAGCCTCTTTTAGTACCACTTCGAGATTTGTTGAAAGTTTGATTGTATCGGGCAAAAGTACATTTTCGGGCAGGTCAGGGTGGCGGTGGGTGGTTTTGAGGTATTCAATATTCTGGGCATTTACATCGTAAAGGGCAACCTCGATTTTCTTTTCAACCAGTTTTATTGCTAAGGCGAGTGCCCAGCGGCCAGCGCCGATAAAAGCAACTTTCATATTTCCTGTTTCCTGAAGAGTTTTCGCCACAATCCAAATTGGGGTTCGGTTTTGTTGAGTAAGCGCCGGATGTTGGGGATATGGCGGATGAAGATGATAAGACCGGTGCCGAGGGCAAAGAGCAAAAGGGGAAGATTGGGGCGATAGCAAAGTCCGGTTACAAGCGGGAAAAGCAGGGCAAAGGAAAGCGAAGCGAGGGAAACATAGCCGAAGATAATCAGGATTAACAGGTAAACCACCAAAGCGATAATCAGACTCCGGGGACAGAGAAAGGCGGCAACCCCGATTGTGGTCGCAACGCCTTTACCGCCGTTAAATCCGAGCCAGGGGGTGAAGATGTGGCCGGTAATGGCGCCTAATCCAACGAGTACCGGTGTTAATCCAATGTTGCGGGCAAACATTGTGGGCAATAAACCTTTGGCAATGTCAAGAATCAGGACCGGTATCGCCCAGCCGACACCAAGGGTACGCTGGACATTGGTAAACCCGATGTTACCTGACCCCTTTTTTCTAATATCAATGCCGGCAAGTTTGCCGGCGAGAAAGCCAAACGGAATTGAGCCGGGCAAAAAACCAAAAAGGAGTGAAAATAGCCCATTGCCGAGGCTCATATTCAATAGCGTAAATCAGGTCTGATAGCGGAGTTTTCAGGTTTGTACGCTATGGTCATAGGTAATATATACAGGTTTCAAAACATTAAGTCAATAATGAGCGATTATCGCCGGTTAGGTAGCATCATCCCGGGAGGCAGATCGGCTTATTTGTGGTTGTCTGATACCGTAGCGAATGATAATAGTGAAAATCGGGTCCTTAGTCTTTCTAAATCAAATCACCCTACTATATTTAGAGCCAATAATGCGAAGATTTTAACGATTTGGTTAACATATTAATAAATAGTGAGTTACGCACTGGCTGTAAAATGTTATACGGTCCAGTGGGTCGTTCCGGGGGTAGTTTCAGTTGTCCCTTTGTCTTTAAAAGTAATCTCAGGTTCAGTTGCAGAACTGTAATTGAAGTCACCGGCACCTTACATTTCAGACGCTTCTGTTATGGTGACCAGAATGCCGATAGTGCTAACTTAACCTAATTCGCCCTGGGTTTTGTCCGCGACTGTTTGTTTGAAATTCATCGGGAAAGTCTGTGGGTTGTTGATAAGAGATAATGACCGAGATGAAAGGATTGATAAGATTTGACATTAAGAGAATAAGTGCATATCTTATCTAAGGTGATGTGTTGGAGTTTATCGTTTATTATGCGAAGCGGCAAGGAGTGAATGGGCATAAAGGGCGATAATGAGTTATGATTGACGAGAACCTTCCCGAAGGTCCTGGAAAACTGGAGTTCAAGCCGGATGAGAAGCGTCTGGCAAAACTCGCCCGTTTCCGTCGGTTTGCGCTCTTAGTTACGATTGTTTTACTGGGTGGCGCTTTGTTGCTTACGCTTACAATTCAGCCAAGGTGGATGATGGTTGGAGTCGGTCTCAAGCCAGAGACGGAAACGACTGGCAGCGCCCCGCAAAGTGCGGAAACATTTGGAGCCCGCGCCCCGAGCGTGCCGGTAATGTCTCCCGCCGAGCGGCAAAAGGGTACGATAGTAGCATCGGCGCAGTTGATTGACTCAAGCGCCCGAACTGCAGTTGTCCTGTGGCAAAGGGCAGAGATGCTGGTGATGGAGGGTGTGCTGGAGCGGGATGGTGCTGAGGAGATTTTAAGGCGGGTCACACTGGCGCGGATGGTCAATGACAGTGCCCGTGCGCTTTTAAGTGAGGCAAAAGCCGGACTGGCGCGAATGAAGAGTATGACGAACTCGGTGCCGGTAAAGGGTTTAAGATGGAGTGCATTTTTGACTGCAGGCAGAGATTTTCTTGCGTTGCTGGAGGATGAGTCAAAGGACCGGCTTGCTTGGCTTGATGCCTATGAAAGTTCGGTGCGGGCGTTTGCCAGCGGTGATAAAGCGAATTTTGAAATCAAGGGTAATGTCGCGGGCGGATATCTGCGGAAGTGTGAGGTACGCCGGCGCAAATTAAGCCGTGCCAGTGTCCGTTTCACCGAGAGCCGCATCGCGCTGGAAAGCAGTCTGTAAGTTTTAGGGCAATTTTAAACTGGATTTCCCGATAAATTTTTGCTATAATATTTTGATTGATGGGAAGGCAGGATTCAGAAGGTGTTGAAAGTTTGCCCGCGGTTACTGTTTCAGAGCGGGCGTTACCGCTGGAATATCGCTATCGTACCGGTTTTGCCGGCAGCCTCTTTGCTGGAGTTATGATTCTAATTGGTATCGTGGTGTTAGGAGGTGGAAGATTTAATGTTTTTTTACTCGTGCTCTGGCTAATTTTGTGCGTTTACGGACTGGTGGTTTTCAGTGCCGACCCCGATGGTTTCTGGCATTCGGTGGGTAAGAGGTTGATTATCAGTGACGAGTGTCTCGAAGAGGTGGATGAGGAGTGGCGGGTTCGCTGGGTGATATTGCCCGGTGAGATTGAGACCGTGAAGAAGCATCTGGGAAGACCGGTGTTGCCGTTTGGAATTAATCAAAACTGGCGGGTTGAGGTTTGGGAGGTGGTAATTAAGAATGGTAAGCGGGTTAAAATTCCGGTGTGGCTTCTGCCCGAAGGCGGAAGAAATTTCAAGCAACGGTTTGAAACTTTTCTCACCTTTAGCCGCGAGCGGCTAAAAAAGGATGGTTCGGTGGTTGGTTGACAAGGGGGGTATTTTAGTTATGATTTGAATGTGTTTGACTACAGCAAAGTCCCAATTGAGCCGAATAATAAGAAGATACTTTTAGTGGTGCTGGATGGTCTTGGCGGTCTGCCCAAGCAGGACAAGACCGAACTGGAAGCAGCCTGGGTACCAAATCTCGACCGGCTGGCAATAACTGCCAGTCTCGGTCTTTTGGTGCCAATAGCGCGTGGGGTGACTCCCGGCTCTGGTGCCGCGCATCTGGCGATTTTCGGCTACAACCCTGAACAGTATCAGGTAGGACGAGGGGTACTTGAGGCGTTGGGAAGTGGTTTAACACCGAATCCGACCGATTTGTGTTGCCGGGCAAATTTTGCCACGGTTGATAAAAATGGGGTGATTACCGACCGGAGGGCAAAGAAGGCAGGAGAGCGGATGAGCGATGCCGAAGGTGCGGAATTGTGTGCCCTTTTGCAGGATGCGATACCGAAAATTGACGATGTGAAGGTGACGGTAAAAGCGGGTAAAGGACATCGATTTGTCGTCGTATTTTCGGGACCGGGTTTGAAGGATAGGTTATCAGACTCTGACCCGGGG
This sequence comes from Caldifarciminota bacterium, assembly GCA_037441285.1. Lineage (GTDB taxonomy): Bacteria > Hydrothermota > Tepidihabitantia > Tepidihabitantales > Tepidihabitantaceae > Tepidihabitans. Next base: position 18,425 of record JBBISL010000019.1, read on the forward strand.
AAGGATGGAAAAAGCCCGTTAGAGATAAAGCCTTTAGTGCCGGATGCGGAGAAGGCAGCGGTAATTGCCAACCGGTTTATTGAGATGAGTGGTGCTGTACTCAAGAATCGGGAACGGGCGAACTGGGTTTTACTGCGCGGACTTTCACTGCCGCCTAATTTGCCGCCATTTCCCGAACGGTATAAGTTGCGGGCGGCAGCGGTTGCCGCTTACCCGATGTACAAAGGTCTGGCACGACTGCTGGGGATGGAGGTGCTGGAATGTGGTGGGACCTGGGAGGAGGAAGTGGCAGCGGTGGCAAAACATCGTGATGAGTTTGACTTTTTCTATCTTCATTTTAAGGAGTTTGACCAGGCGGGCGAGGATGGTGATTTTGAGAAGAAGGTTGAGCTTTTGGAACGGTTTGACGAACAGATTGTCCCCCGTATTGTTGAGTTGAATTTTGATGTTTTGTGCATTACCGGAGACCATTCAACACCGGCAATTTTAGGTGCACATTCGTGGCATGCGGTGCCGATAATGCTTTACTCCCGCTATTGTCGGATTCATTCGCTGGTTGAAGAGTTTGGTGAGCGAGCCTGTATGCGTGGTTCACTTGGTGTTGTTCTTGGGTGGGAGTTGATGCCCTTGCTCCTTGCCCATGCGCAGCGCTATGGAAAGTTCGGAGCGTAGGTGAGCCGTCGCTGGGCAATTTTTTCGCTCTGGGATAAAACCGGGGCGGAACAACTGGCGCAGGTGTTAGCCGACTGTGGTTACGGTATTCTCGCCACCTCAAAGACCGCCGCAATTTTAAAACAGTCCGGGATAACGGTAACCGATGTGGCAAATTGGACCGGCGCCCCGGAAATTTTAGGAGGCAGGGTAAAGACAATTCATCCGAAAATTGCTGCCGGGATTCTCTCTTATCGTGATGATAGCAGTATCGAGCCGATTGATTTCGTCGTCTGCAATCTTTACCCATTTGCCCAGGGTCTGGAAGAAAAGCGCGGTCTGAAAGAGATGGTAGAACTGATTGACATTGGCGGGGTAACACTTTTGCGGGCAGCAGCCAAGAACTGGTTTTTCGTTACCCCGGTGCCAAAACCGGACTATTACCCGCTGGTTATTGAGCAGTTGACACAGCATGGTCAGGTGTCGGAAAGTTTGCGTCGGGAACTGGCAAAGAAGACATTTGAACTCACGGGAAATTATGATCTAATGATTTCCCGTTATCTTGTGGATATTGTTGACAGATAGTTATTAATTTGTGTATAATTATTGTTGTTTTATAAAGTAACAAAAAGATATCAGCAAACTTTATCATCAGGAGGATAAGTGGCTCGTATTGTTGGTGTTGATTTACCGGACCGTAAGAAGGTACTGTATGCCCTGCCGGCGATATTCGGCATCGGGTTGGCTTCGGCGCGGAAGATTTTAGCCGCGACCAGCATCGACCCGAACAAACGGGTTGGTGATTTGACGGACGAAGAACTGGCAGCGCTCCGGAAGGAGATTGAAAGCGGGTATAAAGTGGAAGGTGAACTGCGGGCTGAGGTTGCGGCGAATATCAAGCGTTATATTGAAATCGGTTGCTATCGGGGGTTGCGTCATCGGGCGCGGCTTCCGGTTCGCGGCCAACGGACCCGGACGAACGCTCGAACCAGAAAAGGTCCCCGTAAGACTTCCGGGGTCATTAAAGTGAAGGCACCCGCTGCAACCGCGGCGAAAAAGGAGTAGCCTATGGCAAAAAAGAGTTCGAGAAAACGAGCCTCACCGGTATGTGTTGCTTACATTACGACCACCTTCAATAATACCATTGTGACGATTGCGGAATCAAACGGTGCGGTGCTTTGCTGGTCTTCAGCCGGTAGAGTGGGATTCAAGGGTGCCAAGAAAGGGACGCCTTATGCGGCGGGTCAGGCGGCAGAGAGTGCGGGCAAAGAGGCGGTGGCGCTGGGTGTGAAAAAGGTCGAGGTGCGAATAAGTGGTCCCGGTCCGGGACGAGAGGCAGCGATACGCTCTTTACAGAATGCTGGCCTTGACATCATTTCAATCCGGGATATTACTCCCATCCCTCACAACGGCTGTCGGCCTCCCAAGCAACGGCGGGTTTAGGGTGTTGTTGACAGTAAGACTGCTAATTCTATAATCACAGGTGACATATGGCAAGAGATATTGGAACAAAATGTAAACGATGTCGCCGGGCACGGGAGAAGCTATTCCTGCGCGGCAATAAGTGTCTGTCCGATAAATGTGTGCTGATGAAACGCGGCGAGGAGGCGGCAGCGCCGGTGCGCCGGCGAGTTTCCGCTTATGCGATTCAGTTGCGGGAGAAGCAGAAACTGCGAATGCTCTACGGAATTCTGGAAACCCAGTTTCGCAACTACTTTGTTCGAGCGGCAAAGAGTCCGAATACGGCAGCGGCACTTTTAATTCTACTGGAACGAAGGCTGGACAATGTTGTCTATCGGTTGGGTTTTGCCGATTCGCGCCCTCAGGCGAGGCAACTGGTGCGTCATGGTCATATTACGGTTGATGGTAAAAAGGTGGATATACCTTCATATCAGGTAAATGCCGGCCAGGTTATTGCGGTGGCAACGGAACGGGGAAAGAAGCTGGTAAGCGCAATTATTGCGAATAAAGAACCAACCGTCGTACCATGGTTAAGTGTTAATCAACAGCAATTAACCGGTCAGGTGCTCAGATTGCCTGAATATGAGGATGTTAAGGATGTTCCCTGTAATATGCAGTTAATCGTGGAGTTTTATTCAAAATGAAGCTGAAACCTTTTGTAATGCCCGAGAAATTTGAAATAGATGCCGATACGGCAACCGACAGTTATGCCAAATTCATCATTGCACCGCTGGAACGCGGGTGGGGAGTTACCGTTGGCAATGCGCTGCGTCGGGCACTGCTTTCTTCGGTTCAAGGAGCGGCGGTGGTTGAGGTTCGTATCGACGGTGTAACCCATGAGTTCACAACGATTGATGATGTTGTGGAAGATGTACCGGAGATAATCCTGAATATTAAGAAAATCCGATTCCGTCTCTGGTCGGAAACGCCCCGCGCCTGCTATCTGCATGCCAAGGGCAAGCGGGCATTTTTTGCTCGTGACCTGACAGTGCCGCCAGAGGTGGTGATTGCCAACCCGGACCAGAAGATTTTGACCATTTCTGATAGCAAACGAGCGGTGAACATCGAGATGATTGTTGAGAATGGCCGGGGTTATGTGCGGGCTGAGCGTCTGAAGAAGGACCGGACCGTCCCCGAAGGGACGATTTTCCTCGATGCGTTCTTTTCTCCGGTGAAAAGGGTAAATTACTGGGTTGAGAATATGCGGGTGCTGGACCGGACCGATTTTGAGCGGGTAATGCTGGAGGTGTGGACTGATGGTACGGTGAAACCGGAAGAGGCGCTGATTCAGTCGGCGACGATTTTGAAGAATCATATGAGCGCTCTGGTTCCGATTGAGAAGGAACCGGAGTTTATTGAAGAAGAACGGGTGTATCGCGACCGGGACCGGCTTGCCGAATTGCTGGCGATGGACATCGATGAACTCGAGTTGTCAAACCGGGCGCTTAACTGTTTGAAGAAGGGGCGTTCCAAGCGAACCGGGGAACGGATTTCAATCCGGACGATTGCTGACCTGGTACAGTATACTGAAAAGGAGATGCTGGATATTGAGAATTTCGGCCGAAAGTCACTGGAAGAGTTGAAAAAGGTTCTCGAGGATATGGGACTTACCCTGGGTATGGATATTTCGGGGATACCGATTGGTAAGGGAGCCGAAGTTGAAAATGAAGAGGAAGGGGCGGAAGAGGAAAAGGAGGAGTAAGCGTGCGGCACGGTGATAAGGTCAAAAAATTGGGACGGAAAAGTGCACATCGAATTGCGTTAATGCGCAATCTTGTTTCGGCGCTGATAAGGTATGAGCGGATTCGTACTACGGTAGCAAAGGCGAAAGAGGCAAGGCGGTTTGCGGAACGAATGGTGAGTCTGGCGTGTACCGGTACAATGGCGGCGCGCCGCGAGGTTGCTAAGTTTATCAACGACAAGGCACTGGTTAAAAAACTGTTTACCGAGATTGCACCGCGTCTTGTCGACCGGTCCGGTGGTTATACAAGGATATATCGGTTGGGTAATCGACCAGGCGATTCAGCCGAGATGGCTTATCTCGAGTTTGTCGTGCGCGGGGAAAAAGAAAAGTCCGAGGAGATTAAAGGGAAGGGTAAGAGTAAGGCGAAAAAATCAGCAGCCAAAAAGGCAACGAAAGACAAGGAAACCGGATAAATCTGTGAATCGCATCCGGAAATTTATCAAATCGAAAATCCAGGGATTGCATATTACCGGCAAGGAGCTTTATTACGATGGTAGTTTAGAACTGGACCTCAGATTGCTCCAATCCGCTGATATTTTACCCGGCGAGATGGTACAGGTTGTCAATGTGAACAACGGTGAGCGGTTTGAGACCTACGCAATTGCCGGCAGGGCTGGTTCGGGGCGATGTGTACTCAAGGGGGCGGCGGCGCGATTAGGCGAAATCGGTGATGAAATAATCGTAATGAGTATGATTTATCTGGACGAGTCCGAATGGAAAAAGTACAATATGGTTAAGGTCCGGGTTGATGCCCAAAACCGTATCGTAACGGGAAAATAGTGGATAAATCACTATACTCCAGTGGGAAGTTACCTGATTTAAATGCGTTCAGATTTTACTTTTGCCAAATTGGTTGAGAAAGGGTATTGAACTTCATATCATATTGGTTTTGGGGCTTTCCCTGGGGATTGGTCTTTCATCCGGTTGTCAGAAGGAAAGCAGGCGGGGAAAACCCAATCCGGAATTTTTTGGGGTCGGGGTCAAAGTGATAAACAGCACCGGTGTGCACCGGCTTGCCTGGATTGTCGCCTGGAATATGATTAATCGGGGATTCAATGTTTACGGGACCGGCGATACCTGTGACAGTTTTGAGCATACGATTGTTGTTGACCTGAAGGATTTATCGGCAAAAAATGCTCGAGCGGTTGCCGAAGGGCTCAAAGCGAAGAAGCGGATTGCGATTTTACCGATAGAAAGGGAGATGTTACCGAGGGTTGAGGTGAAGATTGATTCCACCCGATTTGTCGATGTCTTGCTGATATTAGGGGAAGATTATCGAGTTTTTTTCCCAGCAGTGGAGCCATTTAATTAAAATGGATGCTGAGAAACTGGCAACAAAACTGGCAAAACTTATTTTAAAGAAGAAGGGCGAGAATATCTTAATTCTCGATTTGCGCAATACTGCACCGTTTGCCGAATTTTTTATCATCGCCACGGCGACTTCCACTGTTCATGCAAAGGCAATTGCTGATGCCCTGCAGGACCGCCATGAGATTGCTGGTTTGGAGAAGCCACACCACATTGAAGGACTGGAATCGGCGCAGTGGATACTTCTCGACTATTTTGATGTTATCGTTCATATATTTCTTCCTGATGTAAGAGAATTTTACGGTCTGGAACGGTTGTGGGGAGATGTGCCGCAGCAGGTCGTGAAGGATGAGTAGGTTTTGATAATTTTCAAGGAGGTGTTGTTTGAACCTTAGTTCATTACTCAGGGTTGAAAAGGTCAACCTTGATTTAAAAAGTCGCAAAAAACAAGATGTGTTGCGAGAACTGGTGACGATGATTCGAGAGGGAGAAACGGCTGAGATGCTCTATCAAACTCTGTTGAAACGAGAGGAGTTGGGCTCGACCGGTATTGGTAAAGGTATCGCCATTCCGCATGGCCGGTCGTTGCTTCTTGACAAACTGGAAATAGCAGTGGGCAGGTCAACAAAAGGGGTTGATTTTGATGCCATTGACAATAAACCGGTGCATCTCTTCTTTCTGGTTATGGCACCACCGCAGGACCCGGGTAACCAGTACTTGATTACTCTGGGGCGAATCGCAATGGTGGCGCAGGAGCTGACCAAACGCAAGCAACTTTTTGCTCCGCAAACGCCGCAGGAGTTTCTGGAACTGGTGCGGACGATCGAGGAGAAGGTGCGATGAATCCTAAAATTGAGACCTTGCGTTCGCTTGAGGAGTTTGACCACATTCTCCGGGACATAGAAAACGAGAGTTATCAGCGAGTAGGATTCAAAGGGGTAAAGGTCTCGGAAGAGCTTATTCGACTGGCAGAAAAAGAACGAGCAAAACTGACCAAGAAGATTGACCCGAAGATTCTTGCTCAATACGAGCGGATAATGAAACGGTATGGCGGCCGGGTTGTTGTTCAGGTGGTTCGCGAGTTCTGTGGGGGGTGTTATGTGCGCCTTCCGTCGGAATTGGTGGTACGATGTCGGACCGAACTTGTGACCTGTCCTAACTGCGGGCGGTTTCTTTACTGGGTAAAATAATTCTCGTATCAACCTTCCTTTAGGGCGTGCTTGTACTTTCAATACTCTTTTGCTGGGCGTTTGACTATTTTCCGGCCGTAGGCCCGGGTGCCGGAATGGGGGCGGGAGTTGCCTTTGCTGACTGGCGTAACAGTTTTGGGATTAACCCGAGCACCGTTTTGTCCGGAAGTAAATTTGCTATCGGTGTTACCTATGTCAATCTTTACGCCCTTCCCGGTGTACACTGCGGGTTAATCGGGGCGAAATGGAAATCTGGGAAACAGGCAACCGCAGTTGCCTTTACCAGCGTTGGTTTTAACCGTTATCGGGAAAATGACCTGTTGCTTAATTTCGCCACCGAACCGATAAGAACAATCAGGGTCGGGGTTGGTGTCCATGCACTTATGCAGACGGTTGAGGGAAAAACGAATTTACTCCCACAGGTCGATGCCGGTGTTTTGTGGTTAACCGAACATACCGCAATAGGGGTTTCTGGAAGACGGTTAAATGCGCCCCGGTTACCGGACGGAACAGTGCTAAAGTCGCAACTCTGGTCAGGTGGCGTATGGGAGCCGATTAAAGATTTGAAACTTGCCTGTGATTTAAAGAAAGAAGACCAACTGGGCAGATTGTTAATCGGCGGTGAATTCACAATATTTCCGGAAGTTACTCTTCGCTGTGGTGTCGAAACTTTTCCGCTGGTTTACCACGGCGGGGTGCAGGTGAAGGTAGGTGTGATGTCGCTTGATTACGGGGTTCAGTATCATCTTGAACTCGGGGATAGTCATAGCATAACCATTTCGGCTGAATGGCATTGATTGTTATTATCGGGTTAGTTGTTATGTCCCAAGATTTAGTTGCCGATGGCTCGTCAGTTGGTCCGGATGAAGAGGACTTTTATGAAACAGTTGAAGATAGTCTGGCGCAACTGGAAGCGACTGATTTTGCGGCACCTCGTACCTATCGTTTGTCACTGAGGATGGGGTGTGATTCATTATCTAATAATAGCATTGGCTGGCGGGCTTTTACTCGGTTGAAAGGTTTTACGGAAAAGCGTGAAATTTTACTGCTGGTTGAGAAAGACCGGAAAGAAAAAAACTGGGCAGATTTTATCGGCGGCGGTGTTACTTTTGCGGGTAATAGATGGCGTTTCACAGTCGGCGATTTTATAGTGTTTTTCGGACGGGGGTTGCTGCTTACCTCTCCTGCGGTCCGGGCTGGTTTTCGGTGGAATTTAACAGTTCAACCCAGAAGTTCACTGGCACAGACCGCGCAAGAGAACAGAAATCTACGCGGTTTAAAATTCGATTACAGTTATGGCCCTCTCATTATCGGTATGTTTGGCAGTTATTCTGGGCGGGATGCGGTCCTCAATAGCGATGGAACAGTAAAGAGGCTTTCCTTCTCGGGTGTTCATGACGACTCTGCCTCACAATTGAGCAAGAACCAGTTAAGCCAGAAACTGGCTGGGGCGGTAATTAACTATCACGGCAAGAAGTTCAAAGCTGGTGTTAGTGGTTATGGGGCAAATTTTGACAAAACTTTTTCGCCCCAGGATTCGTTGGTCTCATTTTATGGCAGAACACTGGGTGGTTTGAGTGTTTATGCGGGCTACGGTAACAGTTCCCGATTCGGTGAAATTGAGATGGCACATTCTTTTCCCGGAGGAGTGGCAGGAGGAGGGCAAATCGGGCTTGACACTGCCGGAATCAGAGTACGGATAAGTGGTACTTGGTATCAGGCGAGGTTTTTTTCACCTGCGGGCAGGATTTACAGTTTAACAGACCGCCGTGCTCGATTTGACCTGACGGGAGCGGTGAGCTATAAGTTAAAATTCTTCCAATTTGGGCTGGAGGGCAACACCTATCGAGATTATACTGTTGACTCAATTCCCGCCCGGGTCAATATGCATACCAGTTTTGAGGGCAACGGTTATAAGGTCCGGTGTCTCTTGGGCAGGATATACCGGTTGGAACAGGAGCGTTCACGGCGAGCAAGTCTTGAAATGAGTACCGAAGGGCAGCGGTTAAGATTTGGTTTTTTAGTTGAAGATGAATATGCCGATTATACAGATGGGCAGGGGGTTTTAGTGGCGTTAAGTAGCGGGATTAGAAGCAAGGAGTTCGGGGCGCAATTCGCGGTCAGCCGGTTTTTTATTTCAGGAAGCGGTGTGGAACTAACTGTTTCCGAGCCCGGGACAATGCGAATTGGTTCAAGTTACAGTTCCCGGGAAAGTGGGTGGCGACTCGTTGCGGCCGGTTACGGACGCCGGGATAAGATTGGACGGTGTGCAATCAAGTTTGCTGCTACCCGTACCAATTTTTGGAAGTTTGACTTGAGCGGGCAGTTAGAACTGGAGGCGAGATGTGACTGACTACCACATCCACCCCGATTATTCCAGTGATGCTCAAGGTAGAATCACCGATTATTGTCAGCAGGCGCTTAGAGTTGGCATCAAGGAGTTATGCTTCACAACTCATTACGAGCCCGACCCGATGCGGGCAGAAATAGAACGGGTAATGATAGCGGGACAACCAGCGTTGGTTGATTCGGATTGGGTTGATATTTATCTGGAAGATATTGAGAAGGCGCGACGCGATTTTCCCGAACTGCTTATACGGTCCGGGGTTGAGGTCGGATATGAGATGGGGTTGGAAGGTAAGATTGCCGATTTTCTCGAGCGTTACAAATTTGACTATGTTCTTGGTGCGGTTCACTGTTTAAACCACATTGCGATTACTTCAGGTCACGAATTAGCAGATTTTCGCAATCGTCTTAAACCCCGAGGGGCAGAGTACATTGCGCAGCGTTACCTTGATTATGTGCGAGCCGCAGCGGGTTCTAAACTGTTTGACTGTTTAGCACATCTTGATATCTGGCGTAAGTACATCGTACCAGAGGTTGGAAGCGAGTTTTTGACTTTTATCGAGCGCGGAATTGTGCCGATGTTAGGATATATCGCTCAGTCGGGAACCGGGCTGGAAATAAACAGTTCGGCATTACGCCGGGGAGATAAAGAACCGTATCCACAAAGTAAAATTATCGCTCAGGCAATTGCAGCCGGAGTAAAGACATTTACCGTTGGTTCTGATGCCCATCGGGTTGCCGATTTGGGAATAGGCGTTGATAAAGCGGTTGCAATACTTGCCCGATTCGGGTTTCAGCCCACACACTTCCAAAATCGTCAAAGGTATTGACTTTTGCGATGATAAGTAATAGAATAAAACTGAGATGAGAATTGGGATTCCCCGTGCCCTTTTGTATTACCGTTATGGCAGGTTCTGGGAACGGTTTTTAACTGAATTGGGTAGCGAAGTTGTCTTAAGTCGTAAGACGGATGAGGAGCTAGTTCAAAATGGATTGGTATGTGTTCCGAGCGAAGTCTGTCTCCCGATTAAAATCGTTGCCGGGCATTTATTGCAATTGATGAATGAAGTTGACGCCATCTTCTTTCCCCGATTAAACTGGTTGGGCGATAAACTTTTTGCCTGTCCCAAAATGATTGGGATTGTGGATATTGCGCGGATGCTTCTCAATAAAAATGTTCGGTTAATTGCGCCAACGATTAACGGGGATCTATTTCGTGCTCATTTTGCTGCGGGTTTACAGATTAATCCTAATCCGGTAAAGGTCTGGGCGGCATGGCAAAAGACAAAAGGGGAGTTGTCTCGGAAAGTAGCAGGAGATGACGTGGTGTCTTTTGATTCAAGTCAGCCGGCTATAACTTACCCGACCGTTGCGGTGATTGGTCATTTTTACAATATCGGAGATGAGTTTGTATCCCGGGCGATAATCAGCACCTTCAAACAGAACGGATATCGAATTTTGACGAAGGAAGATTTGCCCGATAGTGTTCTGGCGAAAGCCAATGGTTTCAGCCGAAATATCCGCTGGGTTTACCAAAGAGAACTGTTTAATTCGTTCGAATATTTTTTAGGAAAGGTGGATGGATTTTGTGTCGTGGTTTCAATGGGATGCGGTCCGGATTCACTGGTTGCGGAATTTATGCGGGAGCGAGCCCAAAAACAGGGCGTTCCCTTTTTACTATTAGTAATTGATGAACATACCGGCGAGGCAGGATTAGTAACCAGGGTCGAGGCGTTTATTGAACTTTTGAGGCGCCGGCAAAAAAGGCTACAAAGTTGATGCGTGTTACTTTCCCTTATTTTGGTTATGACACATTGGCGCTGAAAGGTTTCCTCGAAGATTTGGGCGCGGAAGTTGTGCTCCCGCCGCCAACATCCCGGCGGACCGTTGAACTGGGAGTTAAATTTTCTCCGGAACTGATTTGCATGCCTTTTAAGATAACATTGGGCAACTTTATTGAAGCAACCGAACTGGGGGCTGATACCCTGTTGATGGCGGCGGGCGCCCGGAAATGCCGGTTTGGCTATTACCATTATCTTCAAGAAATCGCATTAAAGGTGGCTGGGAGAAAATTCAACCTGGTACCGGTTACTCAATACTCAGCAACCGATTTCATATTTCGCTTGATGCCGTCACTGTTCAATGTTTCACCAATACGCGTAAGTCGGGCAGTTTACCTTCTGCTGGCAAAAAGTGCCCTGACCCGTGATTTTCGCCGGATGTTGAATAGAAAAAGGGCGCTGGATTTTACTGCAACAGAGCAACTGGTAAAACCGGCGTTGAGGGTGATTGCTGAAACTCGTACCCTTTCAGAAATTAAGCGTGCCCACCAGACCTTAAAAGCAATGTTTAACCTGAATGGGGATAAGCCCCAATTGCGGGTTGGACTCGTCGGCGAGATTTTTTTTACAATTGACCAGTTTGCCAACCAGGAAATTGAGAAGAAATTGGGTCAACTCGGTGTCGAGGTAATTTTTGAGCGGTGTTTGTATAACCATTTGCGTCACCTCTTGAGAATCGATTTTGGATATTTGCGTTCCCGTAGGCTGGCGCGTCCGTATCTTCAGGAGTGTCCGGGAGGAGAGGCGATTCGAACTGTGGGCGAAGCGGCAAAATTTATTCGCCGGGGCGTGGATGGAATAGTTCATGTATTTCCATTTACCTGTATGCCGGAAAATATCGCCTTTGAGGCGTTACAGCGGTTGTGCGAATTGAACCGAGTACCTTTATTGTCGTTATCTTTTGATGAACACACCGCTCCCACCGGGCTTGTAACCCGCCTTGAAGCATTTGTCGAACTTTTACGCAGGAGGCAATGTGGTCGAAGGATTTCTGGGAATTGATGTTGGCTCTATTTCGACCAAAGGCGTTGTGATTGACCGTGACTATCGAGTACTGACAAGCCGGTATTTACGAACTCGAGGCAATCCGATAAACTCAATAAGACAGTTATTACGGGAGTTGGGACAGGATGTCAATTCCGATGTGAAAATTCTCGGGGCAGGAACGACCGGTTCAGCACGGCGGCTGGCTGGTGTAATGGTCCAGGCTGATGTCGTCAAGAATGAAATTATCGCTCATGCGGTAGCAGCAATTCACTTTTACCCTGATGCTCAGACCGTTTTAGAAATTGGCGGTCAGGATTCTAAAATCATCATTATTCGAGACGGTATACCGGTGGACTTCGCGATGAATACGGTTTGTGCTGCGGGCACTGGTAGTTTTCTTGACCATCAGGCAACAAGGCTTCATATTCCAATCGAAGAGTTTGGGGAGCGAGCATTACGGGCACAGAACCGGGTTTCAATCGCTGGCCGGTGTACCGTTTTTGCCGAGAGCGATATGATACACAAGGCGCAGCTTGGTGTTCCTACCGATGATATTCTTGCCGGTTTGTGTGACGCCATCGTCCGTAACTATCTTAACACCGTTGCCAAAGGTAAGGAAATTCGTCCCCGCGTTTTGTTTCAGGGGGGAGTGGCGGCAAATGTTGGGGTACGGGCGGCGTTTGAACGAGCGTTAGAGGTTGAAATCACGGTCCCGGAGCACTTTCTGGTTATGGGCGCAATCGGTGCCGCAATACTGGCGAGTGAAGAAACCGAGAGTAAGAAGAGTCAATTTGCCGGTTTTGAAATGGCTGATATTACCTTTGAAAGTCGTGTGTTCGAATGCGACGGCTGTCCGAACCGGTGCGAGGTTGTGGAAACTTTACGGGAAGGGGATGTTATTGACCGATATGGCGACCGGTGCGGTAAATGGTCGGGTTAAGGGATGTTGCGATGGGGAATCAATTAAAATTATGATAAATCGGGTAGCGCTACTCTTTACCTTTTTGACCGGTTTGGTGTGCGCTAACCCGAAAGAGACCAAGGAGGTGCAGATGGTTCGAGAGCCAGCAGTTGCCGGTCAGTTTTATCCTGCCGAAGAGAAAAAACTCAAGTCAATGATTGATTCGATGCTTGAACAGGTTTCACCAATTAAATTGACGGGAAGGATTATTGGAATTCAGGTTCCCCATGCCGGCATCGAGTTCTCTGGCCCAACCGCGGCTAAAGCCTACAAACTCCTTCAGGGAATGGATTCGCTTACGGTGATAATGCTGGGACCGAGTCATCGGGTTGATATTAGACAGGCAGCAGTATTTGATAAAGGGTTCTGGCGAACTCCGCTGGGCGATGTGCTTGTTGATGAAGTGATGGCAGAAGAATTGCTCAAGGAGGATAAGTTTTTTGTCCGTCTTCCGGCGGCTCATCTCCAAGAGCACTCCCTTGAGGTACAACTTATTTTCCTGCAGCGGGTTTTGAAGAATTTTAAGATTGTTCCGATAATGTTGCTATTTCCCAGTTATGATGAGTGTGAGCGGGTTGGTAAGGCACTGGCGAGGGTGGCAAAGGGTAAAAAGGTTCTCTTGCTGGCTTCTTCCGACCTTTATCATGGCTACTCTTACACGGAAGCCCGTGCGTCAGATTCGTTTACTCTTAAACTGATGGAAAATTTTGACCCCAGGGCGTTTTATCAGGCGGTTCAGGAGGCTTATTTAAAGGATAAACCAGTGGCGTGTGGTGGCTACCCAATTGTTGCGATGATGATTGCAGCACGGGAACTGGGTGCAGATAAAGTTGTCGTGCTGGGCCGAACCAATTCTAACGATGTCCTGAATCAGCGTGGTGGCTACTGTGTTGGTTACAGTGCGGTGGCATTTGTTCAAACAAATGAAAAAACGGGAACTGGGGAACGGCAGTTAGAAAGTGATGATAACGAGTTGACACCTGCAGAGCGAAAGAGCCTTTTGACGATTGCCCGTCAAACGATCGAGGAGTATATCCGTTTCGGGATTCGGCCAAAGGTAGAACCTTTGACCGAGCGGTTAAAGAGGAAGCAGGGTGTGTTTGTCACCCTGCACAAACATGGTGAACTTCGTGGTTGCATTGGCTATGTTGAAGGGATTGAACCACTTTACCTTGCGGTTCAGGATATGGCAATTAGCGCCGCAACCGAAGACCCGCGATTTCCTCCGGTCACCGCTTCTGAGCTGCCGGACATTGATATTGAGATTACTGTTCTTTCACCATTAAGAAGGATCAACAGTCCTGATTCAGTCATTGTTGGAAAGCACGGGTTAGTGATTCGGAGAGGTTTCTACTCCGGACTACTTTTACCTCAAGTGCCAGTAGAGCAGAACTGGAACCGGGAACAGTTTCTAATACACACCTGCCTGAAAGCCGGCTTACCACCCGATGCTTATAAAGACCCGAAGGCGGAACTTTATGTTTTCACCGGTGAGGTTTTTGGGGAAAAGAAGCGTTGATTTTCAATTAAATTGGGTTAATATTATACGATAAAAAGGAGGCATAGATGAAACTTAGCATCGTGGTCTTAACCACCTTACTTGCGGTCGGGGTAGCTTTTTCTTCCTGGCTGGGAATTACCAGCCCAACACCCACCGCCCCGCAAGCCGAGATAAAACCAGATGGCAATAATGCTACTTTAGTCAAAATAACCATACCGGGTTTAGAGACAGAAACTAAAGAGGTCGATGGCGAAAACTGGACCGTTGTGCAAATTCCCGGTGAACCCGCAATTACCGGCAAAGTAGGATTGCCCCAATTGCCGGTTGTTGTCCGTAATCTTGCTTTGCCCGACAACGCCACTGTTGATGTATCGGTTGTCGAAAGTGAGTTTGAAAAAGTTACCGGTGTTCTTATTTATCCAACCCAGAAGCCTTTGACCGAGTGCGAACAGCCCACTTGGCAGGTTGACGACGCTTTTTATCAAAAGGATTTGGTTTATCCGTCGGAACTGGCAACGGTTAAACTTCAGAGCACCTGGCGGGGACTGCCTTTTGCGACGATAGAAGTAAACCCCGTGCGTTATAACCCGGCAAAAAGAGAGCTTTTTATTGCCAAAAAACTGGTGGTGCGAGTACACCATACCGGTGCATTTCGGCATAAAGTTATTGAACCCTGGACCCTGGGTGTTTTGAAAACCATTGTCGACAATCCGGAAAGGTTCAATCTGGATGTGCGCTGGATTGATAGTCCAGGTGTGCGCTATCTGGTAATTGCCCATTCCAATTACACCGGAGCCTGGCTTGACTCGTTGGTCAACTGGCATCAGAAACGCGGGGTGGAAACGCGGGTAATTGCTAAGTCTTCCTGGACGACAACAGAGGTGAAGGACTCGATTCGCGCCGAATACAATCGAAACAGTCCTCCGGTTCTTCGGTGGGTGCTTTTGGTCGGAGAATATAATGAAGTGCCAGGATATGCATACCCCGGTGTCGGGTTTTCCGATGTCTGGTATGCGGATTTAAACCCTCCTTCCGGTGATGATTATTTTGAACTCGGGATTGGACGTTTTAGCCCCTCCTCGGTGAGCGACCTTGCAAATCAAATTCAGAAGACCCTGAAGTTTGAGAAAAACCCACCAACCGGTGTCTGGACCGAGAAATCAGGGTTAGTTGCTCACTCCGAACAATATCCCGATAAGTATTCTGCCTGCACCCGGGGCATTTACAACTTTCCCTATCCACTTTATCGCTATACATTTGATACGATTATGGGCGGTGCGGGCGGCACCAATGCGATGGTCTCCGCAGACATCAATGAAGGTCGAGTGGTGATAAACTACCGGGGGCACGGTTCTGAAACCGATTGGTCGTCCTGGGATGCGCAGCAACAGTCCTGGACCGCTAATGATATCAATGCGCTCAACAATGGCGATATGACGCCCGTGGTGATTAACTGTTGTTGTTTAAACCATGTGCTCTCAACTTCAACATGTTTGGGAGAAGCCTGGCTGCGAAAGTATCCAGGGGGTGCGGTGGCTTCACTGGGAGCGACCGAGGCATCTTATACGATTCCCAATCACGGCTGGGATTCAACTTTATTCCGCTGCATTGGCGATACATTTACAATTTCCATACCTGGTGTGCGCAACTACACCTGCCCGACCTGGGATTTGGGCTGGATGCTATGTAATGCGGATGCCTATATTCAGAAGTATTATGCTTCTCAAGGAGGTACCGACAATGCCCGTATGTACCTCTGGCTTGGTGACCCGGCGCTAACGGTTTGGACTGGGCCTCTGACCGCGGCGGATATCGTTCATCCCACTACGGTGCCACTGGGCAATTACGACCTTGAGGTGAATGTTACAAAAAGCGGTAATCCAGTTAAAGATGCGCTCGTTTGCGCCTGGAAACCGGGCGATTTTTATGTGTTTGGCTACACCGATGTTTCCGGTAATGTAACCCTACCGATTTGTGCAACCAGTGAGGATTCTTTTTCGCTTGTCGTCACCGGCCAAGGGTTTCCGCCTTACGAAGGTACGATTTTAGCACAAGCCATCGGTACGCCATATGTCACCTACCGCCGTTCAGTGGTTAACGATTCACCACCCGGTGGTATTGGTGATGGTAGTATCAACCCGGGAGAAAGGATAACATTGCCCACCTGGGTTAAAAACTGGGGTGATGTCCAGGCGAACTCGGTAACCGGTACAATTAGGACTAATGACCTTTATATAAACATCATAGATTCGGTTAAAACCTTCGGGAACATTCTGCCTGGTGACTCAGCTTTCACTGGACCCAACGGTTTCAAATTTGATGTTGCTCCTGCCTGTACCAATGGGCACATTATCCGTTTTGACCTGTTCTGCAAGGATGCAAATGATTCGGTCTGGCAATCGCGTATCTACCTGCGGGTTGGCGCACCCAGTCTGGAATATGCGAGTTTAAATGTGATTGATACAATCGCCGGCGGCAATCGGAATGGCAGACTTGACCCGCAGGAGTCAGCGCTTTTGATGGTTTCGTTACGCAATATCGGGTTTGGTAATGCTAACGATGTGAGCGCAGTTCTCCGGTCCGGCGACGCAAGGTTGGTTGTCAACGATTCCACCGGTTTTTATGGACTGATAATGCCAGAGAGTACCCGGGCGAATACGAGTGACCCATTTCAGGTAACAACGCTCGCAATGCCGCTTGAGACGCGTGTCTCCTGCACACTTTATGTAACGGCGCAGGGTGGCTATAGTGCAGTTATCCCGTTCTCGATTTTGGTGGGTGAAATTCGCGCCTGTGACCCGATACCGGATACCGGAGGTGTCGCGGTCTCTTATTGGGCTTATGATGATGTTGATACATTTTACACCAAACATCCTGAGTTCAACTGGGTGGAAATCAGAAACATAGGTACACGGCTGACTTTAAGCGACGACGAGACCCGACAGATAACTCTGCCTTCATCGTTCGGTCCTTTCATCTTCTATGGCCAGTCATACACTCAGATTTCGGTCTGTTCCAACGGCTGGATTGCACCGGGCTATACAACGGTTACAACCTATATCAACACCTCTTTACCCAACACTTCAATGCCACCGCTGCTTGCCGCCAACTGGGACGACCTGTACCCGCCAACTGGCAACAGCGTCTGGTACTATCACGATTCCGCCAACCACCGATTTATCATTGAATGGGACTCGGTCCACTACTATAACCCCCGTGAACAATGGGATAAGTTTCAGATTATCCTTTACGACACGACTGTTACCGATGGTGATTGTGAGTTTGAATATCAGTATTTGACTTCGAACTACAACAGTTCTTGTACAGTTGGTGAACAGGACCATACCTTATCTCGCTGGATTCAGTTAGTGTTCAACGGCAGTTACCATCGTGGTGCGGCGCCGCTGACAGCGGGAAGGGCGGTGTTGTTTACACCCGATGGTCCGCAGGTGGGAGTTAAGGAGTCAGAGGTCTCCGGCAGTAAAATTCCAACGCGGCTGGCACTTGGAATTTCACCCAATCCCATAATCAGGCAGGCGATGATTCGTCTTGCGGTGCCGAATAAAGGCAGGGTGCGATTAACAGTATTCAATATTACAGGCAGGGTTGTGCGGACACTGGTAAACAGTGAAGTTGCTCCGGGATATTATACCGCGGTATGGGATGGTACCGATGACACTGGCAAGCATGTTGCTAATGGTATCTACATTTTCCGGTTTGAGACCGATGCGCAAAGAGTGATAACTAAGGGAGTGCTATTACGGTAACGGTTTGACTTTAATAGATAACGACAACGCCTGAGGGAATAACTTTAGCCCTAACTTGGCGGATACCGTTGCGTCGTTTGGCATACACCCGGATGCGATAGTTATAGCCGGTACGGGGTTCGTATCCGACAATGGTGCCCGTTGCACTGCGGTTGAGTTTAGCTGGACCAGCCCAGACGAAGACAATCGTTTCGATGATTGCCATCGGGTCGTAGAAGAACGATTCGCGGTCTTCTTGCGACAAACCTTTAAACACATCACCGGCAATTTCCACATGGGAGTGGAAATTGCCCAGAAATCTCATCCGGAATTTACGCGCCAGTGCTTTGCGGCGTAAAAAAACCCTGCGAATGTTGGTCCAGTTTTTAAAAACAACGCCGGTACGGGTTTTCTCACCGCCCCGATAATAGCAAGAGCGGCGCACGATGAGCCGTTTATCCTGTGATATCGTGCCGTACAGAAATCCGAAGGTCTCTCGTTTGAACTTGGTTTCGTAACCGCGTCGGGCGAGGCAGCACAGTTCGCGTACGGCGGGTTCTTCAAAAAGAACCGGTGAGCGAAATACGACCAACGGATGTGGTGTGGCCATCGGTGATGAATAATACCGGTATTGCTATTGTGGTCAAATAGTGCGTGAGAACAAAAATGCCGCTGGAGGGCCTAGGCCTTAAGGTTGATAACTCCAACCAGGCAATCGCCCGACCAGCAGCAGAAAATAAATAGCAAAAACACAATTTCAAGTCAAGCAAAATTTTACTTTTTAAAACGGTAATAATTGACGGCATAATTAGGTATAATATTATCACTGCGGTATGACATTGGACGAGTTCGCATTGAAGAGAAATCGGATGGTTGAAGAGCAGATTGTCGCGCGGGGCGTAAAGGATGGGCGGGTGCTGGAGGCAATGCGGAAGGTGCCGCGTCATCTTTTTGTTCCCGAGGGTTTCGTTCATCAAGCCTATGATGATAATCCATTGCCTATTGGTCAGGGACAAACCATCTCTCAACCCTATATTGTTGCGGCGATGAGTGAGGCGTTACAGGTTGAGAAAAGCCACCGGGCCTTGGAAATCGGCACCGGCTCTGGGTATCAGACCGCAATACTTGCCGAACTTGCCAAAATGGTCTGGACCGTAGAAATTATCGAGGAGTTGTCGATTCGAGCGCGGCAGGTGCTCAATCGGCTCGATTATCGTAATATCCGGTTTCGAATTGGTGATGGCAATATCGGCTGGCCCGAATTTGCTCCTTATGACCGGATAATTGTTACCGCTGCTGCCGAAAACTTTCCTTTTAAATTAACTGAACAACTGATTGATGGTGGTCGAATAGTTGTGCCCGTTGGGTTTTCGGGACGGCAGACGCTTATTCTTGGCGTAAAACATAAAAATCGGGTCGTGCAAAGGCCCCTGATGGATGTGGTTTTTGTGCCTCTGGTGCGAGGCAAGCCGTCGCGGGTAGATGAATAAAGCTGATATTGACTGAAGTCGAATATCGTTTATATTATATGAGACGGGGCGTAGCGCAGTTGGTTTAGCGCGCTTGGTTCGGGACCAAGAGGTCGCTGGTTCAAATCCAGTCGCCCCGACTTGTTTTTCCAGTATGTTTATTTTCTCGAAGGAAAGAAATCTACTACTATGGTAAAGCTTCTGATTTCCGCTGAAGAGATTGCATGCCGGGTAAAGGAACTGGCAGACGAAATTTCCCGGGATTATGCGGATAAAGAACTGCTGA
This sequence comes from Caldifarciminota bacterium, assembly GCA_037441285.1. Classification (GTDB taxonomy): domain Bacteria; phylum Hydrothermota; class Tepidihabitantia; order Tepidihabitantales; family Tepidihabitantaceae; genus Tepidihabitans. The sequence continues at coordinate 37,916 of JBBISL010000019.1, forward strand.
TGGTAGGGATTCTCAAGGGGTCGTGGATTTTTCTTGCCGACCTGGTGCGACAGTTACGGGTACCGGTTTTTGTCGATTTTATGACCGTTTCCAGTTATGGCAAAAGTACCAAGTCTTCCGGTGTCGTAAAAATTGTCATGGATTTAAAATGTTCCATTGAGGGCAAGGATGTTTTGATTGTTGAAGATATTCTTGATACCGGTTTAACCTTGAAATATATCATTGAGAGTTTACAGTTGCGCAAACCAAACAGTTTAAAACTATGTGTGTTGATGGATAAACCTGAACGGCGCCGGGTCAGAATCGAGCCCGATTATCGCGGGTTTGTCGTGCCTGACAAATTTGTCGTCGGTTATGGCGCTGATTATGCGGAGCGGTTTCGAGGCTTACCTTATATCGGTTATGTCGAGGGAGAGAATGACCAATAAGGAGCTAAAGACGCTTCAAGAGTTTTTAAAGGTGAGTCGTGGAGAGGTACCAGGGGACCTTCTGCTTAAAGGTGGTTATGTAGTCGATGTTTTTACCGGAGAGGTGCGCAGGACGAATGTCGTCATCAAAGGCGACCGAATTGCCGGTGTTGGTTCCGAATACAACAAGGCAAAACAGGTTGTTGATGTGTCCGGATTTTACATTGCTCCAGGGTTTATCGATGCCCACATCCATATTGAAAGTTCCTTGCTCTCAGTTGCCGAGTTTGCTCGTTTATGCTTATTGCACGGTACGACTGCCATTGTTGCGGATCCGCATGAAATTGCCAATGTTCTGGGTGAGCGCGGGGTGAATTACATCCTCGAGGCGAGTGAAGGGTTGCCTTTTGATGTGTTTATTGCTGTTCCCTCCTGTGTTCCAGCCACATCTCTGGAAACCAATGGGGGAAAAATTGATGCGTCGGCAGTAGAGAGACTCTTAAAGCACAAGCGGGTTATCGGACTGGCAGAGGTGATGAACTATCCCGCGGTAATTTTCGGAGATAAGGATGTTCTGCAAAAGATTCAGGCGGCAAAATCGTCGGAGAAGAGGGTAGAGGGCCATTCTCCT
>JBBISL010000020.1:0-35255 GCA_037441285.1 Caldifarciminota bacterium
TCTGCCAGTTCGTTGTTGTTGCGTGCAAGAAAATCTGCCCAGGTGAAGTCCACATCGCGATTCTCCGGTAGATTCACTGCCAAGGAGTACCTTAACGGGTCGGCTCGATATCGCTTAAGATAATCGGGTAACCATATCGCCCAGTTCCGGGAAGTGGACAACTTTGCTCCTTCAAGATTGAGAAACTCGTTGGCGGGAATCTCCGCGGGTAGAATATAATCGCCGTGCGCCATCAACATTGCGGGCCAGACAATAGCATGGAAAACGATATTGTCTTTGCCAATAAAGTGAACCAGTTTCGTCTTCGAATCCAACCAGTACTCCTGCCACTTATCTGGTTTCCCTGTATTTTTCGCCCACTCTTTTGTTGACGATATGTATCCAATCGGTGCATCAAACCATACATACATCACCTTATTCTTCGCCTCAGGCAGCGGTACCGGTACGCCCCAACTTAAATCCCGGGTAATAGGACGGTCTTGCAAACCGCGCTTAAACCATCCCTCGCAGAATCGTTTAACATTGGGCTTCCAGTGCTGTTTCGTTTCCAACCATGCTTTTAAACGGTCTTCAATTTTGGAAAGGGCAAAAAACCAGTGGGTTGTCTCTTTAACTTCCGGTGTGGCGCCACAGGTCTTACACTTAGGTTCAACGAGTTCAAACGGCTCAAGCCATTTACCGCAGGCTTCACACTGGTCGCCTCTTGCCCCGGCAGTACCACACGCCGGACAGACGCCTTCAACATAACGGTCGGCAAGAAACATCTGGCATCTGGGACAGTACAACTGCTTTGTTGTTTTGGGGGCGATAAATCCGTTTCGGTAAACCTTGAGAAAGAAATCTTGCGCTGTTTCGTAATGGATGGGCAACGAGGTCCGGGAATAGTTGTCAAATTCAATGCCGAACTCTTGGAACGACCGTTTGATTGAAGGGTGATACCGATCTACAAGTTCACGCGGTGAAATACCTGCCTGCTGTGCCGCAATTGTAATTGGAACACCGTGCTCATCAGAACCACAGATAAAAACGATATCCGAACCTTTTAATCGGTGATATTTTACATAGATGTCTGCAGGAAGATAAGCACCAGCAAGATGTCCGAAATGAATCTCTCCGTTTGCGTAAGGCAATGCACTTGTCACCAGTATCTTCACAGCGTTAAAGAATAACTATTGCCTGAACAAAGTCAAGCGTTACGCTTTACAACTACCCCTTGAGCCGTTAAAATTACCCTAATGGGAAATGGTGATTTTCGCCGCACGACGATAATCGGCGTGCGCCGCGATAACGTCGTCGCCATGGCTTCTGACGGCCAGGTAACAATGGGAGATACCATTCTCAAACACGGCGCCCGGAAAATTCGTAAACTACACAACGGTCAGGTGCTGGTTGGTTTTGCAGGCGCCACCGCCGATGCCTTTACCTTGTTCGAACGTTTTGAGGCAAAATTAGATGAATTCTCGGGCAACCTGCCTCGTGCCGTAGTGGAACTGGCAAAAGACTGGCGGACCGACCGAATCCTCCGCCGCCTTGAAGCACTACTGGGCATCATTGACCATCAGTTTTCCTTCATCGTGTCGGGTTCGGGTGATGTGATTGAACCGGACGATGGCATTGTAGCCATCGGCTCCGGTGGCACCTATGCCCTGATTGCTGCCCGACTGTTACTTAAGCATACCCAATTACCCGCCGCTATAATCGCCCGGAGCGCAATTGAAGCGGCAGCGCAGGTCTGCGTTTACACAAACACGGAAATTTTCGTCGAAACAATTTAACTCAAACCCAGCACATCATTGACTGAATAAAACCCGGGCGTTTTACTAATTATCCAGCGAATCCCGAGGACAACACCCCATCCAAACGCGACACGACTCTCAGCCCTGTGAATCAACTCGATATGTTCGCCCGGCCCAGCAAATAGCACCCGATGCACCCCAACAATATCACCAGCCCGAATACTGCTGACCCCGACTAACTTATTTTCCTGTTGTTTTTTTATCATCTCTATAAGCATTTTAGCCGTGCCTGATGGTGCGTCTTTTTTCTTCGTATGATGAGCTTCCACAATATGGACATCCCAATCTCTCCCGAGTAACCGAGCAGCTTCTTCAACCAACTTCGCCAAAACCGCTACACCGGTTGAAAAGTTCGGCGCATACAGTATTGGTATTTCCTCCCCGGCATCTTTCAGCGCCTCAATCTCCTCTGTCTGAAAACCGGTAACACCGGTAACCAGCGGTTTTCCCGTCCGACCGCAAACCTGAACATTCCTCAGCACCGAATTAGGAGTCGAAAAGTCTACTACCACATCGCATTTATCAACTACCTGTCTGAGCTCGGTAACTATCAATCCACTACCAACCGGTGTCCCAACCAGCGGATGTCCCATCGCCTCAACCCCAGCAACAACTTCCATATCCGACTGCCCGCTGATAAGACGAACAATTTCGCTTCCCATCCGACCACAAACGCCCACCACCACAACCTTTATCATTTATCTCCTTGCCATCAATCCATATTCGGCAAGCGCCCGATGTAAAATCAACTCGCCCTCCTTACTCAATGAACAGAGTGGCAACCTCGGCTCACCAGCAGCCATTCCGAGAAAGTTCATCGCCGCCTTAACCGGTATCGGATTGGTTTCCACAAACAGCGCCTTTATTAAAGGAAACAGCTTCAGATGTTTCTGCCGTGCCGCATCAACCTTCCCCCCGAGATAATCACGAACCATCTGTTCAACATCTCCGGGCACAATATTGGAGACTACCGAAATCACCCCTTTACCACCCACTGCGAGAATCGGCAAAGTCAACGAATCATCTCCGGAGAGCACCTCGATTCTTTCCCGGCACCTAACAATTATCTCACTGGACTGGTCAATACTACCCGATGCCTCCTTTACCGCTACAATGTTCGGACAATCCTTTGCCAGCCTTTCAACTGTCGCCGGCAGAACATTCACGACACTTCGGGGTGGAATGTTGTAAATTATCACTGGCAGTTTTGTTGCCTCAGCACAGGCACGGAAATGGCGGTAAAGCCCCTCCTGGGTAGGTTTGTTGTAGTACGGAGCAACAATCAGGACACCATCAACCCCCAGCTCCTCAGCCTTTTTAACCTGCTTTATTGATTTTTGGGTACTGTTTGTCCCGGCGCCGGCAAGCACCTTTATCTTTCCCTTCACTTCCGAAACGGCAATTCCTATCACCTCCGCCCACTCCTCTTCAGTAAGATTTGGTGCCTCACCGGTAGAACCACACACCAGTATACCACTGACCCCGGCTGCCAGTTGAAATCTGATATTTGCCTTTAAACCTTCGGCATCCAGGACGCCGTCTTTAAACGGCGTAATCAAAGCGGTTATACAACCAGAAAACATTCAACACCTCCAGAATTTTTAAAGCGGCGGGGCAATTGAACTACTATCCCCCTCAGCGGCAACGCCCAGAATCCGGTCAACATCCGTGCCGGTTAAAACCTCTTTCTCAAGCAGCGCCTTTGCCAGTGCCTCAAGCTTCTCACGGTTTTCATTCACCAGCCGAAACGCCTTTTCTGCCTGACTGTCGACAAATCGCTTGATTTCCGAGTCGATCAACTGAGCCGTCTCCTCCGAAAAAGTCCGGTGCAAACCCAGCTCCCGGCCGAGAAAAATCTCCTCTTCCCCTTTACCAAAAGTCAGAGGACCGAGTTTCTCACTCATTCCCCATTCGGTAACCATCCTCCGGGCAAGCATCGTTGCCCGGTCAATATCGTCCCGGGAACCGGTTGAGATATCGCCAAAAACAATCATCTCGGCGGCGCGGCCACCGAGCATAATCGCCAGTTGATTAAGACAGTACTCCCGGGAGTAAATCCGCTTGTCGTCAAGTGGTAACTGCTGCGTAACACCAAGCGCCCTACCCCGGGGAATAATCGTTACCTTATGTATCGGGTCGGTACCTGGAATCAACCTTGACACCAGAGCATGCCCTGACTCGTGATAGGCAATCCATCTTCGCTCCTGCTCGCTGATCAGCAAACTTCTCCGTTCCACCCCCATCAAAACCTTATCTTTTGCGTCTTCGAAATCTTGCATTATCACCGCAGAGCGACCCCGGCGTGCTACCAGAAGTGCCGCTTCATTAACCATATTTGCTAAATCGGCACCGGAAAAGCCCGGCGTCCCCCGGGCTAAAACCTTAATATCAACATCCGGGGCAATCGCAATCTTCCGGATATGCACCTGTAAAATCCCCTCTCGGCCGACAACATCGGGCAAGTCAACAACAATCCGGCGGTCAAACCTTCCGGGCCGTAACAGTGCCGGGTCGAGAATATCAGGGCGGTTCGTCGCCGCCATTATGATAACCCCATCCGCCGCCTCAAATCCATCCATCTCAACCAGTAACTGATTTAAAGTCTGCTCCCGCTCATCATGCCCGCCGCCTAACCCCGCACCCCGCTGTCTGCCAACCGCATCAATCTCATCAATAAAGATAATACAGGGAGCATTTCGTTTACCCTGTTCAAACAGGTCCCGTACCCGTGCCGCGCCGACCCCCACAAACATCTCAACAAAATCGGAACCGGAGATGGAAAGAAATGGTACCCCGGCTTCACCCGCCACCGCTTTGGCAAGCAGTGTCTTACCGGTACCGGTAGGTCCCACCAACAGTACCCCCTTAGGAATTCTGCCACCCAGCCGTTGAAACTTCTGGGGCGATTTCAGAAAGGCGATTACCTCCTGTAACTCCTCTTTTGCTTCTTCAACGCCGGCAACATCCTGAAATGTAACCTGGGGTCGGTCAGAAGTAACCAACCGTGCCCGGGAACGGCCAAAAGTAAAAGCCCGGTCCTGACCCGATGTCATTCGCCGCATAAAAAGCACCCAGATGCCAATCACCAGCACCCAGGGCAAAATTGAAATAAGAATCGTAGGCCACTGGGAGCGTTCCCGGGCATCAATATAAACATCGCTCTTCAGAAGTCGGGAAATGAGTTCCGGGTCATTCTTCGGAACGGTGGTTCGAAACTCGGTGAAACTCCTTTTACCCTTATCGGTTCCGAGCTCAATCGGCGCGCGCAGCGTTCCGGAAATGTCCTGCTCCGTCAGTACCACACGCACCACATTCTTCGCCTCAACCTGCTTGATAAACTCGGTATAAGTTATCCGCGCGGCACCAGCCTGACGCTGAGAAAAAATTGTCCAGACCAACCAGGCGGCAACAAAAATGAAAATCCAGACAACAATTGAACCTATCGCCTTACTCGCTGACGGCTTAATCGGCATCAAGAATCCTTTGCCGGAACACCGGCACTTTTAAAACACCTCTCCTGATTTCAACTTCAATACCACCCGGCAGTAGATATTCTCCCCCCTTACCCCGCTCCATTAAAAAAATCAACCGGTCGGTGGCATCGGCATCAATCTGAGGAAGTAAAACTTTTACCATTCGCCGCTTCAAAACAGTATTATAACTATTAAACTCATTAATGTCAATCAACACTTGCCTTAGCTCCGAGTGAGCGATTTTCTCCAGCACCCGGGTCGCAAGAAAGTCAAGAAAACTATCTTCAACGCCAATAATTGCCGCACTCCGGGCAACGGTATCTGCCAATGCTGGATTCAATCGCTTCAAAACCGGTACAACTTCCTGCCGGATAAGGTTCCGGCGAAATTTTACATCTTCATTGGTCTCATCCTCAACCCAGTCTATCGCTCGCGCCCGCAGGTAATCGCGAATCGCATCGCGCCGGATTTTTAGCAGCGGCCGGATAAAAATATCCCTTCGTATTGGAATCCCGGACAGCCCCCGCAAACCAGCCCCACGAATCAAATTGAGGATTATCGTTTCAAGATTGTCATCGGCATTATGCCCCAGCGCCACCCGGTTACAACGCAGCCTTTTTGCTATCCGGTAATAATTTTTGTACCGCAACTGCCTTGCCGCATCCTCCACACCCAGCTTGTTACGCCGTGCATAAGCCGGCACATTAACCCGCACCACAGTTAACGGTATGCCCCATAAATCCAAAAGTTGTTTAACAAACTGCTCATCCCGCACCGCATTCCGCCGCAATTGATGGTTGATATGGATTCCGAAAAGTTCAAACCGCCACTTCTTCGCCACCACCCGGAAAAGGTCAAGAAGACAAACTGAATCCGCTCCGCCGGAAATTCCAATTAGTATCCTATCTCCCGGCGTAACCAAACGATTCTCCTCAATTGCGTCAAGAAACTGATGGAATACCGAAACTCTTTTCACTAAAAGATATTATTTGCTGGCACCCATTCCGTCAATAAAATGGCAACCTTATACTATTCTCGATTGGGAGTGCAAAACCCTCTTTGTAGGAAAAGAGAAGTTTTACTTCATCGCTTCGGCTTTACTCCACTCCCGGTCAAGCCGAAACTCCGAAAGGTCAATTGATGATTCTCCAGCGGTAATCAGTTCTGCCATCAACTCACCCAGTGCCGGACCAAACATAAACCCGTGCCCGCTCATCCCGGCTGACACATAAAAGCCTTCTACCGGTGTCCTCCCACAGATTGGATTACCATCCGGACTCATCTCATAAGAACCAGCCCAATGCCGCAGCACTTTCACCGAAGCGAGTTTGGGAAGAAGCCGGACCATCCGCCGCGGCATTTCGGTGATGAACTCATCCGAGGCATCTACGCTGTCTCCCGGAACAATCGGCACCGGGGTATAACAACCAATAAAGTGACCGGTTCCGGAGTGCTGAACAAAGTAACACCCATCCGGACGGTAATCAACCAGCATTGGCTCTAAACACCGTTCAACCGCCTCAGTAACCAGCGCCTCATGCCGGTCCGGTTTCACCGGAATCTCAAGCCCGACAAGTTTGCCAATCTCACCCGCCCATGGACCAGCCGCGTTCAACACAATGGGAGAGAAAAACTGGTCTCCATTCGCCGTTTCCACCGAAACAACCCGCGTACCGGAAAGATTGACCTTCTTCACATCGGCATTAACGAAAACCTTGCCATTAAGGCGTTTGACCCCTTCAAGATAGCCATAGGTAACCTTAAATGGATTTGCCTGTCCATCCGTTGGACACCAGGCACCGCCCAATAACCCCTCAGTGTTCAATCCGGGCACGATTCGACCACACTCATCAGCTGAAATGAAATCGACTTTAAGCCCATATCTTCTTTGTATTTCAATGGCTTGCTCAAATGATTTCTTACGGGCTTCGTCGAAGGCAAGGAACAGATACCCACCCGCATACCACTCAACATCGGTCCGCAGCTCCTCACTCAGTTCTTGAAACATCTTAATACTCTTAAGCATCACGCGGATCGTCAAATCGTGGGTAAACTGTGCCCTGATACCTCCAATACACCGGCCCGTAGAACCGGCACAGGGAAATCGACGTTCAAGAATAAAAACTTTTAACCCCCGTTTTGCAAGGTAATAACCGGTGGCGGCACCGATAATCCCACCGCCAATTACAATCGCATCAGCGTTCTTTTTGCTCATTTCGGTATGAACCAAGTTGACCTAATGGAATTGGTTTCAAGGGCGGGCGCGAACTGGGAAACTTCTGAAGAGCAATTGGAATTCCGGTCTCCTCTTCAATCAAGCGGGCAATAACCTTTAAACACCCCCTGCCGCCGCAATGACCCATCCCGGTTCGTAAAATCCTCTTTATCTCCTCCAGTGAATGATACCCATTACGAATCACCGCTCGAACCTCATCTTCTGTAACCTCCTCACATCGACAGACAACCCTGAAACCGGACCGTATTTTCGAAATTTTCTTAACGGACTTCATTTTGGCTTTCATCGTCTTATATAATCAAACAACAACTCGCTAAACCTCTCTTCTAAAAATGAACCCAGCCCTAACTTCTTTTTCGGATAGAACTCCAGACGGTAATCCGTACCCAGATTGGCCTTTTCGCGGCAGAACTCTATCGCCTGCATCAGACCACCCAGTGAATCCACCAAGCCAAACCTCTTTGCCTCTCCTGCCAGCCAGACCCTGCCCTGAGCAACCGAATCAACCTCTTCAATCGTCAAACCCCTGCCTTTTGCCACCTTGCTGATAAACTGTTGATAAAACCAGTCAATCTGACTCTGCAAAATTGAATCCTCCTCAGGCGTTGCCTCGCGGAAATCAGAAAGCAGGTCCGCATGTTCCCCCCTCTTAACCGTCTGCCTTCTGATACCAAGTTTGTTGTATAAACCTTCGGTTATCAACCGAAGATTGAACACACCGATTGAACCGGTTATTGACCCGGGAAGGGCAAAAATCTTATCCGCATTGCAGGAGATGTAGTACCCACCAGACGCCGCCAGCGTTCCCATCGAAACCACTACCGGTTTTTTCTTCTTAACAAGCTCCAGTTCCCGCCAGATTAAATCCGAAGCAAACCCATCGCCTCCGGGCGAATCAACCCGGAGAACAATCCCCTTCACCCTCTTATCCTTTCCCGCCTGTTTAATCGCCCGAGAGAGCGTTGTCGAACCAGCCCTCTGTTCACCGGTTAAGAAATCTGTGCCTGATTCACCCTGGACAATACTTCCGGTAACGTATATCACCGCAATCCGTGCCGGCTCATCCCAGCGGTCCGAAACTACTTCTGCCCGTTGCAAACCCTTCTCGTCAATCTTCTGCCCACCTTTGAACTCCACCCGGATCAGTGAATCCAGTTCATCCTCATAACACAGGGTGTCAACCAATCCGACCGCCTTTGCCTCATCGGCACGGAAAAGCGCCCGCCCTACCAAACTCTCCATCGTTGTGGTATTTAGATTTCTGCCCGTACTTACCGTTTGGATAAAGTCCTCGTAAATTCCATCAACCAGCGCCTGCAACTGCTCCCGATTGGAGATTGAAAGCGTCTCCTCGGTGAACATCTCAACCGCACTCTTATACTTACCATAGCGATAGGTCTCGGTCTTGATTCCCAACTTGTCCAGGGCTCCTTTGACAAACTGCGCTTGAACGGAAACCCCGGGTATCACCACATCACCCATCGGATGAACAATCACCTTATCAGCGCCCGAAGCAAGGTAATAGCCAATCATCCCCAGCGAGGGAGCATAAACCCAGACTTTTTTACCTTCAGCCTGAAATTCATCTAACGCCTGACGCAACTCCTGAGCCTGGGCAAAACTGATATTTTCGTTCTCCAGCCTCAAAAAAATTCCGGTGAGGGCACGGTCCTTTTTTGCCCGCTGCAGCGACTCAAGCAACGAATAGGTGGTCCGAACCTTTGTTTGACCCATTAAACTGAAACCCGGCTTCTGGTCAACAACCGGTTCGCTCAACCGCAACTCAAGAAAGCGTTTTTTGGGGGGTAAAATTGACCTGTACAAATCCTGGCTGATGCGCACCTGACCGGCAACTCGCCGCGGTTTCGGGGAACCCAAAACACCAACACCCAATCTGCCCAGACTTACCGTTAACCCGGCAACGAACGCAAAATCGTCCCCTTTTCCCAATTTCGCCCTGCCCCCAAACTTCAAACCAGAAACAGGTTCAACTTCAAGCCCGGCAAAAGGCTGAAACGGATTAAAATAAGTTTCGCTAAAAACCGTGAGCCGCGAACCAAAAGGGCGAAACGCCACACCCGCGCCGACCCTGCCACCCTGGCGGTTCAAACCCTGCCACACTCCACCCAGCGACACCCATCTACCAAGTCGTACCATTGCCCCAATATCCCAGTGGGTAATTGAATCCCGTACGAACCGTAACCCGGCAAACAGATTTTCCTGTTTCGCGCCCAAAGCCAGACCATAACGCAGCGGTTCCGGCTCAAGGAAAAAGCCCAGAGGACCGGCGCGCAGGGCAAAACTGTTGTTGGACAAAAAAGCCCCGGGTTGAAAGTCGTAAAGATAGTAAAACTCAAACCCCCGCTCGGTTCCTAAACCAGCCGGATTGGCAAAAATCGCTAACCCATCGTCGGTATGAGCAATACTCAGTGGCATCTGCGGTGTAACCGTTAGAATCCAGGTAAGAAATATCATTCCCACCATAAGGTTACCTCACTTTCAAAGCGATGCCCCGGACATCGTTCCAGTACCGTTTTGGCACCGCCACGGTAACCACCGCACACCGGTTTTGAACTTTGGTATCCAGCACCTTCACAACCCGGGCATCGCAAACCCTTTTCCCCTGACGGTTAAGGGCAACAACCTTCTCTCCGGGTTCAGGCCGGGGCAAAAGCTCATAGGGCAGACTGACCGTAGCCTCCTTCAAAGAATAGTTGTAATTCACGACAAAGATTGCCAAGCCCGGACATCGAGAAATACACATTCCACAGCCGTTACACCGGTTGAAATCCACCTGCGGGGTGTCGGTCAGATTGCCTTTCATCGTAATCGCCTGCCGCGGACAGGCATCAACGCAGGGGTTACAGGGAATGTTTTCTACGCATTCCACAATCACCACCGGTCCCTTTTTCAATCTTTCGACCTCCGGAATTAACCCCCGTGCCTTGAGGTCTGCCTTACTCAATGCTCCGGTACGTTGATAACTCTTTAAACCCATAACAAAAGCACCTGATTATAAGGAAACCGTTGCCCCAGTCAAGAATTAGGCAAAAGTGCTAAACAATCTATAAGATACCAGCGGTGAGAAATCACACTTCAACAACTTGCGACCAAACACCCTGACACTTTAATTGTATTGTGCCCTCTTTTTACATCATTCAACTGTTTTAAGACCACTCGATTATGTTCTATCCCGCTCAACTATAAGAGCCCAAAAAGACAAAAAATTAACGCTTTAAAACAGTCTCATTGCAACAATATACCTATTTACAAATAGTTAGAAAAATTTCCCCGGACTGACCAGGAGTAATCCCCGGAACTGTTACCGGGTGGGCTTTTCCATTTTGTTCGGATTCCCAAATCAGTGCCAGGCCCTTTCCCACATCTTACCATTATCCTGTTACGACATCTGAAATGGCTCGTGGCTATTCGGTCAGATTGCCGTCTTGTCCGCTCTACAAAACTCTGAACTAACGCCCCATTCCGGCACAAATCAAATGACTAACACCATTTCCATCGTCCCGCCCCTTTCTTTATTCTGCCCAAAGGCTTATCAAACTCAAATCTAATTGCCTCTTGTCTCCCCTTTACGCTCCTACTTTTGCTCCATAACAACTTGACTGGAAGGCAATCGGTGTTAACATTTCAATACAGCATGCGCTTCGGTTTTCACATATCCATCGCCGGCGGTTTTGCCAATGTTCGGGCACGAGCCGTTGAACTGGGCTGCGAGACACTCCAGCTCTTTACCCGTTCCCCGCGCGGCTGGGCAGTAACCAAACTTCAAGAAGATGATGTGGCGAAGTTTAAATCCGATATGAAAGAGGCGGACCTCTACCCGATTTTTGCTCATGCTCCGTACCTGCCCAATCTTGCCGCTTCCGATTCAACAATCCGAAAAAGGTCAATCGAAAACATCGCCGAGGAACTCCGACGCTGCGATTTCCTCGGAATCGAGTTTCTTGTCGTCCATGTCGGCAAGGCGCTGGGTGATGATGAAAAAACCGCTTTACGCCGGGTTTCCGACAACATCAACTTCATTCTTGAGCGTGTACCCAACCGGGTAAAAATCCTGCTTGAGAACACCGCGGGCATGGGCTCGGAAATTGGTTACCGTTTTGAGGATATTGGCCAGATTATCGACCGGGTCGAACAGAAGGACCGGATTGGCGTTACCCTTGACACCGCCCACTCGTTTGAAGCCGGTTACGAGTGGCGCACCAGAGCGGGCATTGACCAAACCTTACGCCAGTTTGACCGGGCGATTGGCTTTGGCAAACTGTTTCTGCTCCATTTAAACGACTCCAAAACCGCTTTCGGCTCCCGGGTTGACCGTCACTGGCACATCGGCAAAGGTGAAATTGGCATCAACGGCTTCCGGGAAATCGTCAACCATCCCTTACTGAAAAACCTTCCGGGAATTATGGAAACACCCCGTACTTCGGCAAAAGAGGACCACGAGAATATGCGCACCATCCGGAGTCTGGTAAAGTGAGAATCCAGTTCTGGGGTGGTGTCCAGACCGTAACCGGCTCTCAGCACATCTTAAAATCGGGCAAACACCAGTTACTTCTCGAGTGCGGCTTATTTCAGGGACACCGCCAAGAGGCTGAAGAAATAAATCGCCATCTACCTTTTAAAGCGGCAAAGGTCAACTGGTGTGCCGCCAGTCATGCCCATATTGACCACATCGGCAACCTGCCCAATCTGGTGAAAAATGGGTTTAAGGGTCCGGTATTGATGACCAAACCGACCGTTGCCCTTGCCCGTTTGTTGTTGCTCGACTCGGCAAAAATCCAGGAGTCTGACATCCGTTACTTGAATAAAAAGCGCCGGGAAAAAGGAGAAAAACCCAAAGAACCCATCTACACAACTGAAGATGCCGAACGGGCTATCAACCATCTCGAAGGTGTCGGCTATGCCCGGGTGCAAAACCTTGGTCCCTTCTCGCTCGTTTTTCACGATGCCGGACATATCCTTGGCTCAGCGCTCATCGATATCGAAGCCGAAGGCAAACGGGTCCTCTTTACCGGTGACCTGGGACGCAAGAAAATGCCCATCATCCGTGACCCGGTACAGGTTGCAGCGGTTGACTGCCTGATAATGGAAGCGACCTACGGTAATCGGCTGCACGGTCCCTATGAGGATGTTAGCCGGCGCCTATCAACAATTGTCAACCGGGTGGTAAACCGCGGCGGTAGAATCATCATTCCCGCGTTTGCCGTAGAACGGGCACAGGAAATTGTCTACCATCTCAAACTGCTGCGGGAACAAAACGCCATTCCTGATCTCCCGGTATTCGTGGATAGCCCATTAGCAAGTCGCGTCACCGAAGTCTACCGCAACAGTACCGCCTATTTTGATGACGAAACTCAAAAATTAGTCGACGATGCCGGCGGTCCTTTTGACTTTCCCGGCTTGCGCTACATCGACGATGCTGAAGAGTCCAAGAAGTTGAACTACCTCACTGAACCCTGTATTGTCATTTCTCCATCCGGAATGTGCGAAGCGGGCCGGGTGCTTCACCACTTAAAGCACGGCATCGGCAACCCCAACAATTTGATTCTCATTGTCTCTTTTCAGGCTCAACACACCCTGGGCCGGAGAATTGCTGAACACCAGCCGGTGGTAAAAATCCTGGGAGAGGAGTATGAACTGCGCGCCGAAGTTGAGGTGATGGATGAGTTCAGCGCCCATGCCGACCGCAATGGACTGCTTGAATATGTCAAAAACATTAACCCCAAAAAACTCAAAAAGGTGTTTCTGGTCCACTCCGAACCGGAATCGGCCGAGGCGCTCCGTACCCCACTTTTGGAAATGGGCATTCCCGAAGTTTTGATTCCACAAAAAGGCGAGGAGTATGAGATTTAAATATTTTATCCCCTTGTTACTGCTCATCACCGGTTGTGACCTATTACTTCAGCTGGACCGAACCCCGCCCATTTGCATTATCCGTTCGCCCGCGGACTCGAGTACGGTTAGCGGCGTTGTTGATGTTACGGCTGAGGCTTTTGACTCCATCGGCGTCGCGGCAATTGAATTTTACGCCGACGGCACTATGTTCGCAAAAGAAAGCAGTGACCAGGTTACGGTTCAATGGGATACCCGGCAGTTACCGGAAGGAACCTGGCATCAACTGTTCTGTATCGCGACCGACCTTTCCGGCAACAAGGGTTATAGCGACACAACAAATGTCCAGATTCAGACGATTGAACAGCGCAATGTATTTCACGGTCAGTTCACCCTTGCGGACCGTTACTACCGGTGGGTAGAATTCGATGCCCAAATTGGGGAAACGCTCATCGGCGACACCCGCACCGCAACGAGCGGAATCCTGAGCCGTTTTCTCCTTCTTGACCAGGAAAACTTCAATCGATTCCGTGCCAATCAGCCCTGTACCCCTCTTTACGAACAACAGAACATTCGCGAACTCAGCCTCTCCTATGGTTTTTCTTCTTCCGGCACATTTTATCTCGTTTTCGTCAACAACACCGGTACCACACAGACCTACTGGGCAAGATTTCTCATCAAATAGCCTATGGCTTCTATCCTCTGCATCCTTCTTCTCAACCTTTTCCCAAGACCTGACTGTCCGGCAATTACATCGGACGACATCAGGCGGTTGTTTGCCCTCGAAAGTATTTACCAGAATACCGCATTAGACACGGCTGGCTCTGTTTCCCTATCTACATCCGGAGAGCCGATTCCGGGCCGATTTGTCATCGGGTTTGAACCCGGTGCCGAACTGAGCATCATCAAAAAACTTCATCTCACCGGTACTGAAATCAAACTGATTGACACATCAGCCCGATTTCTTGTAATTGAGACGCCGGTTACATTATCTTTAACAACTGTGGAACAACAACTGGCTGAAATATCAGGAGTCCGGTTTATTGAACCTGACTATCCGGCACGTACCTTCTTTCTCCCGAACGACCCGATGTTCTTGAGCACTCAGTGGGACAAATGGGTTATGTACGCCGACCAGGCATGGGATATTATTAAAGGAGGCACCATCAAGGTCGCTGTTGTTGATAATGGCGTTGACTACACCCATTACGACCTTGCCGCAAACTTCCGAACAAATGAACTGGGCTATGACTATATCGGCCAGGACAACGACCCGAGACCGGACAACCCCAACCTTCCCAACGCCTTCCACGGTACCCATGTCGCCGGAATCATTGGAGCGGTTACCGATAACCTCATTGGTGTTGCGGGCTGGGCACAGGTACAACTCCTTGCCATTCGGGTCCTCAACGACTCCGGTAACGGCAGCCTTTCCAATGTCGCCCTTGGTATCCGCTGGGCAGTAGACCATGGCGCCCGGGTGATTAATCTAAGTCTGGGCGGTGATGCCACTACCACCCCTTTAAATGAAGCCTGCAACTATGCCCTTTCCCATGGAGCGATTTTAATCGCCGCTGCCGGTAACGATGGTCGGGCTAATGTAACCTATCCAGCACGCTTGAGCACCTGTGTCTGCGTCGGGGCAACCGATGAGCTGTCTGGACTGGCATCATTTTCCAACTACGGACCAGAGCAAGAGGTTGTCGCCCCGGGCGTAACGATATCATCGACCGCTCCCGGCAACAGTTATCTCGTCGCCAACGGAACTTCAATGTCCTGTCCCGAAGTTAGCGGTGTCGCCGCTCTTGTCCTCTCGCTAAATTCCACCCTTAACCCAAACGAAGTGCGAGCCATCCTTGCGGCAAGTGCTATTGATATGGGCTCACCAGGAAAGGACAACCTGTTCGGCTATGGGATGGTTAATGCGGCACGCGCCTTACAATTAACCCAAGCTTACACCGGCTCAAAACCGATAAACCCGGCTTTTGCCGGTTTTCAACGCCTTAACGCGCAAGACTCCATTTCGAGTAAAACAATTTTTCGCAGAACCGAGCTGACCCTGCCGGAAGGGGTTCGAACCGTTGAACTTTTTGACCCCGCCGGGAAAAAAGTCTACCGCATCAACCAAACGCAATCAAAATTTACCCTGCCCGGTTCCGGAATTTACTTTCTGATTCTCCATCCCGAAAATCAGACCCCATATTCAGTTAAGTTGATTGTCCCCCGTTAATCCTCAAAGTATTCGGCACAGCAATCTTCATTTTCCCAGACCGTAACTCTGAGAACGGGATAAACCTTCTTTAACTCCTTGTAAAAATGCCGGGCAAGGTTTTCTGCGGTGGGCGGGAAGTTATACACATCATTTAACAACCGATGGTCCGGCAGAATCGCATCAACCTTAGAACGCAGTTCGATGAAGTCTATCACCATACCGGGCGGTGTTAACCGGTCCGAACCGACCGTCACTTCGACCCGATAGTTATGACCGTGCATATTTTCACATCGGCCGTCATTGCCACTTAAAAAGTGCGCCGCACTGAAAGAACGCACAACTTTTACTGTCCACATTACCACCTCCATTTTACGCAATTAACCACCTATTTTAACCCACCGCCATTTTAAGGCAATCAACGCCGAACCCGCTGGCAAATATCTTCTTGTGAGTTATCCCCACTAAATTGGATTAATCCCTTGATTGATTAAGCCGGGATTTTTGAGACTCACCCTAAACCCATATTCTTGACTGTTCTCTATTTCTTGTTAATATCTTCTTCTTATGAGTAAAACAACCCCTTTTTATTCTCGGCACCTTGCCGCTGGAGGTAAAATTGTCGAATTCGCAGGCTACCAACTCCCTCTTCAATTCCGGGGCATCATTCCAGAACACCATCGGGTTCGAACAACGGTCGGTGTTTTTGATGTCTCCCATATGGGAAGAATCAGAGTTTGGGGCGCCAATGCATTACAATTTATTAACCGAATGACCACCAATGATGCCTCAAACCTCGAGGTTTATCAAGCCCAATATTCAGTCATGTGCTACCCGGATGGCGGTATCGTCGACGACCTGGTAGTTTATCGCTTGCCCGACCATTTTCTTCTTGTTGTCAATGGTGCCAACAATGAAAAAGACACCGCCTGGTTAAAAGAACACCTCTCGGGTGATGTCCAATTAGAAAATGTCACCACCGAAGTCGCCCAGCTGGCGGTTCAGGGTCCGAAAGCGGAAGCCTGCTTGCAAAAAATCTCATCAATTGGCCTCGCGCCGATTGGATTTTACTGGGCAGCGGAGGGAAAAGTTGCCGGTGTCGATGTCCTGATTTCCCGAACTGGTTATACGGGAGAAGACGGATTCGAACTTTACATCCCAGCCGAACAGGCGCTAAAAGTCTGGGATGAACTTATGGCAGCAGGCAAGGAATTTGAGATTGAGCCCATCGGACTCGGTGCCCGCGACACCCTGCGTCTGGAAATGAAATACTGCCTCTATGGCAATGACATCGACCAAACAACAAACCCGCTTGAAGCCGGTCTGGGATTTGTGGTAAAACTTGATAAACCGGGCGGTTTTATCGGTGCTGAAGTTTTGCAAAAGGTAGCAAATGAAAAACCCCGACGCCGGCTTGTCTGTCTGGAGATGGAAGACCGGGCAATACCTCGCCCCAAACTGTCCGTGTTCGCCGATGGCAACCCGGTTGGATTTGTAACCTCAGGCACACTCTCACCATCTCTAAACAAAGGCATCGCCCTGGCTTATGTTCAACGGGAATCAGCCCGTGTTGGAACCAAACTGACGATTGAAATCCGGGGCAATCGACATCAAGCGGTCCTCATCGCTCCACCATTTTATAAGCATGGTTCCAGAAAAAAGTAAGGAGGCACAATGTCATCAATTCCGGCCGATTTGAAATACACCAAAACCCACGAGTGGGTCCGAGTAGAAGGCGACATCGCCATCGTCGGTATCACCGATTTTGCCCAGAAGGAACTGTCCGACATTGTTTATGTAGAAATCACCGCTTTGGGTAAAACGGTAAAGCAAACTGAGACCATCGGTTTTATTGAAGCGGTCAAGGCAACTTCCGACATCTATGCCCCAGTATCTGGAGAGGTGATTGAAGCCAATGCCCAGATTAACAAAAAGGAAGGTGATGCGCCAGCAATGGTAAACCGTGACCCTTATGGCATGGGATGGTTGTGCAAGATAAAAATCTCCAACCCTGCCGAGCTGTCAACACTTCTTGACCAAGCGGCATATACCAATCTCGTTCAAAGGTCGCAACACCATTAACAAATGAAGTTCACCCCTCACACTCCGGAAGATATTCAGTACATCTTACAGAAAATCGGGGTAAAAGATGTTGCCTCACTCTTTGACTCCATTCCTCAAGATTTGAAGCTCCGGGACCCTCTTAATCTTCCGCCGGCGCTCTCGGAATTTGAAGCATTAGTTGAACTCAGACACCTTGCGGATAAAAATCTCGGCACCGACCGACTCATCTGTTTTGCCGGCGGTGGCGCCTATGACCATTACATCCCACCTGTAATTGATACCATCATCTCCCGACCCGAGTTCTATACCGCCTATACCCCTTATCAAGCCGAAGTCAGCCAGGGCACCCTCCAGGTTATTTACGAGTTCCAGTCGCTTATCTGTCGGCTGTTCGAGATGGAGGTCGCCAACGCCTCAATGTACGACTGCGCCTCAGCCCTTGCCGAAACGGTTCATATGGCACGGGACATCACTAGCCGCCACAGAATCCTCATCTCGGGCACCGTCAACCCCCGTTACCGCGAAGTCGTTGCCACCTATGCCACCGGTTTAAATGTCCCGGTTCAAACCCTACCCTACACTGCCAACCTGACCACGGACCTGAAAGCGCTTAACAACACCATTGATAACGACACCGCGGCAGTACTAATCCAGCATCCAAACTTCTTTGGATATCTTGAATCGGTGCGCGCAATCGCTCAGATTACCCATGATAAAGGTGCCCTTTTCGTCTGCGCTGTTGACCCGATTAGTCTCGGTATCATTACGCCGCCCGGTGCCTATAACGCCGACATCGCCGTTGCCGAAGGTCAGAGTTTAGGAATTCCTTTGTCTTTCGGCGGACCGTATCTGGGAATCTTCACCGCGCAGAAGAGATACATTCGCCATATGCCTGGCCGAATTGTGGCAAGAACGAACGATATTACCGGTAAAACTGGTTATGTTCTGGCGCTGCAGACCCGGGAACAACACATCCGCCGGGAACGTGCCACCTCTAACATCTGCACAAACCAGGCGCTGTGTGCCCTAATCGCTACCATTTTTTTAACCTGGGCCGGGCGCGCAGGGATTAAAGAAATCGCCAAACAGTGCTGTGCCAAAACTCACTACCTCGCCGACGCCATCAAACACATAACTGGTTTTACGCTCTTGAGTGACCGGAAGTTCGTCCGGGAATTTACCGTCAAAACGCCGGTTCCTGCCCAAGAGATTGTAAAATCAGGTATCGAATCTGGCATACTACCTGGTGTTGACCTGGGAAATTTTAACCCCGAATGGAGCCACTGGCTTTCAATAACCGCAACGGAAAAACGGACCAGGGCGGAACTTGACCGTTACATTGATTTCCTTAAAACTTTTAGTGCATAAGATATGGAATGCTCACTGAAGCAAAATCTTCATAGTTGCACCTGCACCTATGAACCTTGCCCCCGGAAAGGCAAATGCTGCGAATGCATTGCCTATCATCGCCCGAACAACGAACTCCCCGGCTGCCTTTTTCAACCCGAAGCAGAACGAACCTATAACCGCTCAATTAGCTACTTTATTCAAACCGTACGGCAAAAGAAATGAAGAACGAAAAGCTGATCTTTGAATACTCAAAAAAGGAGCGTCGGGCTTGGTCTCTTCCCAAACTTGATGTCCCAGAAGTTGACTTAGCGGAACGGTTCGGCGATGAATATCGCCCTGACGATCGTCTGCCCGAAGTTAGTGAGGTCGACCTTGTTCGTCATTTCACTCGGCTCTCTATCTTAAACCACCATGTCGACAAAGGTTTTTACCCGCTTGGTTCCTGCACTATGAAGTACAACCCCAAGGTGAATGAACAGACCGCAAGACTACCCGGATTTACCAGTTTGCATCCTTACGAGAATGAAGAGCTGGCGCAGGGTGCCTTGCAATTGATGTACGAACTGGGCGAATATTTAAAAGAACTGACCGGCTTTGACGCCATAACACTGGAACCTGCTGCTGGTGCTCAAGGAGAACTCACCGGAATTTTGATGGTACGCAAGTACTTTGAGAAAAAGGGGGAAAATCGAACTGTTGTTCTGATTCCGGATTCGGCTCATGGCACCAACCCCGCATCCGTCACACTTTCGGGATTTCAGGCGGTTCAAATAAAATCGACCGCGGAAGGCTTGATTGACATTGCGGAACTGAAACGCGCCTGCTCGGACGGCGTTGCCTGTCTGATGGTCACCAACCCCAATACCCTGGGGATGTTTGAAAAAGACATCAAAGAGATTTGCGAAATCATGCACAGTCACGGTGCCTTGGTTTACCTCGATGGCGCCAACCTTAACGCCTATGTCGGCATCCATCGTCCCGGCGACGCCGGATTTGATGTGATGCACATCAACCTCCATAAAACATTTTCAACCCCACACGGCGGTGGTGGTCCTGGTTCTGGTCCCGTAGCAGTAAAAAAACACCTTGAACCCTTCCTGCCCAAACCGGTCATTAAGTTCCAGGATGGAAAATACCTGTTCGATTACAACCGACCCGACTCCATCGGCCGAGTACTTGCCTTTCAGGGACAATTCGCGGTGCTCATCAAAGCATACACCTACATCAGAATGCTGGGTGCCGAAGGATTGAAAGATGCTGCCGAATGTGCCGTCCTGAATGCCAATTACATCCGCAAAGAGTTAGAAGGTGTCTACGACCTCCCCTATCAAAGGCGTTCTTTGCACGAGGTCGTATTTTCCGGCACCAATCTTAAACAGTTTGGAGTCAGAACCCTTGATGTCGCAAAACGTTTACTGGATTTTGGACTGCATGCTCCAACTGTGTATTTCCCCTTAATCGTTCCTGAGGCGTTAATGATTGAACCCACAGAAACCGAATCAATTGAATCTTTAGACGAGTTCATTGCCGTGATGAAGGCAATCGCCCTTGAAGCCCAAACTAAACCAGAAAATTTGACCGGCGCACCTTGGACAACACCGGTACGGCGCTTAGATGAAGCCAAAGCCTCGCGGCAATTAGATGTCAACTTTCAAGGCTGATGTTTCCCACTGATATTAACCCCGCAAGACGAACTGAAATAATTAACAAAATTGCCCAGAAGACGGTGGACCTGCGTCTTACCCCAGTCGCCATCGTTCTGCTTGAATCGGTTAAACCACTCTCCTTTGTTGGTTCTCAGTTAATGGTTTTTTTCCAGCCGATAATTACCGCAATCTTCCCCTTTCATCAATATGATGAGGTCGCAGCGCTACTCGAAGAAAGAGAGAACGTCGAACTCCTTATCCAGACCATTGAATCCCTGGAAGAAAACCGCTCCCAAACTCCAAAAAGTGAAAAACAACATCCGGCACAAGAAGGTAAGAAATTATGAAGAAATCAACATTTGAAAAAGAAAAAATAACCCGAATTCTTGCCACTGACTGCGGCTCGACGACAACTAAGGCAATTCTGATTGAAAAACGTGGGACCGAATACCGGCTCATCGTTCGCGGTGAAGCACCCACCACCGTTGAAGCACCCTTTGAAGATGTCACCAAAGGGGTACTCAACTCGGTAATGGAGGTCGAAGAACTGTCCGGGGTCAAACTTGTGCGGGGCGATGAAATTTATAAGCCCAAATCGAGTGAAAAAGAGGGTACTGACATTTATATTTCCACCTCATCCGCCGGTGGTGGCTTGCAGATGATGGTTGCCGGTGTGGTTTTAACGATGACTGGAGAAAGCGCCGCCCGTGCTGCCTTAGGTGCTGGTGCCATTGTTATGGATGTCATCGCATCTAACGATGGCCGCCTTCCTCACGAAAAGATTGAGCGAATTCGAACCCTGCGGCCTGATATGATTCTTTTGTCTGGTGGAGTTGATGGCGGTACAATTTCCCACGTTGTTGAGCTGGCGGAACTAATCGCCGCGGCTGACCCAAAGCCCCGTTTCGGCATCGGCTACAATCTACCGGTGATCTATGCCGGGAACCGTGATGCCCGGGAATTGGTGTTAAAAACCTTAAAAGATAAAACCAGTTTGGTAATTGTCGAAAACATCCGGCCGGTTCTGGAGCGGGAAAATCTCGGACCGGCCCGCCACAAAATTCACGACCTCTTTATGGAGCATGTGATGGCACACGCCCCGGGCTACAAAAAATTAATGGATTGGACCGATGTTCCGATTATGCCTACACCCGGTGCGGTTGGATTGCTAATTGAAAACATAGGCAAAACCCAGAATATCGCGGTCCTTGGAGTCGACATCGGCGGCGCAACAACCGATGTTTTCAGTGTATTCCAGGGTATTTTCAACCGTACCGTCTCCGCAAACCTTGGTATGTCGTATTCGGTCTCCAATGTTTTGGTCGAAGCGGGGGAAGAGAATATTATTCGCTGGCTACCATTAGAAATTCCGCCCAACGAAGTGCGCAATCGTATCCGCAACAAAATGATTCGCCCCACCACCATCCCTTCGACCCTTGAAGATCTGAAACTGGAACAGGCGATTGCCCGGGAAGCGCTCCGTTTGGCACTGGAACATCACAAATCAATGGCGGTCGGGTTAAAAGGTATTCAGCAGGAACGCACAATTTCGGATGCCTTTGCTCAGGCACGCACTGGCGAAACCCTCGTGAATATGATGGAACTAAACCTTGTTGTCGGTTCGGGCGGTGCGCTCTCCCATGCCCCACGCCGGGCACAAGCCGCAATGATGCTCCTTGACGCCTTCCAGCCCGAAGGAGTAACCCGGCTCACAGTTGATTCAATCTTTATGATGCCTCACCTTGGCGTCCTCACCGAAGTTCACCCGGAAGCCGCCCAGGAGGTGTTCGAAAAAGACTGCCTGATTCATCTGGGCACCAGCATTGCACCCACCGGACAGGGCAAAGAAGGACGCCCCTGTGTTCATGTGAAGATAATAAAGTCGAACGGTGAAGAAATGGAAGCACGGGTAAACTTTGGCGATATAAAGTGCCTGCCGCTACCGGTAGGAGAAACCGCTCGAGCAATCATAACACCTGAACGAGGGTTTGATGTTGGTGCCGGTTCGGGGAAAACCTACGAATCCCAGGTGGAAGGTGGCATCTCCGGAGTCATCATTGATGCCCGGGGCCGACCGTTAACTTTACCTGCGGATGACCGCACCCGGCGAGAAACTTTGGCAAAATGGGCAACACAGCTTAACGCTTACCCATTTTAATCAGGTTTTCCTTAAAGATTTCAAGTAATCGGTGATAATCTGTCGGTGGTCAAAAACGAGATTTTCTTCTATCGCCTTATCCAGTGCCACAAGTTTATATGCCCGGGCATCATCTCCTGCCTTCAATTTACCCCGGCCTCGAGCCACAAATACAACCGAAACGCAATGCCGGCGCGGGTCGCGGTCCGGCGCTGAATACACACGAAACTGACGTAAACCGCTCAGCGATAAACCGGTTTCTTCTCTTACCTCGCGACACACCGCTTCTTCTACTGTCTCGCCATAATTCACAAAACCGCCCGGCAATGCCCAGCCTTTAGGCTCGTTCAAACGTTCAATCAATACAATGCGTTTACCGAGCAAAACAATACAGTCAACCGCTAATTTAGGTTGGCGATATCTCACTAAAATAGTCCTCCAGTGCCTCCTGCCAGGGCCTTAAAACCCTGCCAAACCGCCGGCGGTAGTTTCTGTTTTCCAGAACAGAAAAGCGAGGACGTGGTGCCCGACGGCCACTTTCTTCAGCAGTAATCGGAATAACTTCGCAATTACTCTTAGAAAAGCGAACAATTTCTTTAGCAAACTCAAACCAGGAACAAAATCCCGAATTTGTCAGATGGTAAATGCCGTAATGCGCACTACGGGCAAGTTCTAAAAGTGGTTCGCACAAATCCTGAGCATAAGTTGGAGAACCCACCTGGTCTGCAACCACTTTAATCTCCGTCTCCACCGCGCACTTCTGCCGGATGGTATCAACAAAATTTCTCCCTCCTCTTCCAAAGAGCCAGCTTGTCCGCACAATAAACCATCTGCGGCTGTTGCGCCTTACCGCCTCTTCACCCATCATTTTGGACCGGCCATAAACCGACAATGGATTGGGACGGTCTGACTCCCGATAGGCCCTTTTGGAGTTGCCATCAAATACATAATCAGTTGAGATGTAAATCAGTTTGGCGCCAATCTCCGCAACACCCAGAGCTACCGCCCAGGTCCCTTGAAAGTTTACCGCCATTGCTCGGGCAGGATTTTCCTCACATCCATCGACATCAGTCCATGCTGCAAGATGAAAGACCACATCCGGGTCTACTGAGTGCAGCCCATTGATAACCTGTTCCACCACGGTAACATCATTTTCCGGCAGGTCCCACTGGACAACTTCGTTCTGTTGACTGTGCAGGTATTTGACTAAATACTTTCCGAGAAGCCCTCGTGCCCCGGTTACAAGACAGCGCACCTTATCTCTTCTTACCCTTGCCCTTCATACTGATTGTCTTTCTCTTGAGCCGCAAAAAGAATTGCGGCGAGTTCTGTGCAAAACTCCTCTCGCACTTGATTTAAAATTGTATCGAGAGAAAGGTCGAGCTCTTCTTTACCAGCAACATGCCCGGCCGCAGCAAGTCTAATAATTACCCCGCCTGTGATTGGTGCCGGTTCACCCGGTGTAATTCCTGCTACTTTGCCCCATCGTTTTGTGTCATTGGGCGACAGGTGTATTGAGGATTGAGGCGAAGCATACTTTTTCACAATCTTCTCTATGATTTTCGGATAATCTGGGCTGCTTAAAATCGCCTTCTTTGCCTCGGTACCTACTGAGTCAATAACCTGCCATTTCGCTTCAAGAACAATTTTACGTCCTTCCAGTTGAGCTTGACTTCGAGCCTGCTCGTTCATCGCCTGAATCCGTTGTTCGCGCCGCTCGGCAATTTCCCTTTTTAGCGTCTCAATGACATTCTGAGTGCGCTGCTCAATTTCTGCCAGCGCTCGTTTCTTCTCCTCTTGAATCGCTGTTACCTTTAAACGGGCATCGGCGTAAATCTTTTCAATCAGTTCGGCAGTTCCCACGGTTTAACCCAACTTAACACCCATCTGTAAGAATATCGTTGCCAGTAAGCCAAGCACGGCGTAGGTCTCAACGAGCGCCCCATAAATCACCGCTTTGGTCGATTCTGCCGGACGCTTCGCCACCAACTCTGCGCCTGAGGCACAAACCTTGCCCTGCCAGATCGCGGTGAGCCAACCGGCAATACCAACTGGCAAGCAGGCAGCAAGCATCTGTAGACCCTGAGCCATCGTAATTGGCGCCAGTTGTCCAAGAATACCAAGTTTCATCATCGCCAGAAATGCACCCAAAAATCCGTAAAAACCCTGCGTACCGGGAAGTGCCACAAGAATAAACAGATTGCCGAACTTTTTCGGGTCTTCCGCCATAACCCCATTAGCAACCTCGGCTACCAGCCTGATACCCATTGCTGAGCCGATACAGGCTGGTAAAACCGCCGCCACGCAACCTAACAATGCGAATGCCAGACCAAACGGGTCAACCATTTTGCCTCCTTACGATTTCCATGCTACAAATTGATGAACTTCTTTGAAAGGCACAAAAGGTTCTCCCCCACCAGTATAAAAGCGGGGGAAGAACTCCACATACTGCAGGCGGAGCGAATGAACAAACGCCCCTAAAACATTAACTGCAATATTGTAAGTATGACCAATTACCAGCACAATCAACGCCATCAGGACCCCAACAACTGGTACCCGCACGACCATCCAGGCAATTACATTTATCGCCATTGCCACCCCGCCGGTACACATCCCGAGTGCCATCAATCTGACATATGAAAGTAACACCCCGATATAACTTGTTGCCCCATAAAGTGCATAGCCACCCCAGACAAACTTTTTTAGCAATCTTTTCCCGACCGGTGCAAAAAAGTAGAATGCGGTACCAATTAAAGCTGGAACTATCGCCGGGAGGGTTTTGAGTAAATAAAGTACAAGACTCGCTATCGTTCCAATACCTAACAGTAAGGACAACCACTGTACTCGACCTTTTTGCCCACCCTGTGTTATTACAATTTGCTGTAAAATGGAATAAAATGCATATCCGGACATAATTAAGAACAAACCCAAAACCACCCATCGAACCCAAAAGAGCTCCTCCGGCAACCAGCCCAGCCGAGCGCCGATGAAAACTAAAAGCGCGGCAATTAAGAAAAACCACAGTGTCTGAGAAACCATTGTCTCTTTTTCCCGTCGGGTCCAAACCACGATTCCGGCGACAGACAGAAGAGTAACGATTAAAAGAAGTGAACTGAGCCAACCGGGCAAAGAGCGCAGTAAAATTAAACGAAAGACCAGGCTATTGATAAATAAAAACCACGGAAGTTGACCAAGGAACGCATCGCCATAATTTTTCACCCGAACACAATCCGCAATCTCAAAAGCGATACCGGCAATCAACTGCAGGTATCCCAGCGCGAGGGAAAGGACGAAAAACTTCATTGGCTCTTTCATCGGGTCAAACCATAGAAACTTATTTTTCAAATCCACCAGCCATGAAATCCCAAGTCGGTCGGGCAAATCACCAAACCACCCACCTACCATTGCCCCAGCCGGAATTGTCAGCAGTCCACCAATAAGAATTATTCTTAATAGTTTGTTATCCACACCCATTTTTCGCATTAAGAGTAACGCCGCCAGCGCTACAATTATTCCGTATCCCGCATCGGTTAGGCACAGGGCAAAAAATACGCCGAAAAACGGAGCAATCAACCAGGTAGGGTCAAGTTCCGTTGGTAAGGGTAACTGGTACAACTCTAAAACAAGTTCAAATGGCTTCCAGAGTCGGCGATTCGCCAATGCTACCGGTGGCTCCTCACCCGGTTCCGGTTTTATCCGTACCACCACCGCGGTTTTCATTTCTTCAACCAAACGCGCCAGCTTTTTGTAATCCCGTTCTCTAACCCAGCCATAAATTATTAAAGCAAAATCGGTCCAGAGCGCACGAGACTCTGCCTCCACACGTTTAATTTGATTAATAATAGCATCAGCACGAGCCTTCAGTTGTGGTAATTCCGCAGCATATCGGGCAATTTCCTTTTGCACCTCTTCGATTTCCGACTTAATTTGGTCCTGTTCCCGTTGCCGGTCTTTAATAACATCCGCTGGCAAGCGGTTTACATCCTTCAGTTCGACATTTTCCCAGTGTCGGCTGTTAAGAACCGCCGTAACATCCTCTAACGCTTCCTTTGAAACCAGAACAGCAGCGAACACCGTTCCGCGTTCTTCGCTAACCTCTTCAATTACCGCCAGTTTATCGCTAAGAGCGGACCGCGCATCAAGAAACTCATGCCGCCCCGGAAACTTACCCAACAGAACCTTGATACTGGTAAAACCTTCTAATTCTGCGAGGGAATGCTTCAAATTTGCCCACGGCTTTAAACGGTTTATCTCCTCCTCGAGAAACTTCAACCTCGCCTCGAGCTCCTGTTGTTTCGCCGTTAAACGCTGAATTTCCTTTACTCTGGTCTCGATATCAAATTCTGCCGCAATTCGCTCATATTCCATTCGGTCAAGAAGTACTTTCCCCTTTGCCTTCTTTTTGTCCTGTAAACTATCCAGTAATTCAATCGTTCCAAGAATTTGATTGAGATTACCCTCTTCATCAGCAAAACGCCTTTCACTGTCAGAATCCGCAATCCGTACAATATGCAAAATCCCTAACTGCTGGAGCCTGGTTAAGAACTCTTCTTTTTTAGACTGGTGAATGACAACCGCAACCTTGGAAACCCGTTCTATTGCCATCGCTCTTTTACCATACGCACAACTAATTCTATCGCCTTTTCCAGACGCTCCTGTGGGATTTTTTTAACCCTCTCCGCCTCTTCCTTTGCCTCATTCAGCAATTTTCTTAACACCTCTTCTGCCTCTAAACTCGCTTTCTTCAACGCCTGTTCAAACTCATCCTGAAGCCGTTCCCGGGTTCGCGCGATAACTTCTGAAGCTACCGCCTCAGCCTCAACAACCGCCCGCCTCTTATCTTCCTCTGCCCCGGCAATCATTTTCCTTGCTTCGTTTTCGGCGTCTTTTATCTGCTGAATTATGTCTGATTCAGGCATCGTCCTCAAGAACTAAAACCTCAACCCGCCAACTTCCACACCCGTCCCAGGTGAAAATGTCAAAATCAACCCCCGTTTCCTGCTGGTTCGCTCTCCCCTTCCATCTCGGTATCCGGTTGAGGCTGAACCACAAACCCGATTTTGGTCTTCATCGACTCAACCGGCACATTATCTTTGCTCAGGAAAAACTCAACTGCTGGTCCAACAACTTCATACCCCTCTTCATCAATCCACTCAAGCAACTTATCATAGGTTGAATGAACATTGTCATAACCGCCGGTATGTATCGTCCAGGCGATATCCATCGCGGGTAACTTATTCACGACAACTCCCGCCTTTTGACCAGATGGGGTTGTTTGGGGCACCGGGATACAAACCGCCCAATTACAACTTTCTGCAGGTACAACCTGAGGACTGTCATAGTACAAAACAAAAGGTGCCCCGGCCGGAGTAACCTTATTTGACTCTAACCAACCGTTAAGTTCCTTCAATGCGTTCCCAATGCCACTATATGGTCCAGTTCGATTCAGACTCGCCACCGTCATTGAATCCAGCGTTTCAATCTGAGCAATAAACTCCTGGACCGGTTTAGAGCTTTCGGGCTTACCCGACTTTGGTCCACAGTTTAACAGCAGAAAAACGCCTAAAATGATAACAACTAACTTCATCTCTTCTTTTATCATCTGCTCTCCTTTTTACTTTAATATGACTCGATTTTATTTATTATACCACCCTCTTTGCTTGTGTCAAACATCTCAATTGCACTGTAAGCAATATTTGACTTAAACTTCTTTCAATGTAAGATTCCTCTATTCAGTCAGGATTTCAATCTCGAAGATTGGAGACTAATGACTTTACCTCGGAGTTTTGCTTAACTAAGGAGGAATGATATGATTAAATTCAAACCGGGGAACCTAAGGGTCCCCCAATTTCAACGACCGGTGTATGTTGTAGCGGGCGGAACGACCGACTATCGTAAAACTTACCCCGAATACAAATTAGAAGAACTGTGTATGATGGCATTCCGTATGCTTCTCGAAGAGAACGACCTCAAACTACCACCGCTGGAAGTCAAAGGTCTTATCAATATGGCGTGTTACGGTGAGTTCGCCGACCACTTTCAAGACCAGTTACTATGCGAGGCAAAGGTTCACGATTACTTAGGGCTTGACCCCTTGCCTAATGTTGGCATCAAAACCGGCGGCGCCACTGGTGGCTACACGACATTGGTCGGTGCCAATATGGTTGCCTCTGGCTATGCCAATTGCGTTTTAGTTATGGGCTGGGAACGGATGGATGAAGTCGACACCAGAACCGGAAACTACTACATCTCCACTGCGGCTTGCAAAGACTTTGAAACCAGACTTGCCCGAATGTATGCCGCGTATTATGCACCGATGGCTCGGCGATTCGCCCATATTTTCAAAGTAAAAGAAGAGGTTCGGGCGGCAATAGCTGTAAAAAATAAAGGCTATGCCTACTACTCGCCCTTTGCTCAACAACCCGCAAAATTAACGGTCGAAGAAGTCCTTAAAGGCAGAATTGCCTGTGACCCACTCCGGATGCACGAATGTTGTGCGATGAGTGTCGGTGCCGCTGCTGTTCTCCTGTGTGATGAAGAGACCGCATATAAACTTACCGACCATCCAATGAAACTTTACATCGCGGGCGGAACTCATACGCTGCGCGTCGCTGACCGGCGCAATATGGAAATTCCCCTTCTCCCCCACGAAACGCCAGGAATGTACGACTGGGTGGAAAAAGAACTTAAAGAGCCGTATCCCGGATTTCAGAGTTTTCTTGCTTCTCGTTTTGCGGCATATATGGCATACCGGATGGCAGGAATTAAGAAAGAACCCTGTGAGGAGTTCGATTTGGTGGAACTGCACGACGCCTTTACCATTTCCGATTTACAAACGTACGGTGATATCGGCTTAAGGCCCTACGGCAAAGAGGAAGAATACATCACATCCGGTGATGCTTATTACGGCGGCAGATGCCCATCCAATCTTTCCGGTGGTTTGTTAGGTACGATGCACGCCGTCGGTGCAACAGGTATTTTCCAGTGTGTCGAGTGCTTCTGGCAACTTCAGGGTAAGTATGACAAGTTTCACGGGACCGAGCGAATGTGGACCCGCTATGGGAAAACTAAACCCGCGGATTGGAAGTCCCTGCAGATTCCAAGACGAAGACGGGCGTTATGGATATCCCACGCCGGCGTGGGTTCGCATGTCACCTGTGGAATTTTAGTCAACCCCGAAGAAGTAAAAGAATAGGAGAAGCGATGAAAAAACAAACAGCGAAACATCGTAAAACAACAAGCCAAAAACATCGTCCTGCAACATCAAAAACGCCACGGGCGCCCGAAGTGAAACTCATCGGAGAACCGATGATGGTTGAACGGATGGAACCGGCGATGGTTATTCAGTGGCCCCGAACCCTCGTCCACCATCATACCTACGGTTTACTTACCCCATTTTTTGAGGGACTGAAAAAAGGCGTCCTCCGCGCCACAAAATGCCCAACACCCGGTTGTGAACCCGGCTTCTGGCTTCCACCCCGTGCCGACTGTCCTGACTGCCACGCGCGAATGGAATGGGTCGAGTTACCCAATCCGGTAATCGGTGAAATATTTACCTTCACCCGCGTTGAATACCCTGGATTCGGCATCGAACTCTCTTATCCTTATTACCAGATTGATGTTAAAATCCCTGGCTGCTGCACGATTATGAAAGGTTATTTAATCCGGGGTGAGGCGAAGATTGGAATGAAGGTAAAGGCGGGATTCCGAACGCGGAAACCCACCAACACCATTCTCGACCTGTATTGGGAACCGCTCGAATAGGGATTATTTTACCAAAAAATTAGAAATCCCCGGGTTAAGGCATATACATTAACCCGCTACCGGACATACCCGCGACCATTTGTTTTAGGTCTTCGCTTCTTTGCTCGCTGCCACACCCATTCCATCTCCGCCAGTGGTACCGAACTCAACTCCCTTCGCTGCCTCTTAAACTCCTGCTCCACAACCTCAAAACGCTCGCGAAACTTTCGGTTTGCATCCTTCAAAGTGCCCTCGGCATCAACCCCGAGGTGACGACATAGATTCACCAGAGCAAAAAGCAGGTCACCCAGCTCTTCCTTAACTCGTTTTCGGTAAACTCTTTGCCGGTTCAACTCCGCCTTCAATTCGCTGATTTCCTCCTCTACTTTGCTCAAAACATCCTTCGGTTTTTCCCAATCAAACCCAACCCGCTGGCATCGCTCCTGAATCAACTGCGCCTGCTGTAATGCCGGCAGACCCGCCGGAATTCCAGATAGGATAGAACGCCTTCCCTTCTTTGCCTTGATTTTTTCCCAGTTGCGGAGGACATCATCGGCACCTTTTACCTTGACCGTTCCATATACGTGCGGATGCCTTGCTTTTAACTTTTCCACCACCCCGGCAAGAATATCGTTAAGTTTTACCCCCTCTTTCTCTTCAAGGATTTGCGCCAGAAACAAGCCCATAAATAGATAATCACCCAGTTCCTCCTGAATCGCTGCTTTATCCTTGCGGCGCAGCGCTTCATCGAGTTCAAATACTTCGTTGATTAAAAGAGGACGGGTTGAACTCAAATTCTGCTTTCGGTCCCAGGGACACTTCTGGCGAAGGGTCCTTATCACCTTGAGTAGTTCCTTGAACATTTTTTCAGTCTAATCAAATTGGCGGGCAAGGCAAGTTAATAGCGATAGTACAAAAATCGGGGCACAGGTTTCGAAAGAAACCCAACTCTTTCAACGAGCGTCAACTCCCCGGCGTAATGGTATCGGTTATTCTCATCTTAAAACTATCAGACCAGGGCGACTCATTTCGGTCGATATCTCGTGCCTTGACCCGAATAAAATAGGTGTCGGGAATACAATAGATGTGGGTACGCTCAATCGTATCGCCGCTCTGGAAAAAGTAAGACCATTGCGGTACGGTTGTATCGCCCCATTCTACCCAGTATGTAACCATCTGGTCTTCGGGGACCAGGGTGTAGATTTGAATTGTGATTGTATCGCCGACTGCGCCACTATCCCGGCGGGCAAATATCTGCGGTTTTTGCGGTGCAAGTCCGGAATTGCATCCTGAATGGAAGAAAGTTACCACTACCCAGAGCGCAGAAAGAGCCAGTGCCCATCTCATTAATCACCTCTTTTCTTATCAACCCTCAACGGATAAACTGTACCTTCTGAATAAACTTTTTCTCTTCTGTACCGTTTTTTACCAGAAGCCGGCAGAAGTATACTCCGCTTGAAAGTCCATCGCAAGAAAGACGAGCCTGATGCCCACCGCTGGATTTAACACCCCGTTCAACTGTTTTGACCCTGCGACCCAAAGCATCAAACAATGCAAGGTCAACCAGACCGGTTTGCGCCAGAGTATAGTAAAGCACTGTAGAACTGCTAATCGGGTTGGGTCTAATTTTCTCAATTCCAACCACCTGCAACCCTGACCGCTTTTCCTCTACTCCGGTTAAACCAGAAATCCCGAGCGAAAAGTAATTTAGCGTGATGTATCCTTCAGCCTGGACTCTCAGTCTGAACTCAAGGATAGAATCCGTCGGCTGCGACCCAATCTCAAGCCGGAACGGATTGGTAATGTTGCTAACGGTCGCACCGGCAGGAATTAACCCTAAAACCGAGACTGAATCGAAAATAACCGCATCGTTATCTTCTGAATTCAGGGCAACAACGCTGTTGACCGCATCATAACTTCCCCGATTTTGCAGAAAAACGGCGACCTCCAACCGTTCACCGGCTTCCCATAGCCCATTACCATTACCCTCAAGGGTATCGCTCACCTGAACACCAGAAAGCACCAGCCAAGGGCTCACAATGTTTCTGGGCGGGTTGGTGGTGAATTTTATCGCCCGGTTCGCCTGAAGATAGGCGGCGGTGGATGCATAACTGTTGTTATAAAGATACTGGATTCCTCGCGTTTCTGTCCCATCCTCAATGCCCACAGTACAACTTGACCCCAGCGCAACCCGCTGATATTGGAAGACTATTTCGCCATCGCCCGTAGGTGTTGGATAGTAAGCCGGGTCATAGAGGATTACCTGAAAACTCTCGCGAATGTTAGGCTGATTGTAATGCGCAAAATCCTTAAACTCAACAATCCAGCGGTGATTTACGGTATCAAAATACTGATATGCGGTCCCGTACCCATTATGGGTTTCATCGGGATTCAAATCGTCCCAGAAGGGCGCAATCATAAAAGGCGGTCCCGCGGTATCGGGAATCGGACGGTTGGAACCAAAACGATAAGTGGTATATCCCAGTGTCAGAAAGCCGTTGGAACAGATTGAGACAAAATTGTCTCTTGTGCCGTAGTACTGAAATGTAAACGGAATGGGCAATGTTACTGTGACCGCATCTGAATCGGAAACGCCGGAAATCACCGCACCCGGTCCGGGTGGCGCCAGTTCCAGCCACTGGTAAACCGGTGCTCGGCCCGAGGATGTATCGGTATCATCATAACACCAGTAACCGTAAACATCAGGTCCGGTTGGTTCGCTTGTTACCCCTTCCTCGCCTGAGAGTTCGAAACTGAATGTGTCCGAATAATGGTAGGTACCGCCATCGCCCTGAACTCTCACAAAAAAGCGTACCGGTTGGTTTCGCACCAGCCCGGGTCCAGCCGAAATCGCAAACCGGTCCAGTGAACCATTGTTTATCGCACCGGAGTCAATCCTGCCATAATAGCCCGAAGAATCAACAACCACTACATTCGTATCAAGACAGGTGATAATACACTGCACCCTCTCCAGTGCTCCACCGCCTTGATTTATCAGTGCCAGCTGGACCAAACCGCTTTCCAGCCTACCTATTCTACCATTACCATTTCCGCCGGGTGCTGAATCAATAAAATATGCTGTATTGAGCCTGATTAAACCAGCCCGCACTGTTAAATCAAGCGGACATTGCCAGGAATCTCCTGCCTCGTCTCGGACCAGAATCGTCGCCGGGACAACAAACCCGTCGGGCATCAAACTATCAACCCACAGTTCATACTGGTCGCCATTTCGCGTTGAATCCGGTGCTATCGTCCCATAATTTGATACGCTATCAAATACCTGCAACGCGGGCGATGACACCCTTAACAAACCGGTAACACCATTCGCGGTAACACCTCCTACATTTTTCAAACTGACCGTCAAACGAAACCGCTCCCCGGGATTTATCAACCCGTCGTGATTTCCCAGGTAGTCGTCAATCGAACTGTGAACCGTGATAATAAAAGGTGTACCACTGGTTATTACCCGCACCTGTCCCTCATAAGGCAGAATGTTTTTTCCGGTAACCACAACATCCATCATCCCGATGTGAGTTGGGTTCACCAAGATATGAGCCGCTCCCTGCCCATCGGTTTTTTCCACCGCATAAGTCGCGCTGTCCATCGACACACACACGAGAGCCCCTTGGACCGGAACCCCATTTTGTAAAACTGTAACGACCATCTCCTGCGGCGCCATTTCAATCACCGAATCGAACAAAACCGTAACCTCTTTGGGAACACCGGTCCAGATGTTCAACTCAGGGTCGCCAAGAAGATTCCACTCCTGGTAATATT
Source organism: Caldifarciminota bacterium (assembly GCA_037441285.1). Classification (GTDB taxonomy): domain Bacteria; phylum Hydrothermota; class Tepidihabitantia; order Tepidihabitantales; family Tepidihabitantaceae; genus Tepidihabitans. The sequence continues at coordinate 34,282 of JBBISL010000020.1, forward strand.
GCTGCTCGTGAAAAAGCGAATCAACCCAGAACCTGCCCCGCAGGGTTGCTGGACCAAGCCGGTACTCACCCTCCTGAAACAGGGCGGTAAAGAAACCCCGATAACAGGCGCTGCGCCGGTCCGAAATGTGTGACCCACTATTTGTTGTTCCAAAATAGGCAAGTACGCCACCGAGCGCAGAAGGTGTTCCTGCCCGAACAAACCGGTCACCCTGCTGTCCTCCGCCGTTAGTCGAAAGGTCAATCATTGCACAGGAACCGGAAACAACAATCGGTAACTTTGCCCCGTTATTCCACGACGAAGGGTCAACCCCGTTAAAAGGGGACCACCAGTCATAAACCCCCTGTCCCCGGTAAGTGATAAACATCCTGCCATCAATCCCGGCAGCGTTTACATGACTGGCATTGTGACCCGCATTGTTCAACAAACTTTCGGTTAAAACATAACCCGCATTCTGCCAGTAACTGCGCACCAGCCTGGCATCTGCCTGATAATAAACATCGGGCGGGTTATCCTCGCGCACCACCGTAGTCCCTTTCAGATAATAAAGGGTGTCAATTGTCTGCAGATTCGGCTTCTCATAAAGAAGGACCTTGGCAACCATTGTACTGCACTCCCGGGCGTTCATTGCAAAAAACCTGCCGACCGAAATCTCCATCTTGTAATCTCCAGACATATCCCCATAATAACAGTCGGTGGTACCGCCATAACTTGGAATCTGGCTGGGCGAGCCAACCAAAAGCACAAACTCCGGCTTTATGGGCCAGTTGTTGTAAGCGTTCCGAATATAAGACTGTATCTGTGAAGGGGTTGAACCAATTTCCGATACGGAAACAACCTTCGCCTTCACCCCTTTCTTTGTCTTCCATTCGGCAAGCGGCTCAACTATCGGGACATAGGCAGGATGGGAAATGATAAGATACCTTGCCCCTTCTTCAGCAAACCCTAATGCAAAAAGTAAAAAGATGCCAATT
>JBBISL010000021.1:0-14419 GCA_037441285.1 Caldifarciminota bacterium
ACCCGGATGACGATTTCAAGCCCTCACCCGGGTTAATCACCGACCTGGTTTTCCCGGGCGGTCTTGGTGTCAGGGTGGACAGTTATCTCTATCCGGGTTATCAGGTGCCGCCGTTTTATGACCCGCTGGTTGCCAAAATCGTCGTCTGGGGACGCACTCGGGAGGAAGCGGTGCGACGGATGGAGCGGGCGCTGGCGGAGACCACAATCGGCGGGATTGCAACGACGATTGAATTTCACCGGCGGCTTTTGTCAAGTCCCCAGTTTCGCAAGGGTAATCTGACAACAACATTGCTGGACGATGTCTGGTAGGTGAGTTGTGCCGGACCACCGCCGGCTAAAATTATAATATCGGGAAGGTTAATTACAGCGCTATGTAAGAAGTGTTAGTTGGTGAAGATGGTTCTTGACCATAATTTGGGGTTTTCTATAATAAGGAATAATGTCGGAAGATAGTCTTTCCAATTTTCCACCCCGTTATGACCCAAAGCCGGTTGAGGAGAAGTGGTACCGGTTCTGGGAGGAGAACGGGTTCTTTACCGCCAATCCCGATTCACCCAAGCCCAAGTTTTCGATTGTGATTCCACCGCCCAATGTGACCGGTTCTTTGCATATGGGTCACGCCCTGGACAACACTCTGCCCGATATCCTGATTCGGCGGAAAAAGATGCAGGGTTTTGAAACGCTCTGGCTGCCGGGTACCGACCATGCGGGCATCGGTACTCAGGTAAAGGTTGAGCAGATGCTGGCAAAGGAGGGCAAGAGCCGGTTTGACCTGGGACGAGAGGAGTTTCTGCGCCGCGCCTGGGAGTGGAAGGAAAAGTACGGCAATGAGATTGTAAAGCAGTTGCGACGCCTGGGGTGCGGTCTGGACTGGAGCCGATTTCGGTTTACCCTTGACGAGGTTTGTGCCCGGGCGGTGCGCGAGGCTTTTGTCCGTTATTATGAAAGAGGGTTAATCTATCGTGGTTTGCGGATTGTGAACTGGTGTCCGCGCTGCCGGACCGCGCTCTCAGACTTAGAGGTGAAGTATCAGGAGGAAAAGAGCCAGTTGTGGTATATCCGTTATCCGTTTGCCGATGGCAGGGACGGTGTGGTGGTTGCCACGACCCGACCGGAGACGATGCTCGGTGATACTGCGGTTGCGGTTAATCCGGAAGATGGGCGCTACCAGGCGGTGGTGGGCAAGATGTTACGGCTGCCTTTAACCGAGCGACTGATTCCGATTATCGCGGATGAGGCGGTGGAGATGGATTTTGGTACCGGGGCGGTGAAGGTGACACCGGCGCACGACCCGGTTGACTTTGAAATCGGGGAACGGCACCACCTAAAACGGCTCAAGGTGATTGATGATGACGGTAGGATGACCGCGCTGGTGCCGGCGAAGTATCAGGGGATGAGTCGTGAGGAGTGTCGGCGCGCGGTGGTGGATGATTTGAAGGCGCAGGGGCTTCTCGAGAAGATTGAGGATTATGAGCATTCGGTTGGGACCTGTGACCGATGCGGGACCGCAATTGAGCCACTGGCGAGTGAACAGTGGTTTGTCAAAATGAAGCCGCTTGCTGAGCCGGCAATCAGGGTGGTGGAAGAAGGAAAGGTCCGTTTTTATCCGGAGCGGTGGAATAAGGTTTATCTTGACTGGATGCGTAATGTTAAGGACTGGTGCATCTCCCGGCAGTTGTGGTGGGGACACCGGATTCCGGTCTGGTACTGCGAATGCGGGAAGGTTATCGTTGCCCGGCAGGACCCGGTTGAATGTCCAGCCTGTCACGGTAATAGTTTGCGCCAGGATGAGGATGTCCTTGACACCTGGTTTTCTTCAGCCCTCTGGCCCTTTGCAACGATGGGCTGGCCCGAGGAGACGGTTGATTATCGGAGTTTCTTTCCTACCGACTTTTTGACCACCGACCCGGACATCATCTTTCGCTGGGAGGCGCGGATGATTTTTTCCAGTCTCGAGTTTACGGGCCGAATACCTTTTGTTGATGTTTATATTCACTCGACCGTTTTAGACAAAAACGGTGCCCGGATGAGCCGTTCCAAGGGGGTAGGTGTTGACCCGCTGGAGATTATTGAGCATTACGGCACCGATGCCTGCCGTTTTACCATTGCCTATCTCGAGAGCCAGTCCCAGAGTTACCGGTTGTGGAATGAGCGGTTTGAACTGGGCAGGAATTTTGCCAATAAGGTGTGGAATGCGTGCCGATTAGTAGCGCCGCATATTACCGGCAGCAGCCGCGACTTCCCGGACCCGAACGCACTGACGGCGCTGGACCACTGGATAGTGATGCGGTTTAACGAAACAGTGGAGCGGGTGGATAAAGGCATCGACAGTTACACATTTTCCACCGTTGCCCAGGCGCTTTACGACTTTTTCTGGCATGACCTGTGTGACTGGTATCTGGAGTTTGCCAAACGCCGTTTGAAGTCCGGAGAGGAAACGGTTAAGGCGGTTCTTTACCACCTCTTTCGCGGGTCGTTACAGCTTTTGCACCCGATTATGCCTTTCATTACCGAGGAGTTGTGGCATAGACTGGAGATGGGTGGCAGGTCAATTCTTGAATCTTCCTGGCCCAGGCCACTGCCGGCAAAATTGGACAAGGTCAGGCTGGTGGAACGGATGCGGGATGTGATTGGTGGTATCCGGCAGGTGCGGGCGGAAATGCGGGTGCCGGCAAAGAGTACCGTGGAGTGTATTGTGAATACCGGTGATGGGGAGCTGGCAAAATTTTTCAAGGAGCAGGAGTTGTTAATCCGGGAACTGGCAAAGGTGAGTGCGGTGAACATCGGTGCGGTGCGGCCCAGCGGTTCGGCGGTGGTTGTATTTTCAGACTGCGAAGTTTATTTGCCACTGGCAGGAGTGATTGATGTTGAGAAAGAACTGGAGCGGTTAAGGCGCGAGGTTGAGGAGCTCAAAAGATTAATCGATGAGATTGACCGGCGGCTCAGCAATCCCGATTTCCTGGAGCGGGCAAAGAATGAGGTTATTGAAAGGGAGCAGATGCGCCGGCAGGAGTTTGCCGCGCGACGGGAACGGCTGAAGAAATTGCTTGAGGCGTAATGAAATGAAGGGGTTATTTTCCAGTCTGGGCTGGATTATGTTTCTGGCGCTGGCGGTTTTGGTTTTACTTTTTTACAATACAAGTTATCTGCCCAGGCAAGAGCGAATTGTGCGGTTGCAACAGGAAATCAGTATGTGGACGCAGCAGGTAACCGAACTTACCGACAGCCTGCAACGCCTGAATAGCGCCCGCGATACCACTCTTAACCGAACTTACCGGTTTGATGAGCTGTTTGTTAGCGAGGAAAGCCTGGTTTTGTCGGTTCAGGGTAAGTTGCTGTTGCGCGAGGTTGCGCCCCAGTTGAAGGCGCTGAATGTTAAGTTCGATGTCATCGGGCACACCGATGGTGCCAAGCCGCCAATTAATTCGCCTTATCGGACAAACTGGGAATACTCCGCTGCTGCTGCCGCCGCAGTTGCCAATGAACTGGTGAACCTCGGGGTTCCAGCCAGTCTAATTATGGTCTGCGGAGCGGGCGATTCCCGCCCGCTGGTGAAAAAGGGTTCAGCCGATGTTAGGTTGTTAAATCGTCGGGTGGAGATTGCGGTCCGAAGCCAATGACCGCGGTGATTGCGCTGATTTTGCTTGTCGGGTCACCCGATTCGGTTCTGTCTCCAGGTGCTGATTCCATTGTGCGAACAGTTCCGGCAAAGTCACCAGGTAGAGCGGTGCTTTACTCTTTTCTGATTCCAGGAGGTGGTCAGATTTACACCCGCAATTACTGGAAGGCGGCGCTAATCGCTCCGGCAGAGATAGTGCTCGGTTATCTTTCTTATTCGGAGCATATGAAGGCAAGAGATGCCTTTGCCCGGCAGGATACCGTTGCCTATCTCAAGTACCGGGACCAGAGGAACACCTTTCTCTGGTGGACCGGCGCGGTTGTCGCATTTTCAATGGCAGACGCTTATGTCTCGGCGCAGATGTTTGGTTTTGACCAGGAGATGCGATTGAGCGCGGGCTGGGGGCGTTTAGGTATTCAACTGGCATTGTGGTGATGGGTAATTTATTAGCCGCAGCAGGCAGGTTTGACACAAACTGGCTGGTTTCAACAGCGTTGAGTAGTTCAGGTTTAACAGATGGCGCAAATGTCCCAGGTACCGCATGGGGTATCGCTTACTGCCACGGCAACCGGCTGGAGTCGCTGCGTGTGCACCGGGCTCGAGAGATGGCTAATGAGTTTACCCGTCTTGCCGAGATAAAAACCGATATGTTAGGGTTTTATCTCCACGAGCATAGTGAGTTGCCGAGTCCGCGTCTTGTCCAGCCTTTTTTTCGTCGGGAGGCAGGGTTAAACTGGGCATTCTGCCATATGGGCACGATAAGGCATCCAGAACGATTGATACATTCGGCACGGGCGCCTGATGGACCGGACCCGAGCGAACTTTTCTTTATGTACACCCTTGACCACTTCAAGGCTGACCAGCCCATGGAGTCGATGCAGTCGATGTTAGCGCAACTGAATGACGAACCAGAACTTTCGTGCGTGATGATATCCCCGGATATGATGATTGTCGCACATTGGGTAAAAGAGGGCGAAGGGCACAGTTTCAAGTTGTGGCAGGGGAAAGGTGAGCTTGTACGGATATTTACCTCTTTGCCGCCTTTTGAAGTTCCGGGTGTAGAGTGGAATGAGGTGGCAACTCATTCAGTTACGGTAATTTTCAGGGAGCGACGGGCGATTGGTTAGCGATTAAAAGAGAAAACCCTCAGGCTGCCGGGGGAGATTCTGCCTGAGGGTTTCTCTCCACCCCCTGCCTAACTGCGCCCCTCAATTGTTCCGGTTATAAATATACATCTTTTGTGCCGGTGCTATTTATGAGTATTCAGCGGTTTATTAATATTGAAATGCGACGGTTAAAGAACTGATGGTAAAAGTTGAGTTTTAGATGGCAACCGCGACAGCACTAAACTCTTGCTAAGGGCAATGGTTAATTAATTGGAAAATAGTGAAGTTGTATTACTGGTGGCGGCGGGTTTTGGTCCCAAACTCCACCAGTTCTCTGAACCCCTTGGGGTCAAATGCTGAAGAGATGGCGGTTTCATAGGTAACTTTGCCCGCCCGGTAAAGCTCAGCCAGATAGGCGTCAAAGGAGATGCTGCCTTCGGCACTACTGGTTTGAATAGCTGAGGGCAAATGTTCAATTTTTCGCTCCCGGATAAGGTTGCGGACCGCCGGGGTCGCCATCATCACCTCGTAACAGCCGATTCGACCTTTACCTTCGGCACGGAGGAGCAGACGCTGAGAGAAGATGGCGAGGAGCGATATTGAGAACTGGATACGAATCTGGTCGCGGATTTCAGGTGGGAAGATATCAATGAACCGGGTGACAGTTTCTGGAGCATTGGTGGTGTGCAGGGTGCCGATGACAAGGTGGCCCGATTCCGCCGCCCAGATAGTCGCTTCGGCGGTAGCGAGGTCGCGGATTTCAGCGACAAGAATCACATTGGGGTTAGAACGCAACCCCTTCATAATTGCTTCCCGGAAACTGGAAACATCTACCCCAACTTCCCGTTGAGTGATAATCCCTTTCTTGTGGTCGTGGACGAATTCAATCGGGTCTTCGATTGTTAGAACATGGCGCGGGCTTTCAAGGATGTAATCAACAAATGTCGCCTGAGTGGTGGTTTTACCCATTCCGGTTGGACCGGTTACAAGAATTAAGCCGTGGAGGCGGTCAAGCAGTGATTTGATACGGGGTATCAGTTGAGTCGGGACGAACAGTTCTTCAAAAGAGAGGATGCGGCGGGGGATGAGACGAAGGGCGAGACCAAAATATCCCTTCTGCTTGTAAACCGCAACCCGGAACCGAGCCATATTCTTAAAGTTAAGAGCAAAGTCACCACCACCACCGTTGTCAATCTGGGCGCGCAGATGGCGCAGGTCCTTGGTGGCGATGTTCTTAAAGCTTTCGGTTTTTTCCGGGGTCAGGACCGGATACCCTTCAAATGACTGAAGAAACCCATCGATACGGAATGTCGGAGGACGCCCCACCGTCAGATGGAGGTCGGATGCGTTCCGCCGGATGCACTCCGCGAGGAGTGTCTCAAAGAATTCTTCGTCCGACATCGCTACTGCTATTATACCCTCCTTAACCCATCTGTCAAGCAGATGTCGCGTGCCAATGTTATATACCTTTTTCCTTCAATTTAACCCTGATGTTCGGACGGTCCAGAGTTGTTTTTTTTCTCTTGTCGTCCGTACATGCGAAGAGGACTATTGCAACATAATAATATTCATTGTGTTTTAGTTCTTGACAGGAAGGGATGATGGTTTTATATTAAAGGAGGATTGCGGCCATAGCTCAGGGGTAGAGCCCCGGCTTCCCAAGCCGGTTACACGGGTTCGATTCCCGTTGGCCGCTTTGTTTCTTAAAACAGGGTTAATGGTAATGGCAGAGTTGAAAGCGAGGTGGAGAAAATGGCGCGTATTACTAGTATGCTTCTGGCGCTGATGCTGGTTGGTTGCGGGAGCAAAGACCCGCTTGCCAGTGTTAAAAAGGGGTATCCAGGGGCAAATGAGTACCTTGTCTGGAAGAATTATGTGCTGATTCGTTATCCTTATGATAGTACCGCAGGAGCGCAACGGGCGTTGATATTACAGAAAGTGGGCAACAACTGGACCCATCTTGCCCAGAGCGAACAGGGGTTCAACAGCCTGCGCGAGGTTGTTACCTATATTCCCGAGATGGATGAGTCCGGAGTAGCAGCATTTAAGTTGAGGTAGGGTTATGCCCTGGTTTGGTTTTATCCATCCCATAATGGCGCTGGGGACTTTTGTTTACGGGCTTTTTATTGGTCAGGTCAGTATGACCAAACTGGATGACTGGGATTTTCCCCTGCGCCGGGTGAAAAAAAGAACTTTGATTTACTTTGTTTTTACCGCAATCAGCGGGATATTCGGGCTGGTGGTGAACGCCATTCTCCGGAGTCAGGGTCGGGGTGTGGTAATTTTTGCCCATATGCCTTTGGGGGTTGCGACGGTAGTTGCGGCTCTTCTTGCCCTTGTTGTTACAACGGGTAAAAGAAAGCCCGGCGAACTACCCCAGAGTATGAGATGGCATCCAGTACTGGTGGTAATAAGCCTGGCACTTATTATGACGATGGCGTTCACCGCGCTGTTAAAGGTGTTAAGAATTTAACTTTTTTGAATCCAATCCGAAGCCGGGAAAAAGTCACCGCAATTTTTAGAAGGTTGAAAAAGGCGTATTTAGGATTGAACGCCCCGGTTAAAAAGATGCCAGACAAAAACCCCTGGTGGGTCCTTATCGCTGCGGTTCTATCGACTAGAACCCAGGATACGGTAACGATTGAAGCGGTTTGCCGTTTACAATCACTGGCACCGGATGTTTTTGCTCTTGCTCGTTTAAGTCCGGCTGAGGTTGCCGAAATGATTTATCCGGTGGGTTTTTACCGGACGAAGTCGAAAAAACTAATTGCACTGGCACGGACAATTCGCGATAGGTATCAAGGTCAGGTACCGGATTCGACTAATGAGTTGATAAAGTTGCCCGGGGTCGGGCGCAAGGTGGCGAACATTGTGCGGTCTCAGGGGTTTGGAATACCGGCAATAGCGGTTGATACCCACGTGCACCGAATTTCCAACCGGCTCGGCTTGGTTCGGACCAAAAAGCCCGAGGAGACCGAAAAGCGGTTATGTAAAATAGTGCCAGTCCGGTTCTGGAGAGAATGGAACCGGTTGTTTGTCGCCCTGGGACAGACGGTCTGTTTGCCGCGCAAGCCGCTTTGCCACCAATGCCTGCTCAATTCAATGTGTCTTAAACGGGGAACCAGAGTCGGGATAAGACCACGCGGTAGGTGGGACGGTAGTTTTGCAAATAAGTTGCTGAGTGCTGGGGAGGATGTTGAGGTTTAGCAGCAATGAGATTAAGCCGGGGCGCCTCCTGTGGTAAGGTGCACAGACACCATTTTAATACGGTGTCGATGCGGGAAGGTAGAATTTCGGGATGTGGCTTGAAGGTTCGGGCGGTTTCAATCAATGCTTGAAACAGTTGCTCGGTTTTCGCTGCTGAGCCGGCAAGAGCGGCAAGGTTAACCCGGATTAGCAGTCCGTCAGGGTCAACCGGCTCTGATTCAATTCTGGTTTTAATTGTGGAGGCGAGGGCAACTTCACGGTTCAGGTTCTCCCTTTCTTTCTGTTGGTCGTTCAGGAGGTGGCTTGGGCCAAAAACGCCCTGAAAGATAAGTTTGTAGATATCTTCGGCTTGTAGCAATGGATAGTGTCTGAGATGCCAGTTGAGGATATCAAACAGGTGCATTAGGAAGCGGGTAGGTCAAGGGTACTTTCTTCACCTTTGTTGGGGAAGATGAGTTCAAGAATTTCAATGATAATGCCGAACAGGACACCGAACAGTGCGCCAATGGAAAACTGATAGGACAACAGGTTGCGGTGAAACTCCTGGCCGGTGCGGAGCCGGAAGAGTAGAACAACAGCGAGATGAGCCAGTCCAACGATGAGCGCCATAATGAGAAATTTGCCTATTCGGACCCGGGCAAGAAACTTGTACAGATAGCCGGAGATGAGAAATGAGAAACCGACCGGTGCTGCCCAAAGTGCGGCGCGAATCGCCGCTTCAGTTCGCAATGGTGGAGTAAGGGCGAGCTGGACAAAAAAGAGTAATACGACCATCATTATCGCATAACTTAGACCACGCAGCCGGACCGCAGCGTAAATTAAACCGCCGGCTAAGCCCAGAATGATTAATGGCAGCATGGGAAAATTGGTAATGCGGCGGGCGGCAAGGAACAGGCGGCACAACCAGCTGGCACTAAGCCCGGCAATAATATAAGCAACGGTCCAGAGGGTTTCACGGGTTGCTTTGGTCATAAAATATCATCAGGGATTAAGCGAAAATGTCAAAGAAATCCGCTGTTGACAAAAAAGGGTAATTGGTCATTATTTAAGTATGAATACCATTATTTTGATTGTCAGCCTTTTTTTATCCGCTTCCCGGGGTGCGGAAACCGGAGTAATTGATGCAAACCTGGTTTCGGCAAAGAACGATTTCGGGTTCAGGGTTCTTTCAACACTGGTCCGTTCTGCTCCTAAGGAAAATGTGTTTATTTCCCCTTATAGTATTGCCACCGCTTTGACCATGACCTACAACGGCTCTGGTGGGCAAACCCGCAGCGTAATGGCACAGACGCTGGGCATTGCCGGTATTGAGTTGCAACGGCTCAATGCTGGAGAAAAGTTTCTCGCGGGACAATTGAAGAAAGATAAACCGGGTGTAGAGCTTTTGATTGCCAACTCGCTCTGGGCGCGAAAATGGGTAACATTTAATTCTGCTTTTTTGAACACCAATAAGGAGTTTTATCAGGCGGAGGTGGCAGCGATTGATTTTAATAGCCCGGATGCGCCGAAAAAGATTAACAACTGGGTGAAGGATAAAACAAAAGGAAAAATCGATAAGATTGTTGACCAGATTAAACCCGAGGCGGTACTTTTCTTAATCAATGCGGTGTATTTTAAGGGGCGATGGCAGGAGAAGTTTGACCCGAAGATGACCCGGGATGACAAATTTTATCCTGATAATGGCAGTGCGGTGGTAGTGAAGATGATGATGCGTTCGGGAAAATTCCGCTATTTGGAAACCGATGCCTTTCAGGCGGTGGAGTTGCCGTATGGCGAGGGCGAAGTGAGTATGCTAATATTTTTACCTGCCGCGGGCAAGCTGGATGATTTAATTGCCCAACTGTCATCTGCTTTCTGGCAGGAGTCGCGGGGCAGATTTCAGTCACGGGAGGGAACGGTCTTGTTGCCCCGGTTCAAGCTGGAGTATGAGCAGAGTTTAAGAGATGTTTTAATAGAATTAGGGATGGGGATTGCATTTGACCTGAATCAGGCGGATTTTTCTCTTATGGGCAAGGGTGGTCCGGGTTTTGCCATCGGCGATGTGAAGCATAAAACTTTTGTCGAGGTTAACGAGGAGGGGACTGAAGCAGCCGCGGTAACATCGGTGGAAATGGTACTGGCATCAGTGCCTCCCCAGTCCCGATTTGAAATGGTTGTCAATCGACCGTTTCTCTTTGCAATTCAGGATAACGAAACCGGCGCCATCCTTTTTTTGGGTGAGGTGCGGAACCCTTCCGGGGGTAATTAAAGGTACATCTCCGGGCGGCGGTCGAGAATTATATCGTTGCGCGGGGTGACACTTTTGTTGAGCGCTTGATTGGGGTTGATTTCAACGATTTTTAGCGCTTCATTTTCAGAACGGGCACGGTAGAGTACGGTTCCATCTGGTGCGACAATCTGGCTTTGACCGGTAAACCGCAACCTTTTCTCTCCAAGTTGTTCAATTCCGATGCGGTTGGCAAGTAACCAGAATACCCGATTTTCCTGAGCGCGCGTTACGGTCATTGACTGGGCGTAGTTGAGGATAAGATTTGAGGGGTGGCACACAATCTGCGCACCGCGTAGAGCAAGGGTTCGGGCGCTTTCCGGGAAGAAGTAATCAAAGCAGACCAGAATCCCTATGCGCACGCCCGCGAGATTGAACACCGGAAAGGGAAGGTCACCGGGGTCAAAGAGGTCTTTTTCGTCGGCAAAGAGGTGGACCTTGCGATAGGTGTGCACGGTACCGTGGGCGGTAACAAGGAGTGCTGAGTTGTAGATTTTAGTACCTGCGGCTTCGGCAAATCCGAGAACGAGGCTGATATTGTGTTGCAAACAGAAGTTGATGATTTTATTACAGGAAGGACCATTGGGCACCGGTTCGGCAAAACGGGTGAGTTGTGCGCGATTAGAGAAAAGATAGCCGGTTAAACACAGTTCGGGTAAGACAATCAGGTCGGCTTTGATAGGGCGGAGTCGGCGAAAGACCTGTTCAAGGTTCAAATCCACGGCTAATGGCTGCGGGGTGAATTGGTATATTCCAACGCGCATCAAATTATTTAGAGGTAATATATTAACTTTCTTATGATTAAGGTCAAGAAAAGTCGCAGCCGGGTTCAGGCATATCAGCACCGTCAGGGTAAAATAGATTGATGGTTAACTTTTAATTTTACAACAAGATAGCAAAATGTCGCACTATGTGAGTTTTGTCGCATCTTGACTAACATAGATATTTATTATATAATTTATCAAAATGGCGCAGCGGGGCAGTAGCGACAATTTACAATTTTCGCAACCGGTTGGAGACCGGTACTATATAGAAGAATTTCTCGGTGGAGGCGAGGGAACTGAGGTATATCGGGTTCATGACATCATAACGGGTAAGGTCCTGGCGTTAAAGGCAGTACGCAGTGGCGTTTCCGATGAGGAAAATGTGAGGTTAAACCGGGAGTTCTTTTACCTTTCCCAGATATCTCACCCCGGGGTGGTTGCGGTCCACGATTATGGGAGAACCGCGGATGGGCGCGCCTATTTTACGATGGAGTACATCCCGGGTGTACCGATTACTCACTATTTTGCAGGCGGCTACGACCCAAAGTTAATCGATGTCATTGTCCAGGTTCTTTTGGCGCTTGATGCAATCCATGCTCGGGGAATGATTCATTGCGATTTAAAACCTGAGCACATTCTTGTTGTTGAGGACGATGGAAAATTGAAGACAAAACTGCTCGATTTTGGTTTTGCCGAGGATTTTTATATCAATAGTGCTCAAGTTGGAAAAGGTACACCCGGTTATGTGGCGCCCGAGATATTAAAGGGGGTTGATTCTGATGTTCGGGCTGACCTTTACGCCTTAGGGATGGTAATTTATGAGACAGTAACCGGCATTGGACCAGGAAAGGAGGTTGAGCTTCTTGACTGGCTGAGAAAACAGCAGAATGCCGATTTTGTGCCTCCTCGCTCTTTCAATCCTGAGATTCCGGAAAAACTGGACCGCTTGGTGATGAAACTTATCAGTCCGCGCCGCGAACAGCGGCCCAGTTCTGCCCAGGTGGTCATTGAGGAGTTACTGGGCGAGGGTGTTTCTAATGTAACTCTGCCGGCGTTGCGACGTGATGTTATGGCGTCCGGGTTTGTTGCCCGGGAGCAGGTTCTGGAGGAGATGAAAGAGACCCTTAGGACTGTCGCCGATGGCCAATCCGGGGTGATTTGTATTTCCGGAGATAGGGGCGTGGGTAAGAGCCGACTACTTGCCGAGTTCAAATTCTATGCGGAAATGGAAGGAGCATCGGTATTCTCCTTTGAGCCGGTGTCGCTCGGTGCCCGTTCTCAATCGCTCATCGAGGCGCTGGTTGTACTTTTGCGCAGTTACGGTCAAACGGGCGCACCGGTGGTTTTGATCGACGCCGGGAAGGAGAGTAATTACCGATTGTTTGAGTGGGTGACGCAACGCCTGAAACTGGTCGCAAATTCCCATCGGATTAAGCACAGTCTGGTAATCATTGTCGATGATTTTGAACTTTTTGACCCGACGAGTCTGGAGTTTCTCCGCTATTTTGCCTTAGGAATTGACAACGAACGGGTGCTTTTCGTAGTAACCGGGTTGAAGGAAAGGCGTTTTCTGGAGACCATTGATAGGATTAAACACCGTGCCAATTTTCGGCATATTGTCATTCAACCGTTTAACCGGGATGAGGTTAAAGAACTGGTGCTTTCCCTTCTGGGGAAGGTTAGTGATGTTGATGCTCTGACAGAATGGCTGTTTGAGTTTACCGGCGGCAATCCGCTCTGGGTGGTGGAGACAATTTATGCGCTGATTGAAGCCAAGATTCTGGTGCGTGAGGTATCAGGGTGGGAACTGGCAAAGGGCCGACTGGCGGCGTTCCGACCACCGTCATCAGTCAGTGATACAATTCGCCAGCGCGTCGAGCAGCTGACACCAGAAGAGAGAAAAACGCTGGAGATTGCTGCCGCAGCCGCAGGACCGTTTTCCCTGGATTTGCTCCGGGCGGCGCTTAACCTCGAAGAAGAGGTTCTCTTTCAGGTGGTCAGCAGACTGAAGGCGTTCGGTTTTATAAAGACATTTCGTGCCGCTGGTCCGGAAGAAAAATGTCGTTTGGGTTCGGGCTGGATTCTTTCCAGCAAAATCCTTGAGAGCGTCATCTTAGAGCAGTTGACGGTTGAACAACGGCGTGAGAACCATCGCAAAGTGGCGCTGGCACTGGAGCTGCTTTATCCGGAACGGATTCCGGAGATGGTTTTTGACCTGGCGCATCACTGGACGCTTGCGGGTGTCAAAGACCGGGCTTACGACTATTCGCTGCGTGCCGGTGACAGGGCAAGAGAGTGGCTGCTTTTTGAGCAAGCGCTGGGTTTTTATGAAAATGCCCTGAACCTTTCATCGGGATTGATCACGGCGCGCGAGCGCATTGGTTTATTAGAGAAGGTAGGTGAACTGTGCGAGTTGACCGGCAGATTTGCCGAGGCGATTGACATTTATCGCCAGGGTATGGGGCTTGCGGTTGGAGACCCGGAAATTGCCCGTGATAAAAAGCCGCTTGCCCGATTTCTGCGCCGGCTCGGGCTCGTTTATCAAAAACAGGGGCTGGTTTCCGAAGCAATAAACCTGTTGAATCAGGCGCTTCATCTTCAAACCGAAGATAGTCTGGAACGGACGCGGCTGCTTGCTGACCTGGGATGGTCTTATTGTGGGGCAGGTGATTTTAGCCATGCTGAGGAGGTTTTGACCAGTGCGCTCCAGCTGGCTGAGAAGCAAAAAGCAACTGTGACCGGTGAGGCAAACCAGCTGGTTGGTTTAATACTTTATTACTTTGCGGTTCTTGCCTGGGCGAAATACGACTTTGTGCTGGCGTTACAGCTGGCAGAGCGGAGCCTGGATGTGTTTGAACGCCTGGAAGATGAGATGATGAAAGCAACGGTGTGCCAGTTTATTGCGACGCTTTATGTGCGCCGGTCGGAAACGGAAAAGGCAAAAGAGTTTTATCAGCGGGCGGTTGCCAGCCAGCGCCGGGCAGGTGCGGTGTATTATTTACTTAGGTCGTTACATGGTTTGGGCGTACTTTGCCTTGACGAAGGGGAGTGGACTCAAGCAGAAGGGTATTTTAACGAAGCGTTGAAGATAGCTGAACGAGTGGGAGATGTCACAGCACTGGTTGACATAGGTACAATGCGGGGAGTTGTCTGGGAAATTAAAGGCGATTGGATTCAGGCCCATAGTTTTTACAAACGAGCACAAGATGTTGTTGAGCAAAACAAAGATAGAATTCCTCTTAACTCCCGATTTGCGCTTCGCAGCAATATCGCTTTGTTACAGGCAAAACAGGGCGAACTGGAAAGGGCGGAAGAGGCTATTACCCAGGCGGCAAAGTTGGTTGAATGTGTTGAGGACTCATTCCTGCAGTTCAATCTGCTGGTAAATCAGGCTGAGGTAGCGCTCCGTAGTGAGCGATTGGAACGGGCAAAGGGGTTTATTGCCCGGGCGTTCG
>JBBISL010000021.1:14519-20775 GCA_037441285.1 Caldifarciminota bacterium
GCGCTCCGTAGTGAGCGATTGGAACGGGCAAAGGGGTTTATTGCCCGGGCGTTCGGGATTGTGCATCAGGAACCGGACTGGCGCAAACTGGCAAAACTTTACATCCTTTCGAGCCAGGTGCGGTTCGCGGCTGGTGATGCCTTTCGGGCACACTATGCGGCGAACCGGGCATTGACTTTACTCCGGGACTATCCGTCTTCACTTGAGTTTGCTATTGCCCTTCGTTGTTCGGGATTGGCAAAGTGCAAACTGGACCAGATGGAAAAGGGACAGGCGGAGTTGAGACGGAGCATTGATATTCTCCGGCGTTTAGGCGTAAAGTATGAACTGGCGCTTTCTCTTAGTGCGCCGGCGAAGGCGTTAGCCGGTGAAAGCCGGATACCGGGTGTAAAGGCACCGATTACGAGCCGGCAGATTTCCCGGGACGAGTTCAACGAGATAAAGTCGAATCTGAAGGAGGCGATTGGCTATTTTCAGGAACT
This sequence comes from Caldifarciminota bacterium, assembly GCA_037441285.1. Taxonomy (GTDB): domain Bacteria; phylum Hydrothermota; class Tepidihabitantia; order Tepidihabitantales; family Tepidihabitantaceae; genus Tepidihabitans. The sequence goes on from JBBISL010000021.1 coordinate 15,002, forward strand.
GGGCGCGAAGGCGGATGTTCAGGAGTGTGAAAAGCTACAGGAGACACTGGACCAGGCGTTTGGGATATTGCAACTGAAGGCGCAGGAACGGAGTGAGTATCTTAAGGTTTTTTATCAGTTGAGTGAACTTTTGAACCTCGGATTGAGCCGGGAAGACTTCCTGGACCGGGTTCTTGACCTGGTGATTTCCGTGACCAGGGCAGAAAGGGGGTTGATATTTCTTATCCAGGGCAATCGGCTGATTCCGGTTGCAGCCCGCGATATCGACCATCGGACGCTGGAAGATGCAACTGCGGTTTCCCAATCGGTTTTGCGCAAGGTCAAGCGTCGGGGCGAACCCTTAATCAGTGCCGATGCCCTTGCCGACCCAAGGCTCAACAGTTTTAACAGCGTGCTGTTGAACAAAATCCGCTCCCTTTTGTGTGTGCCATTGATTGTCGAGGGTAAGGTGATTGGCACCATTTACCTTGACTCCCGGATTACATCCCATCTGTTCGTGGAAGAGGACCGAAATTTGCTCCTGGCGGTGGCGAACCTGCTGGCAGCGACCATCGAACGGTCAGTAACCTTCCGCGAACTCCAGGAGCAGATTTCGGATATTCGCGAAGGTATTTTAGTTGATGCAGCAACCGGACTATTTCTGGGCAGGTCAAAGGCGATGCGTCAGGTGTATCAGGTTATTGACCGGATTGCACCCACCGATTGCACGGTGTTGTTGACCGGTGAGACCGGCACCGGCAAAGGGGTTCTGGCGCGGTTGATACATCAACGGAGCGGCCGTAAAGACAACAAGTTTGTTGCGGTAAACTGCGGTACTTTACCTGAAACTCTGTTTGAGTCAGAACTTTTTGGTCACGCCCGGGGCAGTTTTACCGGTGCGGTCAAGGATAAGGTCGGGATTTTTGAAACTGCGCACGGCGGGACGATATTCCTTGACGAGATAACCAACACCACCCTGACAATCCAGGCAAAACTCCTCCAGGTGCTTGAAGAGAAGGTGATTCGTCGGGTTGGCGAAACCGAACCCCGTATGGTAGATGTCCGTTTGATTTGCGCCACAAACAAAAATCTTGCAGACGAGGTAAAAGCGGGTAGATTTCGAGAAGACCTCTACTATCGGATGAATGTTGTAGCGATAGAGGTGCCGCCGCTTCGGGAAAGGATTGGTGACATACCGCATCTCGCTGACTATTTCCTGCACAGTTACGCGACACAATTGAATAAACCGATAGTGGGGTTTGAAGATGATGTCATCACTGCCTTTACCCAGTATCATTGGCCCGGTAATGTTCGGGAACTCCAGAATACGATTGAGCGGGCGGTGATTATGACCCAGAACCGGCGGATTTCACTAGCCGATGTTGGCAAACCATTCACCGACATTCAGGTCTGTTCCGAAACCCAGGGAGGAAAGCGACGAACGATAGACAAGGAACAGGTCATCAATGCACTCAAAGAGGCTAAAGGTAATATCACACGAGCTGCGGAAATCCTCTCAACTCACCGGCGCCAGTTACAGAGGCTTATCAAACGGTATCAAATCGACCGCAACAGTCTGCGCCAGCCTTAAATTCATCCAACCGTCCATTTTGTAACTTACTATTTTGTAAATAATTAGTAAAATAGGCGGGTAAAGATGCGACATCTCGATTTGTTACCTAAAACTTTAGTGGCTGGTAAAGTTATTATAAGTCACAGTTTTTGAAGTAATTAGCCGATAGTAACTTGTTTGGCATTATTGTTGCCTTTTTATTAGTTAGTTCGGTTAATAGGTGTTATAAAAAGGAGGAAGCAATGGACGGATGGGTCCCAATTCTCCCACCCCCGCTACCTGCGCCGCCGCCGGTTGAGTAGGTGGACAGGAGTTAGATTGACTTCAGCCCGCCTTGCGGGCTGAAGTTTTTATTTTGATTCGTAAAAGGTTTTACCCCAGAAGTTAACCTTTTTAATCTGACCCTCTTTTACCAGTTTTTCAAGTAAAGGTTTTATCTTCTGGGCAGGAATTCCCAGCGAACAACTCAAATCTTCTTCGGTTACAGGCCGATTCTCAACTACCGCGAGAATAGCCTTTTGGTGGTTACCGTGGAACCGTTTTTGCTTTGCTTTGATTGGTGAGAAGGCGATTTCGGCTTCGGGTCCGAAAAGCAGTTTAACCTGGTTAAGTTCATCGATTGTTAAAGGCCGGGCGTCTTTTTCGGCTGGTGGCCTCACAACGGTGTTCAGGTGTACCCGGTCCGGCTCAATTTCATAGGCGAGTCGGCGGAGTTTTGTCAGGTGTTCGGGAGCGTCGTTAACCCCTTTTACAAGCATAATTTCGAGCCAGATTTTTCCCTGATAGTAACGACGAAAGGTTTTGAGCCCTTGAATGACCTTGTCAATCTTTAAATAGGGATGGCACCGATTAACACGATGAAAGGTTTGCTGGTCTGCGGCATCAAGGCTGGGAACGACCAAATCGGCCCGGTACAGGTCACGGCGTACCTTCGGGTCAAACAGCAGGGTAGAATTGGTGATGACCGCTACCGGGATTTTGAATTCGGCTTTAAGAAGGCGAATGAGCTTGCCAATGTCTTTGTTTAAGGTTGGTTCGCCTTCGCCGGAAAAGGTGAGATAGTCAATACGGTGTTGAGCAACTGCGGTCCGGACTTCACTAATGATTTCATCAATCGGGTAGAAGGAGCGGCGTTCCAATGTGAGTTTGGTTGTCCTGCCGCACTGGCAGTAGATGCAGTTCAGGGTGCAGGTTTTCTTCGGGATGATGTTTAAACCAAGAGAAAGTCCAAGGCGACGGGATGGTACCGGTCCGTAAACATAATTTTTGATAATCATCGCTTGATCAGTTTACCGGTAATCCTTGTCCGGGGCAAGTTGGACGCGGTCTTAAGATGGAGAAAGTACACCCCGGAGCGAACATTATTACCACGGTCGTCGTTGCCATCCCAGGCGAGCGCATACCAGCCCGCGAACTGCTCTTTTTCCAAGAATGTTTTAACCTTCCTGCCGCTGATATCAAAGAGAGCGAGAGACACAAATGAAGGCTGAGCAAGGGAGTAGAAGATGGTAGTGCGGTTGCAGCAGGGGTTGGGGAAAATACGCAGCAATTGGGACGAATCCGGATTCGGTTGGGTTAGTGATTCAACGGTTGTTACCTGAATGTCGTCGAGATAAAAACCTTCGCCGGTTTTACCATCCTGGTCGGAAACAAAGTGGAACTTTATCTGAACCGATTCGCCCGCGGGATATGCGGAAAGGTCGTAACTTTCTTTTAGCCAGGTGGAGGTTAAACCCAATTTCTCTTCGCTCAAAGCGCCGCCCGTGCCGATAAAGTCAATGGTATCTTCCCGGTTTGGAGTGACGAGAATAACATACAGACCATCAACGCCGTAGATTGGCAAGGAGAACCAGCGGTAGAATGTCAAAACTGCCCGGGGTGGCAACGCAAAACGCGGGGAAAGCAGCCAGTATGAGGCTAGGTCTGGATAGGTGCCGGTTTCATTACCCGCATAACAGGCAAAAGATGGGCTGTGAGACCGCCGGTTTGAGAGCGACCAGGTACCGTTTTCACCGCCCGTGGTCCAATTGCCGAAACCCGAATCAAAACCGGTATAAATACCCGGGGTGTTAAATGCAATCGTTAATGTGTCGCTGAAAAGATCCCCATTGGCAGTGATGTTGATACCGAGTTGTGCCGGACTGGTGCCAATAAAACGGGCTGGGGTTAGAGACCAGGCCGTTTCCCCGGGCGCGATATCAGGAAAGATTAAACCCGGCGTGATGATGTGGGGTAACAGGCTTTCGGGTCGAGGAAGAAAAAGGTTACCGGTGGGCTGGAAGGCGCTGACTAATCCCGAGTTGGTCAGTTTGATAAACAGGTTAACGGTGTCCGGATAGGAGATGGTTGTTAAATAGCCGGTGATTTGCAGTAGCGGTGTCCCTATTTGCAGGGTAAGCGGAATGTAAAGACAGAAACCAGTGGAGTCGGTAAAGGTTAGCGCGCAGGGAACGGTTTGGCCGTTGCGGCTGATGGTGCTACAGCGCAGGGTAAATAAGGTTAAGGTTGTTTCCGTTTGAGGTTGCAGGGCAGGGATAGAGACGGCGGTCTTTGGAAAAATAACAAGGGATGATGTTGTTGAGATTGAACAGCGGGCAGGATTTGTCGGTTCCGTGCCGGTATTGGCGATGTTGAGGAGGAGTCGGTATGTTTCACCCGGCGAAAGAACTTCAGTGGTTTCGGCGGCAGGCGTGAGAAGCCGATAACCGGTAACAGAAACGGTGGGGCGGAAAATTACCGGTATGGAATCTTCAAGCGGCTGATGATTGAGTGCAGTAACGGTAAGGCCGACCGTTGAATCGGTCGAGATGGTAGCCGGCAGGCAGATGGTGCCGGTACTTGATGTTTTGCCGCGGGCAAGGAGTGTTGAGTTCTGGATAATGGTGACATTGGCACCGGCAACCGGTCCGTTAGGGTCTTGAACCGTAAGCCAGACCGAGTTTTCGCCTGCAATCAGGTAGGAAGGTCTGCTTACACTTAGCGGCATTGGGGAGCGGTTGAAGACCGGCATTGCCGGGTCACCTAAAAGGTTGAGACAGTACTGGTGCCAGCGATAAACATTGGCTTCAAAACTGTAAGGCACAAAGAAAAGTTTGGTGCGGGCAACAATTTCACCGATACGAGGCTCAGGGTCGATAAACAGCTCTTTGAAGAAACGGAAATCAAACCGGTCCGAGTAACCAAATCCCGGGTTCCCAGGTGAACCCCAGCCATAGGAAGAGTTGCCGATGAACGCTACTGCACCGCCGTGCGGATTGCGGATAAAATGTTCAGCGATGGCGTCAAGGTCAAAGGCGGTGGTCCAGCAGCCGATTGAGTAGCCGATGCCGGTTCTAATGGTGTTGGTAAGGGCATCAACATCCTGATTGCGCAATGTGGCACCCTGGGCAAGGCTCAACGCATTGTACCAGCCGTGACCACAGTGATTGAAAAATCCAAAACCCTGATTGAGCAGGGCGCAGATGGTATCCACGGTAACCACCATCTGGGACTCGTAAAGTTTGTGAATCGGCGCATATCCGGCGGGAAACGCCTGAGTGGCGATGCGTTCTTTGGCGATGGCTTCATCGGTATAAGGGTCGTGCCAGAGAATCGCGGCAGAAAGGAGTGTATTGGTCTGGTAGTCGTTGGTTATACCCGATTCATAGGCGATGAGTTTGTCGACAAAGGCGCGTGCCTCTTCTAAACTGTTTGCCGGCACCCTGCCCACATAGATGTCAGGATACAGGTCAACACTGTCTTCGGTTTCACCGTACACGCCGTCGCCATCCGCATCCCAGTTACCGTCCAAACAGGAATAGTATAAGTCACAGGGGAGCGAATCTTCCCGGGGATGAAGCCCGGCAGAGCAAGCCATCGCAAACGCCTTGCGCACCGGTATGAGGTCAACATCGCCGCCAAGCAGGAGGTATTTTAGCCCCGAATCCCGGGCGCAGTATTTAAGATAGTTTCTTAGTTTTTCTGCCGGGTCCTGACCTGGATAATTGGCGGTAATCCATTCAAGCGCACGACAGGCAGAGTTTAATCCGGTTTTCTGGCGCCAGCGGACAAGCGGTGCAAAAACGGTGTCCAGAGTTCGGGGGGTGACGATGAGGTATTCCAGCGGTCCGGTTTCTGCCCACTCTGCGGTCGGTTGTCTTTCCGGTTCAAAGTTGATGCTTAACTTTTTGACGAGCCGCACCCGGTTTTGTTCGGGTAATAGTTGCAAAGGAAAGACAAGGAG
>JBBISL010000021.1:20875-32153 GCA_037441285.1 Caldifarciminota bacterium
AACAGAAGGTTAACCGGCTTTGCGGGCAGGGCAGGAGTGCCTGGTGGTGTGGCAATCTCGGCATCGGGTAGGGTGAAGATGGTTTTGTTGTCGGTGACGGTTGATTGCAACTGGTAAGGGGAAAAGAAGAAGGTATGGGTAATGGTTTGTGCGGTTGTACCAATCGAGAGATAAAAAAGAAGGATGAGAAGATGAGCAGTCATCGGTGTTAATTTTCTGCCTGTCGCTTCAGATAGGTTTTAAGGTATTCCAAGCCCTCTTCTTTGGTCTTGAACTTGCCCTCAACCTGTAGGTCCTCCAGTTCCTGTAAGATGACCTTAAACGCGGGACCGGGCTTCAATCCCAAGGCAATCAGGTCGTCACCGGTAACCAGTCGCTTGATTTTGGCTTTGGCATCTTCGGTGCGCTTCTGGGTTATCATTCTGGTGATGGTGGCTTCAAGATGGCTTGTCCTGCCCGCAGTTGCCCAGCCATCAGCATAGCAGAGAAGCATCAAGCCGAACGCCTCATCGCCCAGGTCCCGGAAGAACCTCCGAATCGCCCGCTCCGACAGTTCGGGCGCGGTGGCAAGGAGGTGCAGGCGCATATGCTCTTTGACCAGAGTTCGGACGATTCTGGTCTGGGCGCGGGCAAGACGCAGCCGTTCGTGGCAGATTTTTACGGTCAATTTTGCACCCAGACTGTCGTGGCCATAAAAGTGCATTTCTCCGGTCTTATTGACAAACCGGGTGTGGGGTTTTGCGATGTCGTGGAGCAGTCCGGCAAGTTTCAGGAGCGCGGTATGAAAAGGCAGGGCGAAATAGGACTGCCACTCGGGCGTAAAGCGCGAGAAGAAACCGGGCTGGGAAATCAACTCTTCAATCTTTTCTACGGTCCGAAAGGTGTGGGCGCACAACTCTTCATCTTGCAGCAGGGGCAGGAGTTCGGGCATAATCTCCTCGAGCCGGTGCAGTTCGGCAAGTTTTAGCAGATAGGGAACAGCGCGGTTGGCTTCAAGGATACGGAGAAACTCCATACCGATTCTTTCCGCGGCGGTGTTTTTCAAAGTGATGTCCTGTGCCTGCTCGTAAACTGCGGGATGTACTGTGAAGTTGAGTTCCAGTGCGAGGCGCAGGGCGCGCAACAGACGCAGCGGGTCGAGTGCGAGCGATTGGGCAGACACGGGCCGAATCACTTTTTTATTCAGGTCCTCCTTGCCACCAAAAGGGTCAATAAGGGCATTGGCTTCGGGTAGTTCACAGGCGATGGCGTTAAGCGTGAAGTCGCGGCGTTTCAAGTCGTCGGCGATGGTCAGGTTACCGATGCCGTTGAAGTCAAGGGTGATTTTCTTTCGGTAAACAACCCGGGCTTCGTCGTCCTTTTCTGATAAAACGACCAGTTTTCCCCGAATTGCCCGGGCAAACTCGCGGGCGAACTCAACACCGGAGCCGGAAACGGCAAAGTCAAAGTCGGCCGGCTCCCGACCAAGAAGCAAATCCCGAATTGCACCGCCCACAAGAAACAGCCGGCGCTCACCTTTCACGGTCAGGAGCCGGGAATAAATCCTGCCTAAATTGTGCAGCGCCCGGTTGATATCAATGTCCACTATTTCAGGATAACAGGAGAGAAACCAGGGTCAAGTTTGCTAATAAGAATTGCTTGACTTGTGGCCGGGCAGGGTTAATTTTTAATCTGTTCCTGAAAGGAGGCGTAATGGTATTTCAAATTTTTGCCCGTGAGGGTTGTGTGACCTGTGCAAAGGCGCAGCAAATCCTGGCGCGGCTTGGTGTTGAGGTGCAGGTGCGCTATGTTGATGGACCAAGCGCAACCCCGGAAAACCTTGCCGATTTAGCCTATTACGACTGGACCGACACCCCACCGCTGGTGGTTGTTACCGAAGGTGATAAGGTTTTACAGCGGTGGGACGGTCAGGACATTGCCGATACCAGCCGTTCCTGGCATCAGACCGTGGAACGCTGGCTTGAGTCTCAGCGCCCAAAGTAACGCCGAAGCGGCGCGGTTAGTAACTTAGCGTTTCTTTACTTCAGACCGGTTTAATTGTTCAGCGACTCAAACAGCGTGGGCAGGCTGATGATGCCCAGTATTGCCAGAACACTGATTACAATCAGCGAAAGGGCGATGGCAACAAGCGAGACAATCATCATAATCCCATTGATGATAAAGTACAGTTTCAGTTTGCCGGTAAATTCTTCGAGCGCTTTCGGGTCACCTTTTTCCACATACTCCTGCGCCTTGTTCCCGGCACCATTGAGGATGACTCCCATCCAGATGGGTAGCCATGCCCAGATGATGCCAAACAGGGTCAGTGCCTGCAGGATGCCGGCGACAATCTGGACGATGCCCAGAAGTTTGAGCCAGCCCTTCATTCCCCGGACATTTTGCTGAACGGTGTTGTTCGGTACGGTGGTTGTTACACTGCTTTCCAAGTTGCCTCCTGTTCTTTAGGATAAGATATGAGAAAATAATAAAGGGTCAAGCCCGACTTTACTTAAACCGAAACCGGCTCTTAAAATGGCGCAAGGTTAAATCTTTGCCAAACACCACTTCCACCGCAGGGATTGAATCCCGGTGCTGATAGAGCAGTTTTATCGCCTCAGCCGCGGCGAACAGGTCCTGGTCCTCATAGGTAAGCCGGGGCACAGCGGCACGGACATAGTTGTTGCGCGGTGCCGGGATGTTTTCCAGTCCAAAGGCGTAAACGCCCAGTTCACACAACCGATGACCCGCGACCAATAGCAGGGCAACAAAGGCGATGCCAGGATAGTCTTCGTCCCGGGCATCAGGGAAAAAACGGTCAATGTCGATATAAACGGCATGACCACCCGCGGGCTTAAGCACCGGCACGCCATCGGTACTTAGCCGTTCGGCAAAGCGCTGCACCTGTCCAATTCGGCTTTCGAGATAGTCCGGGTTGACAACGGTGCGCAAACCTTCGGCAACCGCTTTGAGGTCTCTGCCTGCCAAGCCACCATAGGTTGGGTGCCCTTCAACGAGAATCTGGTAATCGGTGAGTTTTTCGAGGAGTTCGGGATAGCGCCGGGCAAAAAGCCCATCAAGGCGAATCAAAAGGGCACCGCCGATATTAACCAGCCCATCCTTTTTCAGACTGATGTGAAACCCATCAACATATTGAAACATCTCCTGGACGATTTCGGAGATGGTTTTTTGTTCATAGCCCGGTTCCCGCTTGTGGATAAAATAGGCGTTTTCGGCGAACCGGCAGGCGTCAAAGAAAAACGGGATGTTGTATTCCGCGGTCAGGGCGCGGACGGCGCGGATATTCTCCATTGAAACCGGCTGGCCACCGCCGGTATTGTTGGTGATTGTCAGATAGACCAGCGGGATGCGGTCGGGCATTGTCGCAAAAAGCAGTTTCAGTTCTTCAAGGTTGATGTTGCCCCGAAACGGAAAGTTCTCGTCGTCATTGCGATGCTCGGTACAGTTGAGGTTCAGGGCAACAAAGTTACTGTCCTCAATGTTTGCCTCGGTCGTGTCAAAATGGCCATTGCTGGGGATTAAGTAACAGGGGGCGGGCTGATTGCGGTTCAGATGCTCAAGCCGGGCAAGGGCGGCTTTGATGCGGGCAAAAAGCCCGATATCGTCCGCTTGATTTTTCAGCACAGTAGCGAGTGGCGCCATCTTTTCGCTGGCGAGATAGCGGGCAAGGTTAGAAAAAAGGGCATGTTCGGCGGCTCTGCCCTGGTGAAATATGAAAAGCGTCTGAATGGGACGATTTAAATCCTGGCGCCAGACCGCACCAAAGGTTGCGCCCAGTTGCTCGTTCAACTGGTAATAACCTTCGTTCGAGCCGTAAGCCTCATCGCCTAAAAAGAGTTGGGACCACTGCTCCATTGTCATCGTGGTTGTGCCCGAATCCGAGAGCAAATCGCAACCTGGTAAAAGGTGTGCCGGATAGAGAAAGGGGTTCAAGCCAATCTGCGCCACCAGTTCGGCGCGGGCTTTAACCGAATGGAGCGGACAGGCAGAAGTGCCAAACTGGGCTTTTGCCTCATCACAGCGGTGGCTGGTGTGGGCGCGGAAACGGACCGCGGCGTTGCGATAGGCACGGGGTGTAAAGTACCTGCCCGGTTGTGCCGGTCTTTTCTCGAGTTCGGCAAACTGCTGGACAAAGAAAGCGACTTTATCTGCCATTGAAAAACTAAATTACCCCGCAGCCAGCCAAAGTCAAGCAGAAAAGCCGGTGCGGTTTAGCGGGTGATGAGCACCTTAATGGTCTCTTTACGAGCGCTTGACTCCTTTTTCAGTGGCTGGATAAAATAGACTCCAGGGGAAAGATGCCGGATGTCGTTGGCACCGGGCTGGAGATTGAGCACCTTACGACCGGAGATGTCAAAGAGAACACCGGTCTCGTTCCGGGGTAAAGTCAGCGTGAAGCGCACCACAGTTGGAACAAGTTGGTCTTCTGAATTACCAGCAGGGTTCTGAGCGATTCCGACAACGGTTGTGTCACGGATGAAACAGACCGCAGAGCGTTCCGGTACCGCCGCATAAACCCGGCGCTGGTTCGGGCTATGAACAATTTCCGCGAGATAATCGGGCAGATTGATAACGGCAACGATTGAATTGGTACGGCAGTCAAACACCTTGACATTTTCCTCATAGCGGAATGTGCAGTAAAGATAACCGGTGAGCGAATCGTAAACGGTTTGATTCAGTCCGCTGCCAATCGGAATTGAGTCTTCAATCCCGGGTCCGCTCGGGTTAATCACAAAGAACTGGCTACCCGCCGCACAGTAAAGACGGTTACGAAATTGATTGTAGAACATCAAACCCGGTTGGTACGGCATCAGCAAAAACGAGCGGATGGTATGGGTGGAACAGTCAACAAAAAACAGCCCGTTGAGGTTGTCAACAGCGCAGGCGAGGAGGTTATAGTCAGGCAGATGGCAGACCGCTAACGGCGTGCCGCCCAAGCCTATGGAACCGGTTATCCTATTGGTTCTTACATCAATTGCCACGAGTGAATACTGGTCATAGATGGCGCTGATATAAATCCGGTGCAAATCGGGCAGATAACTGATGATGCGCGGGTCCTCGCCGGTATAAATCATATAGACAATTGAATCCTGGGCACAGTTGATTATTGCAATGCCAACGGGCAGGGCGCAGAAAAGTCGGTTCTGTTCCGGTACATAAACCGCACTCTGCGGTATATCGTACAAATGTATCGCGTTACGCACCGTTTCGGCCGGACAATCAATCGACACGATGGCAGTTTCAGACGGGATGAGGGCATAGAGGCGATTGCTTGCGGTAATGGGGATGATTTCTGAAGGAGCAGCGGGTAGTCTTATCGGGTTGCGGATGGTGCCAGTTTCGGCGTCAATTGGCACAATTTCATCTCGTTCGGTACTGGCGCAGTAAACCCGTTCCGTAACCGAAAGATAGGCAAGGAGGTTTACCAGGAACTGGGTGGAAACCTTACTCACCACCTCGCTGGTTCGGGCATTGTATATCACCACCTGATTGCTGTGCATTTCCGCAGAATAGATAAGGTTTGCTCGGGGATTATAGCCAAGACCCTCAGGATAGGAACCGGTTGTTGGAATCACCCGCACCACCTCATTCGTGACACCGTCAACAACCGCGATGCTATCGGTTCCGCTTAAAGCGATGTAGACGAGATTGTCAATAGAGTCAAAAACCAGCCCGCGCTGCTCTTCATCAAGATAAATCCAGCGAATTAAGGTGTCGGCAAGGGCGTCGTAAACCCCAAACCAGTTACCATCCCAATCGGCACAGTAAAACTTATTACTGACGGTGTTCAGGCACATCAAGCCTGGTGAATAACCGGCAACAAGCCAGCGAATTACCGTATCCCGGTCGCAATCAACCACTGTGATGTCTTCATCAACATCTTCAGAAATGTAAAGCCGGTTGGTCAGATGGTTGTAAAGCATATCATAGTCAAATCCGGCACCCGAATAAAAGGTTTTGACGACGCTGTCGGTTGAACAGTCAATTACCGCCACCTCTTCATTATCCATAACACAGTAAACCTTATTCACCCGATAGGCGCAGGCGATTTTATAACTATTGTCCGGGATGGTAATCGTTTTTATCAGGGTGTCGTTGTCGCAATCTATGACCCAGACCACCGGAGCACCATATTCACCGGTACAGTATATCCGGTTGAGATTGGGGTTGTAGGTCAGGTCATTGCCGTAATAAGGCAGGTTAACGGTTCGGAGAAAACGGTTGGCAGCGGCGTCAACCACAAACAACTGGCTACCGCTGAGAATGTAAAGTTTATTATCCACAGAGTTATAGGTAAAATTTTCGGCGTAGTTCGGCAGTTCAATCCGGGCGATTTTCCGGTTGGTGGTGCCATCAAGGACACAGATTTCCGAACAGACATTTCCGAAGATGAATACGGTGTTGTTGTTCGGGTTATAGAAGATTCGGCTCGGATATGCGGGACCGGCAAACGAATCGGGCAGATAGATTGTCCTTTCCAGCCACTGGGCTGAAACCGGTGTCGCCAAAAGGGCGACAAGACAGAACAAAAACCACCGGCGCATAACACCTCCCTTTTGCGATTTGATTATAAAGCGAAATTAGTTAAAAGTCAAGGAGCCGGAAGCGCAATTGCCCGTAGTTCAATTGGCATACAATAGCTCGGCGTGCTTGAGTATCTCAGTGGCGATTTTATCTATTTGAGTGTATGGCAGCTTCTCATTCACCGTTTTAATCAGCATATCCTTTACCTTGCTTTTAATCCGTGCCCTTAATTGTTCTTTTTTATTCCAATCAGCAACCTTAATATAATCGCCCAGTTCTTTTACGACCTCTTTGGCAATCTTCTTTATATCCTCATAGTTCTCAAAAATTCCTTTCTCGGTTGCCAGCATATCATAGAACGCCAGTTCTTCCTCAGTTAAATCCAGTTTTTTGCCCTCCTGCTGTTTTTCCCGTATCCCTTTAGCGATTGCTATCATTTCATCAATGACCTCAGCCGTCGTTATCAGCCGCACATTGTATTTATCTATTAACTTTTTTAGCATTTCAGAAAGGGGCCGATACCGAAAGGGATTTTGCTTTATCCGGGTTCTGATTTCGTCATTCAATATTTTAGCCAGGAGGTCGGCAGCGTAATTGTTATACTCCATATTTTTAAACTGAAAAAGGAATTTTTCGTCCAGCATTGAGATTTCTGGTTTCCCTTTTTCCAGCATTGAGAAAACATCAATCGGTTCTTCGGCTGAAATACTCTTTGAGATAAGCTGGTTGATTTCATATTCCATATTCCGCGAGATATCCCTAATTCTAAAGGTGGAATATTTGACAACCATCTTCTTTATCATCTCCCAGAACCTTATCTCGTTCTTTATCCTGATGGTTTCGGGGTGCGGGCTTGCCAATGCGTACAGTTTCTTTAAGGCGACAAAATGCTTTATAAAGTTCTTTTTACTTTCTCCATCACTTAATCGGTTGTATGCCTGGGTTGTTAGTTGTGCAATTTCTTCGGGCGAAAGGTTTTGCCAGTTCTGAAAGGCGATGCCGGCAAACATCGACGCAACAATGTCGTATCTTTCTTTGAGCAAATTGATAATCTTACCGATATCGGAAAGTACCTGTTCAATGGCTTCAACCGTATATCTCCGCAACGATTTTCTTAAATTGTCTGCGATACCGATATAATCAACAATCAACCCACCTGGTTTATCCTTAAATACCCGATTTACCCGGGCAATTGCTTGAATCAGAGAATGGTCCTTCATCGGTTTGTCAAAATACATTGTGTGGAGGCAGGGGACATCAAATCCGGTAAGGAGCATATCAACGACAATTACCAGTTTGGGGTCTCTTTCTGGATTTTTGAAATTATTCAACAGCTCTTCCAGTTCATCTCTATTTCTCAAATGTTGCCAGAAATCGGGTGGGTCTTTGTGCCGGCTGCCGGAAATCACCACGGCAACAGACGGCGCATTGGGGTGCTTTTTGATTTCTTCGAATAACTGAACCGCAACCTTCCGGGAAATCGTTACGACCATTCCCTTGCCTTCAATATCCTGTCTTCTCCTGTTGAAATGGTCAACGATATCCTGCGCCACCTTCTTTAACCGTTCTGGATTTAAGATGAGCCCTTCAAGTCGGGCATATTTTTTCTTCAGCACCTCCTTAACATCTGGTTCCATAGACTCGGATATCTCCTCAAACTCCTCATCAATAAACTCGTTTGTCAGATGAAGTTCTGATAGCCGCGCCTCATAGTAGATGGGCACGACAACCTTATGTCGTCTTGCCTTATCCATTGAATAAAGGCTGATTGAATCGCCAAAGACCAGATAGGTGTCGCGGTCCTGCAGTTCAATCGGGGTGGCGGTAAACCCCATAAAAGAGGCGTTGGGGATTGCCCTTCTTAAATTCTGCGCCAGTTCCCGATACTGGCTGCGGTGTGCCTCATCGGCAATTACGATTATGTTCCTTCTATCGGTTAGAAATGGATACTCCTCTGCCTTCTTCTTCCCGAACTTCTGAATGGTGGCAAAGATTATTCCACCGGCAGCTTTCTTTACCGCCTCGCGTAAATTCCGAATTGTTTCAGCGTGTCGGACAACCGGCATCTGGGAAAACAGGCTATGAAGTTGCTCATCAAGATTCTTCCTATCGGTAATAAAAAGCAGGAGCGGATTCTCCAGTTCCTTCAGTTTCAAAGCTTTGCGGGCATAAAACAACATCGTCAACGACTTACCAGTTCCCTGAGTATGCCAGACAACGCCGATTCTTCTATCCTCCGGGGTTTCGCCTTTCAGGACACACTCTTTTGTTTTCTCAATCGCCGCTTTGACCGAATAAAATTGATGGAAGATGGCGATTTTCTTATCGTAGGTCTCACCCAACTTATCGTAAAAAACAAAATCCTGCACAAACTCAAGAAGGTGCTCTTTTCTAAAAAGACCGGCAAGTAACACCTCAAGCGATGTCAATTCCTTTTCCTGATATAAATAGCGGTAATGTCCATCTTCAACCTCCTCCACCTTTACATCGGCATCGCTCAGGATGCCTTCCCAGACAAAGAACCTTTCCCAATCGCTGGTTGGTGAACCATACTTAGTTTCAAGTCCATCGCTAACAACAAGGACCTGTGCGTAGGCGTAAAGTTGGGGTATATCTTCTCTCTTAACTTTATGGTCAGCAAAGGCATCCCGGGCGGTTTCATACGCATTTAGCCCCTTAAATTCAAAGATGGCGAGCGGTAATCCGTTGATAAAAACCACAAGGTCAGGCCGGCGGAAAATCTCCTTTTCAAACTCATACTCAACGGTAAATTGATTTGATGCCAGAAACTCATTGTTTTCCGGGTTTTCAAAATCAACAATTTTAACAATCCTTGTTTTCTCCTCTTTCCCCCTTTTAAAGGTTAACTTAACACCATTTATGAGCAGTTCATAAAATATCCTACCCTTTATTAAAAAATCGGGATGCTCAAATTCAATTACCCTTTTGTAAACCTCTTCGGCTAATTCATCTGTAAGCCAGGGGTTGATTCTTCTTACTGCCGCAAGAAACCGCCTTTTCAAAACAGTATGCCGGTAAGACTCCCTTTCCCCATTTTCCGGGCTTAACTCCGAACCGTGAATATAAGAGTAGCCTAAATTCTTAAGCCAGTTTATTGCCGCCTGCTCAACCAAGTAATCTTCGGTTAATAAATTTTTCATACCCTAAGGGGTTTCCCCATCTTCGGTTGGTTTTTGTTTAGCGCCCTCTTCGATGATCAATTTTCTTATTTGCCGCAGTTTATCCGGGTCAAGCGCATTTTCTTTTCCCCTAGTGACTTTTTCAAAAAAAGATTTCACATCAGGGTCAGTTATAATCCACTTGACTTGGGTATTACTCAAATATGCCGTGAGTATCCTATCTGTCTGTTCGTGCGTGAAATCATCAAATCTATCCAGTTGACTTATTATATTGTGGGTGGTTCTAAACGAAGAACTGTTGAAAAGTTCATCTATAAGTCGGTTTTTCTCAGCTTCTTCTTCGTTTTTAAGAGAAATTTCTAAACGGCCCTTTAAAAACATGGTTAGATTTGTATAAAAATGAATTTTTGCTTCTTTCTTTTCACGCCACTCCTTTACTAAGAATTCATTTAACATATCTTCTCCTTCTTTTCGTAATGGAGATAGATATCCAGAATCATTAGAAATAAAATGTAGATTGTCTCCTTTTGGGAAATAGTGAAGTAATGTTTCCCAAATAATTGCGTCACCCAAATTATTACTCGTTCCCGGCGGATTACCCAATAGCACTCTTCGTTGAGCATTTTCTAATATATCGCCCTCCATTTCTAATATTTTGCTATTATTGAATATTTCATCAATAACTTTGTCGGCTTTGAGTTGGCGGCTGGAAATATCGTTAGTTATTCTCTGTAATAAATCTGAGTGTATTCTGTTGTATTCGTTTCTCGATTTGATAAGTTTATCGTATTCATCGTAGCCTTCACAGATTTTAGGGAATTTAACATCCAAGTTCTTTTTTTGTAAATCTTCCAAACTTTTTTTAATAACACCAGCACGCTGGCGGTTAAATTCATCTATAACCTGGCAAGGTAACCACAATTGCAACGTCCTTGTTTTTTGATATTGTACCAACTTTTCTAATTCTCGCAGGTCATCTTGAGTAAATTCATAGAAACTTAGAAAAATGTTAGTATCAATAAATATGTTAAATTGGTCCTTCACATCTCCACCACTCTTATTTTCCCAAAGACAAGTTTTGGAAGCAGTGCATCCCTGATTTTTCGTAAAACCATAATCTCTTTTTGGTTCAGGACGATTTTTTGAAAGAGCGGCTCAACGAGCGTATGAAAGCGTTGAAGGATGGGAAGGGGAGGAAGTAGTAATGGAAATGATGCCAATTCTTCACGGGTTATTGCATCATAAGTAGTTCCTCTTTCGTATGATTTTAATTGTTCTTTACGAGTTAAAAGATATAAATATACGAATACCCAATAGTAAGATCTTAAACTTGCTACACCTCGCCCAACAACGTATTCGCTATCTGATAGGTTTAATTCGCCCACCGGTGCTCTTACAGTTACCAAAACATCATTCGGTTTGGCTATTTTAAGTACTTTTGAGCAATAAACATTTGTTTGCGGAGTAAATTTTCCGTATTGTCCTTTACCTTGAATAAAAGGCAATCCATTTCCTGTTTCATTATAATATTTAGATGGCGGAGATTGTCCCATGGTAATTTCAGCAAAATTTCCAATTTCCTTCACCCCCCACCCTTTCGGAATCTTTTTCTCCAG
>JBBISL010000022.1:0-30917 GCA_037441285.1 Caldifarciminota bacterium
AGATGCAGAAAAGTTGAACATTTTGAGACCCCATATCGTGTGCAGGGAGACCGAACACATCAGCGATATGATTGAGTTGATTAAGCGGATTGAAAAGAACAGTTTTGCTTACAAGACCCGGGTCGGTTTGATATTTGATACCGGCAAGTATACCGATTACTGGCATTTGGGCAGGCTGAACCTTGAAGAGCAGCGCGCCGGTGCCAGGGTCGAGGTTGACCCGGAACGGAAAAACCCTTCGGACTTTGCCCTGTGGATAACAAATCAGCCCAAGCATTTGATGCAGTGGGATTCACCATGGGGTAGAGGTTTTCCGGGCTGGCACATTGAGTGTTCGGCGATGTCGATGAAGTATCTGGGCGAGGAGTTTGATATTCATACCGGGGGCATTGACCACATTCCGATTCACCACACCAATGAACGGGCGCAAAACTTTGCCGCTACCGGTAAGGAGGTCGTTCACTACTGGATGCACAATGCATTTCTACAGATTGGTGAGGCACGAATGGGAAAGTCGGAGGGTAATATCGTGACGATATCCGAATTGGAAGAGCAGGGGTTTGAACCACTGGCGTTTCGCTACCTGTGTTTGACTGCACACTATCGGATGCCGCTTAACTTCACAAAGGAAGCGCTGAATGCGGCACAGAACGGGTTGCGGGGCTTGCGTGAACTGGGGCGAAATGCTCAGTTCTGGCAGGAAGGTACCGAGCAAGACTGGTTAGCGCAGGCAAAAACGGAGTTTAAGGCGGCAATTGAGGACGATTTGAATATGCCCCAGGCGATGGCGACAGTCTGGAATTTAGTGCGGGAAGGTAATCGCCGTCAGGACCGCAGGGCATGGGAGACGGTATTAGATTTTGACCGGGTGCTGGGATTGGGTCTGCGAGAAACCGGGGTCAAAGAAGCGGTACCAGAAGACATCTATCAAATGGCGGTCGAGCGGGAAGCGGCAAGGAAGGCAAAAGATTGGGCTCGTGCCGACCGGTTACGGGATGAGATGAGAAACCGGGGATGGATTGTTGAAGACACCTTAACGGGTTGGCGATTGAAACGTGCTTGACATAAAACATTTTTTGGTTATGATAAACCGTTGTGGGCCCTTAGCTCAGGTGGTAGAGCACTGTGCTGATAACGCAGGGGCCAGTGGTTCGAGTCCACTAGGGCCCATTTTAATTTTATGAGTCGGCGGGCTTTGATTATTCTGATTGTGGGTGGAGTTGTGGTAACACTGCTCACCACGGTCCTCACGGTTCTTTTTTTTGTCGCCGGTTTGAAAGAGGAGTCGCTTGTCAGCTCTTCTAATCGGGCGTTAGGTTATGTGACAATTGAAGGTACCCTGACCGATTCCCGGGAAACTGTGCGGCAGTTGCAGATTCTTTCCAAAAATCCTGCGGTAAAAGGGATTCTTATTAGAGTTGAAAGTCCTGGTGGTGGTGTGACCGCGGCACATGAAATTTATCAGGAGATAAAACGGATTCGGGATAGTGGTAAGCCGGTAGTGGTTTCGATGGGAACGATTGCCGCATCGGGTGGTTATTATGTTGCGGCACCGGCAACGGTAATCGTTGCTAACCCCGGGACTTTAACAGGTTCAATTGGTGTCATTATGGAATTGCCGATTGTCCGAGGCCTACTGGATAAACTGGGAATGAAAGTTGAAGTGATTAAATCTAAGGAAGCAAAGGATATCGGGTCACCGTTTCGGGAGATGACCGATATTGACCGTCGGCTTTTACAAGGGGTGGTGAGCGATGTGTATCAACAGTTTCTTGAGGTGGTGAGTGTTGAACGTTCAATCCCGATTGACAGCCTGGAAAGAATCGCCGACGGTCGAATTCTGACCGGGCGACAGGCAAAAGCCTGGGGGTTGGTTGACACCATAGGAACCCTGGAAGATGCAAAACGGATTTTAGCCGACCGGTGTGGAATTAAAGGTGAACCCAGGTGGATAAAGCCCAGAAAACGCATTCAGGTTTGGCTGGAAAAAATTCTCGATGAGGGGATAGCGCGGGTTCTTGGGGTGCCGCAATATCCCCGATTGCTTTTTCGTCTGTTTTAACTTGAGAGTTAATGTCAGGTACCGGTTAAACCGGTAGCAGGGCGTAGCGGTTTCGGGGTTGTTGCGCTCCGCAACAACCGTCGGCATTGACGGATGAGGCGATGCGCCTTGCGCAACGCCTCTTCAGCCTCGCGGAGGTTGGTGCTATTTTTTGTCTTCTGGACCAGTTCCCGCGCCTGATTAAGGTTGTTTTCTACTTCGGATAACAACTGGTTTTTTTCGGGCGGAAGGGGTACTGCCTTTGCCTGAGCTAATCGGGCGGTTAGGTCATTCACGGTGGTTTCGGTCCGGGTCGCCTGACGCTTGAGGTCTTCAATGGTTACTTTTTTGCTCCGGGTGCTTTTACCGGTGAGGATTAGAAACAGAACACCGATGACCACGACAATCCCGACTACAAGCCAAACTACAACTCGAAGTTTCATACCGCCTCCTTTAAGAGGGCTGCTCGATATCGAGCAGCCCTCTTATTAAACTTAGCTACTCTCCCTTTTCTGCTTTACGTTTCAGTTTTTGCACTTCGGTCAGTTTGTCCATTATTTCATCGCGCTTCTTGCCTAGTTCATTGAGGTCGTTTATCGTCTGGATTTCGTCCATACCAGTGCGTACTTCCTGGAGCAACTGGCGTGCCTGGTCAGCACTGGAACCGCTCAAGCCTGCCAGTTCCCCTTCCAGTTTCTCAACGCGCTTGGTAATGTTATTGATGAATTTTGGCACATCCTCCACCTCCATCACGCGCTTGCCCAACTTCGCTTCCTGTGAACGGGTACGTAATACCCAGACCGCGAGGACGATGACAATGATGCCGAGAATCGCATATAAAACGATTCGGCCAGTTGGGATTTTTGCCATTTACTCCTCCTTTTTATGGTTTAGTACCTGTTTTACTGCGCGGTTCGGTTTGCACCACCTTACCGCAGCAGTGCTTGTACTTCTTTCCCGACCCACAAGGACAGGGGTCATTTCTTCCTACTTTCGGCGTTTGGCGGCGGACCGGCGCAGTTGCCGCTGCGGCAGGTGCTGGGCTACTTTCGACTGATGCTGTGGCAGTTGGTTTATAGGCTTGCACCGCCGCGGCACGGCGTTGTTGCACTCGGTCCTCGCCGCTCTTCGGGTCAACCCGGAAAAGTAAGCGTAAAGCGCTCTGATAAAATTGTTGCATTGTTTCGCTGAACAGCCGGAAAGACTCCTGTTTGTATTCGACAAGCGGGTCTTTCTGGCCATATGCTTGCAAGCCAATTCCTTCGCGCAATATATCCAGTTGATGCAAATGGTCCCGCCACGCTTCGTCGAGAGTTGCGAGGAAAACCCGGCGGCACCATTCAAAAAACAGCTCTTGCCCTAATTCCTCTTTCAGTGCTTCGTAGCGCTTTTGGGCGATGCTGTTGACATGCTCCTTAATCTGCTCCGGAGTAATCCGGCTCCGTTCCGATTCGGATATCAAAAGGTCTGTAAGAAAGGTTTTCAATAGCTCTTCGCGTAACCCAGTCCAATCCCAGTCTTCAGAGTGACGTTCGGTCGCGAACCGATTGAGTAGTTGTTCTGTGAAGCCGTGCACGATATCGGTAAAGACCCGGGTTAACTCTTTTTCTTTTAAGATGGTGTCCCGCAGGGTATAAATCACCTCGCGCTGGCGGTTCATTACATCATCGTAATCTAAAAGATGGCGGCGGATTTCGGCGTTGCGAATCTCCACCCGTTTCTGGGCGTTGGCGATGACCCGGGTAACAAGTCCGCTCTGGACCGGTTCGTCTTCTTTACCGCCCCAGCGGTCCATAATGCTGGCGAGTCGGTCGCTCCCAAAAAGGCGTAACAGGTCGTCTTCAAATGATATGAAGAAACGGGAGGAACCAGGGTCGCCTTGCCGGCCTGAACGACCTCGCAACTGGTCGTCGATGCGCCGGGCTTCGTGCCTTTCGGTACCAATCACATACAACCCACAGGGTACCTCTTCGTAGCATCTTCCCGGTTTTTCTTCCCAGTAGGAGCACTTGCCGTCACCCGAAACCAGATAGCACCTTTCACCTTTTACCACCCCTTTGCCTAATTTGATGTCAGTACCCCGGCCCGCCATATTGGTTGCGATGGTGACCGCGCCCGGTTCACCGGCACGGGCGATAATCTGGCTTTCGGCTTCGTGGTTTTTGGCGTTGAGAATTGAGTAACGGATGCCAGTGGGCCGCAACATTCGGTCCAGTTCTTCTGATGCCTGCACCGAGGTAGTGCCGACGAGAATCGGTCGGCCCAGTTTGTGCCATTTGACAATCTCATCTACTACCGCCCGATACTTTGCCTTTTTTGTACGGAGCACCACATCAGGATAGTCAATGCGGCGTACCGGCGCATTAGTTGGAATCTCTATCGCCTCCAGTTTATACACATTGTAAAGTTCAGCGGCGATGGTCATCGCGGTGCCGGACATTCCCGCAATCTTTTCATACATCCGGAAGTAGTTTTGAATGGTGATAGTGCCAAAGGTCTGGGTTTCTTCGCGCACCTGAACCTGTTCTTTTGCTTCCAGTGCTTCATGCAAGCCATCTGAGAACCTGCGTCCCGGCATCAGCCTGCCTGTAAACTCGTCGACAATTACCACATTGCCGTCCGGCGTCACCACATAGTCAACATCCTTTTCAAACAGTGCATAGGCTTTCAAGAGGGCATGGATATTTGCCAAGCGGTCGCTCTGTTCGGCATAACGCCGGTAGGTTTCTTCTTTACGACGGGCACGCTCTTCAGGCGTGAGGGTCGGGTCTACATCCCATTGGGCAAGTTCGCTGGCGATGTCGGGTAAAACAAACAAATTTGGGTTGTTGGGGGCAAGGGCAGCACGTCCCTTGTCGGTGAGGTCTACGGAGTGGTCGCGTTCATCAATTATAAAGAACAACTCGCGGTCAATTTCGTGCAGCCTTTTATCCCGGCGCAGGACACCGTCCGCCTGTTCAATCAGGCGCATCACCCCTTCCTGCTGGCGGAGACGCATCAGGTTTTTGTTTTTTGGTGCACCCCGCAACGCCTGGAGGAGTTTGACCCCGGCTTCAAAGTTTTTGCCCTGGCGTAAAAGCCTTTCGCCTTCAGCAACAATACGGTCAACAAGTCTATCCTGTTCCCGAAAAAGCCGGCTGACGAGCGGCACCAGTTCCTGCAACTGCTTTTGCTTGGAAAAACCAACCGGTCCGGATATGATGAGTGGGGTTCGCGCTTCGTCAACAAGGATGATATCGACTTCGTCAATAATTGCGTAATAGTGGCCCCGTTGCACCTTGTCTTCATAGTTTAGGAGGATATTGTCTCGCATTTAATCAAAACCAAATTCGTTGTTAGTCCCGTAAGTAATGTCACAGGCATACTGGGGTCGGCGTTCTTCCGGTGTCATACCGGATTGAATGTTGCCGACGGTCAAACCCAGCGACTCAAATATTGGTCCCATCCATTCCCGGTCACGGCGGGCAAGGTAATCGTTGACCGTAACGAGGTGACACCCCTTTTTGGTCAGGGCATTGAGATAAAGGGGCATGGTCGCGACTAGTGTTTTGCCTTCACCGGTCTTCATCTCAGCTACTTTACCTTCGTGTAAAACAATGCCACCGATTAACTGGACATCAAATGGCACCATATCCCAGGTGATTTCCTGATTGGTTACGGTCCATCTTTTGCCAACCAGCCGCCGGCAGGTTTCCTTAACCAGGGCAAACGCTTCGGGCAGGATATCGTTCAGAGGCTCACCGTCCTTGATTCGGGCGATAAACTCTTCAGTTTTGCGGGGTAGGTCGGCATCAGCGAGTTTGTGATATGATTCGTAAATATCATTAATCTCGGCGACTATTTTCCGCAGTCGCCTTACCTCCCTCTCACTCTTAGTCGGAATCAACTTCCTGAGCGCTTGAAGCATTATATTAATAATTTTAGCAATTTATTCACGGTTTGTAAAGTTTGTCAACTTAAACGGCGGAGTGCCCTTTCCATCTCGGCACGAACTTCGGCAAATCCTTCGCGGCTGATGGCACTTTTAAGTGCAGGAGCTGCCTGCGGGTCGCCAATCGCGGCAAGGGCATTGGCAGCAGCTTTGCGGACTTCACGGCTGGAGTCGGAGAGGGCAATGCAGAGTTCCTTTACCGCCTCCCGAGCGCCAATTTTACCCAGCGTTTTAACCACGGCAAGCCGGATTTCTTCATGCTGGTCGCGCAATCGGGGAATAAGACAGTTCAGGGCGGGTTTTCCGGTGTTTATCAAACCCTGCCATTCCTGACGGGCACAGAGAAACTGCAATCGGGTTTCGGGTTCGGTGGGAACCGCGCCTTGAGCAGCAAGGGCATCAGCGGCTGCTTTGCGCACCGCAGCATCTTCATCGGTCAGTGCCTTGACCAGTGCCGACGTTGTTTCTGCCCGGGGAGGAAAGTTCAGCCCAAGGGCACGGGCAGCATACTCTCTGCCATTGGGATTAGTTTCGGTTAAAAGGAACTGGGCGAGTTGGGTACCAGCATCAGGATAGGTTTTGGGGTTAAGCGCCTTTGCTGCTGCCTCCCGAACCTCAAGGTCGCCGTCCCTGAGGGCAAATATCAACCGTTCCTGCGCCCGAATCCGGTATTCGGGCTTGGTTTTTTCTGGTAGATGGGCAAGGGTGGCAGCGGCACGAACCCGGGTTTCAACATCAAGGTCATCAAGCGCAGTCAAAAGCAACTCTATTGCCGAGTCTGGTGATTGGGGCAAAATCGATTCACCAATTGCTTTGAGTGCTGCAACTTTGAGTTCATCCGGTTCCTCACCGCTGTGGAACAGTTCGGCAAATCGTTCCTGTGCTGCTTGAGGGGCAATCTCTGCCAACCGGATGAGCGCCAGTGCCTGAAGGTTGGTTAAACCTTCTTCAGCCAGCCTTGGTTCAACATCTTCTCTTAGTACTCGGGCATCACTTATTGTTCGAATTAATTTCTCGAGCGTCTTTGTGGCGGCCTTGCGCTCAGATTCGTCATCACTCAACTTTATCCGGGCGAGATGAAAGTTCAGCGCCTGCTCGAGGTTCTTCGGTTCCCAATGCCGGCGCGAAAGTATTTTCAGGGCAATCAATCGCTCTTGAGGAGAAGGGGCGCAAAGCCGATTAACAATTTCCTGCTGTGCTGCGGGCGATTCTACCTGCGCCAGTGCTTCCAGGCAGTGGTCATAAAGTTCATACAGTTTCAAGAGTTTTGTCAGGTAGGTGCGGTATTCCTGGTCAACTTCCTGTAATCGACGGTGCAACTCGTTTTGCAACATTTCTCTTTCATTGGATTTACCCCGGCTCAACTCCTTCTCATACGGGGCAACAATCCGCTTCTGCACCGCCACCCTGATGTCGCGCACAACCCGGGCAACAGTTCCTAAACCGGTTTCAGCGTTTTCCCATTGAAAATCAGGGTCTGAGGGCAAAGTTTCCAGTTGGGCAGGAGGCGCGGGAATCCGTAACAGGATGTCAAAGATGAAGTTGATATCGTCTGGGGTACCGGATTGAGCCCGACTGGTAACTATACTCTTTGCCTCATCCATCTGTATTTCCAGCCGGGTTGTGAAGTCGTGGAGTTTATCCTCCAGTCCGGGTTGGTTCAAATCCACCGTTTCAAAGATGTGCCACAAAGACAAAAGGCTGAGGAGTTTTGCACCCGGCTCCTTTTTGCCGAAAAGCCATCTCATTAAGAAAGATTAACAGGAAAAGATAAAGCGGTCAAGCGTCCAGAATGGTCGATGTTAGAAAAGGCGTTTGTTGTTATCTGATGGCAAAGGTGACAGTTACGGTGACCCGAATGTCCTTATTTTTGGTTGCGGTGCTGTAAATACCGTAGTCGGAAACTTCGGTTGAATACGGTTCGGTAATCTGGAACACACCCTGACGGGCAGAGGTGATTTTGCCGATTCGGGCACCAGCGCTGCGCGCAATTTCCTGTGCCCGGCTGATGGCGTCTTTTGTTGCTGCAGCGAGCAGTTCTTTCTTTAACTCGTCAATTTTCGTGTAATTGTATTCGAGTACCGAGTTTTCCAGCAGGATGCCCTTTTCGTAAATAAAGTCCGGGTCGCTTGCCAGACTTTCCACGCGGCTAACATTTTTGGTGATAATAAAAAGCGACTGGCGGATTGCATAGCCAACCTGTCTGCCATCACCCCAGATTGGACTGACCGATGGTGGTTGAACAGTGACATCTTTGCTTTCAAGCCCTTTTTTGTCCAGCGCCTCAATGAGGCTGTTCACCTGCTCTTTAAGTTTACGATAACCACTGGTTACATCGTTTAGTGATGTGTTACTGGTAACGGTCAGGGTCCATTTGACAATGTCCGACTCAAAACCCTTACTGGCGTAGCCGATTACCTTGATTGTCTTTTCGGCTTTTCTGCCTGCATAAAAGAAGATGCCAAGAATCAAGGCGCAAAGCACCAGTCCAGTGCTGATAATAAGAATCTCCTTGGTCTTCATAAATCCTCCAAAATTTGGTTGATATAACTAACATTATATTAAGGTTTTTCTGTTGTCAAATTTTAGAGGGTTAAGCAAATTTGTATTCGAATCACTTATCCTGCCACCTGTTAACACGATACCATTTGTGAACACGGATTTGAGGTACAAAGCCTACGGTTTACTGGGAAGGGTTGAATGGTGCAGAAGTTGGAAAATCTGAGCATCATTTTTATACCTACTCAGCAGTCCAGGGGTAATTCCCGGGATAGTCTTCGACACCCTGTTTTAAGTCGTTTCTTTTACCAATTTCAATATCTCCAAGGGACTTATTTAAGATGGGGCTGTATAGATTATCTTATTGGTAATCAATGAGGTTATGTCCGATAACAGTTCGGACGCCTGTTTCGGAAAAGTGGTTTCTGTAATGTTAGAGAAGGTGTTTACCGGGTTTGTGTCTGGCGTTTTTGCCAGGGTTGGTTTCCGGCTAACAGGGAGTGTTTATCCGAACACAACAAGGAGGGCGCCTGCGAAGGCGATGACGATGGCGACGATTTTTCTTATGGTGATTGGTTCTTTTAGCAGAAGCGCAGCGAGGATAAAGATAAAGATGTTGCTGAGCTGATTTAGGGGCGCAGCAATTGATACCCGGGTGAATTTCATGCCACCCAGCCATACCGTAAGGGCAAGGTAGGTGCCCAGGATAGTGGCAAGAATCGGGTAGCCAATGCCTTTCTGGATAAATAGGGAAGTAAGCAGTACCCGGCGTTCGGGAAGGAGTAGGGTAATGGTGAAAAGGCTGATAAGTGCAGCAAGAAGGCGAATTAGTGTTACCCAGAGTATGGAGTTTTGGGCAAGAAGCGGTTTGATGATGATAACGCCGATTGCGGTGGCAAGGGTTGAGAGAACACCAAGAAGGATGCCGCTTAACAGGCGGCCACGGGTGAGGTTTTGGGGTAGTTCAATGCGGGTGGCGGTTAAAAGGGCAGCAAGTATCAAAAAGATACCGATGAACTGGAATGGGGATAGGGTTTCTTTGAGAAGCAAAATGGATAAAATGACGAGTGCCGGGCTATACATATAACTGACAATCGCCGAAAGGCTGGCGCCGATTCGGTTCAAACTGGCGAAGAATAGGGTGTCACCAATTGCTATTCCGAGAATGCCGCTGGCAATAAAACAGGCATAATCGTGAGGCGATAATCGGGGAAGTAATGGTTGGCGCACAAGAACGATGGTGGGGACGAGAAGGATGGTGGCAAGGAGGTTTTTAAAGATGTTGAGGGGCAGGGGGTGTCGGGTTTCACCACTTTTTTTGAACAAAATGACAGCGAACGCCCAGAAAAGGGCGCTGAGCAGCGCCAGTATTTCGCCTAAGTAAGGGAGTCTCAAAGGCACATTTGCCTCATTGGGGATTGTATTCTTCTGCTATCGGATGTCAAATAGACGGTCGCAGTGGTTGACAGAGGCTGAATTTGTGGCAATCTTACAACTATGAAAAGGATTAAAGATGTGGTCGGGGAGCAGAAGGTTAAGTTTTTTGATTTAAAGTATTGTGACCTTTGGGGCAGATTGCGTCATATCACCTTGCCAATAGAACGGTTTGAAGAGATAGTGGAGAGCGGGGTTGGTTTTGACAGTTCTTCGGTTGCTGGATTCGGAAAGGTTGAGGGAAGCGATATGATTTTGAAACCGGATCTGAATTCGGCGTTTGTTGAGCCTTTTGCCCAGGAGCCGACGGTTTCCTGTTTTGCCGAAATTTACGACGCCCAAACCGGCGAGCGTTATGGAAATGACCCGCGATTTATTCTCGAGAAGGCGGTTGCGGTTATAAAGGATGCGGTGGGTTGCGATGATGTTATGGTTCGGCCCGAATTCGAGTTCTACCTTTTTAATTCAGCCGAGTTCTGGACCGATGAGACATCGGCTACCTACAAGATTGAGACCGATGAGTTAAAGCACGATGACCAGACCGGAGTGGCACTTTTTAAGGGCAGCGCCTATGAGGTCGCGCCCCCATTTGACCGGAGTAGTGATTTTCGTTCGGAACTGGCGGGTTTAATGGCAAGTTGTGGCATTAATGTAAAATATCACCATCATGAGGGCGGGAGGTTTTCGCAGGTTGAGGTGGAGCCTGTTTTTATGCCGGCGTTCAAAGCCGGGGACGGTGTGATTTTGACGAAGTATCTGGTGCGTAATCTGGCTTTCCGGCAGGGAAAAAGCGCAACATTTATGCCCAAGCCAATTTACAATGAGCCAGGTTCCGGGATGCATATCCATCTCTACCTTTACCGTGCCGGAGTTTCCCTTTTTGGTGATAGTAAGAGTTTAACCGGGTTGTCACAACTGGCGCTTTACTTTATCGGCGGGATAATTGAACACCTCCGTTCGCTGTGCGCCCTGACCAATGCCAGCACAAATTCTTATCGGCGGTTAGTTCCGGGTTATGAAGCACCAACCGAGGCGTTTTTCGGGATTGCCAATCGGACTGCAGCGATTCGCATTCCCGGTTACATAAGAGGAACAAGGAAGATGGCAATTGAGTTTCGGGTGCCAGACGCGAGCGCAAATCCTTATCTGGCACTGGCAGCGGTACTACTCGCCGGACTGGATGGGGTAAAAAAGCAGATTGACCCGGGTTTGCCTGTTTCCGGACGGGGTGGAACAAAGGAGATGCGTTCGCGCGGTAAACCAGTTCCCAATTCGCTGGCAGAGGCTTTAAAGGAGCTGGAGCGGGACAATACTTATTTAGTTGAACCAGGGGCATTTCAAAAAGAGACGATTGAGAAGTGGATTAGTTTGAAGATGCGGGAGGTCGAGGCGGTCGGAAGAAGACCACATCCCTGGGAGTTTAACCTTTATTACGGGTGTTAAGAAAGGAGAAGGTATGAAGCAGGCGGTGTTCAGTGACCAGGCACCAAAGCCGGTAGGCCCTTACAGTCAGGCGGTAATCGCTGGCCCACTGGTGTGGGGTTCCGGGCAGATTGGCATTGACCCCAAAACCGGATTGCTGGTTGAAGGGCTGGAACAGCAAACCGAACAGATTTTTAAGAATCTGAAGGTGGTGCTTGAAAAGGCGGGTAGTGGGTTGGACCAGGTTATAAAAGCGACAGTTTTTATCACGAGTATGAACGATTTTGCCAAGGTGAATGAGATTTATACCCGCTTTTTTAAGGAGCCGTTTCCGGCAAGGTCAACCGTGGAGGTCGGAGCGCTACCCAAGGGCGCACTGGTTGAAATTGAGGTTGTTGCCACGCGGCGGGAGTAGCTATAGGCGGATTTAGGTGAGTTATGGACAGGTGCTTGCGACCGCGCTTGTCTTATAAGCGGTTGTTGGGGTTGTAGGTGCTGTTTTTTGTGGCAAACGCCCTCACCCTGACCTTCTCCCGCAGGGGGAGAGGGGAGTTGATGGGGTTGTTGTTGCTGTCTGTGGCAATGGCACCAGTTAAGGAGGTAATGGCGTGGGATGATGAGGTAATCAGGGCGCGCGATTTGTGCTACCTACAGAATTATCAGGAGGCGCAACAAAGAGTAAGTGGTTTAATATGTCAGGACAAGGATGACCCGGCAGGACTGTTCTGGCAGGCGTGTCTTTTGCAGATGCTCATCTACGATTCAGGAAATGCCGGGCTTTTAGACTCTTTTTATCGGACAAGTGACCGGGTGGTAGGGTTGTGCCGGAAGAGGCTGGAACGTTCGCCGCACGATGCCCGGGCGTGGTTGTACTGGGGGTTGACTGAACTGAATCGGGCAAACTGTTTGAGCTGGCAAAACAGGAAGTTGCTAGCATTTATGACAATGCTCAAGGTGCCGGGTCGTTTGCATCGGGCGCTGGAATTAGAGCCCGAGCTAGCAGACGCACGGTTCGGGTTAGGGGTAATTGAATATTTTAAAGCGACCGCGGACCGGTACTGTTTTGGGCTGGGGTTGATTGGTTCTCGAGCGCGGGCTTATGAGCTGGTACAGGAGGCGCAGCGCAAAGGCGTTTTGATGGTTCCGATGGCAGAGTTCCTATTAGGTTTTATGATGAAGGAGGATAAACTTTATAGCGGAGCGGTGAAGTGCTGTGAGCGGCTGCTTGCCCGGTATCCTGGTAATCGAGCCGCGCGGCGGTTGTTGCGGGATGTGTATCTGGATATGAACCGATGTCAGGATGCAATTGTGGTTGGCAAAGGACTGGAAGAGGACATTCGCAAACAGTTTCCCGACAATCGCTACGGTCTTGCCGAAAACTGGTTGAAGATGGCCTATGCCTGGGAGAAGTTGAATCAGCCGGATAGTGTGCGTGTGTACAGTGAACGGATTATCGCCTGGGAGGGTTTCCAAAATCGGGTGCCCTGGATGCAGAACTATGTGCGGGAGGCAAAGGAATTGAAGGAGCGGGTGCAGCGCAGGAAGAAATAAATCATTTGGGTAAAGGCAAGGACAAAGCGTCAGGGATGGAAGACACAAAGTGCGGTGTTATGGTGGTTGGGGTCGGTAATCAATGGCGGGGTGACGACGGCGTTGGCTGTCGAGTTGCCCATCTTTTGCAGGAACAGGGGGTGCGGGCGGTTGATGCCGGTACCGTTCCCGAGAATTTTCTGGGTGTAATCGAGCGAGCGAACCCGGAACGGGTGCTTTTAGTTGATGCCTGCGATTTTGGAGCAGTAGCGGGAGAGTTCAGGATTTTTGCGGCGGAAGAGCTTGACCGGTTGAATTTGAAAGGTTTTTCAACTCATACGCTGCCTTTGAGTATGCTGGCAAGGTTGATAACCGAAACCTGTGGTGCCCGAGTCTGGTTGTTGGGGGTTCAACCGGGAAGAGTGGCGCTGGGTGAAGGACTTTCCGGTCCGGTCGAAGCCGCCTTACCGCGAATAATCGATTTTGTCCGGCAGTGGCTGAAAGGATGTTAGGCTACTGGCGGCGATAGCCAAGGGTGTAAAGTTTTTTCACACCGCGGCGGTGAATCGCATTGCGAGTATCAAGAATCAGTTTACTCTCTTTGAGAATAAGGTCGTAGTCAAAACAGGAGTGGTCGGTGAGAATCAAAACACAATCTGCCTGCCGGATTATTGCCGGAGTCAGCGGTTTCGCCCGGAACTTTTTGCCGTTGATCTGAATCTCCAGTACATAAGGGTCGATGTAGTCAATTTTCTGAACTTTGTCCTGAAGGAGTTCCATTACCTTGATTGCCGGTGAGTGCCGGGTGTCTTCAACATTGCGTTTAAAGGCGGCACCAAGGATTAGAAGTTTTGCCTTTTTTGCTGCCACGCCGTTTGTGCCGAGAATTTCAAACAGACGGTCAACGACGAAGAAGGGCATCGCTTCATTGGTTTCAGCTGCCAGTTCGATGAAGTTGGAGTGAAAGTCAAACTCCCGTGCTTTCCAGGCAAGGTAGTAGGGGTCAATCAGAATGCAATGGCCCCCGATACCCGGTCCTGGATAAAAGGGCATAAAGCCAAACGGTTTGGTTGCCGCGGCATTGATGACCTCCCAGATGTCGATGTTGCCCATCCGGTCACACATTCGGGCGAGTTCATTGACCAGCGCGATGTTGACGCTGCGAAAGATGTTTTCGAGTAGCTTCGACATCTCGGCGACGCGCGGTGATGATACCGGTACCACTTTGTCAACAAACTGGCGGTAAAACAGGGCGGTCAATTCGGTGCATTTTCGGGTAACACCGCCGACGACAATCGGTGTGGTGCGGGTAGTCCAGACACGGTTACCGGGGTCAATGCGCTCCGGAGCAAAGGAAAGGTAGAAATCTTTCCCAACTTTTAAACCGGTTGCTTCGAGGATGGGCAGAAGGATTTTTTCCGTGGTTTCCGGATAGGTGGTGCTGCGGAGGACGATAAGCTTACCCGGTTTGAGGTAGCGGGCAATAGATTTGCCGGCTTCGATGATGTATGAGACATCAGGGTCTTTGGAAGCGGTAAACGGGGTCGGCACACAGATATTGATGATGTCAGCATCGCGGCACACCTGATAGTTTTTTGTTGCCCGGAGTTTGCCCGCCTTGACTACTTCAGCCAGTTCGCTGGACGGAACATCGCCGATGAAGCTTTCACCGCGGTTTACCGCCTGTACTTTGTTTTCATCTATGTCGATGCCAATAGTGTCGTAGTTGCTGCGGGCAATTTCCAGTGCCAGCGGTAATCCCACATAGCCGATGCCGATAATCGCCACCTTTGCCTGTTTATTTACGATTTTTTCGGTGAGTTTTTTCATTCGACTCCTTTCCATTGATTTTCCTCCTTCCGTTATAATACACTGCGGTCAAAACTTCGATACTGCACCGCCTCGGTAAGGTGACTGGGTTGGATTGTTTCCGAGTTCTCGAGGTCGGCGATGGTCCGGGCAACCTTTAATATCCGATGATAAGCCCGGGTGGAAAGACCAAGGCGGTCAATGGCGGCGCGGAGAATCTCTTCGCCCTGCGGTGTTATCGGACAAAAACGTTTGATGAGGGCTGGTGTCATCTGGGCGTTGGCATATATCTTACGACGCAGATTCAGGGTGCGGAACCGTTCTTGCTGGATGGCGCGCGCCTGAGCCACCCGTTGCCGAATTGCGGCTGAGTCTTCGCTCGGGCGGCGCGTGGCAATTTCCGAGTATTTTAGTGCCGGGACTTCAATGTGAATATCGATGCGGTCAAGGAGCGGACCGGAAATCCGGCTGCGATAACGGCGAACTTTCAAGGGGGTACAGGTGCAGGAATGCCGCGGGTCACCAAGAAACCCACAAGGGCAGGGGTTCATCGCACAGACCAGCATAAAGCGGGCGGGAAAGGTGATGGTGGAGCGCGCCCGACCGATGGTTACTTCACCATCTTCAAGCGGTTGACGGAGCGCTTCCAGGGCATCACGGTGAAACTCGGGTAGTTCATCGAGAAACAGGACACCGTTATGGGCAAGTGATACCTCTCCAGGCCGGGGTATAACACCGCCACCAATCAAACCTGATTCTGAGATGTTATGATGCGGCGCCCGGAAGGGCCGGGTCGCAACGATGGGAATGCCCTCGGGCAGTGTTCCGGCAACCGAATGGACTTTCGTTGCTTCCAGTGCTTCTTCAATAGTAAGGGGAGGCAGGATAGTGGGCAGGCGTCGGGCAAGCATCGTTTTACCACTGCCCGGTGGTCCAAGCATTAACACATTGTGTCCGCCCGCCGCAGCAATCTCCAGTGCCCGTTTGGCATGGGCGTGACCGTGGACTTCAGCAAAGTCCACATCAAATAGCGCGGCCCGGGCAAAAAGTTTTAGGGCATCAGTTTTCAGCGGGGTGATGGTGTCAGCACCATTCAAAAAGTTGATGGTATGTACGAGGGAGTTAAGCGGGAAAACCGGCAGGTCAGGAACGAGTGCTGCCTCCACCGCGTTTTGTTCGGGTACCAAAATCCCTTTTGCTTTTGCCGCTCGTGCGGCAAGCGCCATCGCAACCGTTCCCCGAACCGGGCGTAGTGAGCCATTGAGAGAAAGTTCACCAAGGATTACATAGCCTTCAATGGCCGCAGGGGGAACGACACCAGATGCAGCAAGAATGCCGAGGGCGATGGGAAGGTCAAAAGAGGGACCTTCTTTCTTAATATCGGCGGGTGCGAGGTTAACGGTGATGCGGCGGTTTGGGAAGAAAAGGCCCGAGTTTTTTATCGCCGCCTGGACGCGATGTTGCGACTCTTTAACCGCGGTGTCGGGCAAGCCCACGATGTTGAAGACTGGAATACCAGGGGCAACATCAGTTTCAACTGAAACGAGATATCCGTCAACCCCAAGGACGGCGCTAGAGAGTACGGTGGCAAGCATCAGAATGCTCCGATAAGATGTTCGATTTCAATGTTGGTTGCCGAGCAAATGAGGCTGAGGACATCAAAACGGACCGGTTGATTTTCAAGGTTGTGACTGATGAGATACTCCTGGGCAAGTCGGAGCAACCGGCGTTGTTTGACCGCGGTGACCGCTTCAGCGGGTGTACCGAATTTTTCTGAAGAGCGGGTTTTAACTTCGACAAAGACAATGGTGTCGCCATCCTGACATACAATATCGATTTCGCCACGCCGGGAGCGATAATTGGTTGTCAGGATACGATAACCTTTATTGCTAAGAAAACGGCGGGCAAGTTGTTCGCCGGTTGCACCGAGTTCTTGGTAATTTTTACCGGTTTTATCCGGGTTATTCATAAATCGCCGAAGACGGGCTGGAATTGTTTTGAATCATGGTTTTAATTGGTTCGAAGGTCCGGCGATGAATTAAGGTGATGCCAAGTTGTTTGATCGCCTGAATGTGCTGGGGGGTTCCATAACCTTTGTGCTGAGCCAAGCCATAACCCGGGAACCGGCGGTCAAAACTTTCCATCAGTTCGTCGCGAAACACCTTGGCGATGATTGAGGCGCTGGCAATCGATAGACTCTTGTTGTCGCCGTCAATTATGCCCTGGCAGGGGAGGGGCAAATCAGGGATTTCCCAGCCATCAGCGATGACGAAAAGTTGTGCCGGGTTACCGGAATGGGCGAGTTTGGATTGGACTTGCATTACCGCCCGGCGCATCGCGTAGAATGTTGCCTGGGCGATGTTGTAGCGGTCGATAAAGCGATGGCCGGCCGCGCCGATTGACCAGGCAAGGGCGCGGCGTTTTATGATGTCCGCCAGATACTTTCGGGTTGTTGGTGTCAGAATTTTGGAGTCACGGACTCCGGGGATTCTGGTGCCGGGCGATAGTACAACTGCCGCGGCAACTACCGGTCCAGCCAGCGCGCCCCTTCCCACCTCGTCAACACCACAGACAAGGTGGTTATTGCGCCACAGTTTCTGGTCGAGGTTTTTCACCGGGCTTATGTTCTTTGAGCGCCGCTTCGCGGCCACTTTTTTCACGCAGGTAGTACAGTTTTGCCCGGCGGACCTTGCTCTTACGGCGGATGTCAACCTTTGCAATCACCGGGGCGTTGATAGGGAAGATGCGTTCAATTCCCACGCCGCGGCTAACCCGGCGTACCGTAAAGGTTTTACCTGCGCCTTTACCGCGAACGGCGATGACCGTTCCCCGAAATACCTGAATCCGTTCTTTATCGCCTTCTTTTATCCGGATGTGGACATCAACCAGGTCACCCGGTTCCGGTAATGTTACCGGCGCAGTCGGTTGAGCAGTGGTCGACGGCTCGTTATCATTTTTCGGCTTCCGTGCCATAAACAAACTCCTTTCCCAGAGATTTGCGGAGAAACTCCTGGTCTTCCGGGGTCAGGGTTACTTTGTTTAACAAATCGGGTCGGCGTCGGGCGGTAGCGAGCAGTGCTTGTTCGCGGCGCCATTTTGCCACCGCCGCATGGTTACCGGAAATGAGAACTTCAGGCACCGCGAGTCCCCGGAATTCACGGGGGCGAGTGTAAAGAGGTGCATCAAGCAAGCCCTGGGCAAAAGAGTCGGTTGCGACCGAGTCTTCATCACCTACGGCACCGGGAAGAAGCCGGGCGATGGCTTCAATGACAACCACCGCCGCGGCTTCTCCACCAGCAAGCACATAGTCGCCGATTGACACCTCTTCGTCAACCAGCAAGACCCGGACGCGTTCATCTACCCCTTTGTATCGTCCGCAGATAAGGACAATATGAGGTAGCTCTTTGAGCCGGTGTGCCATCGCCTGGTCAAACCTTTTGCCCTGCGGTGAGAGCAAAATTACCCGGGAGTCAGGTGTACGCACCGATTCGACCGCCTCACATATCGGCTCTGGTTTCATCACCATTCCAGCACCGCCGCCAAACGGATAGTCGTCGACGGTGCGGTGCAAATCGGTGGTGAAGTCCCGGGGATTGACCAGATTGATTTCGAGAACCCCTTTTTCCCGGGCGATTCTCGTGGGTCCGCAATCAAACGGTCCCGAGAAAAACTCCGGGAAAATGGTGACGATATGGACTCTCACCGGCTTATTCCGTCCTCTTTTTAACTCAGCGCTGAAAAGAACAGGGGCGCGGGCTACTCAAGAATTTCCAGTTGTGCCCGCTTGCCCTGCTTCATTGCAGCCGCTGAGATAATCGCCCGGATTGATTTCGCGGTGCGACCTTCTTTGCCGATTACTTTGCCCAGGTCGCCCTGACCAACACGCAATTCGTAAATCAGCGTCTTTTCGCCCGCGATCTCTTTGACCTCAACATGGTCTGGATGGTCAACGAGGGCTTTCGCGATGTATTCGATGAGTTCCTTCAGATTCATACTACCTCCTTTGTTAGTTTGTAGGTTCTGTAGGCGGAACGAGGTCCGGTTGTACACCGGTTCCACCCTCTTCTGGAACCGATGAAACCGGAACCATTTTCCGATAACGTTTTATTAATCGGTCAACGGTATTAGAGGGTTGGGCTCCTCTGGATAGCCAGTAGTCCACCCGCTCAAGATTAAGTTTCAGTATTTTCCGGCGCGGGTCGTAATGGCCCAGCGCTTCGAGGTACTTGCTGTCGCGTGCCCGTCGCGAATCAATCGCGACCACTCGATAGGCCGGCTTATTACGAGCACCCAGACGCGTAAGTCGAATTTTGACCAAGTGCAACTCCTTTTTTAATTATTAAAATTAGCCAAATTAAGCCCTGCTGTCAACAATTTACATCAGCGAAGCAGAATAAGTTTGACAACCTCTTGCCGGTTGGTTCCGCAGGCTTTTAGCAGGTAGACACCAGCGGCAAGCGTTTCCGGACGGTGCCAGATAAGCGGTCCGCTGTGCTTTGGGGGAATTGAAATAATGTGGACCAGTCTTCCAGCGGCGTTGTAAACTTCTAAACGGATAACATCTCGCGGCGCGACAATCCGGACATATCTGATTGTCGTGGTGGGGAAAATCTGAAGTTCGGGCGCTGTTTTCAGGCTATAGGCAGGCTCTTCAATGCCAAACACATTTTTACCCGCAAGGCTGAAGCCATAAACACCTAAGTACACGGCGCTGGAGTTGTCAGGATGACGCATAATAAAGGAGTTTGTCCTGCCAGCTATTCCCAGTGTATCCCGGTTCCAGATGATGCCGTTGTTGGTTGTGTAAAATACCCCCTGGGTGTCGGTTCCTGCCCAGAGCCGGGTTGAAATTGCAGTATCAGGAAGGACGCAGGTTGCGCCATTGAGTCCAAGACTGGTCCAGGTCAGTCCGTTGTTTTCCGATTTGAACACACCGTCAGGGGTAGTGCAGAACCAGTCCGAACCGATTTGAGCAAACCGTTTCAGGTCGGTGACCGGTGTGCCGGTGATGCCCGAGTTGGTCAATGTCCAGTTTCTGCCACGGTCAATTGAACGGAAGAGCGCCGGTGCCGAGCCGCTTTTTCCGAAGGCAAAGATTGTGTCGGCATTGCGGGAGAAGTACATTCCCAGACACGCTCCGGGCTCGCGCAAAAGAATCGTGTGCCAGGTTTGACCCTGGTCGGTCGAACGCATAATGGCGAATCTGGGGGGTCCAGCAGCAGAGTCCCTTTTGCCACCCCAGACATAAAGCGTGTCCGGACCGGCTGGATGATATGCGATTCCCTGTGCTTCAAAATGTTGCGCGATGAGAGGAGTTTCCCAGGAGTCACCCCGGTTTATCGTTCGGTGCAGACGCGAGTCAAATGTGGTGACACAGGCTATTGTGTCGGGATGGCGCGGGTTGACCGCAACATCTTTAATCCAAGTTGAACCCGGGAACCTTTTGCCCCACAATTGCCAGTTCTGGTTGCTGGCGGAGGTCTTCATCACGCCGAGCCCTTCAACACAGGCAAGGACCGTTTCGGGCAGGGAAAAGTTCAGCGTCAACACCCGGAGGTTTTTCATACCCGGCGTGCGATAGGTCCAGTCATAACCGCCGTTTGTGGAATGGAAGAGTCCATAATTGTTACCCGCATAAATTTCTAAGGGGCGGACCGGTGCCAGCCAGCAGGTGTTGCTGCCGGTAAAAAGGGTGGTGTCGGCGTTCCAGGTCAAGCCCAGGTCGGTTGAACGGTAAACAAGGTTTTCACTGCCAGCATAGGCGTAGTAAGGTGATGGGGGAGAAAATGCGACGGCGTAGGCGGGTGCTGTGAGCCGTCGTGTCCAATTGGAACCGAGGTCATAAGAGTGGTAGATGCCGGTGTCGGTAGCACAGATGACGGTTGAACTGTTTGTGGGACTAAACGCGAGGGCATAGGCACATCTACCGCCTAACCCGTTCGATTTATCCTGCCAGGAGTTGCCAAGGTCGGTGGTATAAAAAACTCGGGCACGATTGGCAACCGAGCCGCCAATAAATCCGGTTCCCGGGTTTGCCGGGTTGATGGCAAGGAGTTGGGCACGGGCTTCAAAAGAGCTGATGACCCGATTGAGGTTCCAGGTGGCACCGGCATCGGTGCTGTGGAGCAGGTAGATACCAACCGAATCGCTAAAATAGATTTCAGCCGCTGCCCAGAGTTCACTGCTGTTTGACGGGTTGACCACAATCTGTCGGACCCAGAACTCATAAGAGGAGGGCAGATTGGCGCAAACCTGCCAGGTTGCGCCGCGGTTGGTGCTTTTGTAAATCCGGCGGGTTTTGCCCCCGGCATATAGGGTTCGGACATCGTTCGGATTGATTGTCAGAGCGGTAATGATGTCCGGAATGGTTTCAGGGGTTCCCCAGGAAATGCCGGCGTCGGTGGTATGAAATATTAGAGTAGGAAAGTTGCCAGCCGCAATGTAAAGTTCATCAAGATAACCCGGGACCGGGGTTAAAGCGGTGATGGCGGCGCCATTCGGTCCAAGTTGCTGCCAGTTACCGGGGGCGAGAGCCACGGCGGTAAAAAGGACAATGGTCACCAATTTCATTTTTGACCTCCTGTGTCAATCTTTTCATCAATGTTTAACGCAACCTTTTCCGTTAAACGCACCAGCTCCCGCGCTGCCTCTTCATAACGGTTGTGGGCGTTGGTTAAATGGGAGCCAATGGTTTCAAACTTTTCCCGAAAACGGCTGATTTCTGCCTGGAGCCGGTTGAGGTGGTCAAGGATTGCAAGCGCTTTGCGGTCAATCTCCAGCCCGCGCAAGCCAAGAATCAAAGTCTGGAGATAGGCGTAGATGGTTCCCGGCGAAACTGGAATTACCCGACGGGAAAAGGCGTAATCCAAAATGGTCTCTTTCTCTTCGGTGGGATTGGCGACGATTGTTTCGTAGTACACATTTTCCGCCGGGATGTACATCAAAGCAAAGTCAAAAGTTCCTTCATCGGGCAGGATGTATTTGTCGGCGATGGTGTCGATATGTTTTTTAATGTCGTTCAAAAACTGTTTTCGTAAACTGCGGCGGCTGGTGTCGTCCGGTGCGGTGAGCAGGCGCTGGAAGTTTTCCAGCGGGAATTTGGCATCAATCGGCACCAGTCGGTTACCAAGCCGGACCACGGCATCGACCTTGACACCGGAGCGAAAACGGTATTGAAGTTCGTAGTTGTTCGGGACCATCTCCTGGAGCAGGTTGCCAAGGAAAAGTTCGCCGAGGCCGCCGCGGGGCTTTGGGGCGCGCAAAATTTCCTGTAAGGAGGCGATGTTCTTTCCGATTTCGTAAATTTGCTGTGATGCCTGAGACAGTTCGCCCAGGGCGCGGGAAACATCACTCACCATTCGAGCGGCGTTGTCGAGCCGGGTGTTAATCTGACCGGTGTTTTCGGCAAGGAGCCGGTTGATTTCGCTTAAACGCTGATTCAAGAGCTGGGCGTTGTTGTCAAGCGCCTGAATCTGTTGCTGGCGGAGCGACTCAAACTGCTGGAGGAGCAAATTCAGGTCACCGGCCGGTTGCCGGGAGCGGGTAAGATACAGCAACAGAACCACGCTGCTTATTATCAGGGCAAGGGCAGCGGCGATGTAGACAAAGACCACCTATTTAGGATAAGCCAATCTGAACAGAGGTCAAGAATTTTAGCGCCGGCGGTTTACCGAAAATACAGGAAAACGAGATATGAACCGGGCAGAGAATGAACCGGATTCAGGGCTATTAAGATATGAGTTAGAAACCGCAAAATTTTAACGAAAAATAATTGTAGCCAGCAGGCAAATGTTTTGTAACACTGAGGAAATAGATATGTTAGCAGATTTTATTGTAAAGTTTAATGAATGGTACCGGGCGGGTCAGGAGTAATCCCCGGGATAGTTACCGGGTTGGTGCCCATTTGGGCAGTGAAACCGGTGGGGCGATGAGCATAGCGGAAAGGAGTGAATCAGGCGTAATCGGTCCGAATGGTGAGGATGGGTTAATTTGCTTCGTCCTCCTGTTCCGGTTCAATGTGGATAACGATGTTTGTCACATCAGGGTTGGCAATTTTGATTTGCTCCTCGACCCGGGTGGCGATTTCGTGTCCCGCCTGAACAGTTATTGTCGGGTCAACAAGAACATGAACATCCATTTCAATTTTGTTGCCCGAACCAGCAGAACGGGCACGGAAGGCGTGAAAACTTTTGACACCGGGGATGTTTCTGATTGTCTGCTGGAGTTTTGTTAGGGTTTTGGGGTCCGGCGCGCGGTCCGAAAGTTTGCGGAGTTCATCCCGGACAATACGAATGCCAATGTACACCAGGAAGGCGGCAAGCAGGACCGCAGTGAGGTGGTCAAGAAAAGACCATTTTTCACCGCCGATAAGGGCGCCGGCGATACCCAGTGCTGCAGCGATTGAGGAGAAGGCATCAGAACGGTGGTGCCAGGCGTTGGCAATAATTGCCTGGTTGTGATAGCGTTTGCCGACAGCACGAGTGAGCCAGTAAAGTATTTCTTTGGAAACAATCGAAACGAGGGCGATGTAGAATGGTAGCCAGTTGCGCAGTCCGCCGTGGCGCTGGCTGATGGTGATGAGCGCTTCGTAGGCGATGAATAAGGCGGCGCCGATAAGGAGGATGCCGACGCCAAGGGCGGTGATTGCTTCGTAACGATGGTGTCCGTAGTGATGGTCATAATCGGGCGGCTGTTTTGCCGCACGAATGCCCCAGAGCACCGCGATGTCACTGGCAAGGTCGGAGAAAGAGTGCAAGCCATCGGCAATTATCGCACTGGAGTTACTTATAAGACCAGCAAAAACTTTGCTGGCGACAAGGAGGATGTTGATTACGAGTCCGAGAACAGTTATCCGGCGCTCGGCTTTTTGCTGAAGATGAAGCGCGGAAAGGGTCATTGTGTCCTGGTAAATAAAGGTTAGGCTGTTGCTGAGAAAAGTCAAGTTAAAAGGAGGGGTCAAATCCTGCGGAGTTGAGCAACGGGTTAGGCTGTTTGCGGGATGGCTTTGTTTCAGAAAGATTGGGGCGGGTGGCTTCTGGTTTATGTTGCAATCTTAGAGGTTTGGGGGTACTATTTAAATTGAGGCAAATGAAGCGCAATATCAGTGGTCTGGAACTGGAGATACGCCGGTTGCAGCGGGCGGTGCTCATCAATGTTTTACTGTCCACCTTCTTTCTGGCAATCGGTGTTGCCGCGATGGGAATATGTGCCAGTGCCCTTTTTTTCCTTTCGGGCTGGGCGGTGCTGCTGTTTCTGACGCCGCTAACAATTTTTTTTGCCTGGAACTGGTTTAAAGAAGTTAAAGTTAAGGCGGTAGCCTATAAACTTGAGCGGATTTTTCCGGAGTTAAAGGGTCGGGTTGTTGCTGCTCTGGAGTTAAGTAGATACCAGGGGGGTGTTGAGGGGTACTCAATGGAGTTGCGCGATGCGGCGGTGGCGCAGGTTGAGGAGCTCTTGCGCAATAGACCAAAAAAGAGTCTGGCTTCTAAGTGGCGGATTTTTCTGGGCGGTATTTTTGCGGTCGGCTGGTTGGGTATGCTTTTCGGGTTTATTGCAGTGGGGGGCGAGCGGTTCGCGGTGGGGTTGAAAAATGGTTTCACCCCGGGCTGGTTAGTTGTGAAGTTTAAGGTTGCGCCGGGCGATACGATGGTTATGGCGGACGATGTGGTGAGGTTTTTCTGTCAGGTGCAACCTGAGGGAGTTTTTGAACGGGTGCGGATGGAAATAAGAGAGGACAACGGCTCGCGGCGCTCTATCGTACTGTCCGGGGATTGGGTAGAGTTTGCGGTGCGCGAGGGAATGAGTTATCGGTTTCGGGTTCTCGGTAAAAGTTCAGACTGGTTTCGGGTGGGCTTAATCACGCCTCTGACTTTACGCCGGATGATTTTGCGTTGCCAACCGCCGGCATACTCCCGTCTGCCCGAAAGCGAAGTCCGGGGCGAGGAGCTAATCGTTCTGAAAGGTACGCGGGTGGTTCTTGATGGCGAGGTGAGTCAAGCG
The DNA here is from genome assembly GCA_037441285.1 of Caldifarciminota bacterium. GTDB lineage: Bacteria > Hydrothermota > Tepidihabitantia > Tepidihabitantales > Tepidihabitantaceae > Tepidihabitans. The sequence goes on from JBBISL010000022.1 coordinate 24,666, forward strand.
GTTGCGGATGGCAGGTTGGTTTTTAGCTCGGAGACAACAAGCGTGCTGGTTGACCGGAAAATGCCGACCCGGATTAGCGCCGAGTTTATGGCGCAGGTTGACGGTGAAATCGGGATAGAGTTGGTGCCGGCTCCGGGTGGTGCAGTGCAGAAGGTGGCGCGGATACAATTGCGGCTCCTGCCGGATGAGGCACCATTTGTCAAGGTGTTCAGTCCGGGGCGGGATGTTGACCTGCCGATGAGTATGCAGGTGCTTTTAGGGGTGAACAGTATTGACGATTACGGGTTGACCGATTTGACACTTCATTACGGCAAGGACAGCATCAGCGAGGCGGTGCGACTGAAGACATTTTCGGGCCAGCGGGAGGATACGACGCTCTATGTATGGGACCTTTCTTCATCCGGACTCTTGCCTGGTGAGGTACTGCGCTACTATGTTGAGGTAAGAGACAACGACCTGATTTCCGGTCCGAAAAGGACGAAAAGCGAACTCTTCTCAATACGGTTTCCAACAATGACCGAGATTTATTCGGCGGCGGTGGAAAAGACCCGAACAACCCAGGCGGAGCTAACACCACTGGAGGCGAAGCAGGAAGAGTTAAACTCCCAGTTGACGCGTATTGGCGAAGAGTTGAAAAGGTCACGGGAGCTGTCCTGGGAGGAGAAAAAGCGGCTGGAGGGTTTGCTGGAGGAGCAGAAGCAACTGCTCGGGCAGGTTGAGACGCTGAAACAGGAGATTGCCCGAACGATTGATGAGATGGTTCAGGGTATGAGTTATGACCCGGAGACCCGCGAGCGGCTGGAGCAGTTGCAGGAGTTACTTTCCCGGGTTTTGCCCCAGGAGTTGCAGAAGGCGCTTAACGAGCTGGCACAGAAATTAGGGGAAAGGGCGCCGGATGTCCGACCGGTGCTGGAAAGAGTACAACTGGAGCAGGAGACATTGAAGGAGAACATTGAACGTGCTCTGGAACTGTTGAAAAGGATAATGGAGGAGGAGCGACTTGAGGCGCTGGCGCGGCAGGCAAAGGAGTTGCAGAAGGCGCAGGAAGATGTGAGCCGAGAGTTGGGAAAGGGCGCTGTTCAGGAACTGGCGGAGAAGCAGGCAAGGGCAAATGAATTGTTTGACAGTTTGCGGACCGAGCTCGATAAGCTGGCAGCCGAGTTGCGAGATACCGCGATTGCCGAATCGCTGAATGCGCTTAATGAAAAGATTGCCGAGAACGGGTTGGAGCAACTGGCACAGGAGTTACAGAGTCAACTGGGCAGGGGCGAGCAGCAACTGGCGCGGCCGAAGAGCGAGAAACTGGAGCGCGCTTTTAAGGAGCTTGCCGATAACCTGGAGCGGTTGAGTGAGGGGTTAAAGCGCCGTCGTTCTGAAGAGGTGATGCGTAAACTTATTTCGGCGTCGGATGCCCTGTTGAAGGTGTCGCAGGAGCAGGAGGACCTTGAAAACAGACTGGCAGAACAGGCGAATCCGCCGCACCTTGCTCCGGAGGAGATGGGCCTGCTTGAGGCAACGCGTCTGGTGGCGGAAAGTCTGGCCGCGCTCGGGGCGCAAACGCTAATTGTATCACCGGAGATGGCGCAGCAACTTGCCCGGGTAATCAACCAGATGAAGAGTGCGGCGGAGATGCTATCAGCCGGTGCCGCAGGTACGGGAAAAGGGCAGATGACCAAGGCGCGGATGAGTTTGAATCGGGCGGTTTCAATGGTGCTTGATGCCGCAGCAGAGGCGGCGCAGGGCGGCGGCATGAAAGGGGGGTTGCAGAGTTTACTGGAGCAACTTTCCCAGATGACTGCGGAACAGATGGCGATAAATGCCGGGATGTCAGGTATCCCGATTCCGATACCGGTTTCGGGTTTGAGCGCCGGGCAGATGGAGCAGTTGCAAAGATTGCTTGCGCAGCAGGCGGCGTTACGCGAACAACTGGAGAGGTTGCTCCAATCAATGGGCGGACAAAGGCCCGGTTTAACGGGCAGGCTGGACCAGTTAGTTGAGGAGATGAAGGCGGTGGAGCGGGCGCTGAGCGAGCTCCAGATTGACCGAAAGTTGATTGAGCGACAGGAAGGCATCCTGTCCCGGATGCTTGATGCCGAGCGCAGTTTGCGCCAGCAAGGTTTCAAGGAGGAACGGCAGGCTGAGACCGGGAAGGAGTATCGAATTGAGGTGTTACCCGAACTTCCGGAAGATTTCGGGGAGCGCAATAAGGTTTTGCGCGAAGAGTTGTTGCGGGCGTTAAAACAGGGTTATCCCAGGGAGTACGAGAGGTTGATTCGTTCCTATTTTGAGCGACTGCTGGAGGAGCGATGAGGCACAAGAAGAAGGCAGAGCGGGAGACGGTTAAGTTTTTTCTGCTTACAGTTGCGCTAACATTTTTTTCCGCCCGACTGTTTGCCCAGGACGGGCTTAAAGGTCAGATGCTGGAACAGGCTGGGCAGTTTGAGCAGGCATGGACTGTTTACAAAACAACACTGGAGAAAAACCCTTTGGACCGGCAGGCGCTTTTGGGCATAGTAAGGGTGAGCCGGCACCTAAAAAGGTATGACTCGTTGCTTATGATTATGCAGCGGCTGGAGGGTGTTGTGCCGGATAACGGTGATGTTGTCCTGGGTACAATTGAGGCGCTGCTCGGTTTAAAGAAAAAAAGCGCAGCGCGGGAGCGGGCACAGCGATTTTTCGAAAAATGGCCCGGACGGGTTATGGTGTTGGTGGAAACGGTCCTGCGGGGTGGGGAAAAGGGTTGGGCCGCACAGTATCTTGAGGAGATATTGCGGCGCAATGGGTTTAGAGTTGATTATGCCGAAAAGTTAGTGGAGATATATGAAATGCAAGGCCGGTTTGTTGCCGCGACCGAAAGGCTGGTTGAGATTGTCAATTATGACCCACGCCGGTCTAATAAGTTTCTGGAGCGGCTCGGCAGTTATGGCAGGAGTGGTGAAGTTAAAGGGGTGTTGAACTCCTTAAACAAAATCAAGGACGAGTCGATTCGGTTAAGGGCGCAGGCTGAGGTTACGATTGGTGCGGGTGATGAACCGGGTGCGGTGCGGATAATTGAGCAGGGTTTGAACCGCCTGGAAATGGTAAATTTTGCCCGGGGGTGTGAAAAGAAAGGGGCATGGCGCGCGGCACTGGCAATTTACGAGGAGCAGGGGTTGAGTGCGGATGCGGCAAGGGTTCTGCGAAAAATGGGCAGAATTGATGAGGCGCTGGCGCTACTGGCAAAGGACACCACTGTTGCGGCAAGATTTGAATATGCCGAGCTCGCCCGGTTGGAAAAGAGGGATTTTAAAGGTGCGGCGCAAGCGTATCGTGCGGTTTTAAAGCAAAGACCCAAAGACAAAGGGGCGCTTGTAGGGCTGGCAGCATCGCTGGTTGGTTTAAGGCAACTGGACAGCGCCCGTCAGGTGCTGGCAGGACTTGAATCACCGGATGACAGTGTGCTTTTTCTGCAGGCGAAGGTCCTTTTCTATCAGGGGAAGTTTGACTCGGTTCGGGTGTTCGTTCGGGATGTTAACGCCCGATTCCCGCAAAGTTTACTCGCAAATGACGCCCTGGAACTGGGGGTGCTTACACTGAGTGGCGATAGGATTTTAGAACTTGCAAAGGCGATGCTTGACCTTGATGCCGGTGCGGTTGAGGCGAGCCGGAAACGAGCCCAGGAGTTAACCCGGGAAAACGATGCGGTGGCACAGGAGGCTTTTTTTCTACTGTCCCAGATTCTCTGTCAGGAGGGGAAATACCGCGAAGCGTTGACCGCGCTCGATTCATTAATTGCCCGATTTCCCCAAAGTGAACGGACGGCGCGGGCGCTTCTTAAGCAGGCAGAGATTTATCGCGACAGTCTGCGGGACGAGAGCCGATTTCGGGCGACCGTTGAGCGAATCGTTCTTGAATTTCCCGGTTCACCTTATGCGTCACTGGCGCGCAATCTGCTATTAAAGACGACCACCGATTTTAAACCAGGTGCGGTGCGATAACTGTGATGGGTAAATCCTTGACATTTCTTAAGTTGTTGTTATCCTGTGAATAGAATGGCGCGAGCTCAAACACTCGCTGATTTGCTTGCCGAACGACAGGTGGTTCCCAGCCCTGAGCTGGAGCATATCTTTGCTTCGATTCTTGATGACCTGGCACATGCGCACAGTCAGGGCCGATTGCATGGGGATATCAAGCCGAAAAAGGTTGTTCAGGTTGAAGAGGGGGTGTGGCGCTTGATTGATTATGGAGTCTCCCGGGTTGGGACCGCTCGTTACATCGCGCCGGAAAAGGCGCAGCGGAAGAGTGTTGATGCCCGGGCTGACCTGTATTCACTGGGTGTAGTTCTGTACGAAGCAGCAACCGGGAAGCCGCCGTTTCAGGCAGAACTGGGTGCCGATTTGATTAAGGCGCACATTGAACAGTTGCCACCCGCACCCCGTTCGGTTCGTTCCGAAATTTCCCCGGAACTGGAAAAGGTTATATTAAAGGCGTTAGCCAAGAAACCGGAAGAGCGGTTTCAGACTGCTCAGGAGTTTCGAGCAGCACTGTTAGCGGCTGTCCCTAAACAGCCGGAAAAGAAGCCGGTGCAAATGCCATCTGAGCAGCCACCCCGGGAGCCGGTTAAAACAGCGCCACCCCCCCGACAATCTGAACCTAAGCCTGCGGCTGCGGTACCGAAGTCGGTGATGTCAACGGCGCGGCCGGTTCCTCCGCCCAGGACAGCGCCTGTTGTTGCCCCCGCACCGATTACGACGGAGAAGCGGCGCCGTTCATCAGTGGTATGGATTGTGCCGTTGGGGCTGCTTCTTGCGGTGGCGGCGGGATGGCTACTTATCGGCGGCCAGGGTAAGCCAATTCCTGATGTTCTGGGTGCTTATCAGACAGAAGCGATTAAGAAACTGGAGGCAGCCGGGTTTCGGGTGGAACTGGGTGACAATAAAGACGATACATTTGCGCAGGGCAGCGTGGCGGAACAAACCCCTGCTGCCGGTACCAAAATGAAAAAAGGTGGCGTGGTAAAGATTAGATTGAGCACCGGAATGGTTTTGATTCCGGATGTGTCGGGTATGACCGAAGCAACTGCACGGAATACACTGCGAAGTACAGGTCTGGATAGTGTGGTTGTGGGGCGAGATTACAGCGACGAGTATCGTAGCGGTGTGGTGATTGGAACCGAACCGCGTGCCGGGACAAAATTGAAGCCACATAGTGGAGTAAAATTGAAGGTGGCAGCCGGGCGTGCAACCTGTCCGGAATGCGGGGCAAGACGGGAACCCGGGGCACAGTTCTGCACCCGGTGTGGTTACCGGTTTGTTGATTGAAGGAGGATTGGATGAGGGAGATAAGAAAAAACAGGTGGTGGCAAGTGGCTTTACTGCTAATTTTGATATGCACCATCGCCTGGGCAGAAAAGGTTTGTCCGAATTGCGGAACCGTCAACCGGGATGACGCCAAGTTCTGCAAAAAGTGCGGGGCGAAGTTACCCGAGCCAGAATACAGGCCATCGTTGCCAGCACTGCGGGTGGAGATTGATGTTACCGGTAACAGCGTCCGGATAACCTCGCAGCCTTCAGGAGCAACGGTGAGAATCGATGATGTTGAGCGCGGCACGACCCCATTGGAACTGGAAAATTTGAGTCCGGGCAAACATACGGTTGAGGCACGTCATTCTGGATACCGGGCATATTATGGGAGTTTTAACATTACCGCCCGATTGGCAACACTGGTGATTACCTCGGACCCGGTGGGTGCTGAGATATGGATTGATGGGGTTTACAAGGGGAAAACAACCGAGAACGGGCTGGTGGTTTCTAAGGTGCCGTTTGGGTCCCGGTCAATTTTAGCCCGTTATTCCGGTTATGAGGATGCAACAAAACTGGTCGAGGTCAACAGTCCAGGACCGATTGGTGTGCTGGTGAAGATGGGAAAGGGGCGCGGGTTTCTCAGTGTTGAAACAAAGCCGACCGGTGCTGATGTCCTTGCCAATGGCAGAAAGATTGGTGTGACCAATTTACTGATTGGGTTGGCACCGGACCGGTATGCGTTGATGTGTTCGAAACCAGGTTATGTTGACTGGTTGGGTTATGCCGAGGTGAAAGTCGGGGAAACGACATATGTTCGAGAGAGTTTGCAGCGTTTACCAAGAAGGCAGTTACCCCTGTTTATTGCTGGTGTCGCATTTCTTGCTGGTGCTGCGGCTGCCAGTATAATGGGAGAAAAAAGTTATGGACTTTACGAGCAGTCAACAAGTAAAGAAGCCGCCAACAATTACCG
>JBBISL010000023.1:0-29417 GCA_037441285.1 Caldifarciminota bacterium
CCGGGTCAATGCTTGAACTGGTAAAATCATAAGAAACCCCAACCTCACCGGTTGCAGGTCCTGAAGGTGTTACCGGTGTATTGGGCGGATTGTTAGTACCGCCACTGGAGATTGTAATTTGATGCGCTGCTGACCAGTCAGAAGTATCACCGTCATCATCCATCGCCTGTGCCTTCACATTATAGGTGCCGGCGGTTTGATAGGAGTAACTCATCGTCACCTCCTGACCCGATGTAACAAACGAACTCCAGTTTGAGACAACACCATTACCCCAGTCAAACCTGATTGCCACACCATCTTTATCCGGGTCAGTGCTGGAACTGGTAAAATCGTAAGAAACCCCAACCTGACCGGTTGTCGGTCCCGAAGGTGTTGCTGGTGTGTTAGGCGGATTGTTTGCTGGCGGCTGGCAGGTTAGCAATAGTAGCGTAGCGAACACAATCACACCGACCGGAAGACAACTACCCCATTTCCTCATAACAACTCCTCCTTTTATACATAGCCTCAGTCAGCGAGGCTAAAACTTTCCGGCTGGGTGCTGCCGTGCAGGGCTTTTTTCTATAACGCCCTGTCCGATACCCTGCGTTTATCGGGCAAAACGCCTGCCCATTAAGGCAGAATCCAAATAACGCAAAATTTTCAATCTGCTTTGCCTTGCATATAGCGACTTTAACGGCTATGGCAAGTATCATACCACTAAATTTGCTGCATATTACAAAAAATTAGTTTGATGTCAAGGAAAATAAAATGTTGTTTTTAAACTCCTCACCGAAGACCGCTTCCATTTTTCGCCCGCGCACTAACAGAAGGAAAACAATGACACTACAAATTGTGCTATTTGACCCGAATCACTTTATCGGTAAAACAGCTCCCAGCCGTTTCAACCCTGATGTAATAAACCCCCTCTGGCACCTGTTGGTTCTTTTCATCTCTGCCATCCCAGACAAAACTGTATCCGTTCGTTAATTTGACCCCATAAGTTAAAACCTTTATCCTCCTGCCGGACCGGTCAAATATGTTTATTGAAGCATGACGATTTAAGCCCGGGATGTTGATCGTAGTTCTCTCTTTGAAAGCAAATGGATAGCAACGGACCTTTAAAATCTCTTTGTTTTCTTCCTGTTCAACGATGCCGGTCAAGCGGTTGGTGGCGAACCAGATTTCTGCCTTGCCCGAGCGCATATCCTGCCAGACAATATAGGCACAACCATTATCATCAACCGCAATACTCGGGTCCCATTGCTGAACCGAAGGCATTAAACTGACCGGTTCCCTCTCTTGCCAGGTGCGACCGAAGTCGTGTGAACTGGTATAATAGATGTTCCAGATTTGATTCTGCCTTTCGGCAATCATCAGGGCGGTATGAACTGTGCCTTGTCGGTCTATAGCCAGTTTTGCCCCCTGGGTAAATGAGCTGTAAATTGTGTCCAGTTCGGTTACTAAGACCTGTTCACCCCAGGAGTCACCCTGAACAAAATAGGTCCTTGCCATTGTGATGCATTGATTGCTACCAGTTCTGCCGCCAGTGTAATCGGTGATTATGTGCCCTTCATCAGCAACGATATGGGGCATCCGGCTGTAGGCGGAAAATGTGTCCAGCTGGAAGCCCGGAGAAAAACTCCTGCCCCTATCGGTTGACTTATAGAAATGGGAATGGAGCACAATCTGGCTACCCTGCCGCACCGGCGCATCCGCCACTACTAAGTAGTAATTTGTGCCGGGTTGAACAAAAACATCGGGCGGATAACAGTTAAAGGACACGGTGTCGTCGTCAACCCTGACATCAGTGCCCCAGCTCCTGCCGCCATCGGTTGAAACATCGGCGTAAACCCTGAGGTATGAACCACGCTGGTCGGTCCAGGCACAGAAAAGGTTGCCTGCGGTATCAAGCGCCAGTTTGACCCAGCCCACGGGCACGACCGTAGAATTGTCATCAACCTGCACCGGTGCCGACCAGGTCTCACCCATATCGCTAGAACGGACAAAGTGGATATGACCACGGCTACCGTCAACCCGGTCAACATAGACGAGATATACGGTTCCGTCTCTTGCCACCTGTAAATCCGGATAGCAGGCAAACCGGTTTCCCCGCCGAACGATGATATTTTCACTGAGCCAGGTGCTCCCCCAATCGGTTGAACGCTGAAAAGCTATATCGCTCCGCTGAACGGTAAAAGGCACTGAATCGTCCTCAAACACCACATAAATGGGTTGAACGCCACCAGTATCAGGACCAAGCGCAATGTCCGGATGATAGCAGGCGTAATTGGGTCTATTCTCCTGGTCAACGCGCACCGCGGGAATGAAATCGGCTCTCGTGGGATTGAATAGTAATAAAATGAAGGATTTGACAATTGCGCTGTTAACAAAGAAACGCTTAATCACATTTCAATCTTCGTACCCTGCCGCTGCCAGTATATCAAGGTGCCAAGGGTACCATCTTTCTCCTTGACCAGAATGCATTGCAGCCCTTCATTCGCCTTTTTATCTTCTTTCATCTTCCAATAACTGTTCACTATTACCTGGTCAGAAAATGAACTGGTGCATCCAACATCCTGAAACAGGTTTTCTACCCGCTCATCATAAAATTTCTTGACAACGGGCAAGGAATCTGTTGTCCGGAAGACATAAAACTGGCTAAACCCGTTTTCGGCTTCTGAGGCGGAAAGGTCAAGTACACTGGCACCGGGATATTTAAGTTCGGAAGGAATATCAGGCAAGGATTCGGTTGTTTGGGTTTTGGTGACTACAACCTTCTTTTCCACCTTATGCGGTGCTTTACTGCAACCGAGGATAAGGAGCGCAAACACGACCGCAGCTATTTTAATGCCCTTCATATCAACTCCTTTTTTAAAAATCGCCTGGCAACCGGTAAAATATAATCGAAGAATTTTATCGTGTCAATAGCAGATAGGAATCGCTGCGCTTGATTAACTGATTACCAGCCGCAGGCTGTTGCTTTCGCAATGGGGGCAGGAACGCTCTTGAGGCTGACCCGGTATCCAGTGATGTCTTGACTCATTGCCACAGCGCAGGCAGACAAACGGCATCTCACCCGCGGTCTTGGGCTCAACCCGTAAGGTTACCTTGGGCGGGTTGGCAAGAATCTGCTTTGTCTGTTCAATCTCTTCTGGTGTCACCGATGCCCGAAGCCGTTCCAGTTCCTCCATCGTTTTGACAAACCGGGGCGCCTGTGCCGCGGAAATCCATTCCAGTTGCAACCTCTCGGGCCTGATTCCCCACGCCTCAAGTTTGTCCCAAAGTTTTTCAACCCGGCGCTGGGTTTGACGATTGGCATTGAGGTAGTGGCAGTCCGCATAGTGGCAGCCAGAGACAAGAACAACCGGTGCCCCGAGTTCAAACGCCTTGAGCACAAACTTTTCAGCAACCCGGGCGCTGCACATCGTCCGAATCAAAACCTGCGTCGGCGGGTATTGAGACCGCCCCAGCCCAACGGTATCTGATGCCGCATAGGAGCACCAGTGACAGGCAAACACAATCGCTTTCGACTCGGGCTCTTCTGCCAGCGCCGCCTCAATCTGGGCAAAGATTTGTTCGTCGGTGAACTGATGTGCCTCAATCGCCTCAAACCGGCACTCGGCAGCACAGTTGCCACAACCGGCACACACCGCATCAATTGCCTTTGCCGGCGCACCGCGCTGCCACTCCACCGCTTTGAAGGTACAGACCGGCGCGCACATACCGCAGGCACGGCACTTGTCAGTAATGACCTCAACCGTATTCGGTTCTGCTGCCAAGGAACCCTGCGCCAGAAGCCGTGCTGCTCGTCCCGCAGCCGCGCTTGCCTGTGTCACCGAATCCTTGACATCCTTTGGTCCTTCGGCACATCCGGCATAGAAAACACCGCGCACCGGCGAATCAACCGGTTGCAGTTTCGGATGTGCCTCGAGCAGGAAACCTTCAGGGTGAAGTTGTAACGCCATCAGTTGCTGAATCGGCTTGGTCTCTGCCCTTGGTTTTACTCCGGTCGCCAGAACTACCATTTCCGCAATATGTTCCTCAACCTTGCCGGTTTCGGTGTTTTCCACATAAAGTTTAAGATTCCCGGTTGCGTTGTCCTCAACCACTTCACCCGGAATCCCGCGGATGTACTTGACCCCGAGCCGCTTGGAACGCCACAGCATCTCCTCAAACCCTTTGCTGAAGGCACGCAGGTCAATGTAGAAAACCTTGATTTCCATATCCGGGTAATGTTCCTTGAGCACCAGACTGTCCTTAATCGTGTTCATACAGCAGATGTTGCTGCAGTAGGGCGTACCCTGCTGGGCACAGCGTGAGCCAACACACTGAATAAAGGCGATACTGTTCGGGCGACGCCGGTCACTGAACCGGATGAGTTCGCCGCTCGTTGGTCCGCCGGAAGATGCCAGCCGCTCAAACTCCATTGCGGTTATCACATTTGCCGCCCTGCCATAGCCAAACTCGGTACGGGACAACGGGTCAAACGGCTCCATACCGGTGGCAACGATAATTGCGCCCACCTCAAAGGTTAACTCCTTATCCTGAGCGTTCAGGTCGATGCACTTCTTTTCGCACGCCTGCGCACACTTGCCACAGGCAATAGGATTCAAGCCCAGACAGTCATCAGGATTAAGGACATATGCTGCCGGAATCGCCTGCGGGAACGGCTGGTAAATCGCCTTCCTTAACGCCAGCCCTAAGTTAAACTCATCCGGCACCAGTTGCGGGCAAACCTTGGCGCAATCGCCACAGGCGGTGCACTCCCGCTCATCAACAAACCGTGCCTTCTGCCGAACTCTTACCTTAAAGTCACCAACATGACCGGCAACCTCCTTAACCTCGGCAAGGGTCAGGAGTTTGATTTTCGGATGCCGACCGACATCCGCCATCTTGGGCGCCAGTATTCATATCGCACAATCCATCGTCGGATAGGTTTTGTGCAGCTGTGCCATCAACCCACCGAGCGAAGGCTGACGCTCCACCAGATACACCTGATGACCCGCATCTGCCAGGTCAAGGCTTGCCTGAATACCGGCGACACCGCCGCCAATCACCAGCACCGCATCCTTTAAAGGAAAACGGCGCGGGCTGAGCGGTTTCAGCGCCCGTGCCTTTGCCACCGCCATCCGGACAAGATGACACGCCTTTTTCGTTGCCCGCTCCGGCTCAAGGGCGTGAACCCAGGAACACCCTTCCCGGATGTTCACCATCTCCATCAGAAATGGGTTCAATCCCGCCTGCGCCACACAGGCACGAAAAGTGGGCTCGTGCATCCGTGGTGTACAAGCCGCCACCACCACCCGATTGAGTTTGAATTCGGTAATTGTTTTTTGAATCTCCTTCTGTCCTGGTTCAGAACAGTTGTAGAGGCTGGTAACCGCATAAACCACATCGGGTAAGGTTCGGGCGTAATCTGCCACCGCTTCGACATTGACGGTGCCGGCGATGTTGGTGCCACACCGGCAGACAAACACGCCGATTCGCGTCTCTTGACTCATCGTGCTATTTTACTCCTTATCTGCTAAAAAATCAATCAGATTAACAATCTTTTGCGCCTTATCGTTACCCCGACTCATCTGGGCGCAGCGCAGATGAATTTCACATTTACCGCAGCCGGTAATAAGAGTTTCTGCCTTTACCGCCTGCCACTCCTGCAGGCGCCGGTCCTGAAGAAGTTTGACCGCGGCACCGCACTCCAGCCACGATGTGCCGCCACAACATAGCGCTTCATTACGGTTGTGTTCCATCTCCACCAACTCAATCCCATTGACCTGGCTAATCAACTGGCGCGGGGCATCTTCGACCCCAAGATGTCGGCTCAACCGGCAGGGGTCATGATAGGTAACTCGCTTTCTTTCGCCGGTGCCCTCGGGTTTAAACCCGTGCTCAAGAAGGAACTCACTGATATGCTTTAATTTCCACTCCACCCCTCGTGTCCCGGCAAGCGGCGGATAATCAACTTTGAAGGTCCGCAAGCACTCCGGACAGAGGAAAACAACCTCTTTTACCCCGGCGCTCTGCAATTGAGTTAAGTTGTGCCGCGCAAGTTTCTTTACGGTGCGGACATCGCCCAGCCACAGCAAATCGTGACCACAGCACCGTTCATCCGCCAGGATTACCGGCTCAATCCCCAGCCGGTTCATAATCCGCACCGCATTGCGCAAAGTTGCAACCTGATTCACCCCCATTTCCTTAAACAGGATATCAAGGTACGGTGCACATCCGGTCCAAAGGGCAATCTCCCCTTTATCAACAACTCGCATCTCCGAATTGAGCCAGTTTAATCTGTTCTGGGACAACGCACTTTTCGCCATCATTCTGCTCAGTGTTTGCACAACCCCATCGTGTGCCATTACGGGCTGCGTACCCTCCTGAAATGCAATCGCCCGCAACCGCAATATCTCCCCGGCAATGCTCTTCCCTGAAGGACAAACCGTTTTACACAAATCGCATCCCAGACAGGCATAAAGAGCCCTAATCTTTAAGGGCGTTTCATCGGTCGCCGCCTTCTGCATCAACCGCCGCGGTGAAAAACCGAGCCCGGTTCGGGCAACCGGACACACTCCACTACATCGGCCGCACTCAATACAGACAAAATCGGTTTGTACCTTTGTTCCGGCGGGCGCAAAATTGTTGTCATTTTCCGGTTCAATACCACCTGCTATTTTCTGCCCCCTTGACCTGTTGCTCGCTAACCGGATGCTAAACAAATCATCGTGCCCACTTCGCTCTGACACCGGAATAAAATGCACCGCTTCGGGACTAAACCCCATAAGGTTTAATAACTGCCGGCTGGTTTCAACCTGTTTTCGGGCATTTTGTGCACCAATCTCATGCCGGCACTCCGTTTCGGCACATCCATACAGAACAACCTGGCCTGCGCCATACTCAAACGCCTGCAAAATCGCGCCGGTTCCCACCTGGCCAATGCAGTTTACCGTGCGATACCCGAACCCATTTTTTAACAAAACCTCTCCCGACACCAGCGCTGACACCCGCTCACAAACAAAGGCAAAATTTCTGATTGGAGGTAAACTTTGGTTCATCGCTGGTTACGATAGAATGCTGGCACAAACTTGAGATAACTCTGTAATGCACCGCTCGGACAAACGGTCAAACAGTTGCCGCATCCCCGACAGCGCCGATTATCAACTACCGCCACCTGAATACCAGAATACCACTCCTCGCGCGTAATCGCCTCGTGCGGGCAAGCATCAACACACCTTCCACAACCCCGGCACAACTCTTTTTCCACCCTGACAATCAAAGGTTGAATTACGCCCGGAATGGTCTTTTCTTCTGTCTCACTAAAAAATTTTATCGTCACCGACAGCTCTTCCAGTCCGTCAGGAAAAACGGTCTTTAGGGAATGGACTCGCAGAAATGCGGTTTCGGTAGAGTCAACGGTACGAATTGCCACCTGATGTTTCGGACAGGTCCTGTGGCACCGAACACATTCACCACAAAAGCCGCAGCGCAAACAGCGCTCTGCCTCCTGTATCGCCTCTGCCGGTGTCAAGGGTTCCTCCACCTCGGCAAAAATGTTGCGCTTTTCCGGTGCCAGTTGCCGCGGCCTCACCCGGCTCTTGGGCACCGCAGTTAACACCGGCATTTGAACCTCCAGTTGAACCTCGGCAACTTTTGTTACTTCCTCGGCGCCGCTGATGAACTTGTGAATCGCGCTTGCGCCCCGGTGGCCACTGGCAATGGCGTCAATCACCGTTGCTGGACCACCCGCAGCATCGCCACCGACAAAAACACCGGATGGCAAATGGTCAATATCCTTCTCCACCTTCTGACCCAGCGCCGTGATAACCCAATCTGCACCAATTAGAAATTCCGAGCCCGGAATCGGTACCGGTTTTCTTCTCCCGGACTCATCAGGCACACCCAGGGTATTACGAACACACCGTAATCCGGTAACCTTTCCCTCCCGGTGAACAAACTCAACCGGCTGGGTAAGATACTCGATGCGGATATTTTCTGCTTCCGCTTGAGACAGCTCCTCTTCGCCGGCGGGCATTTCCCTTCTGGTCCGGCGATAAACAATCCAGACCTCCTCGGCACCAAGCCGCTTTGCCACCCGTGCCGCATCAATCGCCGAATTTCCACCCCCAATAATCAGCACCCGACCCGAAACAGTTTTAATCTCGCCGGTAAAAGTTCTTCTCAAAAAGGAAAGGGCATCTATCACCCCGAACAGTTCATCCTCCAGCGGCAGACCAAGCGTCAAACTTTTCTGGCAACCCGGAGCATAAAACACCGCCGCAAAACCGTCTTTGAGCAGCCGTGCCGGTTCATCGATTTTGGTTCGGGTAAACAGTTCCATCCCTAAACCAAGGACCGAATCAATCTCCTGTTCAATCACCGCTCGGGGTAAACGGAAAGGCGGAATTCCCCAGATGAGCATCCCGCCCGGTTTTTCCTGTGCCTCAAAAATCGTCACCTGATACCCGAGCCGGATCAGGTCGTTTGCTGCGGTCAAACCGGCAGGACCGGCACCAACCACCGCAACCCGCTGCGGTCTTTTAACTGTGTCTTGGGGTAATACCGCCCGGGGCCGATTGAACGCATAATCGGCAATGAATCGTTTCAGGGCGCGAATTGCCACCGGTTCATCCAGTTCGGCGCGGCGGCACTCCTGTTCACAGGGATGGGTACACACCCGGCCACAGATTCCGGGTAAAGGATTGGTTTGCCGCACCACCTCCAGCGCCTGCTCAAACTTGCCCGCCGCAATCAAACCGACATAAGCCTTGACATTAACGCCAGCCGGACAGGCAACCCGACAGGGTGATTCGGGCACCGCTGCGATTTGAAACTCCTGGTCCTTGATTTTCAGGCTCGCCCCTTTTGAGCGCAGCACCTCTTTAAGAGTCAGACCATCCTTAACCTTCATACCGACTTCTTCTTTTCCTGTCCGAGCTCATACCCCTTTTCCAGCGCCACGAGGTTTTTCTCAAGCAGTCGCGCGGGCAGGGTGTCCTGAACCGCCTTAATTAGCGCCTCCCAAGGAACAACATCGGTCACGGCGACCACAAACCCGAGCATCACCATATTGGCAAACATCCGATTCCCCAGACCTTCCGCGATTCTCGTTGCCGGAATGGTAAACTCCCTGACCCGACCAAAATGGTTATGGGGCTTGACCAGGTTTTCCTCCCAGATGAGAACCCCGCCGTCCTTTAATGTCGGCTCAAACTTCTCATACGCCTCCTGGGACATCGCCACTAAAATGTCGGGCGCGGTTAAATAAGGATAAAGCACCCGCTCTTCCGAGATAATCAACTGCGCTGAACAGGCACCGCCCCGTGCCTCGGGTCCAAAACTCTGGGTCAGGGTCGCATATTTATTATCATACAGGGTAGCAGCCCGACCCAGAACCATCCCCATCATTATAATCCCCTGACCGCCAAATCCGGAAAGTTTAATCTCCATCATCCATTGGTCCTTGATAGGGAACAAATTTCTCGCCCACACTGGAACGCAAAAAATCGTTCATTGCTTCAAGATAGGTGGGTTTTCGCTTCTGGACAAACCTTCCAACAACGATTGGACCCTGATAGGTTATTTCACACTCCCGGGTGTCGATGTCATTTTTCACCACCGACTTTTCCTGATAGTATTTTACAATCTCCAGCCCGGAACCCAACTGATTGCGTCGGCCATAAACGGTAGGACAGGGCGATATCACCTCAACAAAACTGAATCCAGAGTGCATTAGCGCCTCTTTGAAAGTCTGGGTCATCTGGCGGACCTGAAGCACGGTCCAGCGTGCCACATAGGTTGCGCCACAGGAGTCAACAAGAAATGGGATGTTAAACGGGTGCTCAAAACTGCCATAAGGTGCCGTGGTCAACTTGGCACCCTGCGGCGTTGTGGGTCCAAAC
Source organism: Caldifarciminota bacterium (assembly GCA_037441285.1). Taxonomy (GTDB): domain Bacteria; phylum Hydrothermota; class Tepidihabitantia; order Tepidihabitantales; family Tepidihabitantaceae; genus Tepidihabitans. Next base: position 9,873 of record JBBISL010000023.1, read on the forward strand.
TGACCGCCGGTCATCGCATAGTTAAAGTTGTTCACACAGATAACCGTCAAATCCATATTGCGCCGCGCGGCATGAATCAGGTGATTACCACCAATCGATACCAGGTCGCCGTCGCCGGAGATAATCACCACTTTTAATTTCGGATTACCCAGTTTTAAGCCAATCGCAAACGGTATCGCCCGGCCATGGGTGGTGTGAAACGAGTCCAGATTCACATAACCCGCAGCCCGGCCCGTGCAACCGATGCCGGACACTACCACCAGGTCCTCGCGGGGAATTGCGCTCTCCCGCACCGCGGTCAAAAAAGAGTTCAAAACAATACCCAGACCACAGGTCGGACACCAGATATGGGGAATCCGGTCCACCCGTAACAGGTCATCAAGCGGATGTTGCCCCAGACCCGGCAAATTGACCGTCGCTTCGCTCATCGGGCACACTCCATTATCGCCTCAAAGATTGCCTTCGGGTCATGAACCCAGCCGCCACAATGGGGAACATGTTTTGTCTGGGCGCGGTCGGCGACCACCCGCTGCAACTCCAGATACACCTGTCCCAGATTTATCTCGGGCATAATAAACGCCTTTACGCGCTCCGCCAGTTGCTTAATCTGACGCTCAGGAAAGGGCCAGACCGTTATCAACCGGAGCATCCCGACTTTCACGCCGCGGGCACGGGCATCTTCAATCGCCTTGAAAGCGACCCGGGCGCTTATCCCGTATGCAACCACCACCACCTCAGCGTCTTTTAGTTGATACTCATCAACCATAACAATCTTTTCCCTGTTTTTACGGATTTTGTCAACCAGATGGGTCACACACGAGTTCTGGCATTCGGCATTAATCACCGGATAACCCCTTTCATCGTGCGTCAATCCGGTAATGTGAATCCGGTAATCCTTTCCGGCCCGCACCATCATCGGTACCCCATCCTCAGCCGGCTTAAAGGGCCGATACTGCTCTTTGGGACCACGATACCATCTGCGGGACACCGTTTTTATCTTGTCCGGCTCCGGAATCACCACCTTTTCGGTCATATGCCCCACGCATTCGTCCATCATAAACAGGACCGGCACCCGAAACTGCTCGGCAAGATTGAAACAGGTAATCGTCAAATCAAAGCACTCCTGGGGTGAAGACGGTGAAAGGGCGATAATCTCATAATCGCCATGCGAACCCCAGCGGGCTTGCATCATATCCTGCTGCCCGGTTAAAGTAGGTAACCCGGTTGAAGGACCGCCCCGCTGCACATCAACCACCACGCAAGGCGTTTCGGTCATCACCCCGAGCCCGATATTCTCCTGCATCAACGAAAACCCCGGACCCGAAGTAACGGTCATCGCCTTGGTGCCGGCCCAGGCTGCCCCTAAAACCGCCGCGATTGATGCCAGTTCATCTTCCATCTGGATAAAAGTACCGCCCACCAGAGGAAAACGCTGGGCGATGCGTTCGGCAATTTCGGTGGAAGGGGTTATTGGATAACCGGCAAAAAACCGGCACCCGGCCGCAATTGCGCCCTCAGCACAGGCATGGTCGCCGTCAAGAAAATGAGCGCCGCTCAGTACGACACCGTTATTTTTCAACCTTTCCTCCTGAAAGGGTGCTTTCGTCTTCCGGTGCCAGTGTTGTCCAGATGGCAAACTCGGCACAGATTGCGGTGCACAGCCCGCAGTTGACACAGCGCTCCGGATATTTAACAACCGGAGGGTGATAACCCCGACGATTGAAATCGGTTGATGCCTCAAGCACCTGTTTCGGACAATAGGTAATACAGAATCCGCACCCCTTACACCGCTCAACAAGAATATGAACTACCCCGCGGGGCGGCTTTTTTTCATCGGCATCCAATGGTTTGCGCCAGAGTTTCATTGAAACAAGAATGTCATTATAAAAGCTAAATTTCATCGGTCAAGAAAAAGTCTGCGGTCTGGTTAAATTGACTTGTAATACCTTTCGAGTAACATATTTCAAAGAATAAGGAGGCGTTGCATGCGTTATGCAGTTGTTCTGACTACCGTGGTGTTCGCACTTATTTTGGTGTCGAATACCGGATGTATGAAATGTGGCGAAAAGGCATCCGAGAAGGTTGCCGAAAAGATGATTGAGCAGGCAAGCGGCGGTAAGGTCAAAGCCGATGTCGGTACCGTTGACATCTCGGACCTGCCCCAGCACCTCCGCTATCCGAATGCCGTTGCCAAAGCAAAGTGGCAGGCAAACACCAAGGATGGTGCCGGAACGATGTGGGCATTTGAAACCCAGGACCCGCGGCCGCAGGTTGTCCAGTTCTACAAGAACGCCCTTGCCAGCTGGAAGTCTTCGCTCACCAGTGAAACGCCGGAGATGACGATGCTGATGTATGCCAGCCCGGATGAAAAGGAGTTTGTCGCAATAAATGTCACCACTCAGGATAAAGGGACAGCACTGCAAATCACCTATACCAAAAAATAAGGAAAGAAAACTGCCCACTTAACCGATATCACCGGTAACGGGAAAATTGCGATATGAGCGAAAGGGTATCGGACTATGAGGCGATGGAAAGGGCGATTGAACAAGCCCTTGCCAGTATCGCCTCCGGTCAGGCACCTTTTGGCTGCGTCATCGTTAAAGACGGTCAGGTCATCGCCGCTGCCCACAACACCGTATGGCAGGATAATGACCCATCCGCCCATGCCGAGGTCAATGCGATACGCCAGGCTTGTCGCCGGCTGAAAACGATTCATTTGACCAATGCCGTTATCTTCTGCACCTGCGAACCCTGTCCCATGTGCTACTCAGTTGCCCATTGGGCACGAATCGGCAAAATTGTCTTCGGGGCGCGGATTAGCGATGCCCGCGCTGCCGGCTTCAACGAACTGGAAATCTCCGCCCAGCAGATGAAAACCATTGGCCAGGACAAAATCGAAATCGTCCCCGACTTTTTAGCCGAAAAATGCCACGCAATTTTTGAACTGTGGCGCCGGCAAGGCATCGGCAAACCCTATTGAATCAATGAAAAAGTTTCTCCTTGAAGAACCGGTAGAGATTGTCGGACCTAAGGGTCATCGCCACCGATTGCTAAAGCACTTCTGTAAAGGCTGTCGCATCTGCGTCGCCTTCTGCCCGACTCAAACCCTTGACCTTGACGAACGGTTCAAAGTAACCGTTGCCCATCCGGAACGGTGCATCGGTTGCCGGTTGTGCGAACTGCGCTGCCCGGATTTGGCGATTTTTGTCACGCCGGCAAGAAGGAAACAGGAATGAAGCAGTTACTATCCGGCAACGAAGCCTGTGCCATCGGTGCCATCCGCGCCGGCGTGCGCTTTTTTGCCGGCTATCCCATCACCCCTTCTACCGAAATCGCCGAATACCTTTCCCGGGAACTACCGCGGGTCGGGGGCACTTTTATCCAGATGGAAGACGAAATCGGTTCCATCTGCTGTATGAACGGCGCCACCGCGGCTGGTGTCAAGGCGATGACCGCCACCTCAGGACCGGGATTTTCTTTAATGCAGGAAGGTATCGGTTATTCAATAATGGCGGAACTGCCCTGTATCATTGTCAATGTGATGCGGGGCGGACCAGCAACCGGCACCCCAACACGCACCTCCCAGGCGGATGTGATGCAGGCACGCTTTGGCACCCACGGCGACCATCCGATTGTCGCCCTTTGTCCCTGGAGTGTAAGGGAATGTTTTGACTTAACGGCTGAGGCGGTCAACATCTCCGAAAGGTTACGGATTCCGGTCATCGTCCTGATGGACGAAATCGTCGGTCATATGCGCGAAGTGGTTGAACTACCCGAAACGGTAAAAATCTGGCGACCGGACAAACCCAAACCCGCACCTGACCAGTACTACCATTACGACGACCGCAACAACTACGATGCGGCTATTGCCAGTTTCGGCGAAGGTTACCGCATCCATCTCACCGGCTTAACCCATCGTAAAGACGGATTTCCCACCGATGACCCGGAGATTATCAAATGGAACCTGGACCGGCTCCGCAACAAAATTGAAGAGAACCGCTCCTGGCTCTGGGACATCTATTACGAAGACATCGGCTCGGAAACGGTAATCGTGTGTTATGGCAGTGCTGCCCGTGCCGGAATGGAGGCAAAACGCCAGTTTGAACTTAAGACGGGCCGCCGGGTGGGGATTGTTCGACTCCGGATGGTCTGGCCCTTCCCGAACGAAAGACTCATCGCTTTGTTACGCAGCGCCCGGAGGGTGATTGTTCCGGAAATGAACCAGGGACAGCTTTACCGTGAGGTAGAACGCACCGTCAGTTTGCGGGTACCGGTGGTCTCAGTCCAGCGCTACGACGGCGAGATGCTCACTCCCGAGGAGATTATTGCCAGCCTATGATTGAAGTAACCAACGACCAGTTCCTTGGCTACTTTCGCCTTGACGAAAGGTTTCCCCATATCCTCTGTCCGGGTTGTGGTATCGGTACCACGATGGCTACAATGGTACGGGCTTTTCTGGAACTGGGAATAAAGCAGGATGAACTGTGCGTGGTATCGGGTATTGGTTGTTCTTCCCGTGTGCCGGGTTATCTCGACTGTGATACCTTTCATACCCTGCATGGCAGAGCCCTGCCCGCCGCCACCGGTGTCAAACTGGCAAAACCAGAACTGAAGGTGGTCGTGATTGGCGGCGACGGTGACATTATGGCAATTGGTGGCAACCACTTCATCCATGCCGCCCGGCGTAATCTTGACATTACGGTGATTGTCGTCAACAACTTCACCTATGCGATGACCGGGGGCCAGTACTCACCAACCACCCCAACACACGAACGGGCGGCAACCGCACCCTTTGGCAATGTCGAGCGCAGTTTTGATGTCTGTTTCCTTGCCAAGGCGGCGGGCGCAATGTTTGTCGCCCGCAGCACCACCTTCCATGTTGCTCACTTAAAGAAGATGCTCGAACTGGCGCTCAAGAAAAACGGGTTCAGCGTCGTTGAAGTCATCAGCCAGTGCCCAACATTCTATGGCCGGTATCAGGGTATCGGTGATGCGGTTCAGATGCTCGAATGGCTGCGGACCCGTGCTGTTGATGTCAGCAAGGTTACCGACCCCTGGCACCAGAAAGACAAGTTCGTTATCGGCGTCCTGCACGACCAGCAAGAAATTGCGCCCTATACGCAACTTTATGAACAGATTCGAGCGCAATCCAGAGGAAAATGAAGAAGATTGAAATTCGTTTTGCCGGAACCGGGGGACAGGGTGTGATTCTTGCCAGCGTGGTCTTTGCCGAAGCCGCTGGTGTGCACGAAGGCTGGCAGGTTGTCCAGACGCAGAGTTACGGACCAGAGGCACGCGGCGGCGCCTCCAAGGCTGATGTCATCATCTCGGACCGACCGATACTCTTTCCCAAATGTCGAAAACTGGACTTTCTCGTCTGTTTGAGTCAACCGGCGGTCGCAAAGTACCTGAGCGACTTAAAGGTCCGGGGAATGGCAATCACCGACCGCTTCTATGTGCGTGAATGTCCCCACCCGAAAACGGTCTGCCTGCCCCTTTCCGAAACCGCCCGTCAGGAACTGGGTAGAGAACTTTTTACCAACATCGTTACCGTTGGTGCCGTAGCACGCATCAGCGGACTCATTACCCTCGAATCGCTAAAAAAGACCGTTGCCAGCCGCGTGCCGAAACAGTTTATTGACATCAATGTCAAAGCGATTGAACTGGGCTGGAACCTCGTGGAAAAAACCACCATCTCATCTGTGCCGGCTGAAACAAAACATCCCTAAAACAGTATAGACTTCTGATGAACTTGAACCGGTTGCCCGCAGACCCGGAAGCGGTTGAAAAGGCGGTCACAGTCCTCGCCGGTGCTTTTATGTTTGACCCGCTCTGGCAGAACCTTTTCCCGCAAAACCAGAAGCGCTTCAACGCCCTTTCTGCTGTCCTGCGTCTTCTTATTCGCTACGGACTTAACTACGGCTGGGTAAATACCGATCCGGAAATCAACGCGGTCGCCCTCTGGCTTCCTTCAGACCGAACCCGTCCCCATCTCCTCAACTCCTTTTCTTCAGCGGTGTTAACCCTTCCTTTCCGCCTGGGACTCAAACCGCTCCGTCTGATGCTCAAATTTGACCGTTTTCAAAATCAACTTCACAACCAGGTCATCACCCATCCGCACCGTTACCTTGCCCTGCTTGGGGTCACTCCCGAGCATCAGGGCAAAGGGTTCGGCACCGCCTTACTCCAATCGGGTATTAAAGAAGCAACCAAATACAACCTGCCCATTTACCTTGATACGACAAACGAACGCAATATTGCCTATTACAACCGGTTTGGATTCAAACTGGTAAAATCCCTGGCACTTTCCGAACCCCGAATCACCCTGTTTGGCTTACTCTATTAGCCGCAACCCTGATGGAATATTAAGGTGAACCAAGCAACCACCCTTTAAGTTCATTGACGCCTTTTTGTCCCAATCTTATTCCCTACCGAGCCCGATACTCAACCACTAACGCTCAAAACTAAGTTATACTTTAAAGTATAACATACCCAGAGTGGCTTTTATTTATAACCAATTGTAATTTAACAAGTTACCCTGTAATTGCGCCATTTTCCATACCCAACCCCGGGGTAGTTTCGGAGATGGTAATGGAAATTGTGTTGACATTGCCTCAATCCGCATCTATCATTTTGGGAGGTGACACTTATGAAAGAAGGTTTTGAATATAGACCAATCCGGGCGCCACGAGGCAAAAATCTCTCCTGCAAAGGCTGGCAACAGGAAGCGGCGCTTCGGATGTTAATGAACAACCTGGACCCGGAAGTTGCCGAAAAGCCTGAGGAGTTAATCGTTTATGGAGGCACCGGCCGGGCGGCAAGAAACTGGCGATGTTTTGAGGCGATAGTCCGGTGTCTAAAAGAACTGGAAAATGACGAAACCCTGCTTGTCCAGTCGGGCAAACCGGTCGGGGTCTTTAAAACATTTCCCTATGCCCCACGGGTTTTAATTGCCAACTCCAATTTAGTCCCGCACTGGGCAACCAAACCGTACTTCGACGAACTGGAGGCGGCAGGTTTGATTATGTACGGCCAGATGACCGCCGGCTCCTGGATTTACATCGGCACCCAGGGAATTTTACAGGGAACTTACCAGACATTTGTCAGCGCTGGAATCAAGCACTTCGGCAGTGGCGATTTAAATGGCAAACTGGTCGTATCAGGTGGCCTGGGTGGAATGAGCGGCGCTCAACCCCTTGCGGCGACGATGGCAAATGCCACCTATCTTGGTGCCGAGGTTGACCCGGCACGGATTGAACGCCGCCTCGCTTCCCAAAAGCCCCGCTATCTTGACGAACGCATCGACGACCTGGACAAAGCGATTGATGCCGCGCTTGAAGCAAAAGCCCACCGCATCGCCAAAAGCATCGCCTGGTGTGGTAACATCGTTGACCTTTTGCGTCGCCTGGTGGAACGCAACATCACCCCGGACCTATTGACCGACCAGACCTCGGCACACGACGAACTGAACGGCTATGTGCCCACCGGCATCACCTTCGCTGAGGCGCTAAAGCTACGCCGCACCGACCCATCGGAGTATCGGAAGCGTGCCTATCAAACGATGGCGGAACATGTCCGGCTGATGCTTCTCCTCCAGTCGCGGGGCGCGGTAACCTTTGACTACGGCAACAATCTGCGGGGCAAGGCGATTGAGGGCGGCTTTTTAGCCGAAGCCGAGATTCGCACCCCGGGTAAAATTGGTTCCTGGAAGTATCCTGGTTTTGTTCCGGCATACATCCGGCCGCTTTTCTGTCACGGGATGGGACCGTTCCGCTGGGTTGCACTGAGTGGCGAACCCGAGGACATCTTTGAAACCGACCGCATCGTCGCTGACCTCTTTCCGGAAAACCAGCCCCTGCTCAACTGGCTCAAAAAAGCCGAATCCCTGGTACCTTTCCAGGGGCTACCCGCCCGCATCTGCTGGCTCGGCTACGGCGAACGGGACAAGGTCGGCTTGGCGTTCAATCAGGCGGTGCGAGCCGGTAAGTTACGCGGTCCGATTGTCATCGGCCGCGACCATCTTGACACCGGTTCCGTGGCTTCCCCGAACCGGGAAACCGAAGCGATGCTCGACGGCTCCGATGCGATTGCCGACTGGCCCATGCTCAACGCCCTGCTCAATGTCGCTTCCGGCGCCTCCTGGGTGTCGATTCACTCGGGCGGTGGTGTCGGCATTGGCTATTCAATCCACGCCGGCCAGGTTACGGTGTGTGACGGCTCGCCGGAAATGGATGAACGCATCAAGCGTGTCCTGACCAACGACCCCGGAATTGGCGTCTGTCGCCACGCCGACGCCGGCTATGAAGAGGCAAAGGCGGTTGCCCGCAGCCACAGGATTAAAATCCCGATGCTTGAACAAGAGTAAAGCGTGCGCCGTTTCCATCATCGGGCACTCCTATTATTTAGCATCTTTCTTGTGTCGTTCTGTGGCCAGTTCAAAACCCTTTCCCGTGCCGACCTCCTCAACCCCGAAGAAAAACTGGAATACCTGATCCTGAAAGCCCTTGATTCTGATGCGGCAAAAGAGTATCTCACCCTCGCCTCTTCCCCGAGCCGAGCTGATTACCGGAACTGGTTCTGGCAAAACCGCTCCGCGGCAGACCACGCAATCTACCTCGCCCGGGCAAATAAGGCTAAAGAACTGTTTGGTTCGGTTGACCTGCTCAACGACGAACGGGTTATCACCTATATCCGCTACGGTGCACCGCGGCGCGAAGAGTACACCCCAAAGCCTTTAACCACCGACACCGGTACAATATTTGTCAATCCGGCAGAAATCTGGACTTACGATTCACTGGGCATTCAAATCGACTTCGTGAAAACCGGCACCGGTTTCCATCAGGTCGGACTGTCCCGCTTTGGTAAAAACTGGTTTCCGCCCGCGCTGGAACCGGTTGATTATGGCAAACCGCCGCCACCACCACCTGACTATCGTTCCCTTAATTTTGCCCTCGCGCTTTACCGGCTCAGTCAGCACAACGACTCGGTTCTGGTTGAAATCCATTACGGGATTGCCCGTAACGACCCGGCTTTGGTTTTGGGCAAACAAAACCTACTCTACATTGAATTGAAACTAAACTCGCGGCGCTACTCTACCGTTAGCAAAGGCTGGTTTGGCTGTACCCCGGACTCGCAAGTATCATTTGTCGTGGGCCGCCAGACGCTCATCTTACCCGTTGACATCTACTCGGTAACCGCCACCGCCACAACCCTTGACGGTAAAAACCGGGCAGAAATCAACAAGGAACTCAACCTCATCGACTATGTCCGGCGCACCCAACCCTGTTCTGACATCATCTTTTACACACTGGTTGACTCAACCTTTCAGAGCCCCCAGTTCGAACGCGCTGACTGGCGCCGGGTCGTGCCGCTCGTGCCGCCCGAAGTTCAAACCGGCAGTACCTGCTACCTGCTTTACGAAATTTATAACCTAACCGTTGATTCGCTCAACCAGCATCGGATTGAGGCAACCTATGAAATTATGGACCTCGCGACGAAACAGGCGGTGGTCATCCCGACGCCAACCCGTTTTATTGCCGGCACCGGCACAACCGGCGTCGCGGTTGAACGGCTGCACACGATGGACTTGAAGCCCGGTGAGTACCTCATCATCGCCCGGGTCCGGGACTTAAACAGTAATAAAACCGTATCCCTTACCGCCCGCATCCGGTTAAAACCAGACCGCACGCACTAAACACAAAAGATAAATTAGCCCCATCAAAACCCAGGTGGGCAAATCACTTAACGCCCGGTGCCGGTCAAACCTGACCGATTTGGGCTCAAGACCGCTTTGCTGCAGTGCCTGTTTTTCCGCCCGGTCAATCAAACCGTACTCAATCAGAAACCCCAGGACCACGCCCAGCGCCAATCTCAAGTCCGGTTTAAGGCAGATAAGTACCGCCAGAACGAGAAGAAAGTTGCCGGCATAAATCGGGTGGGAAAAGATGCGATAGGGTCCACTTTTGACCACCTCCTCGACGCCGACGGTTCGGACTCGTGCTGCCGCACCGATATGACCCATCGCCCAGAACCGCAAAATCAAACCGGCAAAAATGAGAGGTAACCCGGTCAGACACGACTTTATCGTGGGCTTTCCGAAAAGGTAGACTACGGCGAATGCTAAAAACCCGATAACGCCCCGCCAGCGAAAAAGGAACCGCCCAATCGCCACCGCAATTGTCACGGTTATATCCCGGAACTTTAGTTTACAACCCTTATTAAAATGGGCGGTCTCAAACGAGCAGGTTCTCCAGTCTCATTATTGACCAGAGCGGAACCCGATTGGGGCATTCAAGGTCCTTGCATTCAGGTGGAGGCTCGGGCGCCGGCAAATCTTTATAAGGAACCGGTGGCACTTCAACCGGCGGAAAATTCATCCCTTCAACCATCGCACCAGAAAGAAATCCAACCACTCGCCCCATCCGGTCCCAGACAACATTATCAAAGAAGAAACCGCGATGGCGCCCCTGGGTATCGTAAAGCGTCTTGCCAATAAGAAATCCCCGGGGCTTGCCTAAAAAGTCGTAGACAACCGTGCCACAAATTCGATAGACCGCTTTACCGAAACGATTAAAAACCACTTTCTCGTGCATTATTCCTCCCAAAATTAAATTTCGTGTTAAAGTATTGCGAACTCATTTCCGCTGTCAAGAAAATCACCACCCGCTATCTCTTCCCCGCAGTTTTTTCTTTACACCGACACTCTTCAAAATTCAAATTGGCACCGCATCCCGGGCAGATACCCCGACAGTCAGTTCGACACCGTGGCGCAATCGGTATCGCCAGATGAAGCGTATCCCGGATTAAACTGCTCAAATCGATAAAATCGGCGTCGATTGGCACCCGGTCAAGTTCCACCGGCTCCAGTTCCCGGGCATAACTCCCGGACCGACTGCGCTCCAGACTGGTAAACTCCGCAGTTATCTCCTCGGTAAACTCCTGTTCGTACTCCTGCCAGCAGATGGCGCACTCCAATCGCGCCTTAAACCGCATCCAGCCCCGCACTAAAAACCGCTGGCCGCTCCGGGTTATGTTAACCCCGACCTTGATTCTGCCGGTAAGTTTCTGAAACGAAGGATTCTCCTTCACTTCCTGAAACTCACAGCCAAAATCGCGCGGTTCTCCTTCCAGTTCAAACTTATTGTCCCCGGGCTTCAGGGTTGCAAGCGCAATCACCCCTAACTTCCGCATCGTTTTTACCTCGGACATTCTACCAGCAACCGTTCAATCACATCCTCGGACCGGACACTTTCTGCTTCAGCCGCAAAACTGGTAACAATCCGGTGCCGCAATACCGGGAGGGCGCACGCCTTGACATCGTCAACAGTAGGGGTATATCGCCCGGCGAGCATCGCTCGAGTCTTTGCCGCCAGAACCAGATACTGTGATGCCCTTGGTCCGGCACCCCAGCTCACCCACTCCCGCACAAATTTGGGTGCCTGGGGATGTTTAGGCCGACTCAGCGCCACCAGCCGCACCGCATACTCCACCACCTCATCTGCCACCGGTACCCGCCGCACCAGTTCCTGCAGAGCCGTGATTTCTGCCGCGGAAAGTACCCTTGTCAGCGTCGGAGTGTATGCTGAAGTCGTGCTTTTTACAATCTCCTTCTCCTCCTCGGCGCTGGGATAATCAACCACCACCGAAAACATAAATCGGTCCAGTTGCGCCTCAGGCAAAGGGTAGGTACCTTCAAGTTCAATTGGATTCTGCGTTGCCAGAACGAAAAATGGCGCCGGCAACTGGTAAGTCTGTCCTGCCACTGTGACCCGGTACTCCTGCATCGCTTGCAGCAGCGCCGCCTGAGTCTTCGGTGGGGTTCGGTTAATCTCATCCGCCAGCACAACATTGGCAAATATGGGCCCGGGCACAAACCGAAACCGCCTCATTTTGGTCTCGGGGTCATCCTCAATAATCTCGGTACCAGTGATGTCCGATGGCATCAAATCGGGCGTGAACTGAACCCGGTTAAAAGAAAGGTCTAAAACCTGTGCCAGGGTGTTTACGAGCAGCGTCTTTGCCAGACCCGGAACCCCGATTAAAAGGGCATGGCCATGGGCAAGCAAGCAAACCAGCACCTGCTCCACCACCTCTTTCTGCCCGATAATGACCTTCGCCACCTCGGCTTCAATGCGCCGCCGCGCCTCACCAAGCCGGGCTACCGCCGCAACATCACTCCCGCCCTCTTGATTTATTGCCACAATTGACCGTCCTTGTGAAAAGACCTCTTTATTGTAACCCGATGCTACTTTTCTCGCTTCATGAGTTTATTCAACACCTGAGGCAGAGTTGTATACTCCATCTCTTTTAGACCCAGCCGGTGCGGTTCAAACGGTCCGTGCCGGCGCATATAGTCTGCCAGTTCGTTTGCTTCCTGTCTTGCCCGGTCAAACCCCGGGTCATCAAACATATCCCGCGGTCCAACCAAATGGCCATTATCCAGCTGAAAGCCGAGCGCAATGACCCGGGGCGGACCATCAAACCTTGACGGTGTTGCCTGATCTTGCGCCACCGGCATCAATGGACCGTAATGCGAACCCCGCATCCAGCCTGATACCAGATGGGGAAAGACAAACGCCTCCAGTACCTCACCCACCGCCGGAAAGCCCGACTGACAGCGCACCATCATCACCGGGTCGTCTTTGCCCACATATTTGCCGGCAATTAACGCCAGCTTCTGGGTCGAACTGGTCGCGGCAATCTCGCCGTCCTTTCGGTAAACATTCTTCACACAATAATTCTCCGGTGACCCAATCAAGACCAAAAGGTCGTACATCTCCTCCGGACAGGAGAGCTTCATATCCTTCCCCTCAAAAACATCGTGCACCTCAAAGACAAACCCATCGTGCATTGAAGGGTCGATAACCAGACCGATGGTGTTGAACGGGTCGGCAAAAATCTTGAACAGTGGCAGATTCCAGGCACCGGGCGCACACTTGTCGCCGCAGAACACAATCAGCGGTTCGGACTTGCGCTCGACAAAACTCATCTCGGCAACGCCCGGTCCCATCCCTTTGACATTGCCGGAAAACGCATCCGCCAGCATATCCTGACCGGCGCCGTAAAGCTTTAACTCCTGCGCCCGGTGGGTACACTCCATAAATGTATCCCACGCCAGTTTATGAACATCGGCACAGTCATTGCCTCGGGTATGCGTCATAATCAGTTCGAGGTCATCGCCACAACTCGTTACATAAAAATCAATCAAAAGCCCATTGCTCTTGGCACGGTTGAGCATCTCCCGGGCACGGGCAATGATGTCCGGATGACTTGCCGAATGACCAACATAACCGCCGATATCGGCTTTGATTACCGATACGGTTATTTTATCGTTTTTACCCACATTTTCCTCCTTTTAAAATTTTGCCATTGTCTTGTCCGGTGAACAACTCTACTGAGTAACACCATTTAAATTAAATTATAATTCATTGCCCTTAACGGTCAAGATAAACAGGAGAAACGCAAACTCAGCAGTTCAACACAGTGCGCGCAATCTGCGCCATTGCCCCGGGTGGACCCAGTAACTTCTTTACCCGTGCCAATTTGAGTATCATTTTTGCCCGATACTCCTCATCTCCTAAGAGTCGTTTAACAACTTTATTGAGCCGCGCCCCATCCGGTTCAAACAGTTCGGGCACCGCCCGCTCTTTTAACACGAGATTGGGAATTGAAAAGTAGTCAAGGTGCACGAACATCCGGGCAAAAAAACGGCTGGGCTGGTCAAAATGGTAGCAGACCACCATTGGTATTCCGAGAATCGCGGTCTCTGCCGTTGCCGTGCCCGAAACCACGACCGCGGCTCGGGCATAGCGTATTATCTCGTACCGGTTCTCGGGCGAAACCCGCACCATTCCCGCAGGTAAGCGCGTCTCCTCCCCACCGATAATCACTCCCCTCAATGTCGGGTCGCGGCGCTGTAACTGACCGAAAATTTTTATAAAGAGTGGTTGATGGAACCTGATTTCACCTGTTCGGGAGCCGGGCAAAAAAGCAATGTACTTGGTTTTTTCCGAAAAACCCAGCAGCGCCAAGGTTTCGGACTCAGACCGCCGTGCCGCCACCGCGTCAAGCAATGGAAAGCCAAAATAATGGGCGTTCAACCTTGCCCGGTGGTAAATTTCCTTTTCAAAAGCAAAGAGACAGATAAATTTATCGGCGCCGTCGCGCAATATCTTTACACGGAACTTGCCCCAGGCCCAGAACTGAGGTGGTGCCAGATAGATTACCCTTATGCCCTGTTTTCGCACCATTCGGCTCAAAATAATATTAACCCCGGGAAATGAGATGGGAACGAACACATCAGGACCGAACTGTTTTATTACCCTTGACGCCGTCGTTAAAACTTTTGCCAGCCGGCTTATTTGTGTTACCCCTTCCCAGAACCCCATTGTACTGCCCAGCGTACGGGAGATGTCAAATATCGTTACTTGTGTTTGTGGGTCCAACCTTTTGAGTTCCGCCTGCAGCAACTCGGCAAGGATAAAACCGGATTTTTCACCCGCGGCAATCAGAACTTTCACCGTCAGCAAGGTTACCCCTGGGCTTAATTTTGTCAAATTCCTCCCGTTCTCGCAAAACGGTTTTGTTGACATCGCCTTTTACTCCTTTATGCTAATTTGCCTTTATGGCGTCATACTTTGCCAATTCTGAATTTGCCGATGCCCAGGTGGTAGTCACCGGCATTCCGCTGGACCGCACCAGTTCCTTTATCCCCGGCACCAGGTTTGGTCCAGAAATTGGAAGACTGGGTACCGCCAATATCGAATCGTTCAGCCCCTATCAAAAACGGGACCTTTTACAGTACCGGGTCTACGATGCCGGCGACATTTTTCTGACCTACGAAACACCGGATGCACCATTTGCCCTCATAAAGTCAACCACCCAGAAATGTTACCAGGAGAAAAAAGTTCAGCTCGCGGTGGGCGGCGAACACACCATCACGCCGGTCATTCTCTCCGAACTGGTAAAGATTTATCCGGACCTGTGCGTAATCCAGTTCGACGCCCACGCCGACCTGCGCGAAGAGTTTCTGGGCGAACGCCTCTGTCACGCCACCGCAATGCGACGGGTTTTGGACTTATTGCCCCGTACCCACTTATTTCAGCTCGGCATCCGCTCGTTCGTTTTACCAGAAGAGATGACACTCCCCAATATGTTCCCGTTTGAAACCCTGACCCCGAGTCAGGAAGTTCGCCGCACCATCGGGCACAAACCGGTTTACATTACCCTTGACATCGATGTCCTGGACCCGAGTATTATGCCCGATGTTCAAACCCCCCAGCCCGGCGGTTGTTCTTACCGCGAACTCGCACAGTCCCTTGCCAGTTTTGCCGGCATGCGCATCATTGGCGCTGACATCGTTGAGTATTGCCCGCGCAGTAGTGCGGTACCGGCAACCGCACCAGTTGTTGCCGAACTTATCCGAGAACTTATCCTGTTACTCTCTTATTAAAGGAGGATTGACGGTATGTGTTGTCGTGCCTGTCCCGGTTACGAAATCTGCCGGAATAAAGGCAAAACGAGCGACGACGACTGCTGCACCCAGTGCCCCTATTTTGACTCCTGTATGGAAGATTCCGGAGTCCAGGAGAATAAGTCGCGTCGCCCGGCTTCCCGCCGAACAACAAAAGGGTAATTTCTAATTCCCACCGGGAACAACCAACGCTACCTTTTCCACCCGAACTTTTCCTCCTGCGGTTGCGACCAAAAGGTAAAGGCCGCTGGCAACACGCCTTGGATACCATACCGCCCTTCCCATTCCTGGACTGATTGTCAAATCAGCAACTGGATTGCCGCTAATGGAATAAACCTGAACGCGTGCATCAGCCGGCAAACCGTCAACAACCACCCCTTGATGGACTCCGAGTATACAGGGGTTGGGGTAAATTTTCAAACCAACCAGCGTCGTCTCTAACTCCGGGGCATAACTGAAATTCGAAATACCCCGGGCACTACCCACGGCCGCATTACGGCGACTGTCGTCAAGTTCAAGGGCGGTATTAAAGTTTGCCAACCCCTGGGGATTAGGAATCATTCCACTATTCTGGGAAGAATAGTTTGTCCAGCGGCTTGAAGCAGCATCAAAAATCGAAAGACCCTGGTCCGATAGAAACCATACCCGCCCCGCACCATCAACCCGGACCCGGGAAAGGTTGTTAGAGAGCAGCGGGCTGTTACCGGTGTTGAAAACCTTAAATCCACTACCATCCCAGACCGCGCCACCCTGCGGTGTCGCAACCCAGACCCGGTCCTGATTGTCCACGGCAATTGAACGCACCTGGAGCGAAGGCAAACCCGAAGTGTGGAGGGTGTGAAAGTCGTCCTCAGGGTTAAAAAGCGTCCCGTTGTAATCCAGCTCTTCAAGCCCATTGGTTAACCCAAGCCAGACCCGATTCCGGGAGTCAAAGGCAAACTCATAAGAACCGTCGGGCGGAGGTGTTAACTCGGGCAAATTAAACTCCTGCTGGCGCCCGGCAGAATCAATTGCCACAACCAGTCCTCCCATATTGTAAACCCACTTCGTGTCCTGGCGGTCAAGACCAAACGCCTGAATGACATTGCGGGCACTGGAACTACCCCATTGAACAACTCCCCAGGTGTCTGCCTCCGGGTCGTAAACACTCACTCCGCCCTGATAGGAAAAGTGCGAAAACCACAATCTTCCCCGACTGTCACACCGAATTTGCACCACCCAGGGCAAAGGAGAACTGATAATCTGAATCCCGCCATCCGGTAGAATCCGGGAAAACCAGCTCGAATTGTGTCCTAAATACACGCTACCGTCCTTACCGAATGTACCGTCGCTGATAAAGCCTGAAGCAAGCCCGCCCAGATAAACACCCTGCCACGATGAACCGCTCTTGAGATACCATAGCCCCCAACCCGCATCCTCAGAACCACCTAACCCGACCCACAACTTTTCTCCAATCCACAGCACCCTTGGCTTACTGACCAGCACCGATAGCGCACCCCCGGCAGAATCGACTTTGAACAGAGTATCACCCGCCGCCAGATATATATCCCAACCATAAACCGCGATATCGGTTACGGTCCGTGCCGAAGGAAATTGTAACAAAGGAGTAAACCCGCTGGTATCACTTACCGCCACACCCGCTTCTGTTCCCAGAACTACTCTGCCATCCGGGAAATTTCCGATTGCCAGCACCGAATCGCCCAATGGTTGCGGATAGGCACGCCAATTACTTAAACCGGTATCAACACTGGTAAGCCCGCGATTGGTTCCAACCCAGTATTTTCCATTAAAAGCAAATAGGGCAAGGACCCGGTCACTCAACAGTTCACGAATCGTACTGACGCGATAATGGCGGATTACATCGTCGGTGAAATCAAGCGGTGTGCCTTTGGTGTCGATAACAAAAAGCCCATCTTCAGTACCCACTAAAACTTTTTTGCTTTCAACCGTGACCGTACGCACTCTTATTGGCAGTTCTGCGGTTCGATACGGCAACGCCCGATTGGAATCCAGTGGAATCACCACTAACCCCGCCCCATCGGTCCCAACCCAGAGATTACCGGCATCGTCTTTAGTAATAGCAAGACAACGGTTTACCCCCAGCCCATCGGTGTGAACAAACCGGCGTTTAACAAACGGGGGCTCGACCCGTGTTTCTAACACCACCACCCCGCCGGCTGTAGCAAGATTAACTGTCGAATCGTCGCCCCAGATATCAAAGATATAATCAGGATGAGTAAAAGTCTGCCAGCCGCTAATGTTACTAAAAATAAGAAATGCCAAAGCGAATATCATAAAATGATAGTTTGATAATATATTACCTTCAGATTAAGTCAATACATTAAACTGCCTAGCCGACCAAATCCTGAAACAAAGAATGCTTGAAACCGCCCGCCGATTGGAACCAATAGAACTTTATTGGGCAAACTATTTGAGATTAATAAGCCCCACGACCGGTTATGACCGCTTTGATTGTCCGGATGATGATGGAAAAATCAAGCCACAGCGACCAGTTGCGGATGTAAAACTCATCAAGCAAAACCCGGTCCTGAAGGGGCAGTTCTGCCCGCCCTGAAACCTGCCATAAACCGGTCAGCCCTGGTCGGACCCGCACAATGGTCTTGATGTAATCGCCGATCCGAGTCAGTTCTTCCGGAAGATAAGGCCGTGGACCGACAATCGCCATTTCCCCGCGCAATACATTTATCAGTTGCGGCAGCTCATCAAGACTGAACCGCCGCAGAAACTTACCGATTGGCGTAATCCGGGGGTCGTTCAAAATTTTGAGATACCGTTCCCACTCTGCTCTCTTATCCGGATTTTTCTCAAGCAACTCCTTGAGCCTGATTTCGGCATCCTGATACATCGTGCGAAACTTGAAACAGGTGAAAACTTTTCCATCCTTGCCGATCCGTTTCTGACGGAAAAGAACCGGACCGGGTGAAGAAATTTTCACGAGCAAAGCCAGAATGAGAAAGAGCGGGAGAAATAAAACAATCAATACCAGTCCGAGGACAAATTCCAATACCCGTTTTGTCCAGATGTTCAAAGGCCTAAGTAAATTGTACCGGTACTTCAAAACCAGAAGACTCCCCACCTGTTCGAGTTCGGCGACTGATGTCGCCAGTAAACTGGCATCAGGCACGACCATCAACTCCGCGCAATGCTCTTCGGCGTAGCGGAAAATCACCTTTAGTTCCTCCGGTGAGAAAGATTGGTTCATAACGACCATCAGTCCGTCATTCGGAAGGTTGATTCGTTCCAGCAACTGCTCAACTGTCTCATTTTGGTTTTCCCGTCCAATCCGCTGCACAACCGAATAACCCAGCGTTTGATGACCCTGTAATTCGCGCTTGAACAAATCTTCAGCAAGCCGGTCCCCGACAATTATCAACGGCTGACTTAAAAACCCTATCCGCACCAGAAGGCGTTTCAACACGGTGCGGATTAAAGGAACGAGCACGATGCCCAGTATCATTGCCAGCAGCACGACAAACCGTGAAACAATCCAGAGCCGCACCATGAACAACAGGATTGTCAGCAGGGCGCTTGCCACAATCACACCACGGAAACAACGCCTTCTCTCTTCCCAGACCGCCAATCGCTTGGTGTAAAGACCCTCGTAGACAAACACAAACGGATAAACCAATAAAAAATAGAGCCGGCTGAAAAGTGCCCCCGCGGCCACTCCGCCTGATAGTCCGTTTCCGGAAAACAACGCCCTGATCAGATAGCCCAGAACAAAACTCACCAGCATCGCGACTAAATCACCGACGATTAGTGCCGCAATGGTAAGAATGCCCTTAACCCTTCTCATCGTTTATCCTTAAGCCGCCAGGAGTACTCATACTCACTCAAGCCCACCAATCCCGCGCCTTCAGTAATAAATAAATAGCCCGCAAATGCCACGGCGTAACCCAAGCGTGGCAGACAACCTTTACTTTTGGTAAAAAAGCGGTAAAGGGATTTAATCCGGTGGTATTCGGTACATCTACGCCAGCGGCGCCGCACACCTCCGTAGTAATGGATTATCCTCACTCTGGGGTCTAAGTAAACTTTCCATTCCTTTACTC
>JBBISL010000024.1:0-9871 GCA_037441285.1 Caldifarciminota bacterium
TGCTGGTAGTGGCGGCTGATGATGGGGTTATGCCGCAGACCCGGGAGCATTTTGAGATTTGTCGGCTTTTAGGGATTAAAAAAGGGCTGGTGGTGCTGAATAAGATTGACCTGGTGGATGAAGATTGGCTCGAGATGGTGCGGCTGGATGTTGCGGAACTGGTGCGGGGTTCTTTTCTCGAAGGGGCACCGGTGGTTGCGGTCTCAGCCCGAACCGGAGCAGGAATTGAAGAGTTGAAAAATGTTCTGTATCAGGTGACCAAGACGGTTGAGCCCAAACCGGACCGGGGTGTTTTTCGGTTGCCGATTGACCGTTGTTTTACCATAAAAGGGTTTGGAACTGTTGTGGCGGGCACGGTGCTTTCAGGAACCTGTCGGGTTGGAGACCGTCTGGAACTTTTGCCCCAGGGTTTAGAGGTGCGGGTCCGGGGAATTCAACGCCACAATAAACCGGTCGAGTCAACCGTGGTGGGTGAGCGCGCCGCTTTGAACCTCCAGGGGGTGGAGGTTGATGCGATTGCGCGGGGCAATATTATAGCAACTCCGGGTTATTATCAACCGACAACGGTGTTTAACGGTTCGTTTTATCTTTTGAAGGACGCGGGTAAACCGTTGCGTAATATGATGCGGGTCCATCTTCATATTGGAACTGCGGAGGTGATGTGTCGGGTGTGTCTCCTTGATAAAAAGGAAGTTCAGCCCGGTGAAGAGTGCCTGGTTCAGATTCGAACCGAGAGTCCGGTGGTGTGTGATTGGAACGACCACTATGTGATTCGGCACTACTCACCCCAGCAGACAATCGGGGGTGGTGTTGTACTGGAGGCGCAGGGCAAAAAGGTGCGCCGGTTTGATGATGAGACATTGAGCAGATTGCAGGAGTTAAAGTCGGGGAAACGGGGTGCGGTCCTGGAGCAGTTTTTGATTAAGTCCGGGTTTGATGTAAAAACAGTGGCAGCAATCTCACGGGAACTGGCGATAACCGAGGCGGATGCTCAGCAGATGGCGGATTTCCTTGTTAAAGAAGGAAAGGCGCGCTGGGTCGAATGGGAGGGGAAGAACTATTTGATTCTTGAGCGAGTGATTACCGATGGGTTAGAAAAGGTTAAAGAGGTGTTAAGGGAGTATCATCAGGCAAACCCGCTTCGGGTCGGGATGAAACGGGCTGAGGCGCGGGTAAAGCTGGCACAGGCGCCCGCGTTGTTTGAGACCCTGGTCAGGATGTTAAAAGAGCAAGGTGTGGTGAGTGAGGAAGGTGACCGGTTGCGTCTGGCAACCCATCAGGTGAAATTAAACCCGCAGGAGCGGGCGATTTTTGAGCGGGTGGTACAGGAGTTTATACAGGCAAAATGGCAACCACCTGATACCGCTGAAGTTTTTGCCGGGATAGAGAAAAAACTTGCGGACCGGGTAAAAACAGCACTGCTGGAAACCGGCGAGATTATTGATATTGGCGAAGGGGTGCTTTTACATTCGGAAATGGTGGCGGAAGCGGAAAAAATATTAAAGGAGCTTTTTACCAGGAAATCGGAACTGACCGCCTCGGAGTTCAGGCAGG
This sequence comes from Caldifarciminota bacterium, assembly GCA_037441285.1. Classification (GTDB taxonomy): domain Bacteria; phylum Hydrothermota; class Tepidihabitantia; order Tepidihabitantales; family Tepidihabitantaceae; genus Tepidihabitans. The sequence goes on from JBBISL010000024.1 coordinate 1,555, forward strand.
CACTGGGCACAACCCGGAAGGTGGCAATTCCGCTTTTGAACTACTTTGACCGAACCGGTCTTACCCAGCGCCGGGGTGATGTGCGGGTGCTAAGGCAGAATAAAGAGCCAAAATAAAGGAGTGTATGGCAAAACGCGGAATACTGGCAACTGTTACCTGTGCCGGTTGAGCGTCGAAACTGAGTAAGGCGCAGTTGGCGCAGGCATTAGCCGGGCTGGAGCAGCCCGAGGACCCGAGACTTTTGGTTGGTATCAATACGGCGGATGATGCCGGGGTATTTCTTTTATCCGACGGGCTGGCGCTGGTGCAAACGGTTGACCTGTTGACGCCGATGGTAGAGGACCCATACACCTTTGGCCGAATTGCGGCGGCAAACTCGCTTTCCGATGTTTATGCAATGGGCGGAGAACCATTGACGGTGCTTAACATTGTTGGATTCCCGGCGCCACTGGACAAGACCATCTTGCGGGAGATTCTACGGGGTGGTCAGGATACGGTGAAACAGGCGGGTGCGGTTGTTGTCGGTGGCCACACCTTTAATGAGAAGGAGATAAAGTACGGTCTGGCGGTAACCGGCCAAATTGACCCCAAGCGGATTGTCACCAATGCCGGCGCAAGGTTAGGCGATGTTCTTGTACTGACCAAACCGCTGGGTATCGGTGTTTATGCGCAGGCGGTTATGACGCTGGACCAGGTGGACCCGGTTTTTGAGCAGGCGGCAAAGGATTCAATGATGCGGTTGAACCGGGATGCTGCCAGGATAATGGTTGCCTGTGAAGCAAGTGCGGCAACCGACATTACCGGTTATGGGCTTCTTGGACATACCCAGGAGATGGCTGAGGCTTCGGGCGTGAGAATCAGGATTTATGCCGAGCGGGTGCCGGTTTTACCCGGGGTAAATGAGCTGGCAAAGACGCTAATTGACCCGGGTGTTTTGATGAATGAGAACTCGTTTGGTAAACAGGTGGAATGGAAAAGTTCGGTACCCGACGAAATCAAAAACCTGCTCTGGGAGTCGGAAAGTTCGGGTGGGCTTTTAGTGGTGTTAAAGCCAGAAAAGGTGGGGGTGTTTCAGAGCCGGGCAAAAGAGGTTGGAATTAGCGCACCGGTTATCGGTGAAGTTGTTCAGGGTGAACCCGGGACAATTGAAGTGGTGTAAAAATCAGGATTCTACCCTTTCTGGTGGCGCTGGGTTGGTGATGATGATAATGGCGCCGGTTATCGCACCATTACGGTCGCGCAGGGTTTCAAAACAGAGTGCCGAGCCGGGTAGTTCAGGAAGAATCTCACACTCCTGGTGGCTGGAACTGCCGGAAAGGATTTGTTCAAGCCGGGGTCTAAGTACGATGAGGTTGGGCAGGTCTTTTATGTTGTGGCCTATGCTGTCAGAGGATTTGACGCCAAGAATCGGTTCTGCTGCCGGGTTGGCATAGACAATTTTGGGTTCACGGTCAAATACAATGACCCCTTCATTGATGTTATTGGCAAGCAACCGGAAGCGCCGTTCCAGTTCAAGGATGTAGTTAGCCTTGCGTTCGTCAAAATCCCACAGGTGAGCAAACGCCCGGTTTAGTTGCCGGGCAAGGTCGCCCAGTTCGTCGTTCGCCGGCAGTGTGACTCTAATATTTAAGTCACCCTGTTCGGCTCGAATCAGGGCGTTGTTTATCCTCTTGATGGGGAGGACAATGGAACGGGGTAGACGGAAAATAAGGTAGATAAGTACTGCGGTTAGGACGATGATGGCGGCGATGATATTACGCTGACTCCAGTTGAAGAGGCGGGTGATTCTTGATTTGTGTTCGGCGATACGCTGGTTGGCGTGAGCCATTATCTTTTCCCCAGCGGTAATGATTTTCTGGGCGGTTTCATTCATACGCTGGGTAAACAGCTGGTTGACGATTCCGGTCAGTTCCGCCCGTTCAATCTCCTGACCAATTAAACTGATTGCGGTCAAAAGGGAGTCTTTGAGCATCGGATTTTGGGTTTCTTCCAGTTCCGCCACCATCTGTTGATGAATCTCGCGTAGCCTTTGGAGTTCGCTGCGCGCCGGCGAGCGCAAGCGAACGGTTCTCATCACTAAAAGCGAATCGAAAAGCCGGCGATAGGTCAAAATAGCGTTGATCAGTGAGTCAAAGTTTTGAGTCAGTTTTGGGTCGAGACGCCGGGCTCGCTCACAGAGGAGCGCAATTTGAACGAGACGGGTGCGCCCGGCAGAAAGATAAAAGGTGTCGTTATAAATCAAGAAGTTCCGTTCTGAGTTGCGGACTTCAAGAAAGTTGTGAACGATGTTGTTACCGGTACGGAGTAAATCGGCATCCTCTTCGGCGATGATGTTGGCGAGGGAGTTCATCTGGCTCGCATAGTAAAGGGCGAGGAAGGTGACGGGCAGGACAAGAATCGCTGAGATAATCATCGCCAGAGCGATACGTCCGCGGATTGAAAGCCGACGCCGATTGTGGTTGTTGTTAGCCACCGTTATTCACTTTGCTGTGCTTCCGCCTTTTTCCGGGCATCAGGTTCCGCGCCCTGGGCGAGGCGTGCAATATCCTCATCGTTGCCGACCACGACAAGAATGTCGTCTTGCTCAATGATATCGTCCGGTCCGGGCAGGTCGTTAATCTGTTCTTTGAAGCTGCTTTCACCTTCCGGGGTGATAACCGGTACCTGCTTTTTGATGGCGATGATGTTCACACCGTAGCGCCGGCGAATGTCCAGTTTGCCCAGTTTTTTGCCAATCATATGACGGGGGGCGTGCATTTCTATAAGACTGTGATTGCTCGTCAGCGGGATTTGTTCTAAAAGGTCCGGGGTGATGAGGCTTTTCGCAAGATGGTCTGCCATCTGTTCTTCAATCAGGATGGTGCGGTCGGCACCGACATCTTTGAGAATCCGGGCAAACAGTGATGAGGCGGCGCGGGCAATTACCTGACCGGCACCGAGTTTTTTCAATAGCGAGGTGGTGATGATTGCCGCCTCCATGCGTTCACCCATTGCCACCACCACCGCATCAACATCAAGAACCCCGGAGCGGGCAAGGGCTTCTTCATCGGTGGCATCAAGGCACAGCGCCTGGGCAACATCGTCCTTAATCGCCTCAACTCGTTTTGGGTCAGCGTCGATAGCGATGACTTCGGCACCTCTTTCAGTCAGGGTGCGGGCAACTCGAGCACCAAATGTACCCAAGCCAATTACGGCAAACTGTTTCAATTTGACCTCCTTTTAACCGACCATAATCCGCGCCTGCGGGTAGGTTATCGGCAGGCGGGTTTTCGGAGCCGCCATTGCCAGTGCGAGGGTTAATGGGCCAATGCGTCCGGTGAACATTAGGATAATGATAACCAACCGGCTGAGGGTTTTCAATGTTGGGGTTATGCCGGTGGAAAGTCCTACGGTACCGAATGCTGAAACCGTTTCAAACAGGATTTCCTGAAAAGGGTGGGATTCGAGAATCAATAGGACAAAGAATGCCGTGATGACCGCAGAGCCGGCGGCAGTGAGAATGGCAACGGCGCGATAGATTGTGTCTCGGCCAATGGTCCTACCGCCGATGACAATGTCCTCCTGGTTTGAGAGCCGCGCCCTTAAGGCGAGCAGCAGGATAGCAAAAGTGGTGGTTTTGATACCGCCGCCGGTGCCGCCCGGTGAAGCACCGATGAACATCAAAACGACAATAATAAGCAGTGTTGCCGGGTGTAAAAGGTTCATCGGCACAGTGTTGAAACCGGCGGTGCGCGCGGTGACCGATTGAAAAAGACTGGCGAGCAGTTTTGTCCCAATGGGAAGTTGCGCCAGTGACCGGTCGTACTCAAGAAAAAAGAACAGTAGCGCGCCCGAGAAGATGAGGATGGTGGTGGTGATGAGGACGAGGCGCGCGTGCACGGTCAGAGAACGCAGGGTGGCACGAATGCTCTGACGCAGTGTATGTCGGCCAATGAGTTCATGAACTACGGCGAAGCCCAGTCCGCCAAACACAATCAGGAAGATGAAGGTTATGTTGACGAGAAAATCGCCCTGGTAACGGATAAGGGAGTCGTTAAAGATAGAGAAACCGGCGTTGCAAAATGCCGAGACGGAATGGAATAGCGCATTGTAAAATGCCTGTCCAACCGTGGGGAAAGCCGGCAGCCAGCGCAGAAACAAAACAAAACAACCAAGCCCTTCGGCAAGGAAGGTAAAAAGAAATATGTAACGGATAGTTCGGGCGATGTCGATGTCCCGGGGTGTTTCCACTATTTCCGAAGCAAGTCGCCTTTCGCCCGGGGCAAGACGATGACCAAGAATGATGGCAATACCGGTGGAGAAGGTCATAATACCCAGTCCGCCCAGTTGGATAAGGACAATGATTATCACCTGGCCAAAGGTGGTGAAGTAAGTTGCCGTGTCTCGAACAATAAGACCGGTGACACAGGTTGCCGATGTAGCGGTGAACAGGGCATCAACAAAAGGGGCACCGCGGCCATCGGTTGTTGCCGCCGGAAAGGTTAAAAACAGAGTTCCCAGTGCGATTAAGCCGGCAAAGCTAAGTATCAGAGAGAGAACCGGTTGCTGACGCATTTGATTGATAAGGTTGTAGAAGACCCCTTTCTTTGATAGCAGGTTGGTAATTGTGATTATCTGATAGAGCAGAATTAGTACTAAAGGCAAAACGGGCAGAAGTAATCCGACAATAAGCAGAACTCCAAATATTAGCTGTAACCAGCGATTGGGACCAATTTTCAGATGGGAGAAATACAAAATCCAGTGAATAACGATTTCAGTTAGAGTCAGCAGGGCGGCGAGCAGTGTGCATACGCGAATTGACACATCTTCAATACCCCAGAATGGTATTCGGTAGCCTTTAAATAAGATGACAATAAGGAGGGTAAATGCTACAAAGCCGGTTGTCGCCCAGGAAAACTTATTGAACCAGGACAGTTCCGGCTTGCTGCTTTTGATGACTCGCAATCGTCTAAATAATTTCATATAAGCAAGTTAAGAATATTACAATACATATATTATCTCCCGGGAGACGCTATGCAAGTGGGAAGTTTATCACGGCAACAATTATACGCAAAATTTACCTTTTGGCAAGAAGTGGCAAGGTTTCACTTTTGACTCAAATAAGGAGCGCCAGCCCGAGGGCAGCGAGAAGCCCGAGTGCGCTACCGAATAAAAATGGTGCCTTGGGTCCGAACAGACTCCAGAGTCCGCCAGCAATGAGCGATGCGGGTAAGAGCCCAATACCGGTAAGGGTTGCGTGTAAGCCGATGAAGGTTGCCCTTTGTTCTTCGGGTGCGAGGTCGGTGACGAGCGCCTTTTCCTGTCCTTCGGTTAAGGCGCTGAAAAGGCCATAAACGGCAAAGAGGATGTAGGGCAGAACCGGTAAACTTTCCGGTTTGAGAAAAGCGAAGCCTGAATACACTAAGCCATAAATCCCATAACCGATAACTAGCAGGCGTTTTCTGCCAATTTTATCGGACAATCTGCCCGCAGGATAGGAGAAGATGGAGTAGGTGATGTTGTAAATAAGGTAGAGGATAAGGACCGATAAGGTGGTCCAGCCGATATTTTTCATTCTTAGCAGGAGGAATCCGTTGGAGGAGTTGCCCAGTGCGAAACAGGTGACGATGATAAGAAAAGAGCGCAGTCTTGGGGTAAGCCCTTTCCAGGTGATTCTGGGTCGGGACGGTGCGCAGGCCTCAGCCCCTTTTTCCCGGACAAAAAAGAGGACAGCAACCCCTAATATGGCGGGGATTAATGACAGGAGAAAGATTTGCTGAAATTTACGAGGGGTGAGGTTTGCGCCCAATCGCGAGGTGAGGTAGATGGCGAGCATAACACCGATGACCGCACCAAGAGTGTCCATCGCTCGATGTAGCCCAAAAGCCCTGCCCCGGTTGCTGGCTGTTGTGCAGTCGGCGATGAGCGCATCCCGCGGTGCCACCCTGATTCCTTTGCCGATGCGGTCGATCATCCGACCGGCAAAAACCAGACCCCAGTTTTGGGATAGGTAAAGTAGCAGTTTTCCGATGGTTGAGCCGGAATATCCCAGAATGGCAAGCGGTTTGCGTCGTTGCAGGCGGTCGGATATTGTTCCGGAAAACACCTTGAGGATTGAGGCGGTACTTTCGGCAAAACCTTCAATAAGGCCGAGAATTGCCGGTTGGGCGCCAAGCGTGGCAAGATAGAGCGGGATTAACGGGTATACCATTTCGGTGGAGATATCGGTTAAGAGGCTGGTAAAACCGGTGATAATGATATTGAACATTGATTGTGAATAAAGTATAGAATTAAGATGAAGGCGGTCAACCTCGCCCCAAACAGATATCAAAATGTATTAGAGCATAGCGGATGACATAACCGGGATAAGGGTTCAGGGAGTGAATCAGGGAACGACTCCCTGACTGGTTACCTGACTCAGTTGGTGATTGAGTTACCGAATGCTTTTCTAAACCCTGTTTTAAGGGGTTTCCGGTTAGGTTTTTATAAAGATGATAGGTAGGTTGGTGCGAAGGGTTGAGTTTAATCGTGAAGGATTGTTGACTTATAATCAATTTTCCGTTATAATTGAATACGGTGGTTGCGGAAGGAAGAATAGGGATACTACTGCTTTTGTGCTATACTGCCTTATTTCCGGCAGAGAGTCCTTTTACACAATTCAATCGGGTGTGGACAGAAAGTCGGGTTGAGGATTTTACCGATGGCCAGCTCGACCCGATGATGTATGTGTCCCGGCGCACGGCTGCTGACCCAGATTCGGGCTGCATTGAATTCTTTTCCCGTTTTGACCTTGATAACAATGGCTATTTTGACCTGATAAGTGCCGATGACTCAGGTCCATATCTGCGGGTTTATTTCGGGTCGGCATCCGGCTACAGTGTAGCAAACAGCCAATACTATCCTGTTGCCGGCGGTGGTAATGTTGATGTGGCGGATTTGAATCTTGATGGATATGCCGAACTGATTCACTCGGGTTGGCGGAGCGGGCACATTACAATTTATTGGGGGACAGACTCGGGACCTTCACCGGTCGATACCACCTGGCTGGTGATATCCGGGCAGAGTGAGGCGGTTACGGTTTACGACCTGGACCGGGACTCTTATCTTGACATCATTGCCGGGTCGGACAACGGAATGGTGTATATCTTCTGGGGCGGTGCCGATGGTTATAGCGGTAGCCGTCGTTCCAGCATCTTCTTGAACGGTTCGGTCGGGCACAACCTTGAGGTGGCTGATTTCGATAAGGATGGGTTTGGCGATATTGTGGCATCACTCTGGAGCAGAAATCAGGCACCGGTAATTTACTGGGGTTCGGGTCGTTCTCCCCGCGCAATAGTGTGGCTGCCGGTTTCGGGAAATAATCCTCATGGCGTTACGGTTGCCGATTTCAACGACGATGCCTGGCTCGATTTGGTGTTTACCGGTTACGATACGGTTACTTCGGCGTTTATTTACTATGGCAGCGCGAGCGGCTTTTCAGTAAGCAACCGGGAGATAGTTCATCCGGGTCAATGCTATGGAGGCAGTGCCGCAGTTCTGTGGAATTACGACAAGACGCTGGATTTAGTTTTCTATCGGGGAGATTGGGGAAGGAATGTTGCTTATCGACCCCGGGTCTATTTTAACCGACCCGATACCGCACCCCATTTCAGTGATGACCGTTTCAGTGAAATTGGTGAACTGGAGTTTAACGCCTCGGGCGGCCTTATTGCCGATTTAAACTACGACGGATTTCAGGACATATTCATCAACAATATGATGCCCGACAGTGCCAGTTTTATCCTCTGGGGTCCGTATTACAACTCCGTAACCGCGCTTCCGGTTGACCGGGACCATCACGGTTTGTGGCGCGAAGTGGGTAATATTTATACCCGGGGCTTCTATGCCCGGTATCTTTCCTCTGTTTACGATACAGGCGGAGACTCGGTTATTGACAGCGGTAGTTGTACCTGGGTTGCCAATGAACCATTTGGGTCTTCGGTTGGTATTGAAGTGCGGGCGGGTAATACGCCTGTGCCCGACGGAACCTGGACCGAATTTACACCAATTCTAATTAATGGCGGCAGCCTGCCTCAGACAGTAAGCGGATACCGGTATCTTCAGTACCGGGCATTTTTCTCCTATTCTCGCCCGTGCTATTTACCATATCTTGAGCGGGTAAGTTTTAACCTTACCCTGCGACCGCTGATTGATGTGGCGGTGCGGGAGATTATTGCGCCGGTGGGGATAGTGGATTCTGGTGTGGTGGTGGTGCCGCGGGTGGTGCTTGAGAACCTTTACTCCGGCACACCGGTGGCGACGGTGACGCTTAAAGTCGGGGATGATTACTTTGAGGTGC
>JBBISL010000024.1:9971-23933 GCA_037441285.1 Caldifarciminota bacterium
CGTCGCCGGTCGGTGTACTCACGGTGCGCTGCTCTACGGCGCTGGTCGGGGATACAAATGAGCTTAACGACATGGCGGTTGATACGGTCCGGGTAGTAACCCATCCCGATGCCGCAGTAACCGACATATATGCTCCAATCGGCGTGGTTGATTCCGGGGCAGTCGTTACTCCCTGGGCACGAATCTGTAATTATGGAAGTTCGGCGGTTGTTGTGCCAGTGCTGATGCGCATCGGCGACGATTACGAGGAGGTGCGAACCAAATTTCTCAATACTGGGGCAAAGGACACCGTAGTCTTCCCGCAGTGGATTGCGTCGCCGCTTGGAGTTCAGCCGGTAGTGTGTTCAACAATGGTGACAGGCGATGAAAATCCAGATAATGACCGGCGGGTTGATTCAGTCCGGGTGGTTAAGTTTGTTGATGCAGCGGCGCTGGCGATAATTGAACCGGTGGGCATAGTGGACTCCGGAGCGATTGTGGTGCCGCGGGTGGTGATTGCCAATCTGGGCGTTTCGCCTGTTGATGTACCGGTAAGATTACAGATTGGGATAAATTACGATTTTTGGATAACAACGCGGATATTACCTGGGGCGAGTGATACGGTTTCTTTTCCCGAGTGGCAGGCGATGGAGTTAGGTGAGCAAATGGTGCGCTGTTCGACAGCATTGGAGGGCGACCTGAATGACGCTAACAATGTGGTCAGCTCCACGGTTATGGTGGTGCGCCGCATTGATGCCGCCTGCAATGCGATACTGTCGCCCCAAGGGATGGTGGAGCTGGGTGATAGCGTTGTTCCATCGGCGGTTATTGTCAACTATTCGTCATCAATTCAGGAAATACCGGTTTGGATGTTCATTGGTGCTGGCTACAAAGATTTTCAAAGTAGCATACTTGAGCCGGGGGAAAGTGATACGGTAAATTTCAGGTTGTGGCAGGCTGAGGGACGCGGTTTTATCAGCGTGAAATGCTCAACCGCGCTTGTCGGGGATGAGCGGCCTGAGAACGATGTTAAGATTGAGAGTGTATTTGTCCGGGGTTATCCGGATGCAGCGGTGAATGCGATTCTTGCACCGGCAGGTATTGTTGATTCCGGACGCCGAGTGGTGCCCAAGGCGCTGGTTGCCAATCTTGGGTCAGCACCCCAGATAATTCCGGTAGAGATGCGGATTGGTGATTTCTACCGCTCTTATCGGGAGAGGTTAATTGCACCAGGGCTGGTAGATACCGTGCTGTTTGATGAGTGGTGGGCAGTTGAAGTAGGTCGGCATACAGTTCGGTGTAGTACCAGCCTTCTGGACGACAGTAATCCCGGCAACGACTTTCAAGATGCCCTGGTTGAGGTGTGCTGGCGTGATGTGGGCTGTGAGGCGATTCTTGCGCCGGTGGGTACGGTGCCCGCTGGAGAAAGTGTAATTCCGTTAGTGCGGGTGCGCAATTTTGGTACAACAAGAGAGCGAATCCCGGCGCTGTTGCGCATTGGTGAGCGTTATGCGGCTACCGTCTGGAGTGACACCATTGACCCGGCTGGCGCGGCAGAGTTGACATTTCCACCGGTGTTGATTGAGGAGGGAGAGCAGGTGGTGAGTTGTTCGACAGCGCTCTCCGGCGATATGAATCTGGCAAATGATAAGATTGAAACGAGGGTTTTCGGAGTAATGCGGAATATCGACTTAGCGGCGGACAGCGCGGCGACAGTCCCACCTGGTGGAATAGTTAATTATCGGTTGACCTGTTCTAATAATGGCAATTTTGTTGATACGGTTGACATCGTTAGCTACCGGACGCGCGCTAACTGGGTTGTTGAATTTCTTGATTCAACCGGAACAAATTACCTGGCTGATAACAATGGGAATGGTATTCCCGACCTCGGCGCAGTGCCGGCGGGCGGCGGGGTTGGATTTGTCGTGCGCGTGACGGTGCCTTTCAATGAAGTAGGGTTGATTGTTGACTCGACGGAAGTGGAGGCGATATCAGCGAGCAATCCGATGGTACGGGACCGGGTGCATTTGTTGACCGCGGTGGCGCCGGTTGCGAATTTAGTAATTCAACCGGACCAGTTTCATACCGTCGTACCGGGGCAGGCAAACAACTTTGTTTTCACGATAAATAACTTCGGGAATATTCCGGATTATGCCGACCTGAGTTATCAAGTAACACAAGGGGGATGGCAGCATCGATTGGTTGATGGCGGCGGTACGGTGCTTGAAGACCGCAACAACAACGGGCGGCCGGACATCGGTCCGATTGCCCCTTACGGTGGGAGTGCTGAGATAATATTTGAGGTTACTCCTTCCTGGTCAGCGATGTTAGGACAGCGGGATACCGGACGAGTGAGCATCTGGTCTTTTGCGGACAGCCGGGTGAGCGATGAGGCGGTTGCAATTGCCGAAGTGGATGGCGTGGTGACCGGGATTGATATCACACCCGACTTGACCGATCTGCTGGCACCAGGTGAGACCCGCGATTATGAGTTTACCGTGATTACCACCGGAACAATCCGAACGATTGTCAACCTTGCTCTTATTGCTCAGGACAGTTCTTGGGGCTGGGAGTTGCTTGACCAGGCGGGCGACACCGATCTGCGTGACTCGGACTTTGACCATCAACCCGACCTGGGATTTGTCGCACCAGACACACCGGTTAAGTTTAAACTCCGGATAAAGGCACCACGCTTAACCCAGTTGCTCAACAGTGCTAACCCCAATGAGACCGAGTTCTGGTTACGGGCTCGTGCTGGTCAGGATTCAACGCTGGGCGATTCGGTGCGGTTGAGATTTACCTTAACACCGCAGTTCCAGATTTTCTGTTATCGCCTGTCAGCGGAAGGCAGGATGCGGTTTATCTTTTCGATACCGGAACGGGGTGATGTGACACTCCTGGTTTACAACCGTTTAGGAGAGCGGGTTCGAACTTTGCTGGACCGAGAGCGAAGCAGAGAGGGGATTTATGTTCTGGACTGGGATGGAACAAATGATGCGGGCAGAAGATTGGCACCGGGAGTTTATGTTTACCGGTTTGAAATGCGACCGGAGACCGGTCGATTACAGCGGTTGGTTAAAAAATTTGTGTTTACGCGCGCACGATGAATAGAAGGGTAATAAAATCAGCAGGACACTCGAGCCGGAACCGTATTATGGTTGAGCAACGCGGCAGGAGAAGGCTGCGCATCGAGTTGTTTCGACCGTTTCGAATAGCGGAGATGGTAAGAGTTTTAGGCAAGGGAGGGTTATGTTTGCGCTGGTGTTATTCACGCTGTTGACCAATTTCGGCTGGGGTGATGCGGGAAGTACCGCATTCCCTTTGCTCCGGGTTCCTTTAGGTGCGCGTCCCTGTGCGCTGGGCGAGGCGTTTACCGGTGCGGCGGATGATATCAACGCCATTTACTTCAATCCCGCAGGTCTGGGATGCCTCGCTGACCTGGAACTTGCATTAGCCCATCAAGAATGGTTTGCCGATATCCGGGATGAAAATCTGAGTTTTATAACACCGTTAGGTCCAGGGACTTTAGGCATAAGCGGTGTGCTGTCAACGATGCACAATGTGGAAAACTGGTATGCCGGGGCGAGTTATCCGGAGACGATTGCGCTTTCGAGTGGTTATGCCACGGTGGCTTATGGGGTAAAACTGGGTGATGCGATTGCGTTCGGGATTGGCGCAAAGGGTCTCTATGATGCGCTTCCGGACGATAATGTTGGTCGCGGGGTGTGTTTTGACCTTGGGTTTTTGTATCGCATAAGGAGTGGTTTCCGGGCGGGCATCGCAATTCAGAATCTGGGACCGGGCATCAAATACGGAAGTGAGCGGTTTGCGTTACCGCTGGGAGTTCGGACGGGAGTGAGTTATAGAGTAAATCGGGAGCGGTCGTGGTTGAATGGGCTCCGGGTTTTGTTTGATGCCAACGCCGCGCTGGGCGGTTTTCCGGATTTTCATTTCGGTATGGAGTATCCGCTTTATGAAATTCTTTTCTGTCGAATTGGTTACCGTTTGGGACCGCAGGACTACCGGTCGCTTTCGCCCTGGGCAGGGTTTACCGCCGGTGTTGGTGTTGCACTGGAACGGTGGGCGCTCGATTACGCTTATGTTCCCTACGGTGAACTCGGGGCGACTCATCGGCTAACGATTCGCACCGGCTTTGCCCAGCCCGGTTACGGCAGGATTAGAATTCGGGTCACAGAAGTGGGAACCGGTTTGCCGATTGCCCACGCCCATTTTACCATGGAGGGAACACATTTTGGACAGTCTTACACCGAATCAAACGGCATCTTTGTTGTTGAGGGTGTCCAGACCGGCTGGGTCAAGATTAAAGTGGATGCGGACAGTTTTTTCTCTCAAAGCGAGTCACTTTTTGTTGAGCCGAGGGAAACCCATACGGTAAATTTTGTGCTGCGGCGGGCTGGTTATGGTTCATTGTGGGGCGGAGTTTACAGTGAACGGAGCCGATGGCCTCTTGCGGCAAAAGTGTACTACTGCGGTCCGGATTCCGGGACAGTGCAGACCAATAACATTGAAGGGAGTTTTGTTCTTCGCAAACTGGCGGCAGGTTTTTATCGCCTGACGATAACACCGGACGACAGTAGTTATCTTGCGATTGCCGATTCGCTCACGGTTGTGCCCGGGGAATTGCTGTCGCGGACTTACTTATTAAAGGAGCGACTCGCACCAGTGTTGCCCGATAGCTCGGGAAATGGCAATGAAGATAAGAACAATCAGCAGCAATAGCAAAATTTTCCTTGACAACGGGTAAAAAAATATTATATTAAATCGTTCGTTCTTAAAAAGGAGGTACGATGGCATGCATGAAGCGCGGTGTTAAGAAAACCGCAAAGAAGACAGCGAAGAAGACCGTTAAGAAGACCGCAAAGAAAAAGAAATAGCTGTCGGTAGAATAAAGAAGGGGGCAGATGCCCCCTTCGCATTTTATGGAGGAGATTCGGGGACATTTCACTTCAGACCCATATCTTGACAAACTTATCGAAGAACTGCGCCGCCGGGGTCGGGTAACAGTTGCTACACCACCGCCCTCGGTACAGGTGCTTTTTGCCGGTGTGGTGGCAGACCGGTTGCAACTGCCGGTGGTGCTCGTCGCCACGGACGAGGCGGCGGCTAACACCGCATATCAGGATGCTCGGGCTCTTTATCCTGATACCGAGGCGGTGCTTTTTAATCCCGGTTCACTGGCATCGGTTGAGAAAATAAAAAGGATAAAGAAGCAGCCGGCGCTCATTGTTGCTACCGCTGAGGAACTGGCAGCGCCGGCGCCCGAATGGTCACTTGAAGGCGGGATGGTGAAACTAAGGTTGGGTGGTTTTGCGCTTGAGGTTCTGGTGCAATGGCTGGAGCAGGCGGGTTATGAGCGGGTTGACATTGTGACCGAACCGGGCGAATATGCGGTGCGAGGTGGGATTGTTGATGTGTATGCGGAGAACCAGGAGTTACCACTCCGGGTGGAGTTTGCCGACGATGCGATTATCTCGCTGCGGGCGTTTGAGCCGCTTTCCCAGCGGTCGCGGCAGACGCTAAAGCAGGCGGTGTTGTTTACCCGACAGCCGCCCGGGTTCGGAATGAAACCGGCAGTTTCATTGTTACCGGAAGAGGTTGTGGTTATCGGGGGCGGTAACGAGGCGTTCGGGAAGTGGGTGATTGAGTTTGTTGAGAGCGGCGCGCCTGAGGACCTCGGGTATCAGCCGGCACCAAACTATCTCGGTAATTTGAAGTTGCTGCAGGAGGAGATTGCGCAAACCGATGAGGAGTACTTTATCGTAGCGGTTTCCGAGCATCACCGGCGGCGTCTGACAACCCTGCTCGGCGATAAACCGAACTATCTGGTAGGCGGATTGAGCTGCGGGTTTGTCAATACGAGGCAGGGCTGGGTGGTTCTAACCGAGCGGGAGATTTACGGCGCACCCGTGGGCCGGCTGGTGCGGCGCCGATTTAAGGGGGTGCCGGTTGACAATCTTTTGACACTGCGGCCTGGTGATTATGTGGTTCATATTGATTACGGAGTGGGAATTTTCACCGGCACGAAGCGTTTGGCACAGGGCGGAGTGGAGAAGGATTACTTGGTGATTGAGTATGAGGGTAAGGACCGGGTTTATGTACCGGTGGAGAATCTCGGGCTGATCGACCGTTACATCGGCGCCGGGGATGAGGCGCCGAAACTGGACCGGTTGGGCGGTCGTTCCTGGCTTTTAGCCAAGGCAAAGGCGGCGCGGGCAAGTGCGGCGTACGCGGAGGAGTTGCTGGAGACTTATGCCCGGCGCGCGACTGCCCGCACCACGCCGCTCCTTGCTGATTCACCCTGGCTGGCAGAATTGGAGGCGTCGTTTCCTTATGAAGAGACTCCGGACCAGTTGAAGGCGCTGGCTGAGGTTCGGGAAGACCTTACCCGCACCAGACCGATGGACCGATTGGTGTGCGGTGATGTTGGTTTTGGCAAGACCGAAATCGCCTTGCGGGCGGCATTCCAGACCGTGGTCAACTTCAAACAGGTGGCGCTACTCGCACCAACCACGGTGCTCTGCTATCAACATTACCAGACTTTCCGGCGCCGGCTCGAGCGGTTTCCGGTACGGGTTGAGATGCTGTCAAGATTTGTTGCGCCCGCGCAGCAGGCGGCAATCCGGCGTGGTTTGCAGGATGGTACGGTGGACATTGTCATCGGCACCCACCTTTTGCTCAATCCCAGGATTCAATTCCGTGACCTTGGGCTTTTGATTATCGACGAAGAACAACGGTTCGGGGTGCGCCAGAAAGAGCGGTTGCGCCGGTTACGGTCCGAGGTAAATGTCCTGGTTCTTTCCGCGACACCGATTCCCCGCACCCTGTATATGGCGCTTGCCGGGATTCGGGACATTTCGGCAATTCATACACCGCCTCCGGGCCGGAAAGAGGTGTTGACCGAAGTGACGGAGTGGGACGATGGGTTGATAAGAAGTTATGTATACCGGGAGTTAAACCGGGGTGGGCAGGTGTTTTTTGTCCACAATGAGATTATGAGTCTGGGGGCGCTGGAAAAACGGCTGCGCCAGATTTTGCCCGATGTCGAGATGGTGGTTGCCCATGGTCGGCTTTCCAGCCGGCAACTGGCAGAGATTTACCTTGACTTTGCCAGCGGGAAGTATCAGATGCTCCTTTCGACCGCGATTATTGAATCGGGGTTGGACTTACCCAATGTCAATACCATTATTGTCAACCGGGCCGAGCGGTTTGGACTTGCCGATTTGCACCAGTTGCGGGGTCGGGTAGGAAGGGCGGATATTCAGGCGTATGCGCTGTTTTTAGTCTCCCGGCGCGAACGGGTAACCGCGGACGCCCGCAAGCGGCTTTCGGCGCTTTTAGCCTACTCCCGGTTGGGTGCTGGTTACCGGCTGGCGCTGCGGGATATGGAGATTCGGGGGGTGGGCAACCTTTTAGGAACCGAGCAGCATGGTCACATTGCCCGGGTCGGTTTCAATCTTTACACCCGGTTACTCAAGGAGGCGATTGCCAAATTGCGGGGTGGGCATGAGCCGGTGGAACCGAAACTGGACCTGGACCGTACGGTTTTCATTCCGCCCGAGTACATCCCGGACCCATTGGGCAGGATTGCGATTTACAAAAGGTTGTTAGGGGTTGAAGAGGAGGAGGAACTGAATGAGCTGAAGGCGGAGTTGATTGACCGGTTTGGCAGATATCCACCGGTGGTTGAGGAGCTGTTCACCGTTGCCCGCATCCGGCTATTGTGCCGAAAGCGCGGGGTCCTGGAAGTGAAGTTGAAGGGCGAAAAGGCGACGGTCATCACTGCGGAGAAGACCTTTACCGTTGAGGGTGGTGAACCGGGGTTACTTGAGTTCCTCACTCAGCCGGCGGTCTAAACCGGTGATTTCGATGCGGCGGCGCTGGTCAAGAATGGAGAGTTTTACCCGGATGGTGGTTCGGGGTAGTAGTTTTTCGGCGCGTTCGGCCCATTCAATTAAACAGTCACCCTCACCGCTGAGATAGGAGTCAAAACCGGTTTCAACAAGTTCATCGGTTGAGCGGATGCGATAGAGGTCGATGTGGTACACCGGCACGCGGCCCTGATATTCGGTGATGATAACAAACGATGGGCTCTTGACAATATCTTTGACGCCGAGTCCCCGGGCAAAACCTTTAATCATCGTTGTTTTGCCGGCGCCGAGGTCGCCGTAAAACGCCACCACGGCACCGGGTTTTAAAAACCAGGCGAGGCGTTCACCCAGGGCGATAGTGGCGGCGGCATCGGTGGTCTCATATACAACCGGTTTCACCGGATAATGTTATATCTTATTTTCCAGCACTGTCAAAGGTATTTTGGGGAGGTTCCCCTTAATTTAGAGCCCGAAGTTGGGAAAGATTAACGCTGAAAATATAAATGCGCCACCTAACAGACGAGTTTGAAGACAGTTAGAGAATTCTGAGAAACACAACATGGGTCAACTAAGGGTCCGTTACGGGGATGGTATCGGTAGCGATGTCCGTTTCTATCCGGCCAGGTGAATTATCCGGTCTTTGGAACCGATTTTTCGGGTTAACGGTTTACTTTTTTCCTAAACCAGTTCGAGACTCAGCGCCACCGCTTCACCGCCGCCGAGACAGATTGCCGCTAACCCCTTTTTCAGTCCCCGGTCTTTCAGGGCATAAATCAGGGTCACAAGGATACGCGCGCCCGAGCAGCCAATCGGATGGCCAAGGGCAATGGCACCGCCATTGACATTGACCCGGGATTCGTCCCAGCCCAGCTCTTTGCCGTCGGCGAGAACCTGGGCGGCGAAGGCTTCGTTGACCTCAATCAGGTCAAAGTAGTTGATGTCAACACCCTGAACTTTGAGTAAAGTTTTGACCGCCTTAATCGGTGCGTAGAAGAGCATCTTCGGCTCGACACTGCCGGTGGCATAGGCGACGATGCGGGCGAGCGGCTTGATGCCCCGTTCTTTAATGAAGTCTTCGCGGGCGATAGCAAGGGCGGCAGCACCGTCGTTGATTGAGGAGGCGTTGCCCGCAGTCACTGTACCGTCTTTGCTGAAGGCGGGTTTGAGGGTGGCAAGTTTTTCAAGGGTGGTGTCGGCGCGGGGACCTTCGTCGGTGTCAAAAACGATTGGTTCGCCTTTTTTCTGGGGGATTGGGACCGGGACAATCTCGGCTTTGAATTTGCCTTCTTTGATTGCCCGGACCGCATTCTGGTGACTGCGATAAGCCCAGCGGTCCTGTTCTTCGCGGCTGATGTTGGAGTTCCGGGCGGTGAAGTCACCAAGCGCGCCCATATGGACATCACCGAAGTAGTCCCAGATGCCGTCGTAAATCATTCCGTCCTGAAGCTGGGCGTCGCCCATTTTCTGGCCGCCGCGCAATGTTTTCAGGTAATAGGGCACATTGGACATTGACTCCTGGCCACCGGCAATTACCAGCCGGGCGTCGCCGGCTTTGATTTGCTGGCAGGCAAGGGCAACGGCAATCATTCCGGAGCCGCACACCTTGTTAACGGTGAGGGCGGGCACTTCAACCGGCAAGCCCGATTTGACCGCAGCCTGGCGGGCTGGTGCCTGGCCAATACCAGCCGGGCAGACATTACCCATTATCACGCCGTTCACATCCTCGGGTTTGATGCCGGCGCGTTCGACCGCGCCTTTGATGGCGACCGCGCCCAGTTCCGGGGCGCGCAGCGGCGCCAAACCACCCAGAAATCTGCCAATGGCGGTGCGCGCAGCACCGATGATAAAGGTGTCTTTTGCTTTACCAATTGTCATCTTTTACTCCTTTCCTTTTTGCCAGTTCGGTTTTCTTTTTTCAAGAAATGCCCGGGTGCCTTCGGCCGGTTCACCCGAAGCAAAACAGAGCCCAAACGCCTCAATCTCGTAGGCGCAACCGGTGTTGAGGTCGGTGTCCAGGCCATGGTTGATACACTGCTTGGCAAGGCGCACGGCACTCGGACCTTTTTCCGCAATCTTTTTCGTCAGGGTTTCGACAAAGGGGATGAGTTCCTCGGGTTTGACCACTTTGTTGACGAGGCCGATGCGCAGTGCCTCCGGGGCGTCAAGGGCGTCACCGGTAAAGATTAACTCCTTGGCGCTGCCCGGTCCAACAAGGCGGGCAAGACGCTGGGTGCCACCAAATCCGGGCAAGAGCCCGAGGTTGACCTCCGGCTGTCCGATTTTTGCCCCTTCGGCAATGATGCGGAGGTCACAGGCGAGCGCCAGTTCGCAACCGCCGCCCAGGGCAAAGCCGTTGATTGCGGCGACCACCACCTTTTCAATCTGGGCGATTTTGTTTAATGCCCGATGGCCATTGCGGGCAAACTCACGCGCCTGAAAAGGCGTGAACTTTGACATCTCGGCGATGTCGGCACCGGCGATGAATGCCTTGCCTTCACCGGTGAGGACAACAACCCTAATCTCTTCCCGGTTTGTGAGGTGGTCAAAAAGTTTTTCAATCTCAAGGATAAATTCGGTGTTCAGGGCGTTTACCGGTGGCCGGTTGAACCGAACCCAGTAGACGCTTTCTTTTTCCTGACATAAGAGATACTTGAAATCCAATCTGCCTCCTTTTTTATTTCAATATACTCATCTCTGGTTTGTGGTCAAGAGACAATTGACCCCGATATTAGGGTTAATATAATCGGAATATGAAACGAGGACAGCCGGAGCCGGTGCTTTTGCAGGAGATAAACCGGCAGGTGGCGGAGTTGTGCCGCAATCGGGATGGGTTGAGGTTGATGGAGGTTTGCGGTACCCATACGATGGCAATTTCCAGTTCGGGAATCAGGCGGGCGGTTGACCCAAGACTGAAACTTGTTTCCGGTCCGGGATGTCCGGTGTGTGTAACCGCAGAGCAGGACATTGACCGGGCGATTAACTTTGCCCTTTTGCCCGATGTGGTGGTGGTTACTTTTGGCGATATGATGCGCGTGCCCGGCACCAACGGCTCATTAGCCGATGCCAAGTCAAGGGGTGCGGATGTGCGGGTTGTGTATTCACCGCTCGATGGGTTGCGAATGGCGGTGCAGGAGCCCAAACGGGAGTTTGTTTTTTTAGGGGTTGGGTTTGAGACGACCGCACCCACGGTGGCAGCGACGGTGCTCGAGGCGGCGAAATTGAAGATTAAGAACTTTTCGGTTCTGCCGCTGTTTAAGTTGATACCACCGGCGCTAAAGTTTATCGCCTCCCGTCCCCAGGTCGGAGTTGATGGGTTGATTTTACCCGGTCATGTGTCAACGGTAATCGGGTCGCACCCCTATCGGTTTTTAGTTGACCGTTATCGGATGCCCTGCTGTATCACCGGGTTTGAGCCGCGCGATATACTTGAGGGGATTTTCTTGCTCTTACAGCAGATTGTCAGGGGACCGGAACTGACGATTCAGTACCGGCGCAGTGTTCGTCCGGAAGGTAACCCTCAGGCGCAGGCGATGTTGAGAACGGTTTTTAAGCCGGTTGATGCCGATTGGCGGGGTATTGGTAAAATTACCCTTTCCGGTCTGGGGTTTAAGCGGCGGTTTGCCCGTTTTGACGCCGGAGAACTTTTTGGGGTGATTGCGAGCCAAAAAAGGAAGAAAACCGCCTGTTCCTGTGGTGAGGTGATGTTAGGGTTGAAGATACCGCCGGAGTGCCGGCTTTTTGCGCGGGTGTGTACACCGGAAAGTCCGGTTGGTCCGTGTATGGTTTCTTCGGAGGGTGCCTGCGCCGCATACTATCGTTATGAAAGATAAGAAAACCTTAGAAAGTAAAGGTTTGCCACCGGCGTTTAAGTTACCACCCGGCGCAGAGCGGATTGGACTCGGGCACGGCGCCGGGGGCAGGAAGATGCATCGGCTGATTGAAGAGATGTTTCTGCGCTATTTTGGCAATCCTGCGCTCAACCGGCTGGAGGACAGTGCGGTGGTGAAATTGCCAGAAGGGGAGTTGTGTTTTACCACCGACTCTTATGTTGTCAAGCCGATGTTTTTCCCGGGTGGTGACATCGGAAAACTGGCGGTTTGCGGCACGGTAAATGACCTGGCGGTGGTGGGCGCAAAGCCGCTGTATCTGGCGGTGAGTTTTGTCCTGCGCGAGGGGTTAACACTCAAAACGCTGGAGCGGGTTTGCCGGTCAATGGCGGCGACGGCAAAAAGTGCCGGGGTGATGGTCGTTACCGGCGACACCAAGGTGATTGAAGGTGCGAGTGCGGATGAGGAGATGTTCATTACGACGAGCGGCATCGGGGTGCGGCACAAAGGGCTGCGGTTGGGTGGTGAGTTTGTGCAGAGTGGCGACCGTCTGGTCTTGAGCGGCGCTCTGGGTGAGCACGAGGCAGCGGTAGCGATTGGCCGCGGTGGTTATCACTTTCGGGCAAAACTGGTGAGCGACTGTGCGCCCCTGAATCGGATGATTCATGCTGTGCTCAAGAGCGGGGGGGTTAAACTGATGCGCGACCCAACAAGGGGCGGTCTGGCAACAACTTTGAATGAGTTTGCCCGGAAGACGGCATTCGGATTTCTGATTGAGGAAGAGCTGGTGCCGGTAAAACGGGCGGTGAAAGGGGTGGCGGATTTGTTAGGTCTTGACCCGCTCTATATGGCAAATGAAGGCAGGGTGGTACTGGTGGTGGCAAAGGACCGGGCGGACGAAGTGGTAAAAATACTGCGCCACTTTCCCGCCGGAAAAGGGGCACGGGTGATTGGTCAGGTGGTAAAAGAACCCCGCGGTGTCTGGGTGAAAACAAAGTTAGGGGCGTTGCGGCGGGTTTTGATGCTCGAGGGTGAGCAGTTACCAAGAATCTGCTGAAAGGTTTTTGCCGTCAAAGATATGAGTATGTCGGATGTAAATGTGGCGGTAAGCGAAGGTCCGGTTGATATCAATCGGGTGCAGCGCTATATGGCGGTAGCGGCGGTTGAGGGCAACAGAATTGTCGGCAGGATTTATGAGCCGGTGGCAGAGAACCTTGCCGAGTTAAAGAAGGTTTTTGAAGAACACGGCGCGGTTGCCTACTTTGAGAAGAGGGGTGATGGGCATATTGTAACCTATGGTTATGCCCCGCCCCGAAAACCGGTGCGCCTCTGGGTCAACATCCTTTTATTACTGGCAACGATTGGCACGACGCTTTTTGTTGGAACTTTGCACGCCGGTAAGGACCCGTTTCAGAATCCTTATCATCTGTTGAGCGGCATACCATTTTCCCTGGGTTTGATTTTAATCCTCGGGACGCACGAACTGGCGCACTATCTCACGGCGCGGCGATTAGGGGTTGACGCCACACCGCCTTATTTTCTACCGGTGCCGCATCCGATGACCGGAACCATGGGCGCATTTATCAAGATTCGTTCGCCGGTGCCGAGCCGGAGTGCACTGGTCCGGGTTGGGGTTGCTGGACCTCTTGCCGGATTTCTTGTGGCGATTCCGGTGTCAATCGTTGGTATTGCCCTGTCAACGGTACGGGAAGTTCCTGCCGGTGCACCGCTTTTGCGGCTGGGCACACCGCTGATATTTGAGTTCATTTCCCGAATTTTTCACGGCGCCTTACCCGCCGGGACTGATGTTGTGTTGCACCCACTGGCGTTTGCTGGATGGCTGGGAATGTTTGTTACCGCGCTCAATCTTTTGCCGGTCGGGCAACTTGATGGTGGCCATATCGCCTATGCGATATTGGGTAAAAAATACCGGCTTTTCAGTTACTTTATCATCGGCGGTCTGTTGCTGATGGGATTTTTCTGGCTGGGCTGGCCCTTCTGGGCGTTTCTGGCAACGGCACTGGGTTTGAAGCATCCGCCACCGTTAGACGACATTACGCCCCTGAACCGGACCGATATCGTGCTGGCGATTGCCGCCCTGGTGATAATGGTGCTTTCATTTACCCCGGCACCGTTCCCGGCCGCGGGATTTTAACTTCATCGTTGATAAATTTTTCTTAAAAATCTCCTATGTTTCTCTAATTTGCTTTGGTATTGACAGGCTGGGGGTTGATTGGCTATAATGGGTTGTCAAGGTGAAAATATGC
>JBBISL010000025.1:0-21531 GCA_037441285.1 Caldifarciminota bacterium
AAAAACCTGTTCTGTCAAGGCGCTGGCATCTTGTGTATCTTCTCACCCTATATTTATATAGGGAAAAATAAGGAAAAGTGACGAAAAACCGTCCCTCCAGCAGTCCGGGAGCAATTCCTGGGATAGTCTTATGCTTCCCTTTCCTGACCCATAGCGTGATAGTGCGGAAGCCTGATAGCGCAGTCGCCGGACTTGCACCCTTTGGTGCTATCTTATTGATAATCAACCGGGTTCTAATTAAAACTGTCTAATCCACCCCTTTATTACCAACTAACCCGATAATCTTCGCACCGCTCTTTGGTTCTGTCCTGAATTCTGTTTCCGATTCTGTTCCCGGTAATGCCTTTAGGTCAGAAGCGATGTCCGCCGGGGCTGCGGTCAGGTAATGACCATTCTGCTCTAATCCTGACTCCATTTGTACTAAACTCTCAATTGGTGTTGCAAAGATGTTGATAAACGGGATTGCTTCGCTTTCGGCTGCAATGACAGGGAAGGAATGGCTTAAAATGACCGAAAAAACGGCGCGCAATGACAAGGCAGTGATGGCTATAAGAAGAAATTCCAATCCACAAGAGGTTGTGTAGTTAATACCGGCGATTACTTTCGGTCAGAAACAGATGTTTCTCTTTCTATTCTTCTTCTTGTGGTTCCTGCTCCTTTTCGGGCTCTTTTTCTTCTTCACCTTCCTTGAACTCAATCTTTCCTTTGATTGTTCTTGTTTTTTCCCGGTTGAAGCCGCCGAAGAGTACATTCAGGCTGACCCAGGGTGTACCTTTACCCATCTCGGGTCCACGGCTCAAAACACCGCGGTCGGTTAATTCCCATTTTGAGGTGAATGGTCCAAAGTTATAGCCACCGCGGATGTCAATACCGATAAAGGAAATTGGAATGGTAATGGCGAGTTGCGGGTTGAGGCAGAAACCGGAGAAGGTGATGGTTGATTTTCTGCCCGGATTGCGCAGCAGGCTGTCAAAGCTGGGTATGGTCTGGTTGTATGGTTCGAGGTTGATGGTGTAACCGCCGCCGCCAATTCCGATTCCGGGCGCGATGAGCAGATACCGGGTGTCAAGAACGATATAGCCGGCACGGAACTCACCGCCACCGTATTCAACCCGGCAGACAACATTCAAAGATTCGGATGTTGATGTTTGAGTACCACCCCAGCCGGCACCACCAATCATCGTGCGGTTGGCAATCAGATAGCCGCCGCCGCCAAACATCCAGTGCGGGGATGAAAGTTTGTCAAAACCGGCGTGGGAGAGTGAGCGGTTGACATCGTTGAAGTCAATCAAAGCGAGCGATGGACCAAAGGTCCCCATACCGCCGCTTGTTCCCCGGGCAAAGAGAAGGGCGGGGATAAGGATGATGGTAAAAAAGAACTTTCTCACATTGCCTCCTTTGTGATTTAGGGTATAGTGCCTCATTAGGTAATTGATGTCAAGTTTTGCCGTAGAGATTGTTTTGGGATAACGGCCTCCCGTTAGCGACTGTTCTTGACAGGGGCGTATTCTCGCTTTATCTTGAGTTATGAATGAAAAAGGGAGTAAAGCCAGTATCTTTGCATTTTTGTCCGGTAGGGTGCAGGGTGTTTTTTTCCGGATGTTCGCCGTGAAGGAGGCAAAGGCGCTCGGGCTCACGGGCCGGGTGCGGAACCTGCCGGATGGCAGGGTTGAAGTTTTTGCCGAAGGGGAGCGGGAACGGCTGGAGAAACTGATTGAAAGGTTGAAGGTTGGTCCACCGGGCGCGGTGGTTGAGAATATTCAGGTGGACTGGGGTGAGTATCAGCACGAGTACGACGACTTTCAGATAGATTACCGGTAGGGCGATGGTTAGACCTAAGCAAAAGAGGTGGACGGCGCAGGATGAGCGTTTTATGCTTCGGGCGCTGGAGCTGGCGGCAAAGGGTTGCGGGCTGGTGTCACCCAATCCGATGGTGGGTGCGGTACTGGTAAAAAACGGCAAAATTGTGGGCGAAGGGTTTCACCGGCGTTTTGGTGGTCTGCATGCCGAGGTCGAGGCGATTAAAGCCGCGGGTAAGGCGGGGCAGGGTGCGACGCTTTATGTGACAATGGAACCGTGCTGTTTTGAAGGTAAGACGCCAGCTTGCACCGCTGCGGTGCTGCAGGCGGGAATCAGACGGGTGATTGCGGCGATGATTGACCCAAATCCGCGGGTTAAGGGTAAAGGGGTAAAATGTCTCCGGCAGCAGGGTATTGTGGTGGAAACCGGGCTTTTGAGAGATGAGGCACAGCGGTTGAATGAGGCGTATGTCACATTTATCGAGGAGCATAGGCCATTTGTGATGCTGAAGGTGGCGATGAGTCTTGACGGGATGATGGCAACCGGTGAGGGCGAGTCACAGTGGATTACAGGCGAGCGGGCGCGCGAGACCGGGCAGCAGTTGCGGTTGATTGCGGATGCGGTGGTCGTGGGTGTTAATACCGTCATCGCCGACAATCCGCTTTTGACCTGCCGGATAAACAGGGAGAAGCGGTTGTTGCGCATCGTGCTTGATTCCGATTTGCGACTGCCGCTCCGGAGCCGGCTTTTTGACGCGCCGGACAGGGTGCTGGTGTTCACGGCAAGCGACAACGGTGCAAAGGCAAGGCGGCTGGGGCAGAAAGGGGCTGAGGTGGTCCGGGTGCGGATGGAACGCCAGGGCCGATTACGGTGGCAGGACATTCTGGCTGAGCTTTACCGGCGGCAGGTGATGAGCGTTCTGATTGAGGGCGGAGCCACGGTGGTGAGTTCGGCGCTGGAAGCCGGGGTGGTTGATAAGGCGTACTTCTTTCAGGCACCCAAGGTTTTAGGTCCGGGTAAGAGTTTTAGCGCCGGAATGCAGCCACGGTCTTTGAAAGGGGCACTGGTTTTGAAGGATGTGCGCCATATCGAGTTGGGAGAGGATATTCTGACCGAAGGTTATGTTTACCGGTTTAGTTGAAACCATCGGTAAGGTGGTTCGGGTCGTCCCAAAACAGGGGAACCGGCGTCTGGTGATTGAGGCGGAGTTCGCGCGGGAGTTGCAACCGGGCGATAGCGTTGCGGTTAATGGCTGCTGTTTGACGGTGGTGGCGGCTGATTCGGCACGGTTTACGGTTGAGGCGGTGGCGGAAACTCTAAAAAGGACCAATCTAATAGAGTTGCGTTCCGGGATGCCGGTTAATCTCGAACGGGCTTTGCGTTTTACGGACCGTCTCGGCGGACATTTTGTCCTGGGCCACATCGATGAGGTTGGCACGGTGCGGCGGCTCGAGCACCGGAGCAACGAGCACCGGCTCTTTGTCGCGGTCAAAGAGGCGAGTTTTCGCCTTCTGGTGGAAAAGGGGTCGGTGGCAATTGACGGTGTCAGTTTGACGGTTGCCGGGGTCAAGCGCGGGGAGTTTTGGGTCAATTTGATTCCCTTTACCTGGGAGCGGACAACCTTAAACCGATGCCGGGCTGGGACGCGGGTCAATCTTGAGTATGACATCCTTGTCAAGGCTGCCCAGCGAGGTCAGGGTCCGCACCCGATTGTGCCGCACCGCGCTGAGTAAAAGCGGTCTACCGGGCGCTGACTACTCAATCAACCCTTATCTGGGCTGTACCCACGCCTGTGTTTACTGTTATGCCAGTTTTATGCTCCGCTATTTCCCGGTTGCCGAACCTTGGGGTAGGTTTGTTGAGGCGAAGGTCAATCTGCCCGCGGTTTTGCACCGGGAAAGGAAAAAGCCCGGCAGGGTTTATCTCGGCACGGTCTGTGACCCATACCAGCCGGTTGAAGCCGCGTTTCGGTTGAGTCAACAGGTGCTGGAGATTCTCGGTCGTGCCGGGTTTCAGGTGGAGGTTCTGACCAAGTCGGACCTGATTCTGCGGGATATCAATCTGTTGCAGCGCTATCGGGGATTTAGCGTGGAACTGACCATCACCACCCTTGACGAACGGGTGCAGCGGCTTTTTGAACCGGGTGCGGTGGCACCGGCACGACGGGTTGCAGCAGTAAAGCGGCTGGTGGAAGAGAGAGTGCCGGTAACGGTGTTTGTCGGTCCGGTTTTGCCCTATTTTAGCGACTCTTTTGACTCCCTGTTTGAGATTTTTCACCAGGTTGCCCGGGTCGGGGTGAAGCGGGTGCTGGTTGACCGTTTAAACTATTTAAGCAGTAAGATGGCGGTGCTGAAGCCCTTATTGCAAAGGGAGTGCCCTCAGGCACTACCGGCGTTTGAGCGAGCCTGCCGCGCGCCGGAAGATTATGCGGAACGGTTGCGAAAACTGGTTGCCCGGGCGTTGCGCAAGGCAGGATTGGAAGGCGGCGTTGTATTCTGATGGGTTTTGATTGACGCCGCAAGGGTTTGAAATAGAATTAGCACAATGGATTTGAAGTTCTGCCGGGAAAATCCGGATGAGGCAAGGCGTATTTTGATGCTGCGCCGTAGTGCTGTTTCCCTTGACCGGATACTGGAACAGGATGAGGCACGGCGCAAACTGGTAGCAAGGCGGGATGAAGCGCGCCACGAGCAGCGGCAGGTGTCAGAGGCGATTGCCCGGGCAAAGCGGGAAGGAAAGAATGAACCCGAACTGCTGGAGCGGGCAAAAAGGCTGGCAGAGGAGGTTAAGGAGATTGAAGCCCGGTTAAAGGGGATTGAGGCGGAACAGGAAGAACTGGCAAAACTGCTGCCCAATCGGGTGCATCCTTCGGTCACCGCTGAAGAGGAGATTGTTGCTACTTACGGAACAGTTCCGGCGTTTGATTTTCAACCCCTGGCGCACTGGGATTTGTGCGAGGCGCTGGGGATTGTCGATTTTGAGGCGGCGGCGAGGCTCGCGGGTTCAAGGTTTGTCCTTTTCAAAGGGGCGGGTGCAAGGCTGGAGCGGGCGCTAATCAACTTTTTCCTTGACACCGCGGTGCAGCGTTACGGTTACACCGAGATTATGCCGCCGGTGCTTGCCAATTCCGCAACCCTTGAAACCGCCGGACAGCTGCCCAATCTTGAGAGCGAGATGTATGCGCTACCCGAGGACAAATTTTATCTGATTCCCACTGCTGAGCCGCAACTGGTCGCCTATTTTCGGGAGAAGACGATTGATGCGGCAACACTGCCCCAGAAGTTAGTCGCCTATACCCCCTGTTTTCGGCGGGAGGCGGGTTCTTATGGCCGGGATGTACGGGGGATGATTCGCATCCACCAGTTTGACAAGGTGGAACTGGTGCGGATTACAACACCGGAGCGGTCTTATACCGATTTAGAGGAGATGCGGGCTGAGGCGGAAAGTCTGCTGCAGATGCTCGGCTTGCCCTATCGGGTGAAGCGGCTTGCTGCCTGGGACATTGCGTTCCAGTCGGCAAAGACTTACGACCTTGAGGTGTGGGCAGCAGGTGTGGGCCGATGGCTGGAGGTGTCGTCAATCTCCAACTGTGAGGATTTTCAAACCCGAAGGGGAAAGGTTCGGGCGCGGGGTGCAGATGGCAAAACCTTTTATCCCCATGCCCTGAACGGTTCTGCGCTTGCCTTGCCCCGGACCTTTATCGCCCTGGTTGAGAACTATCAACAAGCCGACGGCTCGGTTGTAATTCCTGAGGTCCTCAGACCCTATATGAATGGGTTAGAGCGTATCGTTTAATTTGAATCCCAGCGGCAGGAGTTGGCGCAGCCGCAAGGTTAAAACCTTTTTGCGACTGATAAGGATAACGGCTGGATTGGTGCTGAATTCGTTGAGGACTTGTAAACAGGCGCCACAGGGGGGAGTTGGTTGTTCGGTAGCGGTGAAGATGGCGATACCGGTTATCTCTCTTTCATTCGCAAACACCGCTTTGAAGATGGCGACGCGCTCGGCACACACCGTCAAGCCATAGGAAGCGTTTTCCACATTGGCGCCGGAATAAATTTTACCGCGGCGGGTCAGGACCGCAGCCCCGACGCGAAAGTTGGAATAAGGGGCATAAGCCCTTTGGGCAGCAGCGCGGGCAGCCTTAATCAAACGGGCACGGGTTGACCTATCCATTTTGCGCTCCGGGTTTGAGTATCTCATTTAAAAAAGATGTACCAGCCGGCGTTGGTTTGACATTGAGGTATTGGGCGATGGTTTGGCCCAGGTCGGCAAAGGTGGCACGGTTACCGAGGTTCGTGCCGGCACGAACTGGTGCTCCATAGATGAGAAGCGGCACATATTCCCGGGAGTGGTCAGTAGAAGGTGTGGTCGGGTCGCAGCCGTGGTCCGCGGTGATAAACATAATGTCCCCGGGTTGGAGTGCAGCAATGAGTTCGGGAAGCCGCCGGTCAAACTCGGTCAAGCCCCGGGCAAAACCTGCCGGGTCGTTGCGATGTCCCCAGTCCATATCAAACTGGACCAGATTGGTAAAAATCAGTCCGGGTTTCGACTGTTTCAGTGCGGCGAGGGTAAAGTCGATGCACTCCTGATTGTTGACCGAATGGTGAACCGCGGTCAGCCCCTGATGGGCAAACAGGTCGTCAATTTTACCGATGCCGATTGATTCCAGTCCTGCTGCCTTGACATTGTCCAGGAGGGTTGGCTGAGAAGGCGGACAGGAGAAGTCTTTGCGCTCCGGGGTGCGGTAGAATGCGCCTGGTCTGCCGGCAAAGGGCCGGGCGATAACCCGGGCAACGCGATATTTGCCGGTGAGCAGTGCGCGGGCGATGGTACAAAACCGGTAAAGTTCGGGCACCGGTACCACATCGATGTGGCAGGCAACCTGAAACACGCTGTCCGCAGAGGTGTAAACAATAGGAAAACCGGTCTTCAGGTGCTCTTCACCCAGGCGATTGATGATTTCGGTGCCGGAGGCGGCGATGTTGCCAATAACCCTTCGGCCAATTCGGCGTTCAAACTCATTGAGGAGTTCTTGGGGAAACCCATTGGGAAAAACGGGAAACGGTTCGCTGGTGATGACACCGGCAATCTCCCAGTGTCCGGTTGTTGAGTCCTTTCCGGCGGACATTTCCGCCATTCTGCCAAAGGCGGCTTGCGGTTCTGTTGCTGGTGGCACACCGGGCAGGTCAACGATGTTACCCAAGCCAAGCCTGCCCAGATTGGTGAGAGAAATCCCGTTCAGTGTGCAGGCGAGGTTTTTTAATGTGTTTGAGTTCTCGTCGCCAAATCGGTTGGCATCAGGCAGGGCGCCACAGCCAACACCGTCCAGGACGATGAGCAGGACGCGACGCTGGGGAAGCGGTTTTTCCCTCACCGAGTTATCCTCTTGCTCCGGGACCGGACCGGAATAAGGTCAATGCCGGGGACAGGATTTGAACCTGCACGCCGCAAAGCACATGGCCCTCAACCATGCGTGTCTGCCATTTCCACCACCCCGGCGTAAACATTAACTTTACTTGATTATAGAGCACGATAGCGGGTTGTCAACAATAGCGACCGATTCGCCAAAATGGGGGGCAGGGTTTGACAGCAAACCGGCAGCGGGTAAGATAAAAAACAGCAAAATTAAAGGAGTTCAATAATGAGAAGAATCGTGGAATGTGTTCCCAATTTTTCTGAGGGCAGAAGGCCCGAGGTTATTGAGAAGATTGTTGGCGCTATCCGTTCGGTAACCGGCATCAGCGTGCTGGACCAGGAGATGAACGCGGACCACAATCGGGCGGTCATCAGTTTTGTTGGTGACCCGGAGGCGGTTCTTGAGGCGGCGTTTCGGGCGACCAAGATGGCGGCAGAGTTGATTGACTTAACCCAGCATCAGGGTGAGCATCCGCGCATCGGTGCGACCGATGTTGTGCCGTTTGTGCCGATTTCCGGTGTTACCCAGGCCGAGTGCATTGAACTGGCAAAGCGGCTGGGCAAGCGGATTGCCGATGAGTTAGGAATTCCGGTTTATCTCTACGAACTGGCAGCAACCAGACTGGACCGGCAGGACCTGGCAAATATCCGTAAGGGTGAGTTTGAGGGTTTGCGCGAGGCGATTAAGACCGACCCGGAGCGGGCACCCGACTTTGGTCGGCCCGAACTGCATCCGACCGCCGGTGCCACCGTGGTTGGGGTCCGGGCACCACTGATTGCTTACAATATTAACCTGGCAACGAACGATGTGAAAATTGCCGAGCGTATCGCCCGGGCAATTCGGTTCCGGGATGGCGGATTCCGTTATGTGAAGGCGCTCGGGTTTGAAATCAAGGAGAAGAACTGCGTCCAGGTGTCAATCAATATGACCGATTACACCAAGACCCCGCTTTACCGGGTGTTTGAGACGGTAAAGCGCGAGGCACAGCGCTGGGGTGTTGGGGTCCTGGAGTCGGAGATTGTCGGGCTTGTGCCTCAGGCGGCACTGGTCGCCTGTGCCCGGTTCTATCTGCAGTTGAACAGTTTTAAGAGTGACCAGATTCTTGAGAATCGGCTGATGCCGGCACAGGGTTTACCCGACTTTCTCGCGGAACTGGCTTCGTCGGCACCGGTGCCGGGCGGCGGTTCGACTGCGGCGCTCAACGGCGCGATCGGCACGGCGCTGATGACGATGGTGGCAAACCTAACGATTGGAAAGAAGGGGTACGAGGAGTTTGATGCCGAGCTGACCGCGGTCAAGGAGAAACTGATTCCCCGGCGCGAGCGGTTTATCAGTTTGATTGAAGAGGATGCGGCGAGTTTCAAGCAGGTGATGGCGGCATACAAGATGCCGAAAATGACCGAACTGGAGCGGCAGGAAAGGGAAAAGGCGGTAAGCGAGGCGTTAAAGGTTGCGGCGGAGGTGCCATTCCGGACGATGCAACTGGCACTGGAGACCTTGAAGTTGTGCCGGCCCGTGGTTGAGTACGGAAACAAGAGTTCCATCAGTGATGCCGGGGTGGGAACGATGAACCTTGATGCCGCATTCCGCGGGGCAAGGCTCAATGTGCTGATAAACCTCGGCGGGATTAAAGACAGCAGTTTTGTTGCCGAGAAGCGCGAGGCGTTAGACGAGATGGCAGCGGAGATGGAGGGGCTGGTCAAGGAGTATCTGGAACTCGTTACCAGAAGAATTGGATAGCAGGTGGCAAATCTTAGGGAAGATTTTGTTGACCTGCACACCCATACGATTTTCTCCGATGGTCTGTTCACACCCGAAGAGGTAATCGTCCGGGCAAGTCAGCTCGGGTTTGCCGCCGTGGCGATTACCGACCACGACTCGGTTGATGGGATTGAGCGGGCGCTGCAGGCGGCACGGAGCCGCAGGATTGAGGTTGTGCCCGGAGCCGAGTTCAGTTGTAATGTCAATGGTACCGATGTCCACATCCTTGGTTATTACTTTGATTACCGGCGGAGCGAGGTCCAAGAGTTTTTCGCCCGGGTGCGGCAGCGCCGGCTGGAGCGGGCCGAGAAAATGGTGCAGAAACTGGCAGAGTTAGGCGTTGTGGTTTCGTTTAGCCGGGTCCGGGAACTGGCGGGTGCCGGTGCGGTTGGCAGGCCCCATCTGGCGCAGGCGATGGTTGAGGCGGGCGCGGTGGCGAACCTGAGCGAGGCGTTTGAGCGTTACATCGGCTACCACGCGCCGGCGTACATACCAAAGATGCGATTGACACCGGCGCAGGTGGTTGATTTCATCCATAAGAACGGCGGACTGGCGGTGGTTGCGCATCCGGCAACTTACGGCAACGACGATTTGCTCTATCCGGTAATTGCGGCCGGGGTCGATGGGATTGAGGTATGGCATCCGGAGCACAACGACCGGGCGGTTGCCCATTACCTTGAGATTGCCACCAAGAACCGGCTCCTGGTGACCGGGGGCAGTGACTGTCACGGTGGCAGAAAGTTGGGCAAAATTTACCTGGGAGATGTGCGCCTGCCCTACAAATACCTCGCAGCGCTCAAGGCACGGCTGAAAAGGTCCTGATTGATGAGCCCGCTGCTTTGTATCTTAATCCTGTTTAGCCAGTTTCAAATCGCCCGGCTGAAGTACGCGGGTGGGGGCGACTGGTATAATGACCCGGAACTGATTCCCAACCTCTGTCAGGAGGTAAACCGGCGCACCAATATCAAAATGAGCACGGACGAGGCGCAGGTGAGCCTGTTGGACGAAAAACTTTATCAGTACCCGTTTCTTTTTATGACCGGGCACGGAAATGTCAGTTTCACCGATGAGGAGGTGGCACGGTTGCGCCACTATCTTGAGGCGGGTGGTTTTCTCTATGCGGATGACGACTATGGAATGGACGAGTCGTTCCGCCGGGAGATGAAAAAGGTGTTTCCGAATTCAGACCTGGTTGAGTTACCTTTTGACCACCCGATTTACCATTCGTTTTATGACTTTCCTCAGGGTCCGCCGAAAATCCACGAGCATTATGAAGGACCACCCCGGGGTTACGGCATATTTGTCGGCGGCAGAATGGTGGTCTTTTACACCTACAACTCCAATGTGTCGGATGGCTGGACCGACCGTTACAACGACCCACCGGAAAAGCGAGAACAGGCGCTGCGGATGGGTATCAACATCATCACCTGGTTTGTGAATAACTAACATAATTGGAGAGGCAAGGCAATCCCCAAAGTGGTTCGGAAATAGGGTGGAGGGAAAAACTGGTAGGCGCCAATAAAATCAGGCGGCAGGGCATATTAACCACAATTTCCCATACCATCCCGGAAACTACCCCGGGGTTGGGTTGGGAAAATTGGGGCAATACATATTAAATCGCTTAATTGCAAGTAGTTAGACAAAATCTGCCAGTTTTTGTCAGTATACTTTAAAGTATACTTACTCGACAACGGTTTTGGTTCGTATTTTGCAGGATTTTTTTGGGTGGCAAACGGTAGATTTTCATCATCAAAAAGGTTAGTCGGGCAGGGTTGTTGCTCATAGTTGACAGCAAGAAATTGATTAATAAATTGAGGTGATGAGCGGTGCCGGGAAGCGTTTGCCTGGGGCAAAATAAGTCACGGTAAGATTGATACGCCGGCTTTGGTGGCGGTGGTCACAAGGCGGAAGGACTGGCAGATTCTTTTGGAGCGGCACTGGTATCGGATTCCGGTGGAAAAGGCGCCCGAGGGGTTAAACCGGGTTCGGTTTCTCGCCTTTTATCAGACCGCAGTTTTTGGCGCCGAGAAGTGGGCGGTGAACTATTATGCCAGAGTTAAGGGGATGAGGCGGGTGTTGCGGCGTGAGATTTTACCGGAAGAGAGCCGACATCCCCGGGCACACCAGTTTTACTACCAGATGATAGTTGGTGAACTGTTACGGCTGCCCCGGTCGATTCCCAGTAAACGCCGGCGCCGGATTGTGTTCATTCCGACAACCCGGGAGCGGTTGATGCGGGCTGAAGAGGTAAACGACCTTTACTGGACCAGCACGATTGAGGATAAACTTTATCGGGCGTTGAAGCGTGCCGGGCTGGCGCCCGAGCGCCAGGTTTATGTGGGTGAGAAAACCAATGGCTACTTTCTTGACCTGGCACTGTTCTGCCGGGACGGTGCGTTAGAGGTGGAGTGCGATGGTGCACTTTACCATTCCGGGGTGGTGCGCGCCGAGTCGGACCGAAATCGGGACAACTATTTGACGGTTGCGGGCTGGCGGATTTTGCGGTTCAGCGGCAAAGAAATCAGCCGGAATGTTACCGGTTGTGTGGAGTTGATAAAGGAGATGGTGGCGAAGTTGGGTGGTCAGGACCAGGGCTATTCCGGTTCGTCAAGTTCGTCCTGACCGGAAAATTTTTGCTGGTAACGGCGCCAGGCTTCGTCCCGGATGGTGTTCATCTGACGCTCAACCTTTTCCGCCTCTTCAATTCGGCCCAGAAAGAGCAGGGCATCAGCGAGCACGGTGTAAGCCTCTTCTTCGTTGCGGTCAAGTTGAATCGCCCGCTGCGCGGCAGCAACCGCCTGGGCATATTCGGCCTGCGCGTAGTGTAGTTCGGCAAGAAGCGTCCAGAGCGCCGCACCTTCCGGTTCTTCGGCAATCGCCCGTTGCAGGGTGGTGATGGCGTCGTTTATTCTGCCGATTTCCCGATAGGCGGTGGTGAGGCGGACCAGGAGTTCAACATCGCGCGGGTTGTTTTTCAAAAGTTGCTCAAGCAAGGGGATGACTTCGGCAAACATCCGGAAGTGTTCGTAAAAACGGCTGGTGAGTTCGGGCTGGCGGGAAAAACGGTGGCGGATGGTTTCGTAAACATCGATGGCGTCGTCCAGCATCCCCAGCCGTTTGTAGCAGTCCATCAGGTAGAAGTAGGCGGCGGGTTGTTCCGGTTCTTCGGCAATCGCCTGGGCGAATTCGTTTGCCGCCTCGTCAAACATCCCTTCGGCGTAATAGTCCCGACCCAGGTGCTGGTGCGGGTTTTCCACCGTTGGGTCAAGCCGTTTGGCGTACTGGTACTGGGCAAGGGCATTGACATACTCACCGCTCAAGGCGTAACTGATGCCCAGGGAGATGCGGGCGCGGATGTTGTCCGGGGCATGTTCAAGAACCCGGAGGTAAATTGCGGCACTTTTTTCTTCGGCACCCATCTGGTCATAGAGGATGCCGAGCCCGAGGTTGAGGTCGATATCGTCGGGCAGCGAGCGCAGGGCGAGATTAAAAAGGTGTTCGGCACGTTCAAAGTTGGCAAAGAATAGCGCCCGCACCGCTTCACAGCCGACCACATAGGGATGGCGGGGTTTGCTTTTCCGTGCCTGATGGTAAACATCTTCCAGTGTCTCCTCATCGGTCAAGATTGCAGCACACAGGGCAGCAAGGTAGTGGATGCGCAGGTTGTCGGGGTTTAGTTCGAGAACACCGAGGAGCAGTTCGAGGGCGGTTTCGTCATCGGCGCGGTAAAAGGCGTCAAGGGCTTCTTTGAGCAGTTCCTGAGCAATACCCGGGGACCCGTTCTCCTTTTTCGGAATGCGGGCGGGTTCACTCTGGGGTTGTGGGGCGTTGTTCATCAACTCATTTTATCGGAAATCGGTCTGAATGCAAGTGAGAACGGCAGATTTACAAATCAGGGCGCCCTCGGGGTATGGTTGACCCTGAAGTGATTGGGTTTATACTTCATATTTGCAATGATGGATAATGTGATTTCAATCCGGGGTGCGCGCGAGCACAACCTTAAAGGTCTTAATATTGACATCCCCCGTAATAAACTGGTGGTGATTACCGGCATCTCCGGTTCGGGAAAGTCGTCGCTGGCGTTTGATACGATTTACGCTGAAGGTCAGCGCCGTTACATTGAGTCGCTCTCAACCTATGCCCGGCAGTTTCTCGGGATGCTGGAGAAGCCCGATTGCGACCAGATTACCGGACTTTCGCCCGCAATTGCGATTGAGCAGCGGAGTAGCGCCCGGAATCCGCGTTCAACCGTGGGCACAACAACCGAGATTTACGACTATTTAAGGCTGCTTTTTGCCCGGATTGGGAAACCTTTCTGCCCGAAGTGTGATAAGCCAATCAGTTCTCAGACAACAGACCAGATTGTTGACAATCTGCTGAGTGAACCGGCCGGGACCAGTCTGGTAATTCTGGCGCCGCTGGTGCGGGGCAGAAAGGGCGAGTATCGGGAACTGGTAAGTCAGGCAAAGCGGCGAGGTTATGTCCGGATGCGGGTTGACGGCGAGATATACGAGGTTGAGGCGGTGCCGGTTCTGGAGAAGTATAAGAAGCACAATATTGAACTGGTTGTTGACCGGCTGACGGTGCGACCCGAGGCGAGAAAACGGGTTGCCGATTCGGTGGAACTGGCGTTGAAGGAAGGGCAGGGCAAGTGCATTGTCTTAGTGGAAAGGGGAAAAGGGGAAAGGGGTGAGGAGCGCATCTTTTCAACCGCTTTTGCCTGTCTGGATTGTGGCTTTTCGTTTGAGGAGATTTCGCCAAGGCTTTTTTCGTTTAACTCGCCTTATGGTGCCTGTCCCGAATGTCATGGTCTGGGAAGCAAAATGGAGGTGGACCCGGACCGGCTGATTCTTGACCCGAATCGGTCAATTCTTGATGGTGCCATTGCGCCCTGGGGTGAGGCAAAGGAGAAGAGCGGCTGGTTTTTGAGTAAACTGGAGGCGCTTGCCCGCAAGTATCGGTTCCGGCTCGATACGCCGTGGAAGGATTTACCGGAAACGGCGCGGCGGGTGATTCTATTTGGCACCGAGGAGGAGTTGAAGTTTAAGTATGAGGATGAGCGCTGGGAGTACTCCTGGGAGGACCGTTTTGAAGGGCTGGTGCCTTATCTGATGCGGGTTTATCAGGAGACCGAATCGGATGCCCGGCGGGATTGGGTGGAGCGGTTTATGTCGGTTTTGCCCTGCCCGAAATGTAACGGGTCAAGGTTAAAGCCGGAGGCGCTGGCGGTGAGGGTTGCGGGTATGAATATCGCCGAAGTTAGCCGGTTTTCGGTGCAGGAAGCGAACCGGTTTTTCAGCCAGTTGAAACTCAGTAAGAAGGATGAGGCGATTGCGCACGAGGTGTTGAAGGAGCTGCGCCGACGGCTCGGGTTTCTTGAGGCGGTTGGTCTTGGATATTTAACACTAAACCGGACGACCGAAAGTTTGGGCGGTGGCGAGGCGCAACGGGTGCGGCTGGCAACCCAGATTGGTTCAGGGTTGGTTGGGGTGGTGTATATTCTGGATGAGCCGTCAATCGGGCTGCATCAGCGGGACAACCGAAAACTGCTCGCAACATTGAAGAGACTGCGCGACCTCGGGAATACGGTGATTGTGGTTGAGCATGATGAAGAGACGATTCTTGAAGCGGACTGGGTTATTGACCTTGGCCCTGGTGCCGGTGCCAATGGTGGCTGGGTTGTGGCACAGGGTCCACCCGCGGCGATAAAAGCCTGTCCGGAGTCGTTGACCGGTGCCTATCTTTCGGGCCGACGCCGCATTGATTTGCCCGAAACGCGACGCAAACCGGCACAGGGCTGGCTGCGGGTTGAAGGCTGCCGGGAGAACAATTTGAAGGACATTGATGTTGAGATTCCCTTGGGTTTGTTTGTTTGTGTCACCGGTGTTTCGGGCTCGGGAAAGAGCAGCCTGGTGTCAGATATTCTCTATCGGGCGCTGGCACGGCACTTTTATGGTTCGCCGGAAAAGCCCGGTGCCCATCGCCGCATTGTTGGACTGGATAAGATTGATAAGGTGGTGAACATCGACCAGTCGCCAATTGGCCGAACCCCGCGTTCCAACCCGGCAACCTATACCAATGCGTTTTCACCGATAAGGGAGCTTTTTGCCCGGACCACTGAGGCGCGGCTGCGCGGTTATAAGCCGGGCCGGTTTTCCTTTAATGTCCGGGGTGGAAGGTGTGAAGCCTGCGCCGGAGACGGTATTATCCGGGTGGAGATGCACTTTCTGCCCGATGTTTATGTTTCGTGTGAGGTGTGCAAGGGTAAGCGTTACAATCGGGAGACGCTTGATGTCAAGTACAAGGGCAAGAACATCAGCGAGGTGCTGGAGATGAGCGTTGATGAGGCGTATGACTTTTTTGTCAATATCCCGCCGATTGAGCGGAAGTTGAAACTTTTGAAGGATGTTGGCTTGGG
Organism: Caldifarciminota bacterium; assembly: GCA_037441285.1. GTDB lineage: Bacteria > Hydrothermota > Tepidihabitantia > Tepidihabitantales > Tepidihabitantaceae > Tepidihabitans. The sequence goes on from JBBISL010000025.1 coordinate 15,399, forward strand.
TTACATCAAACTGGGGCAGCCGGCACCAACGCTTTCTGGTGGTGAGGCACAACGCATCAAACTGGCACGGGAACTTTCCAAAATCGCCACGGGCCGGACGCTTTATCTCCTTGACGAACCGACAACCGGACTGCACTTTGAGGATGTGCGGTTACTTCTGGGGGTTTTGAACCGGCTCGTGGCGCGGGGCAACACGGTGGTGGTGATTGAGCACAACCTTGAGGTTATCAAATGTGCCGACTGGATAATTGACCTTGGTCCGGAGGGTGGTGAAGAGGGGGGCAGGGTTGTTTGTGCGGGTCCGCCTGAGGTGGTGGCACGCTGTGCTCAATCCTGGACCGGCAAATTTCTCAAACCGCTTTTAAGCCGAAACGGGTAAGGGCTGATTGAGCCGCTCGATTTTTTGTGCCCGGCCGGTTTCGGCATCGATGTCAATGACGACACCGTTAATCCGAATGTCGCCGGTTGCCGGCTGGAGCCGGACCGGGATAAGTTCGATCAGGCGGCGCAGAGAGGGTTCTTTTTCCATTCCGAGAATGGAGTCAAAGGCGCCGCACATCCCGGCATCGGCGATAAAGGCGGTGCCGCGGGGCAGGATGCGCTCATCGGCGGTTTGAATGTGGGTGTGCGTGCCGATGACCGCGGACACCCTGCCGTCAAGGAAATAGCCCATCGCCTGTTTTTCCGCGGTCGCTTCCGCATGAAAGTCAACGATGGTGATGGCGTTGAGCTGCTCGATTTCCGCCAGCGCCTGTTTTACCCTTTGAAATGGGCAGTCAGCCGGTTTCATAAACACCCTGCCCAGGAGGTTTATGACGACAATGGGACGATTATGTTGGGGTAACTGATAGACGCCCCAGCCTCTGCCCGGTGCGGTTGATGGCAGATTTAAGGGCCGGAGGATACGGGGTTCGGTGGACATAAACTCCCAGGACTCCTTGCGGTCAAAGGCGTGGTCACCGGTAGTGAGGCAGTGGGCGCCAGCCGAGAAAAGTTCTTCGGCAAGGCGCCGGGTAATGCCGTAACCGCCCGCGGCATTTTCCGCATTGACGACGACGAAGTCGAGTTTCAGTTCGGAGCGCAATGAGGGGAGCAGAAGTGAAACGGCATGGCGGCCCGCCTCACCGCACACATCGCCGAGAAATAGGATACGGGTCAGCACGGTTCAATTCAGGTGTTAATGGGCATAGTCAACCGCTCGCGTTTCCCGGATGACCATTACTTTAATCTGGCCCGGATACTTCATTTCGGTTTCAATTTGGGCAGCAATCCGGGCAGCGAGTTCCGCCGCATCCTGGTCACCAACCTTGTCCGGTTCCACCAGGACCCGAATCTCACGTCCTGCCTGAACCGCATAAGCCTTTTCCACTCCGGGGAATGAGGCGGCAATCGCCTCCAGACCTTCAATCCGTTTGATGTAAGTTTCAAAACTTTCCCTTCGGGCACCAGGACGGGAACCGGAAACCGAGTCGGCAGCCGCAACCAGGAAGGCGTAAGGTGAGTCGAGTGTCGTTTCTTCGTGGTGCGCGGCGATGGCATTGATGATGACCGGCTCTTCGCCGTAACGCCGGGCAAGTTCTGCACCGATACGGGCGTGGGTACCTTCCATCGTCTGGTCGGCGGCTTTACCGATGTCGTGTAACAGTCCGGCACGTTTGGCGATTGCCGGGTCCAGGTCCAGTTCTTGAGCCATCAAAGAGGCGAGATAGGCAACCTCCCGACTGTGCAGAAGGACATTCTGCCCATAACTGGTGCGGTAGCGCAACCGACCCAGAAGCTTTACCAGTTCCGGATGGAGACCAACTATGCCCAGTTCCAGAATCGCCTCTTCACCGGTGTTTTTGATTATTTCTTCCATTTCCTGCTGAGTCCGTGCTACCACCTCTTCAATCCGTGCCGGGTGAATTCTGCCGTCCGAAACCAGCCGTTCCATTGCCCGCCGGGCAACTTCGCGGCGGACCGGGTCAAAACCCGAGATGATAATTGCGCCCGGGGTATCATCAATCATTACCTCAACTCCGGTGAGGGATTCAAATGTTCTGATGTTTCTTCCTTCCCGGCCGATAATTCTGCCCTTGAGCTCGTCCGAGGGCAGATTTACCACCGATACCGTGGTTTCCGCAACATGGGAGATGGCACAGCGCTGGATTGCCGCGGCGATGACCTCGCGTGCCTCGGCTTCAGCCCTTGCTTTAGCCTCTTCTTTTATCTCTCGCATCATCCGGGCGGCTTCAAGTCGGGCTTCGTTTTCAAGGTTGCGGAGCAACTCGCGGCGCGCTTCCTCGGACGACATTCCCGCAATTCGTTCCAGGCGGGCATTTTGTTGTTCGATTAACTGGTCAAGTCGCTCCATTTTTGCCCGGGTGAGTTTTTCCCGGGCGGACAGTTCCCGGTCCTTACGAATCAGGTCCACCTCTTTCTGGGTGAGGATGCTTTCCCGCCGGGCGAGAAAGGCTTCGCGTTCCGTGATTTTGCTTTCCAGGCGCTCCAGTTCCCGGCGTGTTGCCTGGGTCTGGGCATCAAATTTAACCCGCTCGCGTTCCCAGCTCTCTTTGGCTTCAATCTCAGCCCGCTGCCGGATTTCCTCTGCCTGGCGATGCGCCTGGGCGATTATTGCCGCAGCATCACTTTCTCGGGCAGCGAGAAAACGCCGCGCCGTTGCCCGATTGATAAGAAACCCAATCCAAAAACCGATAACTCCCAAAACCACCGGAATCCCGATGGTCAAAACGATATTCCAGTTCATATCTCCTCCTCAGACAAAACAAAACCCTGCGAGTGTCGTGTAGTGCAGTCTCTGAACCCAGAAGACAGGGGGGAGCCTCAGAAAGGTTTCGCGCTGCCGGAAGGCGGCACTCCGCCTTTCTATCGTGGCACCCAGTCTACAGGTGTTGGCTCAAGACTCAGCCACTATCACGGGCACTGCAGGGAGCCTATTAACTTCAAACCACTTTTGCCAGTTTTTCAATGAGCGAACCGACCCGACGGCGAATCCACTCAGTTTCGGCTTCATTTTGGCGCAGGGATTCATCAACCAGGTTCATACATGCCAGCACCGCGGTGCGGACCGGAGTGGGCTGATGGTACTGGTGGCTGATTTCCCTCATTTTCTTGTCAACCACTTCAGCAACTTTCAAAACATATTCGCCGTCTCGGTCGGCTTTGATATTGTATTCACTGCCAAAGACATTAACAACAAAGTTCTGCATAGGCTCCCAGTTGCTTAACTTTACAGCAGAGTATCTATTCTGTCAAGAATGTTGTTGATTTTTTCCTGCGCGGCTTTTTGGAGATTTTCCAGTTCAATTATCTTTGCCCGCAGCTGTTCATTTTCTTTGCGTAGTTGGTTGATGAGTTCAATTGCCGCATCGATTTTCTGTTCAAGAGCAGCAAATTCATTAACCAGCCGTTGGTCGGGTTGAAAGTTGGTTTTCATTGCTGGGGGGCGTGGTAGATTAACCTCAGGTCAGGAATCAATTGAAACCAGGTTTCTACTTCCACGGTTGAATTGGCAGCGTTAACCTGTGTGACTTTAATCAGGGCGTAGTGGTGGTCAGCGACCGTATAACAGCCGAAAAATGCGGGAAGGGTTGATGGGATAGTGGTGTAAGTAAAGTAAAATGTGTCAGTTGTCACGGCGGCAGAAGGGAGCGGGTCGTTTTCATCAGTCAGGGGGTTAGTAAACCCATTGCGGCGCCAGGAGTCGGCCGGGACAACACCGGAAGGGTCAGACGGTCCCATATCCGGACTGGCGATGTGGAAGGGCAAAGTGGAACCGGTGGTAAAGTCGGTGATGTAGAAGTCAATCTTTTCAACATTTTCTCTCTGACGGATTGAATAGGTCCTGCCGGCACCAGAGTCCCGGTCCCAGCCAAACCCGGCATTGCCAACACCGTCCAGTTCCGCAATGGTCTTGGAGCCGGTGTAGACCGGAATGGTGCTAAGGAGGATAGATGATTTATACTCCTTGCCCGAAAAGATGGCGCTTATCTGGTATTTGCCGGTTAAACCGTGTGGATTGTGAGTGTAACCGGTTCCAGTGGTGTCACCGATTACGGTGAAAAGTGATTCACCGGCAGGGCAAAAGTAGATAAGAAAACTGTCGGGCATCCCTTCCGCCGGTGTGGTCCAGACCAGCTGTACAGTACTGTCGGTGGCAGCAGCGATTTGCGGATTTGCGGGTGGTCCACCAATAACACCGCACCCGAAAAGCAGGACACAAGCAAGGGCGAAAACTGTTATCGACAAAACCAGATACTTTTTCATAAATCCTCCTTATTACAGAATCAGGCTAACGATACAACGGGCACTTGTCAACAATAAAAAGCCTCCGGAGATCCGGAGGCTCTTGAGATTATCGCTTTGATTAGTGCTGGATTAACCGCAACCCTTTGACCAACTGGAACCAGCCAGAAACTTGATAGGTTTTGTCACCGGAATTGAAACCGTCCAGTTTTGCAAGTGCGTAGTAACCATCCTGAGTGTAGATGGCAGCAAGGAATGGTGTCTGGGTGATGTCCAGGTAGTTAAAGTAGATGGTGGGACTGTGTGCGGGTAAGGGGTTTTGTTCACTGCTCAAAGGACCGGCAATGCTATTGACCCGCCAGGAACCAGCAGGAACCACATTGCCCGGGTCCGTGGGACCGAGGTCAGGACTGGCGATCGAGTAAGTGGTGGTCTCGAAGTCGGTGATGTAGAAGTCGACAAGAGCAGCATTTGCTGCCTGGGTCATTGAGTAAGAAGAGCCGGTACCAGTGGTCCTATCCCAGCCGTAACCGGAGTTGCCCGCAGCGTTTAGTTCGGCGACGGTTACCGCTGATGTTGGAACCGGAACGGTGGAGACCGTCTGGGATTCGTACTCTTCAGAGCCGAACTTGGCAGCAACTTTGTATGTGCCGGTCTTGCCGCTGGGGTTGTGGACGAACTCAGTCGTGGTCACATTATTGGCAACCATTTCATAAGCGCTGGCGTCAGCCGCTTTGAAGTAGACGATGTACCTGTCCGGTGTTCCTTCAACCGGCGCGGTCCAGGTTAGTTTCACTGTGCTGTCGGTCTCGGCAGCGGCTTTCAGATTGGTTGGTGTACCTCCGATGATACTCGCGCAGTCCGAGCCAGCCGAGATGACGACTATCAACACCCATAAAAGGGCGCTGAGAATCGGTAACAGTTTTTTCATATGACCTCCTTTATGATTACCGTCCAATTTTTGATGGTTTTCCTGAAGATGACGAAGAACCGGTCCGGGATTTAGGGGTGGTCGTGGTTTTCGCTGGTGCTTTCTTGTGGAAGTCGTCCATATGTTTGGTGAAGTCAGCAGTTAGTTGCTCAACTTTCGTTTCGAGCGCAGAGACCTTTTCTTCGAGGGTTTTTATCTGCGTCGCCATCTGTTCTCGCTGTGCCTTAACCTGGGCTGACTCCTGGCAGCCGAAGACTAACAGGATTGAAGCAACCAGAAACAGGGCAGCGAGTTTCTTCATACGAAACCCTCCTTTTTAACGGCCGGTCTTTGGAGGTTTACCAGTTGGCTCGGGCGTTGGTGCAGGTGCTGGAGTCGGTGCGGGTGTTGGCGCCACGGTTGATTCCGCAGGCGTCTGGGTTCCCGCGCTCTCCGGTGCTGGAGCCTGCATCGTGCTTTCCGCTGCGGTCGGTTTGGGTTTCTCTTCTGCCGGCTTGCTCGGGCAGCCGAGGACGAAGATTAACGCGACGATTGCACAAGCGGCTATCAGTTTTTTCACAGTATCCTCCTTTTTTGGTTTATTTTATTTTCCTATTTTTAAGATGACTCGCCGCTAAAGAGTCATCTTAATTACTTTTCAAAACAAGACAAGACAAACCTCTTAGCCTGCTTTGGTGTTAATTTTAAGCATCTTACCGCTATTGTCAAGAAGTTTATTGTCAGGGTTCAATGCCCAAATAAGAAAGGAGGTGGGGTTAAATCGGCGTATGCATTAGGGCAAGTTAATGTTGTAAAACTTGTTTTGATTGACTCAACGGGTATGGAGAATATAATTTTCCGATAACTTTTCTCAGGAGGCGTTTATGAAAAAAGCGGTGTTGTTGGTAGCGGTTGTCATCGCTGCAAGTTTCGGGCTCGTGAGTCCGGACTTGGAGCGGCGTTTGGCAGAGTCGGATG
>JBBISL010000026.1:0-20008 GCA_037441285.1 Caldifarciminota bacterium
CCGGCAGTACATCATCAATAACCCATTAAACTGGGAACGGGATGAAAATTATGTCTGATACTGGGTGATTTTGTCCGCTGAAATGATGGTAACTGTCCGGTTAAACAGCCCTGCCTAAAAAGGTTTTGATGAACTCGTCGCCTTTCAGGAGCCCTAACGCACCGGTCAGGACCGACTGTTCGTCAAACCGCTCAACCGCATCCGCCGGAAGTTGCGGGTTGTAGATTGCAACCGGCACCGGTCCGTGCGTATGGTTGCCCCGTGCCACCGGTGTTTTGTGGTCGGGCAAGACCGCAACCGTTGCCTGAATCTTTTTTTCTTCTAAACCCGCCATCACCCGGGAAACAAGCCTTGCGTCAAACAGTTCAATCGCCCGCACCTTTTGCTGGAAATCGCGGCTGTGGCCCGCCTCATCAGGCGCTTCCAGATGGAGATAGACAAAGTCGTGGTCTTCCAGCGCCCGCAAACAGGCATCCGCCTTGCCTTCGTAGTTGGTGTCAATCAAGCCGGTTGCGCCCGGCACCTCAATCACATCAAATCCGGCATAAACGCCCAAGCCTTTGATTAAGTCAACCGCGGAGATGACCGCACCTTTCAAGCCAAACAGTTCCTGATAGGTGGGCATTGACGGTTTTTTGCCCGGCGACCAGAACCAGATGGAGTTTGCCGGGTCTTTGCCCTGCAGGGTACGGTTGAGGTTGACCGCCTGACCCGGCAGAATGTCCCAGGAGGCAAGGGTCAACTGGCGTAAGAGTTGTGCGGTGGGCTCGGCTTGGGGCGTTTTTGCCCGGGGTAATAGTTTTAGCGCCTTTTCGCCCACATAGTCGTGGGGTGGAAAGCACTCAATCTCCGGTGAACCCTGTTTGAGCACACACAGGTGTCGGTAGGTGAAGCCCGGATAGAAGCGGACAATCTCGTTTGCCAGTTGCCGGTTGACCTCTTCAATCAAAAGCGCCGCCTCTTCGGTTGAGATGTGGCCCGCCGAGTGGTTTTTGATTTTGCCGTCCTGGATGCAGATGAGGTTGCAGCGCAGGGCAACATCGTCCGGCGCCAGTTTTACGCCTAAACTTGCCGCCTCAATCACGCCTCTGCCCTGATAGTAGCGGTGCGGGTCATAGCCGAGAATCGTCAGGTTGGCAACTTCCGAACCCGGTGGCATATCTTCGGTAACGGTGATGAAACTGCCGCATCTGCCCAGTTGGGCGATGCGGTCAATTGTCGGTTTCTGCGCCACCTGTAATGGGGTGCGATTGCCCAGTTCTGGCACCGGATTGTCTGCCATTCCATCACCTAAAAATACGATGTACTTCATCGCCCGATTTTAACGCGCCAGGTTTTTCTTTAAGTAATCCTTGAACCAGTCGTAGTCCGCTGGTCCGGTTTCGTAACTCTCCGGTTTGGTGTCCAGACCCAAAAGCGCCTCCGGCGGTTCCGGTTCAATCCCGAGCAGGGTTTTGATTTCTTCGGGAAACTTTGCCGGATGCGCCGTCTCAATCGCAATCGCCAGGACCGGCTCCTTCTGGTCACAGTACCGTTCGAGCGCTGCCCAGCCGACCGCACCGTGCGGTTCAAGCAGGGTGTGGAACTTTTTATAGGTGTTGACAATTGTCTGCCGGGTCTCGTTATCAGTGATGCTCAATGAGAACATATCGCGCTGCATCGCCTTGAGGTCGGGCGGTTTTGTGATGTTGCCCTGCTCGTCCATCACACCCGCGTAGAGTGCAACGAGCCGGGGCAAGTTGGAAGGATGACCGACATTCATCGCATTGGAGATGCATTTGCGCGAGGGCACAATCTTTTCGTATTTACCGGTTTGGAGAAACCGGGGGAACTCGTCGTTCTCATTGGTGGCGATGATGAACCTTGCCGCTGGTAAGCCCATTCTCCAGGCAAGCATTCCGGCGCACATATTGCCAAAGTTGCCCGAGGGGACACAGAACACCGCCCGGGTGCCTTTTTCCGCGAGCTGGGCAACGCAATAGAAGTAGTAAACCGACTGGGGCAGAAGTCGGCCGATGTTGATGGAGTTTGCCGAGGAGAACGGGATGTGCTTTAACTCCGGGTCGGCAAACGCCCGCTTGACCAGCGCCTGACAGTCGTCAAACTTGCCGTCAATCCCGATTGTCGTGACATTGCCACCAAGGGTCGTCATCTGCTTGCGCTGCCGGTCCGAAACCTCGGCAATCGGAAACAGGACCACCATCCTGATGCGGTCAACATTGTGAAAGGCATGGGCAACCGCACTGCCGGTGTCGCCTGAAGTTGCGGTCAAGATGACCAGTTCGCCGCCCGACTGTTTCAAGATGTGGCGCAAAAGCCGCGCCATCATCCGGGCGGCAAAGTCTTTGAATGATGCGGTTGGACCGCGGTCCAGCCGCATCAGAAACCGATTGCCGACCACATTTTCCAGCGGCACCGGATAGTTGTAGCACTCATAGCAGATTTTCAAAAGTTCGTCGTCGGGCAGAAGTCCAGAAGTCCAGCGCCGCATCACCGCAAACGCCACCTCCGGATAAGGCTGGTCCGCCAGAGCATAAATTTCATCTTCGGGAATCACCGGAATCTGTTCCGGCATATAGAGCCCTTTGTCCGGTGCCTGTCCAACAAGGAGCGCGGTGCCTAAATCAACCGGTGGTGCCTTCAGGTTGGTGGAATAGAAGCGCATCGGTTAAGCCCCTTCCAGCGCCTGCTTCAAGTCGGCGATGATGTCCTCCGGGTCTTCACCACCAACCGAGAGCCGAATCAAATCCGAAGGGATGCATGCCATCTCCCGGCACTCTTCACCCTGCAAAAGATGGGTTGAGATGGACGGAATGGTTGCGACCGTCTTAATTCTGCCTAAATCGGTGGCGCGCCAGATTAACTGGAACCGGTCAAAGACCTTACGCGTTGCCGGATTGCCCCCTTTGGGTCGAAACGCCAAAAGATGGGTGTAGCGATTGACCGGCTTTAAGTAGCGCGGGTCTTTCTCGGCGTCAACCAGAAACAGGTACTTTGACGCAACCCTGTGCAGCGGATGGCTCTCCAGCCCGAGGTAACTCACCTCAAGGACCGCAGGATGAGATGCCAGAAATTGGGCAACCCGCAGCGCATTCTGGCTGAACAGGTCAACCCGCTGGCGCAAATCCCGCAGGTCGTTTAAGGTCATCAGCGCCTGAAACGGGTGCAAACAGCCGCCCTGGTCCCGCTGCGGATACCGCTTGAGATAGAGGGCAAAGTCCTCTTTCATCTCGTCATTGGCGATGTTTGCGACGATTGGCTTGCGCGCGATGACCGCGCCTGCCATTCCCATTCCTGAGGTGCTCATCACCTTGGTCACCGAATGAATCACAATGTCGGCGCCCAGGGTCAGGGGCCGCAGCAGCGCCGGCGAGGCAATTGTTGAGTCCACAACCATCGGAATCCCGTGCTCGTGCGCCAGTTCAATCACCGGTTTTAAGTCAAAGAACTGCAGCCCGGGGTTGGATGGCACCTCGGCATACAAAAATCGGGTGTTGCGGTCAATCTTTTTGTGCCACTCGTTCGGGTCTTCCGGGTGCAGAACCCAGCGCACCTCAATGCCCCGCTCTGCCATCTTCCGGACATTGAACTGCTGGAATGTGCCACCGTAAATCTGGCACTGGGAAACAAAGTTGGGCTTTTCATCGCCCTGCCGCACCAGAAGGGTGTCGGTAACATTTTCAATCGCCGCCATTCCGGACGAGTAAACACAGCAGCCCGCCTCAAGGTCTGAGCCGTAGGTCTCAAGCAGGGCAAGGGTGTTTTCAAGATAGCCTAAGGTCGGGTTGTGAATCCGGGTGTAGCACCAGGTTGGAATCTGGTAGGAGAGCGCCGCCTCCAGTTCGTCTGAGTCCCGGTATGCCTGCGCCGAGGAAAGAAACAGCGGCTCAATAATCGCGCCCTGGTTTTTCTCTATCGCCTCCTCAACGGTGTACATACCCCGCACCGCAATTGTGTCAAACCGCATCTTCTTTGCCCGCTCCCAGCGTCGCTTCTCTGCCGCCAGTTGCTCCTTTGCCGCCTCAATGTAGCGCTCGACCCCGGTTGCGGGCTTTGATTTATTCATATCCATAAGTTCCTCCCTTGGATTTCATCACTGTAAAAGCATAAAAACCTATCAACCGATGTCAAACACAGGTTGACTGGCAGTTGAATTTCCGGTATTATAATTAAAATGCGGTCTCCCTTGGGACTGAAAACGATTGGCGCCGGGCTTATCGCGCTGGTCGCCTTATCTGTCGGCGGGATTAGAAGTACCACCGACAGCCTGCCCGCACCGATTATCAACCGGCACTCTTTTGAACTTCTGCTCAACAGCCGGTACTCGGTCCATAGCGGTTTTGAGGACAGTCTGCCCGAACAGGTTCTTGCCAATGTCCTCTGGGCAATGGCACGTGTGCCCTGTTCTGGTTCCTATCGGGAGTTTTATGTTGCCACCCGGGAAAATGTGTACCGCTATGAACCGTCAACACGCTCTTTGACCGTACACCTTGCCGGTGACCATCGCTACTATTCGGGCTCGGCATTTGAGGTCGGCATCGCCACACCCCGGCACGAAGATGCCGGTATGGCAATTCAAGCCGGTTTGATTGCCGCCACCGCGTTCCGGGGCGAAACTGGCGGTAATGTTGTCTGCTGCCCGATGAAATGGGCGGCGGATTACGCCAACAGCAACTGGAGACCAGACCATCCGATAATGCTGGTCAATGTCTTCGGCAATGCCCCAGCAAGCCCTCTGGACTCAACCCTTGTTGCCATCTCTTCCGACTCCAGTCTGCCCGCACCCATTACCAAAGGGAACGACACCTTTGAACTGGTTTTGATGGAGTTAACCCAGGATTCGGTCTTTTCGCCCGGCAACCTTTCCCTTGAAACCTTTTCCCAGTTACTCTGGGCCGGTTACGGCGTTGCCCCGCACACAACCTCCAACAACCGTCAGGGTTTGACCGTGCCCAGCGCGGTTGCTGGCTACTTCCTCACCCAGAAAATTTACCTGATTAGAGAAGAAGGGGTTGAGCGGTATCACAATCGGCTTCCTCCCGGTACAAACCTCACCACCCGGGACCATCGGCTCGAACGGGTCCTGAGCGGCGACCGCCGTGCTGACCTGCGTCTTGCCGTCAGCCGAATTCCTTCTACCGCACCCGCCTACATCGTGGTCTGTGTTGATGACACCACCTCCTATCGGACAATGGAAGAGGTTGGGTTTGTTGCCTTTAACCTTTTGATGCAGGCACGCATCCTTGGCCTTTCCGCTTTCCTGACAATGCCTTTGACTCCGAGCGAACGAACCGCAATTCAGAATGCACTGCTCTTGCCCTCAAACCATTATCCGGCACTGGTATTCTCAGTTGGCGGCACCGCGGTCGGCATCAGAGAGCGCCGCACTCGTACCGGTACCATTCAAATCGTCCGTGCCCAGTCCGCGGTGCGCCGCGGTTATCTGCGTATTGAGTATCTACTTAACCAGTCCGGAACCGTTCGTGCCGAGGTCTTTGACCTTGTTGGCAGGCCGGTGCGCACCCTGCTTGAAGAGCGTCAATCCCCTGGTTACCATTCAATCGTGTGGGACGGCACCGATGAAAATGGCCGTGTCGTGCGCCGCGGCACCTATCTCATCGCCATCTCAGCGAACGGTTTTGTCGCGCAACACAAGGTGAACTGGGCAAAGTAACTCCCAAACTCGCTGTTGACAATTCGGCTGTCCCGTTTTACAATATGAAGGTGAAATTTTGTTTAACACTGACCGCAGGAGGATATTATGTCTGGACATTCGAAGTGGGCAACAATTAAGCATAAAAAAGGTAAGGCGGACGCTGCCCGTGGTCGCGCATTTTCTAAATTAATTCGGGAAATCACCACTGCAGCACGAATCGGTGGTGGCGACATTGAAGCCAATCCCCGGCTGCGCAGCGCAGTTGAAGCGGCAAAAGCGATAAATATGCCTGCCGAGAACATTGAACGGGCGATTAAACGGGGCACCGGCGAACTTCCTGGCGTAACTTACGAAGAAGTGTTCTATGAAGGTTATGCACCAGGTGGTGTGGCGCTTTTGGTGCGGGTGTTAACCGACAACAAAAACCGCACCACCGCTGAGGTCCGCCATGTGTTCGACAAGTACGGCGGCTCAATGGGCGCCGCCGGTTGCGTTGCCTGGCAGTTCAAGCCCAAAGGGCTAATTGTGATTGAGAAGGGCAAAGCGGATGAGGACACCGTTTTATCGGTTGCACTTGAAGCCGGTGCCGACGATGTTCAAACCGACTCTGCCGGCTATACTGTAGTCACCTCGGTGGAAAACTTTGAAGAGGTAAAGCGGCAGTTAAAGGCGGCAGGGATCGAATGGATGAGCGCCGAACTTACCCAGGTAGCAACCAACACCGTGCCCGTTTCTGAATCGGATGCGCCCAAAGTCCTGAAACTGATTGAGATGCTTGAAGAGCTGGAAGAAGTCCAGCAGGTTTATGCCAACTTCGACATCCCGGACGAGGTTCTCGAAAGAGTCTCATCCGCCGGGAGTTAAATTTAAACGCATCATCGGCATTGACCCGGGGTTAAGTGCCACCGGTTTTGGTGTCCTCGAAAAGGGAAAGGTGCTCGGTTTCGGCGTGATAAGGACCAATGCCCAGGAATCAATACCCCAAAGGCTTGCCCAACTCGGCAGCGAACTGGAACAGGTGCTTGAACAGTTTAAACCATCCTGCTGTGCCATTGAAACCCTTTTTTTTAAGAATGGCGGTGCCCGCAGCGTGATTCTCTCAGCCCAGTCGCGCGGGGTTCTTATGTTTATCTTAGCCCGTAAAAAAATCCCGGTTTTTGAACTTACCCCGGCAACGATAAAACTGGCGATAACCGGTTCAGGCCGGGCATCAAAGGCACAGTTGAACTTTATGGTGCGGAAGGTTTTAAAGATTAAGGGTGCGGTTCAGGAGCATGCCGCTGACGCGCTCGCGGTCGCCTTCTGCCTTGAAAATCGACAACCGCGGTGATTTCCCAGATTCAGGGTAAGTTAATCTCAAAAGAACCAACCCGGGTTGTGGTCACTGCCGGAGGTATTGGGTTTGAACTCATCGTCCCGCTTTCCACCTCACGACTGCTCCCGGGCTGTAATGAAGAGGTAAGTCTCCTCGTGGTATTTACCCTCGACCGCGCTGGCATTCAACTTTACGGGTTTGCCACCCCAAAGGAAAAGGAGGTGTTTGAACTCCTGACCAGCGTAAAAGGGGTTGGCCCTAAAGCGGCTTTAAATCTCCTTTCCCGCTGGACACCCGAAGAAATAATCAGCGCGATAAATCAGGGTAAAACCGAACTCCTCAGGTCTGCACCCGGCATCGGACCCAAAAAGGTTGATGCCATACTTAAAAGGTTTCACGAAAATGTACCCACCGGGGTGGAATCGTCCGATGAACCGTGTAAACCCGGGGTTTTCGCCGATGCCCTGAACGCCCTGACCGCTCTTGGCCTTACCCGAAAAGAGGCACAGGAGAGGCTTGCCAAACTGAAAATTACCCCGGCAATGAACCTTCAGGACATCTTAAAGCAGGCGCTTGCCCAGAAGGGTTAAAAATATGCCCACAGTTGAAAGGCTGTCTTCACCTCACCCGTTGCGGGGTGAAGACGCCCTTGAAGAAAGTTTGAGGCCCCGAAGTCTGGACGAGTTTATTGGCCAGACCCGGCTGAAAGAGAACCTCCGGGTGTTCATCCAGGCAGCAAAAATGCGTCAGGAGCCGCTGGAACATGTCCTTTTGTCCGGACCACCTGGTTTGGGCAAAACCACCCTTGCCCACATCCTTGCCTATGAACTGGGCGGCGCCATTCACTGCTCATCCGGACCGGTGCTGGAAAGACCGATCGACCTCGCCGGAATTTTAACCCGCCTTAATCGGGGTGATATCCTGTTTATTGATGAAATTCATCGAACAACCAAAGCGGTTGAGGAGTTTCTCTACCCGGCGCTCGAAGATTTTGCCATCGATATCCTGCTGGATAAGGGCCCTGGTGCCCGTTCCGAGCAGATACCGCTTGAAGGGTTCACCCTTGTTGGCGCCACCACCCGGACCGGACTTTTAACCGCGCCCTTACGCTCCCGATTTGGAATTATCCTGCGCCTGGACTACTATCCTGCCGAAGAGTTGTGCGCCATCGTCCATCGCAGCGCCCGGATTTTAAAGATTGAGATTGAGGATGACGGTGCGAAAGAGATTGCCGCCCGGGCACGGGGTACCCCGCGAATCGCCAACCGGCTTTTGCGCCGGGTACGGGACTTTGCCCAGGTCCAAGGGAAAAAAGAGATTGATAAAGCGATTGTCCAGTTTGCCCTGGACCAGCTGGAGGTGGACGCTCGCGGCTTGGATGAAATGGACAAGAAAATCCTTTTGACCGTTATCGACAAATTCAACGGTGGACCGGTAGGCATCAGTTCCATATCTGCCGCGGTCAGCGAAGACCCGGGAACAATTGAAGAGGTATACGAGCCCTATTTACTCCAGCAGGGGTTTATCCAGCGCACCCCAAGAGGCAGGGTCGCCACACCTTTGGCATATCAACATTTCGGGAGAAAACCACCGGCGGGAACGCAACCAGCGCTGGAATTCGACTGATTTTTCAGTTGTATAACTAAATACATATCAACAACTTATAAAATCGGCGGGAATTTCTTGACAGGCGACCTCCTGCCGGTAATCATTTTACCCTATGAACCGATGGGCGATTTTCGCCTTTTTTCTTGTCTCGGGCTGTTTTGGGCCACGGGTCCAGACTGTCTATCTGGACCCGGTTCGGCAACTGCCGCCCGCCTGGCTTTTTTCTGGGGTTGGTCCCGAACAGGAGGTCAGAACCGCCCGCTACCTGGGCAAGTTTAAGATAACCTATTACTGGGTTGTGGATGAAAAAGATTACCCGAAAAGCCGCACCATACCATTGTACACCCAAGACGGTGCACTTCTGGGCAGATTCTCCCCATCCTTTGTAAAAGATTTTAAGACCGAATCTGCTGCCCGGCTCAGAGATGGCACCTGCATCAGTTACTTAAAAAGGCAAAACCGGGTTCAGGTGGTTAAAAGATTTCTTGGTCATGGTGGATACACCCTTACCGAACTAAAGTCCATCGCGGTTGACCCAAAGGTAATTCCCATTGGTTCAATGATTTACATTCCTCAGGCGGAGAATGTTGTCGTGGACGGGAAACGCCTGAACGGTATCTTTTATGCCCATGATATCGGTAGTGCGGTGGATGGGAAGCACATCGATATATTTATCGGTAAAAAGTCCAATATGGCGGCATTTGCCTCAGCGGGGCTGAAAAGTTCGGGTAGCGTCGATGTCTACATTCTTGAATAAAGAGTCGATATAGAATAAACCCGACCTGGGTGCGTTTTCAGATATCAACTTTGCCACAACCTCCCGGCGCCAGTCATAATAAAGGTCAGCAATTCGAACCGTTTTAACGCCCTCTTGGTCCAGCCATGCTAAAAACTCGGCAAACTCTTTTGCCGACCATTCGGTAAAAACCCGGGGTTGTTCGACAATCCGGTGCAAAAGAACAATTGAGACCCGGTGATTCCGAACATAATTCTTAACCGCGGCAAGTGAAATCTCGCTCCGCAGTTCAAACTCTGGTAACTGATAGAGGTCGAGCCAGAAGTTGACCGGTCCGGAACGGACCGCGCGGGCAGCACGGTAACCAGCACGCCTTACCAGACGCCGCACCCTCTGGTCCATATCACCATAAGGGTAAACAAAGGTTACAACCGGGACATCAAAAAGCGACTCAAGTACTATCCGGGACCGGTAAATCTCCTGCCAAGCCCGCGCACTGTCCAATCTCGTGAGCCAGGGGTGGGAAAGGGTGTGGCTGGCAACCTCAATGTGGCAGGAGTCAATCAGTTCCTTAATCTCGCCCCGGGTGAGATAATAAGAATTCCCGCCTGTATGGTAATTCATACTCTGGCCGGTTAGTGTGTTAACAATAACTGCAAGTGTCGCGGTCATTTGATACTTTTTAAGTAGCGGGTAAACCTTTTGGTACACTGAACGGTGCCCATCATCAATCGAAAGCACCACCTGATGACCGGCAAGCGGCTTGGAAGCACTGCTGACCGCAGCCGAATCAATTTGCGCCCCGGCAAACGGCGATGAAGGTGTTGATGGCTGGGGCACAGCACCTTCTAAGGTTATTGCCGTGGTCGTCAGTAAAATTGCCAACGCTATTAACACCACACTATTTTAGACTATCTGGGGTGGTTGACAAGTGCGGACCTTTTGGCAAACTATAGTCGTGGTATGAAAATCGCCTTAGCCCAGCTCAATCCAACCGTCGGTGACCTGAAGGGCAATCTTGAACTCTTGCGTCGCACACTGGAAAAGGTCGACCCGGAAAAACCGGACCTTGTGATATTCCCCGAAATGTTTCTAACCGGTTATCCGCCACGCGATGTACTAACCCGACCCCGGTTTGTCGCTGCGACCGAAAGGGCATTGAACGAAGTCCAGGAAATTTCTAATCGCTGTTATGCTGGCATCCTTGTCGGCGCGGTTACAACTTCCTCTCTCCATTCAGGCCGGGGCTTGCACAACACCGCCCACCTGTTTGCCCAAGGCAAGGAGCTGTTCCGGCAGGCAAAATCGCTACTGCCGTTTTACGATGTGTTTGATGAAGAACGTTACTTTGACCCGGCACCCGAAATCCGGCTCGTCCGTTTCAAAGAAATGGCACTGGGAATATCAATCTGTGAAGATGCCTGGAACCCATCCGAACTGTCTGCAGCAAACCGCAAGCAACTCTGGGGGAGAAAAATCTACCACATCGACCCGATTGCACTCCAGGCTCAGGCGGGTGCTGACCTTTTTATCAATATCGCCGCATCTCCGTTCTGGCGTGGTAAACAGCAACTCCGAGCAGAACTTGCCCGTGCCCACATTTCAAAACATCGGCGCCCATTTGTCTTTGTAAATATGGTCGGTGCCAACGACGAACTGGTGTTTGACGGTGGCAGTTTTGTCTTTGACGAAAATGGCAAACCGCTTATGGTCCTTCCCTGGTTTCAGGAAAAGGTCGCGGTCCTGAATTTGCAACCCGCCCCAGAACCGGCAATTACCTATCAACCCCCGGCAGAGATTGAATCGATTTATCAGGCGCTAATCCTTGGAGTCCTGGATTATGTTCAAAAGTGCGGATTCAAAAAGGTGGTTGTGGGTCTTTCGGGCGGAATTGACTCAGCGGTTGTCTGCTGTATTGCGGTCGCAGCACTGGGAAAAGACAATGTCTTAGGGGTCACAATGCCCTCACCCTTTTCTTCGCCGGGTAGCGTCGAGGACTCAAGACACCTCGCCGAGAATCTCGGTGTCCAATTTACCATTATACCAATCACCCCGATTTATCGGGCTTACCTTGATACTTTAAAATCGGCTTTTGCCGGGCGTAACCCGGATGTGACCGAAGAGAACATCCAGGCGCGCATCCGGGGAAACATCCTGATGGCGCTCTCTAACAAACTGGGCTATCTGGTTTTAACCACCGGGAACAAAAGTGAACTGGCGGTTGGCTACTGTACCCTTTATGGCGATATGAGCGGCGGCTTGGCGGTGCTGGGCGATGTCCCGAAAACCACTGTCTATGAGCTTGCCCACCATATCAACCGGCAAAGAGAAATCATCCCTCGGGTGATAATCGAAAAAGCGCCTTCGGCGGAACTGCGACCGAATCAAAAAGACCAGGACACACTTCCACCTTACGAAATTCTGGATGGCATCATCGCCCGTTACATTGACGAGGAGATGGCGCCCGAGGATATCGTGCAGCAGGGTTTTAATTCCGAAACGGTAAAATGGGTGGTGGAACAGATTGACCGGAACGAGTACAAAAGACGTCAGGCACCACCGGTACTTAAAGTGACAACCCGGGCGTTTGGCATCGGCCGGCGTTTCCCCATTGCCGCCCGTTACCGTTATTGAACTTATACTCCTTATTAATACAACTATGGTCTTTGTCTCTCATCTACCTGCGTTCGGCGATACAGAACTTCTGCCCCCGCACTGTCACCAATGAGATAGAGCACCCTGCCAAGTCGACTTACTTCTTCAACTGAACTGGCGATTTGTGCCCGATGCTTGACAATCTGCCCAACACTGTCTTCCCAACCCGGTAAATTCTGCTGTAGCCGACTAAACTCCCGCTCTGCGGCGGCGCTTTCACCTAAAGCCCATAATGCCAAGCCAGCACCCAGGCTTGCTCGGTACAGAGCCGAATCCAGAACCTGCGCCCGCTGAAAAGCGGCAAGCGCGCTGTCAAACTGCCCCCCGTAAAAAAATGCGTACCCCAAATTGGTCAGAATCTCGGGCGAATCGGGATTGAGTTCGTTTGCCAGCCGGAGATGGTGTATTGCGCGACGATGGTCTCCCTTTTCACTGTAAAGAAGGGCAATGTTTATGTGCGCCGGCACAAAACCCTGGTCCAGTAAAACCGCCCGCTTATACAGGGTAATTGCCGAATCGGGCATCTCGCTTTGTAATGCCCGGGCAAGTCCGACATAGGCGCCCGGTGCTTGGGGCGCCTCTTTAATCATCGCCGAAAAAAGCCTTTTTTCATCACGCCACACCGGCAGCCGGGAAACCGCATTCCCGGCAAACAGTCCGGCAAGCGCCACCAGGCCAAACCCAACCACCTGCCTCACCGCATGCTGGGCAACCAGTAGGCGCGAAATAAGAGAAATCACCAGTACCACCATTCCAAACGAAGGCAGAAAAAGCAGCCGCTCTGCCGCCTGCGGTCCAATCGGATAGATGTTACTCACGGGCAACAAAAAAAGAATTCCCCAGAAGTAACCCAGCAACGCAACCCGGAACCGCCGGCGCATCGCCGCCAGCGGCGTTACTAAAACGAACAGCATCGTGTAAAGTAAAAGGGGTGTAAGTTTCCAAAATGCTGGGTCTGGCGGAATTTTGACCCGGTGTTCAAACGGCAAAAAAAACATTCGGATATACAAGCCAAAGGTGTTGGCGATGTTCAGAAACCGCACATTGGCGATGTCAGTTGGTAAAGGTAGCGCCTGATTGAATATCTGATGGCGTAAAGTAAGATAACCAAACACTACCAAAAACAGAATTCCCACCACCAGCCCGAACCTGCGGGGAAATCGGTTCTGGACTAAAAACGGCGTCCAGACAACCAGAAGCGGAAACAGGATGGCCGACTCTTTACTCAACAGGGCAAGGGCGTAACAAAATGGAATTACCAGCCACCAGCGCCAGTTCCGTTTTCGGAGAGAACGCAACAGCGCAAAAGTAGCGAAACCAAGAAACAACGCGGTCAAAAGGTCAGGCCTTGCCGAGACCAAAGCAACCGACTCCACATGCGCGGGATGAGTGGCAAAGAGCAGTCCGGCGATGCCCGCCCAAACCGCCGAGTGGAGTAGTTCCCACACGACCAGCACCACCAGCACCGCACAGCCGGCACTGAGGATTACATTTATCAGATGAAAATACCAGGGTCTGGTTCCGGCAATCTTCTGGTCCAACCAGAATGATAGGTTGCTTATCGGCCGATAATAGGGAACTGCGGCATCATTCTCCAGCTCATCCGGAGCGCCTGCCCAGAAACCGCGGCAAAAAATATCCCTTACTCCTGTACGCGCCAGCAAAGTATTGTTCACAATCAGCAGGTTGTCGTCCCACACAAACTGGTATCTCAGGCTCGGCAGGTAAATGCCAACAGCAACAACCGCAACAATGAGCGAAATTAGCGCCACACCCCTGCGGGTGCGCAATCGGTCGGCAAAAGAGTCCGCCACTGGAACAAAAGTTTGGAGAAATAGTTAGTAGATGTCAACAAACTCAACAATCAGGCAGGCAGCCAGAGAGTGCTGAAGTCTGAGAGCAGTGTCCTTTAACTTCTGGACAGTATTGCCTCGCTTAAAACCCGGGCTATAATTTACGACAAATGGCGCAAAGAGCTCACCGACTCTTCACCCTTTTACTTCTGCCACTACTATGTCTGTGCGGCAGGGGGGGAAAAGTAGTACTTCAGCCGATGGTGCGCATCGACCCGCCCCCGATTGTTGATGGCGAAACCAATGTCTACGAAATAGTTGACCAGAACAACGCTTTGGTTGCGATTCGCAAGGTAACAACAACCCGGGTTATATATGGGGAAATCCCCGCATTTCAAGTTACCTCCTTAGAACAGATAACAAAAGATACTCATCCAATAGAGTCAATCGTTGTTTACATATCCCGGGAGGATATGACCCCAATCGCCTCATTCCACTTCTCCCGTTCCCCAAAACCGCTTTTTTCCGCTGCTGCCGGTTATCAGGAGGGTTATGCCGAAATCGTTACCGCCACCCAAGAAGGGGAGTCCAAAAGACAGATTCCCATCGGACCCAACACCTTCGACATTCACCAGTTGACCACTCTTGGTAGGGCACTCCGATTTGGCCAGTTGAAGCCCTATAACATTCTTATTGCTATTCCTGCAACATCACCACCCGGCGGTATGTCCATTACCGCAAAAATCTCCCAATCCGGTATCGACACTTTAACAACACCCGCTGGCAGGTTTGAATGTTACAACCTCGTCATCGAATCCGACTCGGGCAAAATAAGCCTCTGGTATGAAAAAATTGGTGCCCGGCGACTTATTCAACTGTCTGACAGCGCAAAAGGCGAAACCGCCCGCCTCATATCCTCCTCAATACCGCTCACACCACTAAAAACCGGTGCGACATCCTTAATCGAGTCGCATAACATAACTAACGAAACTAAATAAGATAAGAAAATAAACCCAAACGACTTAAACACACAAAAACCACGACGGTTCCTACTCTAAAATATTACTCCTTGAAATACAACAACTTAGAAATCTATCGCCCGCTCAATTTCTGGCACGGTAAATGCAGGAAATGTTTGAGCGTAAAATGAACACACACAAGGCGGAAGTTGCCGGGGTTGCTTCTAATAGAAAGAGCCTGTGCCACAAATCCAGGGCTGGAGCATCTATCTTCTCTTTTCCACCCCATGCAGTCACCCCTCAACACCGGACCGAAGTAACTTCACCCCCTCGGCCCGTATAAAGTGCCCCTCTGGGCGCTAAAATGACTGCTCATATAAAGATGGTGCTCCAGCCCTTCCTTTTTTTAATCTGTCGCAGGCTATCCCTCGTTAGTTCAATCGGCTAAACACACCATCTCCTCCTCTTAAATAAAATATACTTCTTGAACAATCTTTAAACCTGATGTTAACTCTTTATCAATGATAACTTAACCCGTTTCCAGCCTTTTATCCAGCCGGCACAAAATATGCTAATTATTAAAATGGTGTTGAGGGCGGGTGCCCTCGCAAAGGGAACAGAAAAAGATGCAGTCCAGGAAACCGGGACCTGGCTGTACCTTCCTCCCTGATATCCCGGTAGCTTCCTCCTTGCGGGCTCCCAAACGGGAGCCCGTCATTTCTACCCTACTCTATTCGCACCGCCTTAGCCACTGTGCCGTTGACATCGATGAAAAGAACGCCCTTCTGGCTCGCCTTGGGCTGCCAGATAAAGGAGCCGTTTGTGCTGCTAACCGGAATTTCAAACCTTTCCACACATCGACCCAGCGCATCGTACACCACCGCTTTTAAAGGCTCCACCCGATTTAACGAATAATTAACGGTCACACTCCGGGAGAAAAGCCTTGGATTGACATCAATAACGCACCGTGCCGGCAAACCGCTTACACCTTCGCTAACACCAACCTGGGGTTCATACCAGTTAAATGCGGTGTCGGAATTGGCGGTCATCTGTGCCACGGTTCGACCGCCACAGATTGCAAACGCGACAATCTGACTGTCTCCCGCCGGAATGGTAAAAGGACCCACCGAAGAAAGCGCGTGCCAGTTACCCATAGATGTCCCGCTTGTGGAGCGCAGTCTGCCGTCTAAAAACCGCATCTTTTCCGATTTGGTAAACCCGTCATTAACATAGGTGTTGTGAAAGATACAGTTTGCCCAGCCGTTCGCACCCGGCGGATAAATTGGTCTCACCCCGAGCGCCAGCGTCTCGGGCAACGCCTTGACATAGGCAAGGTTCCGGATTGAGTCAACCCCGGCATAGTCGGAGTCATCGATAGAGTGCCAGGGTGCGGTGCGAAAGTCGCAAGCAACTCCTGCCCACAAATCAGAAATCGGCAGCGTGTCGTTGTTGTGCAGCCGGTACTCTAAAATGATGAAGTCGTTCCGGGCAGTATCGGCACTGACAAAACTGCGCTGGGTTACCGTTATCCCTTTGGGCGCGACATGGCGGGCATCAGAAAATACGCACCGATACTCCTGGTCGCCAAACTCCGGTGGCAGCACCGGTCGGAGCGACTCAACAACCGCAAAATCCTGCGGTGTAACCTGCCAGGGTTGCCCGTAATAGTTGTCCGCCACCCATATTGTATCAGGTTCGTTGATGCCAAGCAGAAATGAACCGTGCATCATCGCCGAAGAGGACCAGGCGCGACTCTTCGGATAGATAAAACCCAGACCCTGACCGCGCCAGGTGGTCGTACCAATTCCGCCATTGGCGCACACCCCGATAACAAAATCGCCGGTGTCGTGTACCGCCCACAACCCGGCACGGGCATAAGGCATGCCCACCGTCATTTCAAACTGTGTCCGCCAGGTCCCGCTATCGCCCTGCACCACCAGGTTTATCTCCAGTTTTTCGCCATCAGGACAGTCTCTATCCACCCGTACCCGATAGGCACTTCCCCGCGCGGTATCACCCACCGCAACCGAATCGTAAGAACTGGTGGAAACAAGCAATGTCAAATAGGGCGAACTGGAATGCAGGGT
This sequence comes from Caldifarciminota bacterium, assembly GCA_037441285.1. Lineage (GTDB taxonomy): Bacteria > Hydrothermota > Tepidihabitantia > Tepidihabitantales > Tepidihabitantaceae > Tepidihabitans. The sequence continues at coordinate 16,810 of JBBISL010000026.1, forward strand.
ACCGGTGGTATTGAAACTGGTCAAATTACCCAGATTCTTTACCACCACATAAAGGTTCGCCTCATCACCCGGGTCAAGCCTGCCATTGGCATCGTCCACCCAGCAGTGGTCATAAACCACGAGCGGTGTTGGCTGACCGCTTCGGGTGAATACCGTCTTTTCCAACGGCGCACCATCCTGAGCCGTAACCGAAACGGTCAATGTCCAGGTATCTTCCAGCGCGGGTAGAACAACCCTTGCCCTTCCCTGAGAGTTCGTCACACCCCGGCCAATCAGTTCATTCTGATGGAGAATTGCCACCCGGGCTTGGGCGGCGGGAACAGAATCGGGATAATAGACCCGTACCACCACAATCTGAGGATTGGCCGCAATCGTATCCGGGCAGGTGACGGTAAGTTGCTGGGGCACCTGGCGCCACATCAACATCGTCGGGTCGCCCTGCAATGTCCATTCATAAATTGACCAGCGATAGGTCATCTGACTGAACGCCGCGTTGCGATAAAAGTCTTTAGCCAGTGCATACGCCTGCCCCTGATTCCACCCCCGAATGTAGTTGTTGTAAAACTCCATACACAAATTCTCAGAAGGACCCATATTGGGAGGCGCACCCCAGCCATAGCGGGCGTTGAGACAGGTTGAAACCGCGCCGCCATTGGTGATGGTAACAAACTGCTCAGCCAGACAGTCGTACTGGTCAAAGTTACCGCAATTGCATGCCATTGAGTTGACAATCACCGGCTTGGTGCTGTTGGTAAGTGAACTCAAATATGATGTTGAAAAGGTTGAGCCAAAGGCGTTGTACGAACCATGGCCGGCAAAGTGGAAAAGGTGCCGACCGCTGTTAATGCTCGCCACACACTGAGTCGGGGTCATATTGTAAACCGAATCCACCAGCCAGTTTCCCAAATCAGAAAGCGCCCGCGCAATGTTTTTATTCACAATCCTGCCGTAGTAGTCAATGTATGACCACAACGCCTCAAACGGCAAAAGGACATTGTGGAGATAGGTGGTGTCCGGATGCCGCTCATACAGACTGTCTTTGTACAGAAAGTTGGCACAGTTGCTGGCATCATCCAGCGGTAATCTGCCCACGATGATGTCGGAATACAGGTCAACCGAATCCGGGTTAAAGTTTGTGTACGAATACTCACCAAATTGCGAGTTGTTGTTCGCATCCCAGGTACCATCAAGGTCCGAATAGTACAGGTCTGCCGGCACATTGTAAGGCGAATAGGGTAGATACCCATAACGGCAGGGCACATGCTGGACATCGCCGGCTAAAATTACATACTTCAAACCCTGATGGGCAAACTTGTCCTTCACCATATTCCGAATCTTCTCCGGATTGTCCCGGCCTGGATAATGGGCATAAATCGTTTCGGTCGGCACAATCTCGGCGAAATAACCCTTGCGCCGCAGATAATCGCGGAAATTAATCAGTGCTGGCGCCAGTGTTGAAGATGTCACAATCACAACATCCAGTTCCGCATTGTCCAGTTCCGCGCTCAAAGGTGCCCAGCGACTTACATCCTGAGGATTCACGACCAGCGCGGAAACCGCATCATTTGCCAGCTCCAGTTGTCCTGGGGTCAATACCGTTTGCGAAAAGGCGTTGTTTTCGTACTCAATCTCCAGTTCTGCCCGGGTCGCAAGGAGCAGCCGGCCTGATGCCGGATGGTAACGAAACGGGCAGAAAAGAAAACCGGCGATACGGAAACCGGCTTTTGAACCGGCCGGAACACCTGTAACCAGCTCCGCCGGATATGCTACATCCGAACTGTAAACCGCCGGGTCGGGCTTAACAAACGGGATTGAATTGAACTGCGACAAAGGCCGCATCGGCTGCACCGGATAAATCTTCAATCCCTGCGCCAGTTCCCGCCATTCTACATCCCTTAGCCGCACCGCAACCAGTCGGGCATCAGGAGGAATCAGCACATTACCCGATACCACCGGCAAAAGCGGCTCACCTGGTTCAGTGGTTGCAACCACTGTCAAGTTTGGTGCCCCGGGTATCAGTTGAACAACCTGATAATCATCTTCGTTGGACAACCGAACCTGTTCTGGAGAAATTGTCAAAGGTACGGTAATGCGACCGGCGAAAACTATGTTAACGCACACCAGCAAAAACAAGAAACGCTTCACAACGCCTCCTTTTTTAATTGGGTTTGACCGATATGCCAGCACAACAGGCAAATTATTACCCGAAAATATTAAAAGTCAAACAAAGATATTTACCCGGCACGCGCTGCCCAGACCTCTTCCCAGACCCGAACAAAATTCAATCCAAGTATTTTTTTGATGTCCGCTTCCGTGTAGCCCATTTTCATCAAACCCCGGGTGATTTCGGGCAGCCGGGTTACATCCTCAAGCCCCTTCAGACAACCCGAAAACCCATCAAAGTCCGAACCGAGCCCGACCACACCAGGTCCAAAATGTTGAACAACATAGTCAATTGCCCCTAACACATCCTTAACCGACGCCTGCTTCGGATTTGGGCTCAGAAATGCGGGCAGAAAAACCTGTCCCATCACCCCGCCCTTTTGGGCTAAAAGCGCCAGTTGCTCTTTCTTTAAATTACGATTGTGCCTTCTTAAAGCATACACCCCGGAGTGAGAGGCGATAACCGGTGCCATACTCAACTCAACCGCCTGATAAAATGTCCTTTCCGCCGAATGGGAAACATCAACTATCATCCCCAACCGGTTCATCAACTCTACCGCCCTTTTACCAAGCGCTGAAAGCCCCTGATGCGGCTGGTTTTTGTCCCAGCTGGCATCGCCCAGTTCATTTGAGTTGCACCAGGTCAGGGTCAAAATCCTCACCCCGGCCCGAAACCACCGCTTTAGCCGGAAAAGGTCTCCTTCCAGCGCATGCCCACCCTCAACCCCGATGACAATCGCAACCCTACCCGAACGCACAATCCGCTTTAAACCATCAGGGGAAAGAGCCAGACCGACCCGATTACGGTTCTGGGCGCAAATCTGTTTTATCACCTGACAACCGTTCAACACAAACCGGTCAAACTCCCCGGGTTTTAACCGCTTGGGGTCAGGGAACAGGGCAAAAACCTGTGCCTTAACCCCACCCGCAACCAGCCGCGGCAGGTCCAGATGCCCGGACCGACTGCGCCGAGTGATATCCCTTTTCCCTGAGATATGGGCAAGAATCGTATCACAGTGCATATCAACCACCAGCG
>JBBISL010000027.1:0-19939 GCA_037441285.1 Caldifarciminota bacterium
GGTGCGGCTCCAGTCCAGAATTGGGCTGGAGTTCAAATTACTTAATGCGGCAATTGGGACGAATAAAAGAAAAGGAGGTTGAAGATGAGAAACTTTAAAGCCGCATTAGCTGTAATGGCACTCGGTTTGATAACGCTCCCCGGGCTGGTTTTAGGACAATGGGTTCCACTACCTCCAGTAGGCAATGGTGAAGAGGTTGGTCCTGGGGGATGCGCTGCCCGGGGGCGTGGCTACACATTTGTTGCAATCGGCAATGAGAGCGATGAGATTTACGCTTTCAAGCACAGCGAAGAGACTTGGTATGATATGGAACCGATTCCGGGCGACATTGTCGGTGCGGGTGCAATGGCATACGAGCACCATTATGGAGAAAGGTTATTTGTTGTCGCGGACGATGATAACTGCCTCTGGATTTACACCTTCCGTTATCCTTCTGGACTGGAAGGTACCTGGGACGAAGAGCATCCGATTGAACTTCCTGAGGGAATAGAACCAGGGGTCGCTCTTGCATTCCAGCCGGACCTGCGTCCTTTGTCCCTCCTCAGCGGGATTCTTTATCTCCTAGCGGATGGTGGGTTATACAAAAGAGCCTTTGACCAGATTCCGATTGCGGTTGATGCGCTGGGACCAGAAAATGGGGCGGTAGTAGCCACTGACAACATTTTTCTTGACTGGCTGCCCCATCCAAGGTGGAATAAATACCACCTTCAGGTTTCTCTCTCGCCTGACTTCACCCAACTTTTAGTTGACACAACCGTCGTTGCCGGTGAGTTTTCCCTGGGCTTTTTACAAACAGGAACTTACTACTGGCGGGTAAGAGGATGTTTTGCCAACGCCAGTTCACCAGCATGGTCAGAATGGTCGGCAACAATGAGTTTTTCTGTTGGGATGCAAAAAGGCGTTAAGAGTGTCCCAGGATATCGCCAGTTTCCAGATGATGGATTGCTGATGGCAGGAGACAAGCCGGTTTTTGACTGGGCAAGTGTTTCTGGTGCGGTTGCCTACCGGTTGCAGGTGGCATTGAACCCTGACTTCTTTGAACCGGTGATTGATGTGACGGTGCCGGCGAGCGAATTTATCAGCGATAGCCCGCTTCAGACGGGAGATTATTTCTGGCGCACCTGCTGGCAGGATGCCAAAGGCAAATGGAGCGAGTGGGGTCCGGTTAGTTCATTTATCGTTCAACACGGCTGGGTGCGGACCCCTCTACCCTTCAATCCTGACATCGGCGCGGCAATGTGCTATGCAAAAGGAAGTGACAGTGTCGAAGCGCTCTATGTACTTGTGGGCGGTAATTCAAGGGATTTTTATCGATATCTTATAAATAACAGCGATTGGCAGCAACTTGCTCCAACACTTGCTGAGCAGTACCCCGGGGCATCAATTACACCTAGCGACGCTGCCGGTCTCTTGAAAGCAGACCTTCGGGCAATAATGGGGGTCTCTACCGATACATGGTACAGGTACGTGTTTACGAACAGGTGGTATCCATTCCCCACTGTGGTGCCCAGAGGCTGCGGATATGGCTCCGCAATTATTGACCAGGTACAAGATGACTACTACCTTGTTCTTGTTATCGCGGGTGAGTACGAAGAGACCAACTTCTATAAGTGGATAGGAGGCTACGAATTAGAAGGTCCGATGGCGTATCATCAAACTACCTTTGGCTCTTCCGATATCCATTTTACAAAGACTGGTGAAGGGGTGCGGTTAATCTACACGCTTAAACAGGCAGGGATATTAAGGATTAACCTCTTTGACCCTGCGGGTCGTAAGGTCAGAACACTCTTTGATGGGTTCCAGCCGGCTGGAGAACACTCATTGCAATTGAACTCGAGCGACTTCGGCAAGGGCGTTTATTTCTTTAACCTTGACCTAAACGGGAAATCGAGCACGCTAAAGGTACCGGTATGGTAAAGTTGGACCTGACGGGAGGGGGCATTTTGCCCCCTCCCTATAAGAAAGGAGGTCAATATGCGGTGGAGAAAATTTATTATACCTCTTTTTTTACTCTCGGTTCCGGTGTTTGCCCAATCACCCCATTTGGCGCTTGACACATTGCTTCATTTCCCGGCGCCGATTGACAGGTTGTTTTATTTGTCGAACTATAACAAGTTATATATTACCGACTGGAACTATAATGTTCATGTTCTGAACTGTTCAACAAACGCCGTCTCGGCTACTCTTCCTATTGGAGAGGGAGTTTACCCCGATTATTATTTCAGGGCTCCTGCCTTTTGTTCCCGGCACGATAAGATGTACTTCGCTGTCCCTCCTTCAAGCAGTTCCAGCGTGATTTTTGTTGTGGACCCGGTTGGCGATTCAATCGTATCGGTATTTTCTATTGGTAACTTCGGAAATCCCATGCCTGCCTATAATTCTCTTATGGATAAACTTTACATCAGTGGAGACCCGATTGTCATCCTTGACTGTGCCACAGATTCGGTAGTTAAGACGATTCCACTGTACTGGTCAGTATCCGAGGCTTTTCTTGTCTGGGACTCGGTTGGTAACAAGGTTTATGTTGGGGCTTCAGACTGGTATAATCCCGGGTTGGTGGGTGTGATAGACTGTAACACCGATTCACTTGTTGCGGTCATTCACACCAGACTTTTTTGGCCAACACAAGCCCTTTATACTCCAAGGCAACGGAAACTTTATGTTGGTGCTGATTACGCGCACTTAGCTGCGGTAATTGATTGCGCCACTAACCAGGTGATTTGCTATTACCATATAGGCTATCATCCTCGGTTTCCCCCGGCATACTCATCTATTGAAGATAAGGTCTATTGGCCATCCGATAGTGGTGTTTCTGTAATTGACTGTGCCACCGACTCAATCGTTACTAAAATATTCGTTCCTACATTACAGGGGTGCAGCGCCTATGGCGAATGGAATAATATGGTTTATGGTGTTGGAAGTGCGTATTTCCCACACTGGTTTTTATTTACGGTGGACTCACATACTGACTCAATTGTTGACATTACTCATCTCGCCGCTACCCCCCATAGTTTTATTTCCGACATCGCCTGCAACACAGTTGACCATAAGATTTATGTCGCGAGTGTGGACTCGCTCCTTTATGTGTTTCGTGATATCTCACCGGGGATTAATGAGGATGCCGGGCTTGCTGTCCAATTCACGACACCCCACACTTCAATTGCCCGCAACTTCATTTTTTTATCTCCATCAGCGGTGAGACCTGGGGAGCGTAGTTTTCTGCTTGATGCGCTGGGCAGGAGGGTTTTAGAACTTGTGCCCGGTGAAAACGATGTGCGGGGTTTGAGTCCCGGGGTCTATTTTATCTCGGGAAATGGAAACCTGCGCAAGGTGCTACTGGTTAAATAGGAGGGGATGATGAGAAGGTTGTTGTTTGGTTTGTTGGTGATGGTTACTGTTGTGTTTGGTGTTGACTCATTAAACTGCCGGTTAATGGGTCGCTGGCCCTTTAGCAGGGCTTATAGCATTGCGGCCGACCCAGCACGGAACCTAATCTTTGCTGATGTCTGGAACGGAGTTTCAATATTCAATGTTGCGCAGCAGGGTGTACTGGAAAGGGTTGCGGTTATTAACCGTAGTTTTCGTGAAGGCACGGGCACGGTTTTTTATCACCAGTCCCGGCTTTATGTGGTGATACAGACAAGGGGGGTGGAAATCTACGATGTTACCGATGAGTTGAATCCAGGGTTACTTGGCGTGGTTTCTCATCCGGACTCAATATACGGAATTGCGGTTTCTGGCAACTACCTTTACCTCGTTGAAGGTTATTCCGGTTTGCGAATTATTGATGTATCAGACCCGAGCCAGCCTGTGCCGGCTGGTTATTATGACACGCCCAGTTTTGCCGCCGGTGTAACGGTGTCTAATGGTTATGCCTATATAGCGGACGGTTATTCCGGTTTACGGATTGTGGATGTTTCAGACCCGTATCAACCCAGAGAGATAGGATACATTGACACGCCGGGTTATGCCTGGCGGGTTGCGGTTGCGGGTGGTTATGCCTATGTAGCGGACCTTTATGTCGGGTTGTTGATAATTGACGTTTCGGACCCGGCTCATCCGGTGCAGCGAGGCCGGCAGTGGGATGCGGCGCGGGCGGTTGCGGTTGCGGGTAATTATGCCTATGTGGTGGACCCTTATGCCGGCTTGCGGATAATTGACATCTCCAATCCGGCAGCGCCAATGGTGGTGGGGTTCTGTGCAATCAACCAGTCCCGCGAGGATGTTGTGGTGCTGGGGGGATATGCCTATGTGGCGCGGGGCGATTCTGGTGTTCAAGGGGTTGATGTTTCCAATCCGGCAGCGCCGTTCAGGTTTACTAAAGTTGCTCCGCCTCAATCGGTCTGGTCGGTAGCGGTGAAGGGAAATTACGCCTATTTAGCCGATGGCGAGAACGGTGTCTGGATAATAGATGTTACCGACCCGGGTCGTCCTTTCTTTGCAGGAATTTATGACACGCCCAGTTTTGCCTCCGGGCTTTTCATTGCCGGCGACAACTTGTATGTGGCAGATGCTGCGGCCGGTTTAAGAATCCTTGATATTTCCAACCCGGCTCAACCGCGGGAGGCTGGCTATTACGATACACCCTGTTCGGCACGGGGTGTTGTGGTGAGGGGCAACTACGCCTATGTGGCTGATGCCTATTCCGGGTTACGGATAATTGACATTACCAATCCGGCAGAGCCGAGAGAGGTGGGTTATTGTGATACACCGGACTATGCCTGGGGTGTTGATGTCCTTGGTGATTACGCCTATGTGGCGAATGAGGATTCTGGTTTGCGGATAATTGATGTGTCAAACCCCGCTCAACCCGAAGAGGTTGGGGGTTATGCGATTCGTTATGTTTACCACCAGGATGTGGCGGTATCTGACAACCATCTTGCCGTACTTGCCAGGGGCCATTTTGCGATGATTGATGTAACCGACCCATATAATCCGGTTAGCGTACCATCATATAGTAACCTAACCTGTGGCGTTACAATATCGGGTAGTTATGCCTATGTGACCTTCTGGAACGATGGGGTAATATTTCCTTATGGCTTAGTGGTTTTGGATTTAACAAGTCCGGATACATTAGCGGTATGTGGTTATTACACCGGTGTTGTCGGTTCTGGGGATGTGGCGTATTCTGGTGGGTATGTTTATGCGAGTGAGCCGCACAGTCTTGCCATTATCCAGTTTTCCGGTGCGGCTGTTGATGAGGGAACAAAAGCCGATGAAGTTAACAGGAAACCATCAGCCACCATTGTGCGGGGTAGCTTGAGGTTAGCGGTAAGCCGTGGTGCGAGTTTGAAGGTGGAACTGCTTGATGCGCTGGGCAGGAGGGTTTTAGAACTTGTGCCCGGTGACAACGATGTGCGGGGTTTGAGCCCTGGAGTGTATTTTGTGCGAACTGAGGAGGGGAGCGTTAATCGGGTGGTGGTTGTCCAGTAAATTACGCTGATTATTGAGCCCGGTTTAAAGCCGCTCCTGTTCTGCCTAACAATTTTACAAGGGCCAATTACACTTTACCTGATTTGTTGACAAGGGGCAAAATTTTGGTGTATAATTATTTACAAATGAGTGTTGTTAAAACAGGTAACTGGGCAAGAGCCCATTAAAGGAGGCGTAAGATGGCAGATGAGCAGACGCCAATTGAAGAGAGCGGTTCCGCACTGGAACAGCGCTACGGTGTTCCGTTTATTGACCTGACAACATTTAAACTTGATTCCGAGGTATTGCAACTTTTCCCGGAAGAGTTTTTGCGCAAGAATAAGTTAATCCCACTTTTCCGCTCGGGCAATACCCTGGCGGTGGCAATGGTTGACCCCGGAGACATTTTTACCATTGATGAGGTAAGGCGGACAACCGGTATGGAGGTTGAGCCGATGGTTTGCCGGGAGATCGACCTTTATCAGGCGCTAAACCAGTACTATGCGGCGCCGGAGCCAGCCGATATCCCGGACGAACCCGAGGTCACAAGCATTGACGACCTGCCGGAAGAGGAGAGCGCCGCGGTTGCCGAGCAGGGCTTGGAACCCCGCAAATTAGAGGAGCTGGCATCGGAAGCGCCGGTAGTGCGATGGGTGAACCAGATGATTATCCGTGCGGTGCGGGAAAGGGCAAGTGACATCCATATTGAGCCAACCCGGGAAGGGTTGCGGGTCCGGTTCCGTATCGACGGCATTTTGCATCCGATTGTCTCACCGAAGAAGGCGCTGCAGTTGGCGGTTGTTTCCCGTATCAAGATTATGTCCCGGATGAATATTGCTGAGAAGCGGGTGCCGCAGGACGGACGTTACGGCGCAATCGTTGATGGCCGGGAGATTGACTTCCGTGTTTCCACATTCCCAACGACCTACGGCGAGAAGGTGGTGATGCGTATCCTCGACCGGATGCGCCTGCTGTCGCTGGACGAACTGGGTCTGGTGGAGGAGTCTTATGAAACGCTGCGGGAGATGATTGCCAAGCCGCACGGTGTGATTCTCATCACCGGGCCTACTGGTTCGGGTAAGTCGACGACACTGTATGCGATTTTGAACGAGATTCGCTCCGGTAATAAGAATATCATCACGATTGAGGACCCGGTGGAGTACGACATTGACGACATCTGCCAGTCCCAGGTGAATGAGCGGGCTGGTTATACATATCTGGTCGGGTTGCGCCATATCCTGCGTCAGGACCCGGATGTGATTATGATTGGTGAGATTCGTGACGCCGAAACCGCCGGGGTGGCGATTCGTGCCGCTCTCACCGGTCAGCTGGTTTTCTCAACTATTCATACCAATGATGCACCGGGTACCGTGACCCGATTGATTGATATGGGTATTGAGCCGTTCCTGGTTGCCTCGGGTCTGGAAGGTGTCGTTGCCCAGCGACTGGTGCGCCGGATTTGCCCGAAGTGCAAGGTTGCCTATGACCCACCGGCAAAGATGCTGGAGGAGTTTGAACTGCCACCGGGCACGAAGTTTTACAAGGGTAAGGGCTGCGAGCACTGTCGGAACACCGGTTACCGGGGCCGGATAGGAATATTTGAAGTTATGAAGTTGAATGACCGGATTCGAGAACTGGTCGTTACCCGACCACCAACATCAGCGATTCGGGCGCTGGCGCGGGAGTACGGGATGAAGACCTTGTGGGAGGACGGAATGCGTAAGGTCCTCAACGGTGTAACAACAATTGAAGAAGTTATGGACGAGGCGGAAAAGGTCGAATAATTTAGAAAGGGAGGAGCCATGCCGCTGTTTCGTTATAAGGTCCGTGATAAGGAAGGAAAGATAATTTCCGGGACGATTGAGGGCACGGATGTGGCGAGCGTAACCGAGAAACTGGACAGTTTCGGTTATGTGCCGATTACTATCCGGGAGGAAAAGGCGGCGGCAGCCGGACCGTCATTTGACTTAAGCCGGTTCTTTGAGCGGGTAAAGCCAGCCGATTTGATTAACTTTACCCGACAGTTTGTCACGCTGCACCGTGCCGGTTTGCCGATGCTGACCGCAATCGGTGCGTTGCAGGCGCAGACCAAGTCCAAACCGCTTGCCAAGGCGCTGGATGCCATCCGCAAGGATTTGATGGGTGGTGCGGCACTGTCGGTGGCGATGGCAAAGCATCCGCGAGTTTTTAACGAACTTTATGTCAACTCCATCTGGGCCGGTGAGACCGGTGGTGTCCTTGACGACATTCTTGACCGGCTGGTGATGCTTTTAGACCACGAGCGGAAACTGAAGTCCGATGTCGGCAGTGCGATGCGTTATCCGATTATCCTGATGGTGACCTTCGTTGTCGCCGTTGCGGTGTTGGCGACTTTCGTGTTGCCCAAGTTTGTGTCGTTGATTGCCACGGTAGGTGGCAAGATGCCGCTCCCGACCCAGATTCTGCTCATCGTGACCAACTTTATGGGTAAGTACTGGTACCTTTTGGCGCTGGTTATCGCCGCGGCGGTGGTACTGTTCTATATGTTCATCCGGACCAGTGTGGGCCGAATGTGGTTTGACCGGTTCAAGTTGCGACTGCCGATATTTGGGCCCATCATCTACAAAATGGCACTCTCCCGTTTTGCCCGAATGTTTGAAACCCTGGACCGAACCGGGTTGCCAATTCTGCGCAGTTTGAACCTGGTGTCAAAGACGGTGGGCAATGTCTACCTGGCACAGGCGATTGACAAACTGGCGGAAAGTGTGCGTCGGGGTCGTGGTCTGGCAACACCGATGCGGGAACTGGGTGTGTTCCCGCCGATGGTTGTGCAGATGGTGGCAACCGGTGAGGAGTCCGGAGCGCTGGACGATATGTTGAAACAGGTTTCCGACTACTACGACAGTGAGGTCGAGTATGCGGTCAAAAACCTTACGGGAATGATTGAGCCGGTAATGATTCTGTTTATGGGCGTTGCCGCCGTGTTTCTGATTGTCGCGATTATTATGCCCTATATGTCGATTCTTACCAGTTTCGGTTCCGGTGGCGGCTACGGCATGCACTGAGGTATAAGAGAAAAATTTTCACTGCGGAGCCCAGGGCGCAGAGATGAAACCGAAAGAAACACGGGTTTTTATCCGGGCACGAGCCCCAGAACCGGTCTGGCAGGTTTTTCCTTTTTCCCAAATAGCGCCCGACTCAGCTGATATCAAAGCCGTCGAAATTGCGGAACTGGTCCGGCGCAAGCCGGACTTTTTGAATTTTGCCGAGCAGTCAGCAGCACCGTTTCGGGTTGCTTTACCGGTTACCCAAAATTTTGGGGTCAGTTCGCCAATTCTGGTTGCGGTTGATGAGGCGGGTGGGGTTTTTCTTGTTGGGTGTCCAGATGAATCCAGCCCGGATGCGTATCGGACCGTGGTGGCTGACATCTTGGCGGCAAGCACCCGACTCTGGCGGATGAGTTATGAGCAGTTCTCACAGATTTTTACCGAGGTTGAGGGTGCGACTTTAGAGGAGTTGATGCTTTTGCGGAGCCGGGCGGATTGGGATTTTGAACAGTTTGAGCCGATAGTTGCGGCGAATCTGGAAAAAGGCCGTTTTCCGATTCTGATTGTCACCGCTCATTCCAGTGGTGAGGTTCGTCAATTGCTGGAGTATCTAAAGGGGATGAATCTGGTGGTTGTGCTGGTAAGTTATTCGCTCTGGGTTAGGGGTGGGATTCTGGTAGTTGAGCCGGTTAGCCCTTCTCGAACTCTGCTTGGTGTTTCAGCGGCACCGGTTGGTTTTTCACCACCACCAAGCCCACCCCGTGAAGAACTACCGGTTGTGCAACAGCCGGTTGAGATTGAGTCGCCTCCGGTTGAGGAGGAGAAAAGAGTGGAGGAGAGTCCGGTAAAGTCGGTACCGGCCGGTGCGCTGCCAACTGAACCAGCAAAAAGTGTTGCCAAGCCACCAGGACCAGGTACCAAACCCGGTGTAATGGCGGGTAAAAGACCGCCACCTAAACCAAAGAGGGGTTAAGGGATGCAGCCCTGTCTTATTCGGGCAAACCAGGAAACATCAGACTGGCTGGAGTTTCCCGCGGTGCCGATTTCCGGTGCCGTGGACCGGATTGAGCTTATTACTCAGGCACCGGAGTTTCTTGGTATAGCGTTTGGTGAGGCGCCTTTGCCCCGGGTGGTAGCGCTGTTAAGCGGGGCGGCATCAAATCGGGTGCTGGTTGCCCTTGACGAGGCGGGGAAGGTGATGCTCGTGGGTTGTCCCGACCAGAAAGAGGAGACCGGAATAAGTTTGATGGTTGGTGACCTGCTCGCGGCAAGTGGTCGGTTGTGGCATCAGCCGTTTGCGCAACTGGCAGCGATGTTTGGCGACCCAGCAGGTAAGGTGCTGAGTGAGAAGATTCGAAGTCGGATTAAAGGGGAGTGGGATGAAAGGAAATTTCAAGAGGCGGTGGCAAAGAGTCTTGACGAGGGTAAGTTTCCAGTTGCTGTGCTCGTCGACGAGGTGACTAAAGCGGTGGAAGACATGATTGTTTACCTTAAGGGGATGAATATCAATGTTCAGGTTCTGACCTATGAGCGGTTTTGTGATAACGGGATTGAGGTTGTTGTGCCGCGGGTGGTGGGCGAAGCACCAAAGCGGGAAGAGAAGAAGGCGGTGATTGAGCAACCGGTGACACCATTTTTAGAGTACACACCGACCGTTACGAGTTTTGGGCAAAAAACCGAAGGGCCACCCAAGACATACGAGCCATTTCCGACGGCCGGAACCACTCCCAAGCAGCAGGCGATTCTCGAGCGGCTGGTTTACATAGAGGATTTAGGGTTGATTCGCCGCGGGTTTGAGTTTTTCTCGCCCCGAGCCGCGCAGCGGTCTGAGGCAGAAGGGACGATTGTGATTGCGGTTGACCCAACCCGCTGGCCCTTTCCTCGTGAGGACGAAGTGATGGTGGTGGTGCGTACGGGTCGGGAGCATCTTGCCGGTTTTCTGCGGATGAAGCAGCAGGAGGTTGAAGACTTTTTACGGTTATTGCCCCGGGATGAGAAACGGGAGCACAAAGGGGCGCTGCTCTTATGGGCGCGCAACCCGTTTGAGGCAACTCAACTGGTCAATGAGTTGAAGGCGCTAAAGGAAGTTTCCCAGACCCGGCCACCGGTTTAATTTGAAGCCCAGCCGCCTTTTGCTTCATATCTGCTGCGCACCCTGCGCAACCGATGTCATAAGGCAACTTCAAGAGAGTTTTGATGTGGTCGGTTTTTTCTACAACCCCAATATCTTTTCGGAAGAGGAGTATCGGCGACGTCAGGAGGCGGTGCAGCGGTTGGGTTCGCTGTGGCAGGTCCCGATTGAGTATGGGCAATATGAGTACGAACGGTTTCGGGAGGCGGTAAAGGGTTTAGAAAATGAACCGGAAGGTGGTAAGCGGTGCGAAGTTTGTTTTCGGCTGCGGCTGGAGAGGTGTGCGGTGTGGGCGAAGGAAAGAGGGTGCCGGGCGTTGGCTTCAACTTTGACCGTGGGACCGAATAAGCGGGCAGATGTGATAAACCGGATTGGCAGAGAAGTTGCGGCGGGGATAGGTATTGAATTCATTGAACGGGATTGGAAAAAGCGGGACGGGTTTAAACACAGCGTGGAAATTTCCCGAAGGTTAGGGCTTTATCGACAGCACTACTGTGGCTGTGAATTTTCTTTAAAAGAAAAGGCGGGGCGGAATCGCTAACCGCCCCGCAACTCTTTATAATCGCTCAGCGGGCGATGACGAACTTGACCTCTGCCTGAGCTTCGGATGTAATCATGCGGCAGAAGTAAACACCGGGTGGAGCCACGCGACCCTGGGCATCTTTGCCATCCCAATTCCAGTTACCTTTACCCGAGACTGTCTGCACCAGTCGGCCGGTTCGGTCGTAGATGGTGAGGGTTGCGGTGCTCGCAAGGTTTGAGGTGAATTTAACAGGTCCGCGGCTGGGGTTGGGATAAGAACATAGCGTCCATTTGCGGAGAGGTGTTTTGGGTTCTTCCGTGATTGCGGTCGGGTCCGCGGTGGTGTATTTGATGGCGCGACCCGGAACAAGCGGTGCGGTGCCGCGGTGATAGGTGTTGTCAAACAGGCACTGGATTGCAATCGTCTGAGTCGGGTCCTGAATGCCAATGGTGCTTGAGGTGTACTGGTTGGCGGTGAGGTACTGAACGACAATCAAATTGTCGCCAGTCGGTGTCGGTATTGTTGGGTCGTAGAGGATAAGCTGGAACCGTTCATACGGCGCGCCGGAACCGGGAAAGTAGTGCACCGAGTCCCATTCGACAATGAAACGGTGGTTATCAGTGTCGTAATAGTACCAGACGCCGTTGCCAACCGGCGGATAAAGGTCATCCCAGTTAAGGCAGATGGCACCGGGGATGGATGTTGATGGTAACGCGGTATTGGAGTATGATGTGACGGTGGTGTAACCGGGTGCAACCCAGCCATTGGAGCAGATGGAAATTTGAGTATAGGTTGAGCCGTAGAACTGCCAGGTGAAGGGTAGGTCAATGGTGATGGTTTGGTCGTCGCTTAAAGACAATTGGGTGCCCTGGTTATTGATTTCTATCCAGGAGAAGTTGGGATGCTGGGGATAAAGGGTGTCAACATCGTCGTAAGCCCAGTAGCGCGGTGGATTGCTGTTGTCAGGAATCGGGTCGGTGGCGCGTAATTCGCCGACAACGATGGTTAAGCGGAGTGTGTCGTTGTATCCGTTACCGTTGATATAGAGGTAAAGGGTTACCGGTGTTTCGATCGGGATTGAGTGGTCAACCTGAATCCCAAATGGGTCGGTTTCGTTGGTCCGGGTTGCGCCGGCGGGAATTGAGCCGTAATCGCTGATTGAGTCGGTGATAACGAAGCGGCTGTCCGAAGAGCGTAATGTGGCGCTGACATTGTCCACTCCTTGAGTTCCGATGTTGCGCAGGGCAACAATCAAGCCGCCAGTTTCACCCGGGTCAAATCTGCCATTGTTGTTGCCGCCCGGCGGTGAGTCCAGGACGGTTCTGGTACTGAGCAGAATGTAGGGACCCTGATTGTTGTTAATTAAGGAGATATCATCGGCGGAGACCTCCGCCACTGGAGTGCCTCAGCCCGAATAGGTGTAACTCCAGAGCGCAACCTCGACTTTGGCAACATCATCCGGGTTGACACCGGGTAGATTGGCGGCAAGTTCATCGGCGATGTTTAACTCGTACTGGTTCCAGTCGGGATTGGTGATGCGGTAGAGGCTCAAAGTCGGGGTTGGTGTCCAGGTGGCGTAGGTGGAGTAGTAGTAGCGGGTTTCACCCAGAAGGTTGTCGTTGATGTTGTAGTAGCATACCTGGAAGCAGGCGGCGGGCCAGCAGGTTGATGAACCACCGCTTTCCGTGAACTTTGCCCAGAACGAGAGGTTCAGAGCGACACCGGGCACATCGACCTTTTGACTCAAACGGGTCCAGCCCGGGTTGTCGTATTGATATACCCAGGCTTCGTAGTCCGGGTCGGGTTGATATTCGGTGCCGCGCTGCACCTGATGGGTGCCGAGACCGCTGTCGGTATAAGTCCAGCCAACGGTCAACTCCTGCTCGAAGTTGCCGTTGATGAGTAGTTCCTGGCTTAAACCTAAGCCGAGAACAAACGGCACAATCAGCAAGCCGACCTTGAAACGCATAACGGGCCTCCTTTTTACATTTAAATTATCACCGAAGTGAGTCAAAAGTCAAGCGAATTGCCGAACTCGGGATAAAAACGCCGTTGACTGATTGGGGATAACCTTCTATAATATTTTGATGGCAGGATGGAATGGACCATTAGAGAAACTGGACGACACCAAACTTCTAATTCCCCGAAGTTATAAACCGGAGATGCGGGTTGATGGTATTATTTATGCTGACGCCAATCTGCTGGAAGATATAAAGGCGGACCAGGCACCCGAGCAGGTTGCCAATGTCGCGACTCTGCCCGGCATTGTTGGTAAGTCGCTGGCGATGCCTGATATTCACTGGGGTTACGGTTTTGCGATTGGTGGGGTTGCGGCGTTTGACCTGAATCAGGGTGTGATTTCGCCCGGTGGCGTTGGCTATGACATCAACTGCGGGGTGCGACTTTTACGCACCAGCCTTGAGCGCAAGGATTTAAAGCCCGAACTGCTGGAAAAACTGGTGCGGGCGATTTTTTACAATGTTCCCTCGGGTGTTGGTTCCAAAGGGAAAATCCGGATTTCACAGAACACAGTTGCCGAGGTTTTGACCAAAGGGGCACGCTGGGCGGTTGAACAGGGTTATGGGACACCAGAGGACTTAGAGTTTACCGAGGAGCAGGGCGAGATGAAGGGTGCCGACCTAACAGGCGTGTCGAAGCGGGCGTTGGAACGGGGGATGCCGCAATTGGGAACGCTGGGCGCGGGCAACCATTTCCTTGAGATTCAGGAGGTGGTGGAAATTTATGACCCGAAGGCGGCAGCAGAACTGGGCATCAATCAGGGGCAGATTACGGTGATGATTCATACCGGCTCCCGCGGTTTAGGTTATCAGATTTGCGACGACAATGTGCGGAGTCTGGTTGCCGCGGCACAGAAGTACGGGATTCACCTCGTTGACCGGCAACTGGCCTGTGCTCCTCTTGACTCGCCCGAAGGAAAGAAGTACTTTGGGGCAATGGTTGCCGCCGCCAACTACGCCTGGGCAAATCGCCAGGCGATTACCCATTGGGTACGCGAGGCTTTTTCCCAGGTGCTTGGGATTCCGATTGAGCGGCTGGGAATGAGCCAGGTTTACGATGTGGCACACAACATCGCCAAGATTGAGGAGCACGAGGTCAACGGTAAAAAGATGAAACTGTGCGTGCACCGAAAGGGGGCAACAAGGGCATTTCCACCTGGGCATCCAGCACTGCCGGAGAAATATCGGCATCTGGGACAACCGGTTTTGATTCCCGGTGATATGGGGACCAGTTCTTACCTGTTGCTTGGTACAGAAAAGGCGGCGCAGGAGACCTTTGGTTCTGCCTGTCATGGTGCGGGCCGGGTGTGGTCAAGAACCCGGGCGCTGGAAGAGACGAAAAAGCGCGATGTGGCGGCGGAGCTGCGTGCCCAGGGGATTTTAGTTATGGCAGCGAGCCGGGAGGTGTTGAACGAGGAGGTGCCGGACGCCTACAAAGATGTGGATCAGGTGGTTGATGTTTGTCACCGGGCGGGCATTGCCCGCAAGGTGGCACGGATGAAGCCGTTAGGTGTTGTCAAGGGCTAAATGTAACCCGCAGGTTACGCGTCAGTAAACCGGTTATGAAGGAGAGCGTTGCGGAGAAAGTCGCGCGGGCGCCAAATGAACCGGGTGTTTATCTTCTGAAAGACGATAAGGGCAGGGTCATCTACATCGGTAAGGCGCGGGTGTTGCGGGAGCGGTTACGCGCCTATCTCGGTCCGCAAAAGGACCCTCGGCTGGTGGCGCTGGTCCGCCGGATAAGTGACATTGAGACCATCGTTACCCGTTCTGAGGTTGAGGCGCTACTCTTAGAAGAGAGTTTAATCAAGATAAAAAAGCCCCGCTACAATGTCCGGCTGCGCGACGACAAGAAGTACCCTTATCTTAAAATCACGGTTAACGAGCCGTTTCCCCGGATTTTTGTTACCCGCAACATCAAGCCGGACGGTTCGGTTCTGTTCGGTCCTTACACCAGCGCCCGGGAGTTGCGCCGGGCACTGCGAGCGGTCAAACGCATCTTCCGTATCCGGACCTGCAAACGCACTTTGCCCGACCCGAATCAAAAGGAACCGTGCCTCAACTTTCAAATGAAGCGGTGTCTCGGACCGTGTCGGGGCAGTGTCAATCCCGAAGAGTACCGGCAACTGGTGGAAGATGTGATTGAGTTCCTTTCGGGCAACAATGAGAAGTTGACCGCAGAATTGGAACGGCGGATGTGGCAGGAAGCAGAGCAGCAACGGTATGAGCAGGCGGCGATGCTGCGCGACCAGTTGCTGGCATTGCGCGAAATCGTGCGGAATCAACAGGTGGTTACTGCCGACCGAAAGGCGCGGGATGTCATCGGCTTGGCACGGGGCGAAAAGGATGCGGCAGTGGCGCTGTTCCGCATTCGCGAGGGGAAAATCGTTGCCCGGGAGGAGTACTTTCTCAATGCGACCAAAGACACATCAGAAGAAGAGTTGCTTGAAGGTCTTTTGCGGTCGATTTACACCCACACCGCGGACCTGCCCGAAGAGATTGTCCTGCCGGCACCGATTACTGATGAGGACCTTTTCCGGGAACTGTTCTGGGAGAAGAAAGGGCGCCGGGTTGTAATCAGTGCGCCGCAACGCGGGGAGAAACGGAAACTGGTGGAACTGGCGCAGCGCAATGCGGAAAAGGCACTGGCTGAAGCGGTGCCGGTGGTTGAGCGTATTCCGGAAGGCAGCCGGCAACTGGCAGAAATCCTCAGGCTGGCAACACCACCGCGGTTGATTGAAGGGGTTGACATCTCCAATACGCAGGGCAGTAATGCGGTTGGTTCGGTGGTGGTTTTCCGCGACGGCAAGCCGTTGAAGAGTCAGTACCGGCTGTTTAAAATTCGGACCGTGTCTGGGCCAAACGACTTTGCGATGATGGAGGAGGTGCTGGCGCGGCGGGTGCGCGGACTGCTCGAGAAAAACCTGCCGTTGCCCGACCTGGTACTGGTTGATGGCGGAAAGGGGCAACTTTCGGCCGCGATTAAGGCTTATCATCAATTTGACCGGGAGATTCCAATTCTCGGACTGGCAAAACGGACCGATACCCTGTTTTACATTGATGGTAGGGAGATTTCGATTCCGGCGGCCTCAGCGGCTTTGAAACTTTTAAAGCGGATTCGGGATGAGTCGCACCGTTTCGCCATCACCTTCCACCGGAAACTGCGTGGTAAGAAACTGGTGGAGTCGGAACTTGACAGAATTCCCGGAGTTGGCGCGGTGCGGCGGCAGGCGTTACTTCAGCACTTTGGCTCGCTTAACAAACTGCGCGGGGCGGGTGTTAATGACATCGCCCAAGTCAAGGGCATCGGCAAGAGTCTGGCGGAAAAGATTTATGAGTATTTTCATTAACGGCGCTTTGTGTTCAAATTTGTTTTTGTCGTTATCTTACCACCCGCAGCCGGTTCGTTGTTGAACCAATGGCCTGCTGAATGCTAACACCTGTTTCTGGGTGAGTTAGGTTAGCTTATTCCTGAATATGAAACTCGACGATGTCTTTGTCGGCGAGGATGTGTTCCCGTTCCACGCGCTGGCCGGAAAAGCCGCTTGCGTTCCAGAGCCGGGCATAGGAAAGTTTGCGGGCAAAGTCTTTGTGGAGATAGTAGGCGGCGTCAATCACCGTTGCCGGATTTTTGAGAATTACCGGGTCCTGCATATCAGGCGGCTTGCCGGGTTTTTTGGTGTAGACGCGGATGATGTTCAAACTGGTGAAAGCGGCGCGGCGAAACTCATCCAGCCCCTGTTTGGTCTCAACTGAGACGAGAAGCAAGGGAATTTCTCCGAGTAACTCCTTAAGAACTGTAAGCCGGTCCAGGGCATTAGGGGTATCAACCTTGGTGCCAACCCGCAGTAGGGGTGGCTGGCGATAAGCTTCGGACCCGATGATGCGGTTCTGGATTAAAAGTTGTTCGACCTGTTCCGTGGTTTCGAGCAAAGTGTCGTCGCTCAGGTCAATGAGCCAGACGAGCGCATCCGCGGTGCGCAGGATGTGAAAGAGCCAGGCAGGAGAATCTTTTTCCAAAGGTGGGGTGTCAATCAGTTGAATCTGGATTTCTTCAAACCGCATCATTCCTGCCATTGGTCGGGTGGTGGTAAATGGATAGGCGGCGACCTCCGTGTTTAAGCCGGTCAGTTCCCGCACCAGTGCCGATTTGCCGCAGTTGGGTGGACCAAATACCGCCACCTGACCCGCGCCCTGTTTTTCAATGTGGAACCAGTCGGAGCGTTTGCCCCCGCCTTTGCCTTCAGTAAGTTCGCGGCGGAGCCGGGCGATGCGAGTTTTGATGTCCGCCTGCATCTTTTCGGTGCCTTTGTGCTTGGGGATGGTCGCAAGCATCTCTTCAAGGCAGAGCAGTTTTTCTTCGGGCGTTTTTGCCTGGCGGAAGCGCTCTTCGGCTTGCTTAAATTCCGGGGTTAAGTTTGCCGGCATCTAATCCGGAAGCACCTCCGATTCTGCCACATCCATAAAAACCATGCCGGAAATCAGTTTCGGGAAAAAGTCGGTTGACTTTTGCGGCATCCGCTCCATCTTTTCTGCCAGTTTCTGCACCTGTTCGGGTCGTGTCGGGTTAAGGAACAGGGCACAGGCGGCTTCGCCGGAGTCAACGCGGGCAACGGTGTCCTGCCAGTAGCGCTCATAAAGCACCCGTTTTTCGGTGTCAGTCGGTTTGATGCCAAATACGCCGTCGATAACAAGGGCGTGGAGAAGCGCCACATCCAGTTCTTTGTACTCCGGGCTCTTTTCGGCGGGCAATAGCCGGTCAATCGCCTTTAAGTCGTGCAAAATGAGAAGATAACTCTTGCCCTTGCCAAAATAGACAACAAACGCATGGTCAGTTTTGTGTTTTTCCAGTTCAGACTTTGCGCTCTGGCCGGTAACGGGCTGGACTTCAAACCACGCCTTCAAACGAGCCAGCGCCGCGTCAGGCGAAATGTCTATTGTTTTCAGCAAGCGGTGCGTGGGCAGAATTACCAGTCCCGGGTCAGTGATTTTGAAGAAGGCGGCGGTTTTGAACCGGAGCGCAGCATTGGCAGGCACATTTCCCTTCTGTTCCATCTCCCGGCGGTAGTTGAGCGCGGTCTCATAACGGTGATGGCCATCGGCAATTAAAACCACCTGTCCCTGCATCGCCTGGTGCAAGGCATTAATCCAGTTCGGGTCGTTAACCTGCCAGAGCCGGTGGACAACATTGAACTCATCGGTGGCAATCAGGTCGGGCTTAGCACCTTTTTTGCTGTCCAGCAACCGTTCAATTTCGCCTTTCGGGTCGGGATAGAGGAAGAATATCTGCTCGTAGTCCTTTTTGGTGGCGCGCAAAAGTGCTAACCGGTCCGCCTTTGGTCCGGAATGGGTGAATTCGTGAGGCAGGACGGTTCCTTTTTCAAACTCTTCAACCCGGATGGCGCCGATAAACCCCTTGCGCCGCATTCGCCTGCCTTCAATTGCAAACTCCTCTTCAAGGATGTAGAAGGCGGGTTTGGTTTCGCGGACAAGAATGCCTTGCTCAAGCCAGCGGTGACAGGTGTTTGCCGAAAATGAATACGGGTCATCGCTTTTGGGCAGGATGAGATTGATGAAACTGAACTGGTGTTGTTTCAGATACCGTTCGCGCATTTCGGGGGTGACCTTGTCGTAAGGCTGGGTAATCACCTTACTGAGGTCGCCAATCTTCGTCAGGTTGTAATGAATTGCCGGAAATGGTCGGATATCCGCCATTAAGCCCCCTTCAATGCATCCCGAACCTTTTCGGCAATCTGGACTCCGGCACGGCGCTGACCTTCTTTGGTCTGGGCGCCGATGTGAGGGGTGCCAATCACCTGGGGCAGAGAGAACAGTTTGAACTCGTCAAGCGGCTCTTTTTCAAACACATCGAGCGCCGCCATCGCCACAATCCCGGACTGAATTGCCTCGTAAAGTGCCGCCTCATCAATCACTCCGCCCCGGGCACAGTTGACGATGATGACCCCTTTCTTCATCTTGGCAAATGCTTCTTTGTTAAGCAGATGATAGGTCTTATCGGTCTTCGGGATATGGAGCGAAATGAAGTCGGACTCTTTTAAAAGGCGGTCAAGGTCGCAGGCTTCACCAAACTGGACTTTGACCTCGGGTAAATCGTTTACCAGAACCTTCATCCCGAGCGCCACGGCTCTTTTTGCCAGTTCCGAACCAATGCGACCGCCGCCGATGATACCCAAAGTTTTGCCGTACAGTTCAATGCCGTGAAACGCCTTCTTCTCCCATTTTCCGGCGCGTAACGAGGCGGTTGCCTGCGGAATGGAACGGGCACAGGCGAACATCATTCCCAGCGCCAGTTCGGCAACTGAAATTGAGGTCGCCTCGGGTGTATTCACCACCTTGATGCCGCGAGCATCAGCCGCCTTTTTGTCCACATTGTCCAAACCAACACCGGCGCGGCCAATGACTTTGAGGTTCTTGCCCGCCTGAATCACCTCAGCGGTGACTTTGGTGGCGCTGCGGACAATGATGGCATCGTATTCGGGAATGACCTTTAACAACTCATCAGGCGCAATGCCCGGCTTTTCATCAACGGTAAAGCCGGCAGAACGCAAAATTTCTACCCCTTCCGGGGCAATTGGGTCGGTAATGATTACTTTCATATTTTAACTCCCTCTTTTGGTATTAACAGCCTGAATTATAATAATAAACCGAGGGTACCAGTCAAATAAAGTGTATTTTCCCAATAGTCATTTCTGGGAAAGGTACCGGTTTATTTGATTTTGACTTGTGGGATATTGACAGGCTGGGGGTTGATTTGCTATAATGGGTTGTCAAGGTGAAAATATGCCGGGCCTCAGTTCAGGTTTGCCAA
>JBBISL010000028.1:0-19749 GCA_037441285.1 Caldifarciminota bacterium
AGTGCACCCTGGCCTGTGCAGCCAGCACATCACCGCCGCCCACATCGTTCTTGTGCGCCGGCGCATCAAACACCCGGAGCCAGCGCGTCGCACCGGTTCCGGTGTTGGAACCAACGGTGTAGATGTCGGTGTTGGCAGACTGGGTAAGGGTGCCGGTGACATACAAGGCAGAAGAACCAAGTGCCACCCCGGTGGGCTCAACACCGCGATTGGAACCGGTGTAACTCTTTGCCCACAACTGGGTACCATCGGTTGAGTACTTAACCACAATCATCTTGTAAGGTGCCGGTAAAGGTCGGGTTGCGCCCTTGCCCACGACATAAACACCTGACCCATCAACCGCAATCCTGAGTCCGTTTTCCGGGGTGCTGTCACTGCCATAAAATTTGTCCCACTCCTGGGCACCGTTCGCCGTGTACTTCACCGTGAGGATGTTGTCGTTGTTTCCGCCCTGAACACTGGACCCGGTAACATACACCGCACCGTCTGAACCCACCGCAATCGCCCGGCTCACATCCGCACCCCCGCCATCGTAACTCTGGTGCCATGCCTCGCCGCCGGTCCCATTGTACTTAATCGTAATATAGTCCTCAACATTGTCCGCATTCTTCTCGTACCCGGTCACATAGACATTACCCGAACCATCAATCGTCAACGCGGTTGGAGCATCGTCCTTT
Organism: Caldifarciminota bacterium; assembly: GCA_037441285.1. GTDB lineage: Bacteria > Hydrothermota > Tepidihabitantia > Tepidihabitantales > Tepidihabitantaceae > Tepidihabitans. The sequence continues at coordinate 678 of JBBISL010000028.1, forward strand.
CCGGCTGGTCCCTGATATGTGGCACGCCAGGCTTCGCTGCCGTCGGCGTTAAGTTTTATTGTTAAAATGTCATAATTCGGATAGGTGCCGGTTGTGCCGGTAAGATAAATCGCACCCGCGGCATCAATCGCCGCTGCCGCCGCAATCTCATTGGAAGTACCAGAACCGGCAATCCTTTGTGCCCAAACACTATCCCCATTGGGAGAGTATTTAAACACAATAATGTCGTAAGCGGTACTTGTCCCCAGCGCGGTGCCCACAACGATGACATTGCGCTCCGCATCGGTAAAAACTGCGCACACCTCTTCATCACCATGCCCGGGACCGTCGTAGCGCCGAACCCAGAGTGGACCATCAACTGCCAAAACCGTTCCATAAACAACCATCAGCATCCCGAAAATCGGGATGAAAACCTTCTTACTCATTGCTCCTCCTTTTAAAATTACTATTGTTTATTTTAACCATCTATCAACTGTTGTCAAATATTTCAAATGCAGCGCTTGGGATGTTGACAACTTAACTGAGGCGGGTATAATGTTTTAAAAAGGAGACGCAATGCGACGCACCTTAATCTCTATCATCTCCCTTGCTTCAATTCTATTGCTTGGCTGCCCCAAAGCCGCTAAACCCGAAATCAAACCGGCAGCCGGCAAAGAAAAAGCCGGCGAAACAAAACCACAATTTAATAGCCTGCTCGGTGATGTGTTTACCGGCACCGTTGCTGGTGTTGATTTAACCGGCTTACCCAAAAAACTGTTCTACCCCGGAGCCAAACCGCTTGCCCGTTATGGCAAGTACGAAAAAGCCCGCTGGGGCTGTTCTTACAACTTTGAAACAACGGACTCTGCCGACAAGGTGTGGCAGTACTTCACCAAACTGCTTGCCGGCTGGAAACAGGCGGAAGAGGTCAATCACGAGCGCTACACCCGGCGCAGTTATATCGGCTATGTTGACGGTGTGGACAAAGAGGTCGTTGATATCACCGTATCCCCTCAGGAGGGCAAAACCGTGATTGTCCTCGCCCACACCTATAATGAGTTGTAAAGGAAATCAATTGACCGAACACCGGTAATCTGGTATAATATATGAAAAGGAAGGGAGGTAAAAATGAAGGGAATGGTTGCAGTACTCAGTCTGTGTTTCCTGTTTGTGCCCTATCTATCAGCGATACCTGTTGCCGGAATTCTTGAAACCGGTAACGCTACCGTTTTGGGCGACAGTATTGTCTGGTACCTGACCAGTGCACCCGGTCCAATCGTTGAACCAACCCCAAACTGGGGGGGCGAACCCGGAACTGTTGACACAATCCAATTTACCCCGAAAAGTGAATGGCCCGACCGGCTCGAACTGTTCTACCGGGTTCAGGGAATTCCGTCCCGTTTTGAAATCGACCCGCTTGTACCCGACACCTGGTACGACCTGCCCAGTTACCTTGGTTTTCAGACACCCAAAGTCCGGTTTGAAGACGACTCCATCAGCGGGATTTACGAAACCAGCTTTGAGCATCGAAATAACCTGTTCTCAATTTTGCCCAACCCCACAACTTCGGGCAAGGTGCTCCTTACGGCGCCGGTTCCTGGGACCCCGGTCAGTTTGAGCATCTACGACATTACCGGCACCGAGGTTGTCCACAGGTCAACTTTAACCCGGTCCGAAGGGGTAAGTTTAGACCTGAACAGGTTAGCCCGGGGCACATATCTAATCCGTATCCAGGCGAACGGGAAGGAAGAAAGGCACAAACTCCTGTTGTTGAACTGAGCAACGCAGGTATAAAGGCGGGCATTATGCCCGCCTTTTGTTTTAACTAATCAACAAACGCCAGCGGGGTCTGCAGTTCGGGCCGGCGGTATTCGGGCAAGACCATCGGAGAACGCCGGTTTTTCGGCACCCCTGTTTTTTTCAGTTCCGCCTCAAACTGACTCAGGTGCTTGAACCCGCAACTGCGCACCGTTGTCTTCTTTGCCTTTTCCGCCGCACTTCTGCCCGCCCGGCGACCAAAAACCAGGATGTCAAGGAGCGAGTTGCCCATCAACCGGTTTCTGCCATGGATGCCACCCGCCACTTCACCTGCGGCATAAAGGTTCTTTACCCCGGTCTCGCCCTGGTCGTTGATTAAAACCCCACCGTTCTGATAGTGCTGGGTGGGATAGGTCAAAATCGGCTCTTTGTCCATATAAATCCCGAACCGGGCAAACTGATGGTACATCGCGGGCAGGTTCGCCTTGACCGCACCTTCGCCTTTGAGGATTTCAATCAGCGGCGTATCAAGCCAAACCCCGAGCCTGCCAGTTGGAGTCACCACCCCGTTCTTTCTGCCCACGCACTCCCGGATGATTGCCGAAGCGGTGATGTCCCGGCTCTCCAGTTCGTAGATAAACCGGTTGCCGTGCACATTGACCAGATGGGCACCAAGCCCACGCACCTTTTCGGTAATCAACTGCCCGACAATCTGTTCCGGATAGGCAACACCGGTCGGATGGTACTGAATCGTGTCAATAAACGCCAGTTTTGCCCCAGCCCGATAGGCTAATACCAGCCCATCCGCGGTTGCGCCGTAATGGTTTGTGCAGGGAAAACCCTGAATGTGCAGTCTGCCACAGCCGCCGGTCGCGAGAATCACCGTCTTTGCCCTTACCGTGAACAACTCGTTCGTATCTAAGTTGACAAACGCCGCACCGGTGCAGGCGCCCTCATCATCGGTCAAAAGTTCCAGCGCCGCACAGAACTCAAGAACCGTCAATTCCCGGTTACGAAACTCATCGCGCAGGGTGCGCATAATCTCGGCACCGGTATAGTCCCGGCAGGCGTGCATCCGCTTGCGCGAGGTCCCACCGCCGTGAATCGTCTTCATCGTGCCGTCCGGCTCTTTGTCAAACATCACCCCTAACTTTTCCAGCCAGGCGATTATTTGCGGCGCATCGGTAACCAGTGCCCGTGCCAGTTCCGGGATGTTTTTGAAATGGCCCCCACCCAAAACATCAAGGTAGTGCCTTTCCGGCGAGTCGTTCGGTTTATCTGCCGCCTGAATTCCGCCCTGCGCCATCATCGTATTGGCGTCACCCAGGCGCAGTTTCGTGGTCAAAAGCACCTTTGCCCCATGCTCGGCCGCGGTTAACGCCGCTGCTACACCGGCACCACCACCGCCAATGATTAACACATCAACATCAAACTTCGGATTGTCCGGCTCAAACCGCTTCGGCTCAACCAGAGGCCAGGCTTCAAGAATATCTGCCAGTTCTTGCGGTGTCCGGTCTCCCTTGTTCGGACCAACGGTGAGCGCCCGCATACTGGTCTCAATGTAATCGGGATGGAACGACTTCAAGAGCGCCTTCTTACTTTCGGCGTCGAGCAACGGAATCTTACCCTGCTTGATTCGCTCCTGCCTGGTCGCCTCCAGTTTTTTAATCGACTCCTGCATTGACTCTGGATACATCTTTTACTCCGGTTCAATATCCCGCGCCTCGTAGTAGAGGCGGGAAAGCTCTTCTTCACTCATCTTGGTCAGTTTGTCCAGCCCCGGTTCAAACGCCCCGGCTTCAATCTCCTTCAGCCGTTCCTGAAGATGCGCCGCCCGGGGTGCAATCTTCGCCCCGTAAAGCCGGCGGGCAAGCAGCGCCACATTGTAATGGACAATCTCCGCCGGACAGCGGCTGGCACAGAGTCCGCACATAATACAGTCAAACGACATATCCGCGACCTTAGCAATATCACCCCGAATCGCCGCCTGCACATAACCCATCACATCAATGTCCTGGGGACAGATTTTTGTACAGGAGTTGCAGGCGATACAGCGCATCAGTTCCGGATAGTAGCGCACCAAAACCTGCGTGTCCGCTTTGAGTTCGTCAATGTTGTAAATCTTCTTGTTCGCCGGGTAGAAAGGAATCTGGGTCAAATACATCCCATCTTCCACCACTGTCTGACAGGCAAGCCCGACCTTCAGTTTATAGGAGTCCCGGGTCCGATACACCGTACCGCAGGCACCGCAGAAACCGCCCCGGCACCCGCAACCGCGGATAAACCGATACCCGGCATACTCCATCGCCTTCATAATCGTCAACTCTTTGGGCACCTGATACGCCTCACCCATCACATATATCGTCACAAACTGCTGCGACCCGCTTCCCGGCGCCCGCTCCTGTTCCTTTTTTATCTTAACCCGGCGTCCTTTAATCTTTTCCTTTTCCATAATCCTCAACCCTCCTTTCGAAACCTCCTCACGCCCTCCTCATAAAGGTCGCCACCATAACAGTCATTGACCACAATCAGCGGCAGGTCTTCAACTAAAAGTTCCTGCACCGCTTCCGGTCCCAAATCCTCATAGGCGATTAGCGTTGCTCGCTTTACACACTGGGCAAGAAGCGCTGCCGCACCACCCACCGCGGCAAAGTAAACCGCACCGTGCCGCTTCATCGCCTCAATCACTGCGGGACTGCGGTTGCCTTTACCAATCATCCCTTTGAGCCCCACCGACAAAAGTTTCGGGGTGTAAGGGTCCATCCGATAGGATGTGGTTGGCCCGCATGCGCCAATTGGTTTGCCCGGTTTTGCCGGACTGGGACCAACATAGTAAATCACCGCACCCTGAATCTCAAATGGCAGTTTCTCCCCGCGCTCTAAACTCTCCACCAGCCTTTTGTGTGCCAGGTCCCGGGCGGTGTAAACCTTGCCCGACAAAAGCACCGCATCCCCGGCACGCAAAAGCCGGACCGCATCATCGGCCAACGGCGTACTGATTCTTTTGCGCTCACTCGTCATAAAATCGCACTCTTATGCCTTGCCGCATGGCAGTTGATATTGACCGCACAGGGCATCGTCGCAATGTGGCAGGGAAAAGCCTCAATGAACACCGCTAAAGCGGTAACCCTGCCACCAAGACCCTGCGGACCGATTCCCAGCCGATTGATTTCATTCAGCAACTCCTGCTCCAGTTGCGCATAGAACGGGTCCGGATGTACCGAACCCACCTCGCGTAAAAGCGCCCGTTTTGCCAGTTGCGCGCACTTCTCAAATGTCCCGCCAATACCCACGCCCACGATAATCGGCGGACAGGGGTTCGCCTGCGAGCGCCACACCCGGTCCACCACAAACCGCTTTATCCCTTCAACCCCATCCGCGGCAGAGAGCATCTTCACCTCGCTCATATTTTCACTGCCCCCGCCTTTGGGCTGCACCGTTATCTTCAACCGGGTCCCGGGCACAATATCATAGTAAACAATCGCCGGCGTATTGTTACCGGTGTTTTTTCGGCGCAGCGGGTCCGCAACAATTGACTTTCTCAAATAACCTTCGGTATAGCCCTTTGCCACCCCTTCCTGAATTGCGGTACCCAGCTCGCCACCGGTAATTCGCACTTCAGAACCAATCTCAACCCAGACAACCGCCCAACCAGTGTCCTGACATATCGGCATCATCTCGGCACGGGCAATCTCCTGATTCTTAAGAAGCTGCTTAAAAATCTCCCTGCCGGTTTCCGACTCTTCTGCCTTTAAACCGTTCTCCAGCGCCCGCACCATATCCTCACCTAAAACGCAGTTCGCTTCAATGCACAACCGGGCAACCGTCTCTTTCACCAGTTCAAACGAAATCTCCCGGCATTGACTATTTCCCGATTGCGCCACCATCGCCTCCGCTTACAGCGCTGGTAAAAGCACCCAGGTCTCGGTCCCTGCCCGCAGCAGTTCCGATTTGACCTCAACCTCGGATTTGCCCATCCGCTTCACCCCAGGTGCCAGTTTCAAAAACTCCTCAACCCCGGCAATGCCAAAACCCAATTTCGGCGTCTTGTAGTGCATCGGAATTACCAGCCGGGGCTTAACCAGCTTCACAACCTCTGCTGCCTGATGGGCATCAATCGTAAACACACCACCCACCGGCACAAAAATGACATCAACCCTGCCCAGAACCGACAACACCGCTTCATCCGGAATGTGCCCCAAATCACCCAAATGCACCAGACGCAGGTTGTCAACATCATAGACGAAAATGGTGTTTGTACCCCGCTCCTTGCCCTTTGCCGGGTCGTGGAAACTTGCTAACCCTTTAATCTTCACCCCTTTTATCGTCCATTCGCCCTCGCCTTTGAGAACCCGCGGTCTTCCTGGCAAATCGCGCGCCCCATTGTGGTCCGCATGCTCATGGCTCACCGTAACGATGTCCGCTATCTCCTGTATCTTACCATAGCCGACCGCACCATCATAAGCACCCGGCACATAAGGGTCGGTAATAATCTTCACGCCATCATCAGCGGTAAAAAGGAATGCTGCATGACCCAACCACTTCACCTTCATTGCATCCCCTTTCCTGGCACGGCTAACCTCAAACTAATTCGCCGGATAGACCGAAATCCGCTTCTTATCCCGGCTTGCCCATTCAAAACGGACCACGCCATCCTGCAGGGCATAAAGGGTGTCATCGCTACCCCGACCAACATTTTTGCCCGGCAGAATCCTGGTGCCACGCTGCCGGACAAGAACCTCGCCGGTGCGTACAAACTCACCGCCGTACGCTTTAACGCCGAGCCGCTTGCCCGCGCTGTCGCGGCCATTTTTGGCGGTACCGCCACCTTTCTTATGTGCCATAAACGCTCCTTTCTCTTACTCCTGTTGTTAAGATGAACACAAGAGTAAATTATAATTACCCCGTCCTTAAAAGTCAAATCAATTATCCGGCTAATGCTGGCCATCAACCGGAACTGACATTTTTCCAGCCGGCGGCAGGTGCAAAACTGCCGGTGTGCCGATGGTCGTTTACCTTGATGGGCATTGTCCAGTTTGTATCTCCAGGACACCAGGTGAACATCAGTGATTCTGATGTCACTATTGTATAACATACGGTCGGAGCGCCCGATGACCAATGGGTAGCGATACTGGGCATCTGTTCATTGTTATCGGTATCCCCGGGACCGATACCTTCATTACCACCATAAGACCAGATTGTGTCATTATAGGTAAATTAAAGTATTAACCTATTTATTTACCATTCAAGTCAAGCAAACCATCACCTAACGGTTTCAATCTTTTATTATCGTGCCCTAATCCGGGATAGGAAAAAGGCAGGGCGGGGTTTACCGCCTGATTATAAACCTGCAGGGTTGCACATCCTTGACACGAACCGCTGCACAAAGAAGATTTAGCGTGCCGATTCTTCTCTTTCTGGTCCTTGCCGGTGGTTTTCTCCTCCGCCTGTTAACCGCCCGGGGCACATTTCTTAACCCGGACGAAGCGATTGTATTTCTGGTTGCCAATCAACCGAACCTGAGCGCACTGTTTCAAGCCGGCTTAACTCAACCCCATCCACCATTAACATTTATCCTTCTCTACTTCTGGCGTTTCCTCGGCACTTCCGAACTGTACCTGCGATTGTTTTCGGTTCTGACCGGCACCGCTGCGGTCTATTTCCTTTACAAACACCTCCGCTTAAAACTTAGCGAGCAAACCGCGCTGTCCGGTGCCATCTTATTCGCCTTCCTGCCCGCGGTTGTCGGACTCTCTGCCGAAGTCCGTCAGTATGCCCTTCTCCTGCTTTTAATGACCATTGCCCTGTACCTTCTCGAACTCGGGTTCTCCCAGTCCCGCCCTGGTGGCCTTTTCCTTTCCGGAATTTTCTCGGCACTGGTGGGCGCCACTCAGTACTCCGGTCTGGTGCTTACGATTACCCTCGGCATCCTTTTTCTTTTCCGGGCGATAAACGAGAAGGTAAAAAAACGGCTCTGGGTCTGGGGCGGCTTGGGTCAACTGTTCGCTCTTATAACCTACGCCTTCTTCTACTTTACCCACATCGTCCACCTCAAAGGCAGCCCGATGCAACAGTTTGCCCTGACCGGCTGGCTGCGCACCTCTTACTTCCATCCGGAACTGGAATCACCTCTGCGCTTTCTTTTCCGCACCACCTTTGACTTGTTCTCCTATCTCTTTTCCTCCCGTCTCTTCGGTACTGTTGGACTCCTGCTGTTTCTTTTTGGCATCGTCCTCACCATCATCCGGCGCCGCTGGAATCTGACCATTCTCCTCATTGCACCCTTTGTTATTAACATCCTCTCCGCCTATTTTCAGCTTTTGCCCTATGGCGGCACCCGGCACTCAATCGTCCTTGCCCCTTTTGTCGTGATTGGCATCACCATCGCATTAAGTTCAATCCCCAAAAAAGAGTGGTTCAAACCCGGCAGCGCCGGCATCCTGATGCTTGCGGTCAACCTCTTTCTCACACCGCCCGCGCAGCACATCTCCCGGCAAAACGCCCGGCAAGAACTTATGCACAAAGCGCTGCAACTTCTCCGGCAAAATGCCCCTGCGGGCGACACCATCTTTGCCGACTATCAGAGCAGCGCCCTGTTGAGTTACTACCTTGCCGACCATACCCAGCCGGTGCCGTTCTTCGGCAAGACGGTTGGTCCCTTCTGGGAGTTCAACTACGGCGGTTATCTTGTGGTGTCAAGTACCGAGTGGAGTTTTAACCGGCTCCAGTTCCTCGCGGCGCTTGAATCGCTTTTCCACTACTACCCTTTCAGTGATAAACGGACCATCTGGGTGTTTGATGGCGGCTGGGGCAGACCGCTTGTCTCCAACGAGCCTGAACTCGGGACGAACCTTGCGGTCTTTTCGGTCAGCGCGCCCACCGCGGCGACCGAAAGCCTCCTGATTGGCGCCTGTGAAGAGGTTCGTGCCCTTGTCAAACTGCCCTTACGCTCGGTCTTTCTACCCAGCCGTTACCACAAAGATTCCACAATCAACGCCGCACGCCCGCTTGCGCAACAGGTGCTCAGTTATACCGAACTGTACCTCCGGGCAAAACAGGGTCAAAAAGAGTTTGACGCCTGCCTGCCCGCGCTTGCCTTCTGGGTCTTTCAGGACCAGGAGTGGCACCCGGAGTTTATGGCGTATATGGCAGACGGTGAAAGTTACATCTCTGCCGGGTACCGCTTCACCCTGCTGTTAATGGATGTCAACCGTCAGATTGCGGTCTATCGAATCGAGAAAATTGAACAATAAAAAGGGGCGGCATTACGCCGCCCCGTGAAACTTCCCGCTAACCCTTTATTTCACCACCAGGGTACTTTTGCTTATACCATTCGCCGTCCTGAGTTGCCCAAAGTAAACACCGGCACTCACCCGTTTTCCTGACCGGTCGGTTCGGTTCCACGGCACACCACTTGTCGGGTTGTCACAATACCACACCTGCCTGCCACTGGCGTCATAGATTGTCAACCGGGAAGCATTGCCCGTCCAGAAAAATGTGGTGTGACTCGTAACCGGATTGGGCAGCGCCTCAAACCGGCTCTTATTTACTGACAATCCGGCATTCTCCCCCTGAATACCAACTGTCCAGGGTGCGTTCCAGTAGAGGTTATGCAGTCCGGAACCGACAAATACACACCCGGCACCGGTACCGGGCGCGCCTGGTGCATAAACTAACAGGGGCTTTATTTCTCGACCGGTTCCCGCTGAGTTGGTGTTAATCCGCAAAGTGTCAGACCAGTTAATCGGGTCACTCTGCGCTGCCCAGTGCCGGTAAACATAACGGTAACTCTCCTCACTGATATAAGAAGCGTTGACATAAGGGTTACCAAACGATGTGTAGTTCTTAAGGTCCGGGTACCGTTCAGACCGGTCACTTCTGCTCGCAAGGTAGTAACTGGGACTCCAGGTATTGCCCGCATCGGTTGAATAAACATACATAATGTCCCAGTCGCCTGAGTTCCGATAGTTGTGCGCATGCACCGCCCAGACCACCGCACTCTCGGGCGGTGAAACAAATGATGGCGCCATCACCGGGTCCGCAACTTCAAATGTATCAAACTGAACCCCCCGTTCAAACCAGGAGCCAGGAGCACCAAAAAGCGTATTTATTAGTAGATTAACTCGCCCGCGAAGAGGACTGAAACCCGGGAATCCTGCAAGGTAAAGATAAGACCCTGCACCCGCCTGTAAAGAACCCCAGCTCACATAACGAAATGTGTTGGTCGTCGTCCAGGTTTTGGCAAAGTCGGTGGAACGCAGTATGAAGTCATCAAACTCATCCGTATTGTCTTCGTCGCCGGCGCAAATATAGAGATAATAATTGGGAGAATAATCCCGGCACATTGTGAAGTTGTTGATGGTGTCCGCGCCCCGTTTCACCCATAAACCACGAAAGTTGGAACCGTCGCGATTGAAGCGAACGCACGCCATATCGCCGCTGCTATCCGGGTGAATAATCCCGACATAAACAAATGCCGAGTCACCAGCACCAACCACCATTCCCAGCCGCTTAATTAATGAACTGGGAATCGTCCAAAACCCCACTACCGGTTGCCATGTGCTACCATAGTCGGTTGACTTGACCACCCGAACACTCGAATCACGCTCCCGGGAATATGCCACCCACATCGTGCCATCCATCTCATAGTCCGCTGCGGTCGCCACGATTCTGCCGGTGTCAATCACCACATCCGGTCCATCTGATTGGGGCTGTTGATAGTCGTTTGGGGCAAGAACTACGGCGTTGAACGCGGCAGCCGGCGACCGGTCATACTCCAGATAGATTTCCTGAATCCGATTCTCAATCTCCTTCACCTTTAGCGGATTGCCCTTTACTAATTCCTGCTCCTGCCGCAACGCCTTCACCCGCGGGTCAAAAACCCCGGGGTTCATCGTCCCAAGAGAACTGGCTTGTTCCGCCGCCCAGACGAACGCGGCGACTGTTAACAGCAGGACCGAAATAACTTTAGACCGTTGCATTGAACCTCCTTATTGGTTACGGGCATTTACCGACGCTTTACTCAACCTCTCTCATTTCCCAAGGGATGGTTGAGTTTCCATTGCTATTATAAATTTCTTAAAACTTTTGTCAACATTTTTAATCGCCTTTAATTCTCCTTCTCAGCCCCGCATTTTATTGGACAACCTCAAAAATAACTGTACTATTTCTCCAAGGAGGTCATCATGAAAAATTTTGTTAGCCCCCTGTTTCTCGCAACACTCGTTTTACCCGCCTGTGCCCAGATTAACAACCTGGCGCACAACTACGAACTGCGGGCAATCTACGAAACTGGCGCCATCCGTTTCCAGAAACACTCAATCCAATTCGGGCCCGACGGCACAACCTTTGACTATGTCCAGAACGGCGGTCAGAAAAACCTCTTCCCTTTCCAGCGCGGCTCATTTGAACTACTCCTGAAACCGCGCCACACCTTCGTATTCCTCTATCAACCGCTTGATGTCCGCACCCTCGCCACCCTGCCGGAACAACTGATTCTTGACTCCGACACATTTCCTGCCGGCACACCGATGAGTTTACGCTACGGATTTGACTTCTACCGCATCAGCTGGCTTTACGACCTTTTCAGTGATGCCGACCGGGAACTGGGACTCGGTCTTTCACTTCAGTTGCGCAACGCCTCCATCTCCTTCACCGCGCTTGATGGCACCCGGCAGCGGGTTTACAACAACCTTGGTCCGGTACCGGCACTGAAAGCGCGCATCCGGATGCCCTTAAACTCCTATCTCTGGTGGGCAGCAGAAGTTGACGGCATCTATGCCCAGGGCACTGTGGTCACCGGCTCCACCAATGTGGAAAGCAGTTTCAAAGGCGCAATCCTTGACGGCTCTTTGCGACTGGGTGGTCGCATCAACCGATTCCTTGACGGCTTTGTCAACCTGCGCTATTTGGGCGGCGGTGCCGAAGGCAGCCAGAAGACACCGGAAAACCCCAACAGCAGCGGCTACACATCAAACTGGCTGGGCGCGCTCTCCTTCTCACTGGGCATAATGTTACATTAAAGGCACCTCGTTAAAGAAATAACAGGGTCCATTCTGAATCTAACCCGGTCCTGAAACCGGAATTTACATAAGAAGCAACCGCACCGGCAAACCCAGAAACCGCACCCGAAAGACACCCTGAAACAACGCGCAAGACCCGGTAAGAAATTGACCCGTTAATAACAGTAAAAATTGGGCTCTAAATATTTGGGCAACGAGCCAGCAGGGCAACAACAGAGATAACACCAACAGGTACCCCAAATACAGCGGGTAAAAATGCCCCGAAAAGGGCGGTAGAGACTATCCCGGGGATTACCCCCGGACCGCCCACTGGACGGTAAAATTTTATAACTATATGAAAATAAGAAGTTTAGACAACAAATATTACCCATTATCCCGCAACATCTCAACCTGCCGTATGTTAAACATTGCTCTGGTTATTAAAATATGTTATTATTTTCGCCTATGGCATCATGTAAAGTTTATCTCATTTTGCTGTTTATTATCGGCACATCAGCCGGACTTTTTGTCCATCCGCCCTATCTGCAGAACCTGACCGACTCCACAATAACTGTGGTCTGGCAAACCGCGGACTCAAACATCGGCAAAGTGCGCTATGGCTTGAGTACCAACTACCCGCTGGAAATCTCCGAAACCGCACCCACCACCACGCACCACCTTGTCCTGAACCGGTTGCTTTTGGACACCGTTTACCATAATCAGGTGATTTCCGGGCAGGACACCAGCGCCGACGCCACCTTTTTTACCCGCCGTTCCGCCCCGGCACCTTTCCGCTTTCTTGTTTACGCCGACAACCGCACCGACAGCGCCGCGCATCAGGCGGTAATCGACCGGATGGTCTTGACCAGCCCGCCTGCTCAATTTGTGCTCAATGCCGGTGACCTGACCGAAAATGGCACGAGCGGAGAGTACCGGACATTTTTCCAGATTGAGCAGGCACTTTTGCGCCAGGCACCGCTTTACCCGGCTCTTGGTAATCACGATATCAGAACGCTTCCGAACTGGTTTGATCTTTTCTATTTACCCCACAACGAACGCTGGTATCAGTTCCAGTACAGCAACGCCGCCTTCTACTTTCTTGACAACTACTCCGACTTTGCGCCCGGCAGTGAACAGTACGAGTGGCTTCTTGCCCATCTCCGTGCCGACAGCGCCAACCCCACAATCCAGCACATCTTTGTCACCTTCCACGAACCGCCCTTTACCACGAGTGCCAACCACTCTCCTAACGAACAGGTCCAGGAGTACCTCTGCCCGCTTTTTGAACGGTTTCGGGTGCGCGCGGTGTTCAATGGCCACATCCACGCCTATGAGCACAGCCTGGCCAACGGCATCCACTACATCACCTCCGGTGGCGGTGGCGCCCCGCTCCATACCGAATGGGACTCAATTCAACCCTATACCGTTTATCGGGAAGCAAACTACCAGTTTGTCATCGTTGATGTCCAGGGTGATGTTGTCACCTGTGCGGTGGTGCGGACCGACGGCAGTACGATGGAAACATTCAATCTGATTCCTGGCGTTGGTGAAAGTGACAGAACCGACCACCTGATACCCAACCTGACCGCCACCATATCATCTCACAACCAGATTTGTCTCAAATTTCACCTGAAAAAGGCAAGCCCGATAAAACTTGCCCTATTTGACCCTCTGGGCAGAGAACAGGTTTTGGTAAAACACGGCTGGCTCGCATCCGGCGAACACCGCATCAACCTGAACACCGGCAAACTGCCCGCCGGCAACTACTTTGCCCTGCTCCAGACACCGGAAAATGTGCACACCGCTCGCTTGACACTCTTAAAATAACACGATATTATTGGGCAGTGCCGCTTAAATACCCATCCTGCCGAAAGGAGTTTTTATGAATAAAACCCTGTTTTTATTATGCTTGACATTGTTGATTATCAACTGTGTCACCAACCAGCCCCCAACCGCACCCGAAATCTCCGGTCCCACATCCGCCCGTCCCTATGACACCGTCACCTTTACCTTTGTCGCCACCGACCCCGAAGGCAAAGAGGTCTCCTACAAAATCGTCTGGGGTGACACCTCCAGTATTGACTGGTCACCATTCTATGCCAGCGGTCAGCCTGTGCGCCGCGCCCATACCTATCCGGACACTGGCACCTACACCATCAAGGCAATCGCCCGCGACCCGCAACTCAAAGAGTCGCCCTGGAGTGAAAGCCTGATTATCAACATCCGCTTGCTGCCGCCCGGAGTTCCGGAAAAGCCGCAGGGTCCTGCCTTCTGCACCACCGGTGTATCCTATCAATACCGATTCCGCGCCTCGCATCCCCAGAACGACAGCCTGTGGTACCAGATTGACTGGGGCGGCACCGTTGACGACTGGCGCGGACCGGTGCCGAGCGACTCCTATCTTTTAGTCAACCACACCTTTGACACCGCAGGCTTCTATGCGATTGCGGTGCGCGCCCGCGACAGCCGGATGCAGATGACCAACTGGTCCGACACCCTTCTTGTTACCGTTGTGGCAATTCCGGGTGGTCCGCCAACCGCCTTCACAATTGAAGCCGCAACCGACACCACCGTGCGTCTGTCCTGGCAACCGCCTGTTGAAGGTATGCCCAACTTTTACCGGTTGCAGTTCAAAGAGATTGGCGGCACCGGCTGGAGCACAGTCGCCGAAACCACCGCTTTGAGCGTGGAACACAACCCGCACGGCTTAACCGGAATGTACAAAATCGCTGCGGTCTTTGGCGCCACGGTTTACGAAGACACCATCCCGCTCTCCACCGTACCGGTCCAGACCGGCACCGTAACCGTGGGTGAACTTTCTGGTCCAGACAAACCGGGATTTGGCTGGAACCGCTTGACCGGCACCGGCAAGGCGTATCTGATGGACGATACCCTGTACTGCGACTCAGTTGACTGGTTCTGCACCGACTTTGCCACCGGCTCCAATGGACCCTTCTACTATGTTGCCAGCCCAAACCTCGCACCTTATGACACCAGCGCCAATGTGCCTGCCGGACCCTGGCGCCAGACCGCGCTCGCCTTACTCACCGATGAACAGGGACCAGTGCCCCCTGCCGGTGACACCTCCTACCATAACATCATCCGGCTCAATGCCGCACCGGTCTCCTTTGCCATCCGCACCGAAGACGACTACTATGCAATCGTCAAAGTGACCCAGATAAGAATCTCCAACCAGGACATTCGCGTCCAAGCCTGGTTCCAGCCCATCAACGGCTTACGCCTCCTCCAGCACTAAAACGGGGGTCTATTTCGGAGTCGGTTTTGATGCAGTAAGCCATTGACTGTTAAAAACTTGACTTTGAGATATAAATAAATTATAACTATCCATGATGCCCAATACCCACCCTCGCTTATACGCCCAACGGCAAAAGGTAAAAAATAGATGCTCTACTTGTGGGCAACTGTTTGAAGGACTCATTGGAGAGCATATCCGTTCCCAACACGGTGAGGAAGATTTCAAACAGGCAGTAATAAGAGCAAAAGAAGGGGGAATTCCTGACCAGGAAATTGGAGCAGTATTTGGGATTAATTTCAAACAACTTCAGGAGATTATAACCGAGAAATACGGCGCGAACATTTCGGTTCTTAAAAAAACAAAAAGATTAACACATTGGGAACCAAAAAATTTTAGAGAAGAAACCACGACCGTCTGGAGTTATAAGCAAAGGGGTAATTGGGCTACCCATAATGGAAGGTATCGCGGTAATTGGTCCCCTTACATTCCACGGAATGTAATATTGAAATATTCTCAGCCCGGCGATGTTGTCTTGGATTATTTTGTCGGTGGCGGCACCACCGCCGTAGAGGCAAAATTGCTGGGCAGAAGGTGTATCGCGCGGGACATCAACCCGGCTTGTGTAAGTCTAACATTGGAGAATTTAAGATTTTTGCCCCCGCGGTCATTGTTTTCTTACCCAATATACGAACCTGAGGTAGAAGTTGGCGATGCACGAGATTTATCTAATATCTCGGACAATAGCATTGACTTAATCTGTGCCCATCCTCCCTATGCCGGAATCATCAATTACAGTTCCAATCTTGATGGCGACCTGTCAAACCTCGGCGTAAAAGATTTCTTAAACGAGATGCAAAAGGTGGCAAGCGAAAGTTACCGCGTTCTTAAGCCCGGGAAAAAATGCGCAATACTTATTGGAGACACCCGTAAGCACAAACATATTGTTCCCATTGGATTCCAAACAATCAATATCTTTTTAGAGGCGGGTTTCAAACTGAAGGAGTTGGTGATTAAACGCCAGCATAACTGCAAAACCACTGGGTTCTGGTATAAAAAAAGTATAAAATATAACTTTCTTCTTCTGGCTCATGAATATCTGCCGATTTTCGAAAAGCCTGAACCGACAACCTGTTTAACAAGAGAAGACACCTTTGGTTATAGTAATGTTATTCCGACAATAGAAAGACCCATCGTTAAAAAGGTAACTGAACTTGAAACCACAACCATATGGGTCTTCCCGGAAAAAGGGTTTGAAGAACGACTGAACAAAAATGTAGTTGAGCGCTATGCGGCGGGAAATGGATATTCAACCATTGTCTTCAACCATCATTTCAGAAACAAGGCAATCACTCACAAGGATAGCGGGAAAAGGAACTTGGGGTTGCTTTTTGTTAAGTCGCCATTCCTAAAAGGCGAACCTTCCCGTGCGGACCTTGACTATTATTTAAGCGCAATAAGCGCGGTTGTAAAGCAGAATTTGCCAAATATCAACCCGGGCGGATTTATAGTTATTCAAACTCAGGACACAAGAATAAACGGATATCTAGAACCCCTTGCTAAAAGAATAGTGGATACCTTATCATTCGATAATCTTTTGCTTAAGGAAATTGTTGTGGCGACACAAGAAGGAGCAAATTCGGGCGCTCAAAACTCTGGGGGAGATTTAATAATAGCCCATCAGTATCTTCTTGTGTATGAAAAGAAAAAATGAAAAAAACCCATTTAACCTATTAAAAGCGACCTTCTATTACTTCCTATCTTCATACAAAATATGGCAAGTCCGCCGAGTTCCAAAAGATGACCTTGTTTACACGACTAAGAGAAATGTCCAAATTGGTGTTTATCCGGGCAGAAAACCCGAATCACCATACGATTTTATTGTGAAATTTCGGGAACCAAACAAACGAGAGCGCACCCCTGCCCACATCCACCTGATTGTTGAAATGTATGTCAAACATGCCCATAATCCCTCATTAACCTTAAAATTGAAGGAACACATCTTAACAATGCTCAGAGAGATAAAACCGGTAAATTCATTTCCACCGACGCTTCAGTTTTTCAAACCCGAACACAGCGAACCGTTTAAAGATTTAGACACGGTTGGTGAATTCACCGTAGAGTTTTTACTCGTCGTCACAGAACTTATGGCGATACAGGAGAAAACAAACTATCCCGAAGGTTCATTAACAGAAAGCCTGTACAAAGATTTTGGGGTTAAAGACCGCTTTTCGGTAATTCAAAAGGCGGTATTAAAAAGGCTAAGGTAGGTATGGGAAATACCTATCCCCTGCGCTAAACAGCGGATATAATGCCGCTCGATGCAACCAATTTGTATATCTTCAACAGGAGGAGAAATGAGCACTAAATTGGATAGGTTTGAAGAAGATTTTCTGGATTTGTTCCAGAAAGTAAATGTTCCTTGTGCCACCAACTGCGTTTCTTTTACCAATCAACCGCGCGTAAATGTTATCAAGCAACTCTTGACCGATAGTGACTATGACCTCTTGAGCGAGCAAAAGTTAAGTTTGATTTATCAACATAAAAAATACGAGAAAGAAAAACCGGCGTTCCTCATCTCGGCGCACATTGATGCCCTTTACAATAATTATCATTGGGATAGTTTGAACGAAGAAGAAATACTTGGGACTTTTGACAACAGCCTGTGCAACGCGCTACTGCTTTATAAGATGATTAATAACGAACTGCCTTACAATGTGCTTGTAGCCTTCACCGGAGGGGAAGAATACGAGGATAATGAAGGCGCCAATCAAGCCGTCAGGTATTTGCGTAACGGATATAATATCGATTTGGTCGTTGTATTAGATGTGACAGGTGAAGGTTACGATGAAAGTCCTTTTACAATTGAAAACTTCTTTTTGAATACACTTAAACAGGGGAATTCATCAATCTTTGGAGGGTACTTAATAGAAAAGGTGTCAAAGAAATTTGCCGGTGTTAAACTGGTTGACAATGCGGACCCTGACGAATCCTGGAAGTACAATGAATTGGGTTTAAATTGTTTCTCTTTTTGCTTTCCAACACGACCACACCCGATAAACGCAAACCGTGAGATTTCGGAATGGATGCACGACGACTGGGGAATAATAATTAAAAGAAAAAACTTAAAACTTTATTCAGACGGGCTTTCTTTGCTTTTAGAGGAGCTCAACAAAGACTTACCCCGTTTTTTAAGATTTGAGCATTTAGAGCATACTACAAATGATACGATACATCAACAACATTAACATGGACAAGGATATATTAGGATTGGCTGCTGAGTATGCTGTTGCGAGTGAACTCTGTAGAAGGAATATCTACGCTCAATTAACACTGGGTTTACGAAGACGCACTGATATTTTAGTTGAGACCGAAAGGGGAATGTTAAGAATTCAAGTTAAAGGCAAGCAAGGGAAAGTATGGCCAGGATGTAAAGGGATATATGGGTCGGACATAGTTCTCGTTTTTGTGGATTTCGAGAACAAAGGGGAAAATGAAAGACCGGATTTCTATGTTCTCACTGTTAAAGATTGGGAAGCATTAATAAACGAACATCTGATATCTAAGGGTTTAGTTAAAAATGGTCATGTAACAATAGATGAAAAAAACATGCCTACCTGGAAAGAGGGGTATCAGGGAATGGCAGTTAAACCAGATATGATTAAAGAATATATGGAACAATGGGATAAAATATTAAAAAGGTGGGACCTCAGAATGCTACAAACTGAGCACGAAACGGCGCCTAACGGCGGACATACGGTTCGGGCGTACGCCCTCACCCAAATGCTTGGCTTTGCCTCGCACTTCGTATGTCCGCAAGCCGTTAAGGAGAGGCTCCAACTCGGCAGTGCTGACCGCTGAGGACAGAAAAAGTTGCGGCTGGCATTTTCTTGAGGTAGCAAAGTCTTTGAGCCGGGTAAAAGTGCCAAGAATCTTTACATATTCAGTTTCACTATCGCAGCGTTGAGAATTGTAGCAAAGGTGACCCAGCCGATGAAGGGCAAGAGCAGGACACCGGCAGGAACGGAAATCCGGAAGAATAGAATGATGGTAAAAAGAATCGCCAGCCAGAGGATGACAA
>JBBISL010000029.1:0-18511 GCA_037441285.1 Caldifarciminota bacterium
TCTCTCCCAGTGCTTCAGCCCCCGCATCCCTCAACTGCTCAGCCACGTTGTCGACACCGGTATCCATCTCTGTTAGGGGATGCTCAACCTGCAGCCGGGCGTTCATCTCCATAAAGTAACAGTTCCCCGCCTCATCACAGATAAACTCAACCGTGCCCGCGCTCACATAACCCGCCGCCTCTGCTGCCCGCTTTGCCCAATCACCCAGTTTCCGCCTCAACTCGGGCGTAATCCCTGGTGCCGGACTCTCCTCCAGCAACTTCTGGTGCCGGCGCTGGGCAGAACAGTCCCTTTCGCCCAGACTGATACAGTTGCCCCTGCCATCGGCAAGAATCTGCACCTCAATGTGCCGGGCATTGGTGAGGTACTTTTCCAGATACAGCCGGTCGTCGCCAAAAGAGCTGCGCGCCTCTCCCTGACACAGATTCCAGCCCGCCTCCATCTCGCTTTCATCGTTGATAACCCGCATCCCTTTGCCCCCGCCACCCGCTGCTGCCTTGAGCAAAACCGGAAAACCAATCTCCTTCGCCACCTTCACCGCATCGCGGAAGTTGTTCAGCACACCGTCGGAACCGGGCACAACCGGTACCCCTGCCGCCTTCATCCGCTGCCGCGCTGTCACCTTATCGCCCAAGAGCCGAATCGTCTCCGGTTTTGGTCCGACAAAAATCAAACCCGAAGCGACCACCGCCTCGGCAAAATCGGCATTTTCCGAAAGAAACCCGTAACCGGGATGAACCGCATCGCAACCTTTAACCAGGGCAACCGATAACACCCGGGAAAAGTTGAGATAAGAACTACCGGCTGCTGCTGGACCGATGCACATCTTTTCATCGGCCAGCAGAACCGGCAACGCCTGCCGGTCTGCCTCAGAATAAACAACAACACTCTTTATTCCGAGGTCAGCACAAGCCCGCATAATCCGCAGGGCAATCTCGCCCCGATTGGCAACCAGCACCTTCTTCAACATCGTCCTATGTAGAATAAATCGTTATCCCTAACTGTCAACAGGATGATATTGCCGGGAAATATACCATTGCCCTGCAACCATACGACACCACTATAGTTCAACCCATTTTCTTTTATCAATCTTGATATAAAATAACACTCAACCCGAACTGCTCGCTCCACCGGACATTTTTATAATATTTTCAGCGCTAACTTTATAATAAATTATTACTTATTTGATTTGCGTTTTATCCCCTGACATCACCCTGGTAAGGGTTCTGGAAACCAGTCAGGGAACCGTTGGGGGAGCCGTTCCCTGATTCATTTGGGGAGTCACTCCCTGAACCCTCTCCCCTGTACTATCCACTGTTAACTCAAGGAGTTATCAATAGAAACACCGCTAAATAATCAGTACAACCGGTAGTTCTGCCCATTCTACCTTATCTTGCTCTATGATTTACGGTTGTAAAAGGTTGTGCCTGCTAAATGGCATATCTATCAGGATAAGAGTTATTACCCATAAAACCGCTTAACAGTTAACAGGTTCAATCGGTCTTGTTGTTTTTGTTACGACCTTTCTCTGCCAGCCTCTGGAGAAGTTTTTCAATCCGTTTCTGGTTTGTAAGGTAAACAGCGGTATATATCAGGGCGATGACAATCAAAATCGCCCACTCCTTGAGCCCAAACCGAACCGCACTGGCACCAACCCAGCACTCCAGGATGTTGCTGGGCAACCGGGCAACAAAAACAAGTAACAGGAAAAAAAACAGCGGGATTCGGGTCAAGCCTGCCAGATAGTAAACCCAGTCACCCAGCGGATTGGGAACTAAAAGCAATATGAATATGTAGAAGATACCGCGGCGCACTATTAGTGAATCAAATTGCGCCAGCGCCTCGGCGCGTACAAACATATTCAATAAACGCCGTCCGGAAAACCTGGCAATCGTGAAGGCAAGCGCCGAACCCGCCAGCACCCCCAGCATCAGCCAGACAATCGTGGGCCAGAAACCTAAAGCATAGCCGCTGACAAACGACATCACATTCCCGGGCAGGGGTGCAACCACAATCTGAATCAGTTGCAGAATCACAATACCTAAGGGTGCCCACACCCCCCAGTTTTTCACCAGAAAACGCAACTCCTCCGGGTTGCGAAAGTATCTTGCAAAATAGCGTCCAAAAAATAAAAAAAAGGCAATGAGCCCAATGAGCAAGAGCCCAATTGTCACCGTGGAAGCCAGCCGGTTTTTCTTTTGCGTTTCTTCCATAAGTCCACTAACCATAGGAGATTTCCTCTAATTGTCAAGAAAACGAAATGTTTGACAGCGCATTATTATTGTATATCATTTTGTATATGATACTTACAGAACGGAGGGGTAAAAATGAGCTCCTCCGCAAATTATAAGCACCAAATAGAGGAGGAAGTTTATGAAAAAAGCGGTTTTGTCACTAACCCTGATTACAACCATTTTCCTCACCGGTTTGTATGCGGATCCCGCGCTCGGTGGTGGTCGGGGCCTTTTCCGCGTGCAGGATGCACGGGTTGAAGAGGACGGTGCCCTGGTTTTCGCCACCCGCTGGATGTTCAGGCGCGCCAATCTTGGAGATAATGTTACCCTGTACCGGGGACCGCTCTATGGGATGGAGATGAACTATGCGCCTTACCCGTTCTGCGAACTGTTCGGCTCACTCGTTGGCGTTGTTGATTTCCGCACCAACCCCAGCGCCCTGTTTTACGACTGGCAGGGACAGATTCTCGGCGCAAAACTGTCGTTCCCGTACCTGCCCGTGGTTAAGGTCGCCGCACTCGGCACCTGGGTAATGCCCAAGAGTACCTACAACTTTAAGGAAACCGACGGATTCCTTGACCGGCTCGCATCCGATAAAAACTCCTGGCGCGCGCTGCTCTCATTACGCTTCTGGGAACTGCATAAAACCCTGCCCACGCTTATGTTTAACTATGGTCAGAGCCTGACGGGTGAAAAGGAGAACTTCGCCGGCATTGGCATTGAGATGGCAAGCAACGCCATTGACCTGTTTGTTGAAGCAACATCAGAAGCGGACGCCAGCGCCGGATTTTCCGCACTCATGGGCAAGGATTACACACCACGCGCCCGAATCACACCCGGTGTCCGGATTAAGATGGGCGTTTTGCACCTGAACGGTGGGATTGAACTGGGTTTAACCGATGCGGTACCTGACTACGAAGGTATTTTCGGGCTGAGTTTTGTTTCGCCCTTTCCCAAGCCACCGGAAAAGCCCTGGGGCAGATTGGTCGGCAAAGTTGAAGACGCCCGTTCCGGTATGCCACTTGAAGCAAAGGTCCGATTCATCAAACGCCGTCTGCCAACACTTAAAACCGACCCGGAAAATGGCACCTTCTTTTTGGAAAAACTACCCGCGGGTGTGGTCGTAGTTGAAGCATCAAAGGAAGGCTACATTCCGGAAGCGGTTCCCCTTGTGATACCGGACAAGGGCTATGCCACCTACACCTTCAAACTGAAACCGCTCGTGCCCTATGGCACCGTTGCCGGCAGAGTTGCTGACGCTTACAACGGCAAACCGCTTGAGGCAACAGTCTCATTTGTCGCCACCACCGTTCCACCGGTAACATCAAACCCGACAACCGGATTTTTCCGTTCGGACAATGTGCCCGCCGGGCTGGTTGTAGTCCGGGTGGAAAAAGAAGGCTACTTCCCGGAGGAACGGGCGGTCGAAGTTGAAGACGGCGGTGTGACCAAACTGAACTTTGCCCTCTCCTCACTGGAAATGAAAGGTGTGTTCAAAGCCAAGGTTGTGGATAAACAGACCGGTGCACCATTGACCGCCACCATCTCCTTCACGCAGGGTGAACGGCCCTCATTTACGACCGATGCAACAACCGGCGAATATCAGCTGGAACTGCCAGTTGGCTCCTACGAGGTAAAGGTGGAAGTTCCGGGCTATCTGCCTCAAACCAGCAGTTTTGCAATAAACAAAGGCGAGACCACGACCCGGACCTTTGAACTGGTCGCCAAAGGTATGGTCCTCACCCTGAAGGGTGTCTACTTTGAGTTTGGCAAGGCAACACTGCGCACCGAATCGTATCCGGCGCTGATGGAAGCGGCCCAGATTATGAAGGACAACCCGGACATCCTCGTGGAGATTCAGGGACACACCGACAACATCGGCTCAGAAAAGGCAAACCAGATTCTCTCTGAGAAGCGCGCCTACTCCGTGATGAACTTCCTGGTGCAGTACGGCGGGATTGACCCGAAACGGCTGACCGCGAAAGGCTACGGCGAATCCCGACCCATCGCCTCCAACGACACCGACGAAGGCAGACAGCTCAACCGCCGTGTTGAGTTTGTCATCCGCCAGTAGATTGGCTAAAGGATAAAAACCGCCGGGGAGGCTGCAGTTCGCCTCCCCGGCTTTATTAATTCACCAACACTTTTTATATGCCCATCGCCCGCAGGTAAAGGTTAAACAACATCTCACCCCAGTACAGCCCCACTAAACCGCCCAGGGCTAAAAATGGACCAAACGGCACCTCGGCACCTGCTTTGGTCTTGCCTAAGATGCGGCTAACAACTCCTGCAATCACACCGCTCACCACCGCTATTGCCAGCGCCACCACCATACCTTTCGATCCAACAAACACACCAATCATTGAAGCAAAAGGCAAATCACCCCAGCCCATCCCTTCTCTCCTTTTTACACCCAGACTCCGAAACGGTCGGGCAAGTACAAACCGCCAGAGCGCCCAGGCGCAAAAAACAAAAAGGGCGCCAATTAACCCACCCCAGACTGCCTTGGTAATGCCAAACTGAAATACCGGGAAAATTGATGTAATTAACCCCAGAATCAGACCGGCAAGCGACAGCCGAAAGGGCAGAATCTTGTGGTCAATATCAATGCCCCCAAGGACAATCAGAAAACCGACAAAAACCAAAGCCCGCAGAGTGGTCCAGTTAAGTCCAAAATGGATATAAGTAAATAAGAAAAGGAGCCCACTCAAAAGTTCAATGAGGGGATAACGAATTGAGATTGGTTGACCACAGTCCCGGCACCGCCCCCGGAGAATCAAAAAACTGAGAATCGGGATGTTGTCGTAAAACCGGATGCGTTTGCCACAGCGCGGACAGTGCGAAGGTGGGTAATTGATTGATTCGCCGCGCGGAATGCGCCAGATGCAAACATTAAAAAAACTGCCGAACACCAGCCCAACAATCAGCGCTAATAAATAGGTCACTGACCTTTGGGACCGGGCGGCGAAACTGGACTGGCAGGAGGGGTGAACAGTTTTTTGTCGGTGGCTCTCGCGTAGGCGATTTCCGGAGCAATAAGCCCGTTCGCTACCAGCGACTCTAAACACTGGTCCATTGTCTGCATACCGTACTGAGAGCCGGTTTGCACCAGCGACGGTATCTGGTGGGTCTTCGCCTCCCGGATAAGGTTTTTCACCGCCGGCGTTGCGACCAGAACCTCCATCGCCGCTACTCGTCCTCTTCCATCTTTCCGGGGCAACAAAGTCTGCGATATGATGCCGCGAATCACATTGGCAAAAATCTGCCGCACATACTCCTGCTGGTCCGCCGGAAAAACATCAATCACCCGGTCCACGGTCTCCGCAACACTGTTGGTGTGCAGCGTCGACAGTACTAAATGGCCTGTTTCCGCAGCGGTGAGTGCCAGACTGATTGTTTCCAGATCCCGCATCTCGCCAACGAGAATCACATCCGGGTCTTCCCGCAGACAGGCACGCAGCGCCGCAGCAAATGAACGGGAATGGGTGCCAATCTCGCGCTGGCTGATAAGGCAGTTCCGGGGCTGAAAGATGTACTCAATCGGGTCCTCAATCGTAATTATTCGCACCGCCCGTTCCTGGTCAATCAGGTCAATCATACTTGCCAGCGTGGTCGACTTACCACAGCCGGTAGGACCGGTAACCAGAACCAGTCCGGAATGGCTCCGGGTCAGCTCCGCCACCGAAGGCGGCGCCGGTAGTTCTTCAAGCGTCCGGATTTTTGCCGGAATGATGCGAAAAGCCGCTCCCACCCCACCTAAGTCAAGAAACACATTAACCCGCGCCCGTACCCGCTCCGGACTGATGTAATCAAGTGTTACCGCCTCCGGCGGTAGGTGCTGTGAAGCCTCACCCCAGGTATAAGAAAGGTCCAGTTCCCGCTTGCGCTGGACCGCCTCGCGCTGTTCGTCCGATAAAATCGAGTAGACCAGCACCTGAGCATCTTCTGCCGTCAGTGCTGGTCCGGGAATCTTTTTTAGCCGGCCGTTGACCCTGATTATCGGCGGGTTGCCCGCAGTAATGTGCAAGTCAGATGCACCGTACTTCGCCGCATACCGAAGGAGTTCGTCGATATTCATTCATCAGCAAAGGGCAAAACCGCCTGCGTTTCCTACCTCATTTTCTATCCATTTTCCGGCGTTAGGATGTGCGGGATGATAAAAATCATCAGGTCGCTCTTACTGCGCTGAATTGAGGTCTTCTTAAACAAATGCCCGATAATCGGAATGTCACCCAGGAGCGGAATCTTGCCGACATTTCTGGTCTCCTCATCCTTGACCAGACCACCAATCACCACCACCTCATTCTCGGCGACCTTCACCTGGGTCTCGGCTTCTCGCTTCGCAACAATCGGCTGCCGGTCGTCGGCAGAGCCGACCCAACCCGTTATCGCCTCAACACTCGGTTTGACCCGCATCGTAATCATCCCATCAGAAGTGACATGAGGCGTAACATCCATCTTTATTGGAATCGAGCGCGTGCGCCAGGTGTAAGTAATCTCCCCGGTGTTCGGGTCTTTGTGGACCTCACGCACCGGCACATCCACGCCCATACTGATGGACGCTGTTTGATTGTCAACTGACACCGTCCTCGGGTTGGCAAGAACCCGGGATTTACCGCGGGACATCAGCAGTTCCAGAGAGGCGCTGAACTGGGAAAACGATATCTTACCAAAGAGCATCTCTTTAACAATGACCGGAATTGCTACCTCATCGCCAATCTTGGGCATCTCGGTCGAAAATTGTGCGATTGGCGTCCAGTCAATACCGTAACGGTCTTCACTGGAGTAGGTCGTCTCGATGAATTTCGCCTCAATCGCAATCTGGGGCATTGGCCGGTCCAGTTCCGCAATAATCTGTGCGATGTTGTCAAGAGCCTCGGGCACATCGGTCACAACCAGAATTGCGCTCCGTTCCTCACCACCGGCCGCCTTGGTCCCGACCCGGCTAAAACCAACTTCAGCGGTTCCGTTTTCCGAAAGCGCCTTGGCAATCGCACTCTTCGCGTCGTTGGCTTCAAGATAATCCAGCCGAAAAACCCGCGTTTGCATTTCGCCGTACATCGCCTTCTTCAGCGGCTTAACGATTATAACTCCGCTCTTATCCTCTACCATATTACAGCCCGCCGCTTTCAAGAGCGCCTCTACCCCGATGCGCAGGGGCACCTCGTTCAACCGCACACTTACCACCGACTTCACATCCTGACTGATCAGCAGATTCAGGTCAAACTGGCGGGCAATCATTCGCAATACGCTCGCAATATCGGCGTCCTGAACCAGAAGCGTCAGGGGCGGTTTGCCGCTGAACGGGTCTTCGCTCTTTACTTCTGGAACCGGCATCACCGGTGTAGTACCAAAGTCAATCGATACCACACCACCTTCATTGGTAATCCGGTGCCTGACCATATCGCGTAAGAACACGGTAATCCGAACACCGTTTGTCGCATCGCTGGGTTTAATTGTAACCGCACTTACTGGGTAGAAACGAGATGTAATGCGTTCTTGCGTTATCCGGGCGGTTGCATCCATAACATCCACAATCACCGCCGGTGGCTCTTGAGAGACATAGGAACTGATGTTGGGTGTCTGGTTACAGGCAACGGTCACCCGAACACCCTCAATTAGCTTTTCCACCGCGACATCTTTTACAACAACCTGCTCCTGGGCGGTTAGCAAGCCCAGACAGACAAAAAACGCCGCAACCAACACTGTTGTTTTATTTTTCATAAGTTACTCCCCCAGTGTCAAAGTAAATGTTCGGCCACCCTGCTCCAGGGTTACCTGGTCCTCTTTGATGTCTATCACTTTTTTGCCACTGATTTCGTCCCCGACTTGCAGAATCTGGTCATTAATTAAAGCGCTCGCACCAGTGGCGGTAACCGTAATTGCCTGAAGATTAAGATTGGCAACTTCGGTACTCAAAACCCAGTCGCGCACGAACGGGTCACTGCCCCAGACCACCTCTACTTCGGCCGGGGCATCAATCCCCGGCATTCCTTGCGGAGCGCCCGGTGGTGCTGTCACCTTTTGAGCTGCGGGTGCACCAGTTTCCGATTGCATTGAGCGCGACACCTCAGCTGTCACCCCTTTAGCAATTTCGGTGTATGCCATCCCATCTGCAATCTTCGGACCGGCACCCTTTGTCCTGAAAAGGAAGGTGTAACCACCCAGGGCAACAACCGCGATTGCTAAAATTGCTAAAAATTTCTCTCTCAAGGTGCTCCTTTCCTGTTTAAATCCTTTTCTTTCTCTCCGTAAAATAAGAAGTGGGTAAAATACTTTCACCCACCCGGACTACCGTCCTTCGTCCAAAAGCCTCAATCTCAATCCTATCAGGTTGAATGTCTACAATCCGGCGTCCCATCACTACATCTCCGACCTTTACCCGTCGGCTATCAATCAACGCATAACTTTCATTACCCAGCGATACCACCGCCTTTACCACATAGTAAGTTCCCTTCCGGCTTGCCTTTCTCGTTCCCCGCTTTGAGCGTGCATATTTCAGCATCCGGCGCCGCTCCCGCTCCCGCCGTTTCAACTCCCGGCGCTTCTTTTTTTCTTCTTCCCGCAACCGCTTCTTTTCTGCCAGCCGCTCCTCTTTGGTTTTGGCTTTCAACCGGCCCACCGTCTTCCCTTTTGCTCCCCGCGCCGCAGTCGTGGCGGTCTGTTCTCCTACCGTTGAGTCGGTTTGCGCCGTTTTGCTCTTAGCCCTTTTAGCCGCTGAACCCTTCGGCTTACGCAAAAGCAGTATCCCGCCGACAACGACAACCGCTGCCAGAAGAATCAATATGCCAACTCTTCTCACAAACTACCCCCGCCCGCCAGACTGGAGACATATATGTTCACAAGCAATTTTGCCTCAACCTCCGGTCTGATATCGTCCCGGGCATTGATGTCAACATCAGGCACCCGGACAAAGTATTGATAGCCATTCAAATTCTTGATGTATCGTCCGATATCGAGGTAACGACCCTGAACCGTCACCAGGAATGGCACCGGTCTAACCTGGGCAGTTGGTCCCTCTTCCTGGAGGAGGGTATCAAGCCCGGGCGGCACAATCTCTAAGAAGTGCACCCGCGCCTGTTCTGCCTCCTTGGAAATTCGCCGGAACAACCCTAACATCTCGGAACGGGGCACAACGCGTGCCCAGATACCGGCAATCTCCTGCTCCAGCTGCTCCTTTTGCTGACGCAAGCGGGGCAACTGGGCAATCCGGGCTTTGGTGTCGTCAAGTTCCTTGCGCAATTCGGCGATTTCCTTTGCCGCCTTATTCCGGGCGTTTATCCTCGGTTGGTAAAGGAGAAACCAGGCTGCCACACCTAAGACAATGTATACTGCCAGACCAATGATGACTACCCTTCTTTCAAGTATCCCCATAATTTACTCCGTAACACACTGGATTTCAAACTCTAAGACCGCTTCCCCCTGCAGGGTACTCCGGTTCTTAGAAACCAACTGTACCTGTTTAAACACATTGCTTCGTTCGAGGTCAATTAAAAACTGAGCGAGGTCGACATCAAGCAGATGCGGTTCACCACTCACCACACCGGTGATTTTCACATTGGAACGATTGCTCAATGTGAAACTGCTCAACTGAATATTGGTCGGCACAATCGTCGATAGCGCACCCATAACCGGGACCGTGGGCATGACCTCACCGACCACACCCTTCAATGCCCGCTCGCGCGTTTCGAGGTCCGATATCTCCTTCTCAAGCGCAAAATAGCCCCGGTTCTGTTCCTCGGTTGCCTTAATCTCGTTGCGTAATTTAGACACCTGGCCACTTGAAATACCCGTCCACCCCGCGACCATAATGTAACCGACGATTAAAATGCCAACCCAGACGATTCCACCCAGGGTCATCATTCGCACATCTCGGGCAATTAATCGGCCCGACTTCATCTCGATGGGTAAAAGGTCAACCGCAGAATGGTCATAATACAGGCCAAGCGCCGCTACTAACCTGTACCCGACCTCCTCCTCAGGGCTTGTGCCTTTCCGATAAAGACCAAAGTCCCGGAACGGGTCAAACATCTCAGTCGGAATTCCCAGACTGGTCTGGAGGTACTCCCGCAGACCCTTCATCGCCGCCGAGCCGCCGCAGATGAGCAACCGGTCAATCTTTTGCTCGCCAAACTCCCGGCGGTAATAGTCAATTGACCGGTTGATTTCGGCAACAAACCTCTCCAGCGCCGGTCGCTGCAAGGTCAGCAGGCGCTTCACCATAATGCCGGAAGGAAGCCGCTCCTGACTGTCTTCGGGCGGAATCCCGTACTTGCGTTTCAACTCTTCGGCATCGTAGGCATCCAGCGCCAGCTGACCTTCCTCGGTTGTAATCGCCACCGTCATCGCTTCGGTTATCGCATTGCCGGCAGTTGTCACCGTACGTGCCAGGTCGAGCCGTTCCCCCTTCATAAATATCATATCGGTAAATTCGGCACCGATGTCGAGCAAACACACCGTTTCGTCCGGTCTTACCCGTCCGAACTTCTTAACCGCCGCCTGCAAAGCAAATGGTACAACACTGATCGTTGTTGGCTCGAGCCCTGCCTTACGCAATGTGGAGATGTGGTCGGAGACGATATCCTTACGCGCCGCAATAACCATAACATTGTCTTTTATCGCCCCGGCTTCACGCACCGGTCCCAGGGTCTTGAAGTCAAATATCGCCTCGTCAAGGGTAAACGGCGAATACTTGTCCAATCGCAAGAGAATCGCCTCTTTCAGCTCCCGGCGATTCATCTTGGGAAATGGCGCCTGCCGCACGCTGACTGAAGGACCGGAGACGAATGTGTACACCTCACGCGGCTTGTAATCCTTGATCAACTCACGGAGAATAGAGGGGACATCAAACGCCTCACCAATCTCCTTCAGACCATAGTCAACAACCCGACCACCTTCTACCTTTACAAACTTTACCGAATTGGAACCGATATCAATACAGAGGGTGCCTTTGCCACCCCCGCCAAAGACCTTAGTTGCCAATGTACCTCCTTATTTCCGCCGTCACTGATGTACCGGCGTGACGGCAAACTCCGAACCATCATTAAACCTCAATCGAAACAGTTTATTGTAAATGTTTGCCTTTGTCGAATCCGAAACATTCGGGGTCTTACAGAACCCGTAAAAGCTGAACTGAACCTCCTCCGTTTTGTTGGGCTGAATTGAAAACGGAGGATACACATAAAGACTATCCCCCATACCCACGCGCGGGTTAAACTGTTGCTCCTGCGGCGTACCACCCTGGGTAACGCTGTAAACCCGCAGATAACTCATATAAGCGCTATCCGGGGCAATGAGCAACCTTATCGATTTAACCGTGTCAACACTTGTGCCACTGTTGACAACCTTAATGGTAAACCCGGCACTGTCACCAAAAAGCAATGGCTCACCAATCATCTCCAGGTAGTTGCGGAATGTACCGGTGAACCGGAAGTCCAGCACCACTTTGCTGCGCGGTGTTACCGTAACCCAGCGTACAATCGAATCCCCTCCCGGCCGCTTGGCAACTATTTTATGAACGCCAATCGGCACTGGTCCATGGGTCTGAGGCGTAAACTGATAAAAACCACCGGGGTCCGGTCGGGTAAAGTAAAATGTACCGTTGGGTAGATACAATCTAATGTCAATTGTTGCCGCCTTTTCACCCGGCGGGGCGTTCTCGGCATCGGAGACATTTCCCATCACCCAGTTGTCGGTTAAATGGCTAATTGCCTCGGCAACCCGCATTGTCATCGGATACTTGCCATTACCCAGTGTCGCAATCGTACCGGTTGCTCGGTCATAGGTGTAGGGATTTCCCCAGGCATCCAGGCGGTAACCCATCGTATCCTGTAAAAACTCCCGGCGGATATATGGACCGCGCCAGTAGGGTGAACCGGCCGTGTTTTCGACCAGTTCCCTCAAATCGTTGGGCAGACGCATCATATCGCCGTAAAACCCGAAATCCACCCTCCGACCATTAGCCACAATTTCCGGGTTGCCAACTATCGCGTAAACCAGTTCTTTCATCTCCTTTGCCGTCTGGTCGAAAAGCGAACGGTCCCGGGTCGCATCAATCGTCCGAACCGCCACGGTGCTCAAAACACCAATGATTAACAAAACTACCAGCAATTCCATCAGGGTAAAACCGTGCTGTTTACTCATAAACACCTCACGGGTTGTTCCAGTCAACATTCATTCTTACCTCAATACCCCTTACGCCAACGCGTGGCAATACCGTCAGCACTTTAACAACCGTATCACACCGGGGTGGCGGCGGATAATAACTCCAGAACATCGCCCTTAATGTATGGACACCTTGCGGGACACCGATGAAATCAAAAGCACCGTTGGTTCCGGGCCTAATTGAAGTTGTATCGCGGAAGAGCACCCCATCCCGCGGATACTCCAGTTGAACGATTACCCTCGGCGCAACACTGTCGGGCGGTGGTTCACCTCTTTGGTCAACCACCCAACCATCTACCGTATTGGCTAAAAGGTCATTGCGGCTGTAACCCAGAGACCTGGTGAGCCAGCGGATTGGAGTGACAAGCCCACCACCACCGTAACTGCGTAAGAACAAACTATCCTGATTATATACAATCGAATCGCCCCAGCCGTCTATTCGATAAGCCTCAGGCGATTCGGCAAAGGGCGCCTTTACATAAGGACCGCGCCACCGGCTGCTCTCCGGCGGTGTCACCCAGTTCGGTTGATTGGCAAGGTCGGCAAGGGTTCGGGGCAGGCAGCCCATATCGCCCACAAACCCGAAATCGGCTCGAACACCGCCAATCACATAGTCCGGGTCACCGGTTATCGCCTTTGACAACCGGTCAAGTTTCTGGCGTGTCTGCTCAAAACGACCTCTTTCTAATGTCACATCCCAGGTTTTAATCGCAGCGGTTAAAATTAAACTGAGAATCATCAGGACAACCAGAAGTTCCACCAGGGTTACACCCTTATCCAATCTCTTCATTAAAACCTCACCTTGATATCGTCGTCCTTAACCGCACCGGGCTGGCCATAAAAGAGACCATCCGGTCCGGCGCTTTTCAGTCCCAGCGTCTCATTATTTTCCACCCAGTATTGATAGGGCGTACCCCAGGCATCAGAAAGATAGCCCATCTGTCCATCTTCTCTAATGTAAGGGCCATTCCACCCTTTCTGAATGTACGGGTCCCAACCGGGCAATGTTTCCTTGCCCAAATACATCACCTGCGCATACATACCATCAAACGGATTGCGGGTAACGAGTTCAATCAGGTGCCGCGGCAATCTACCCATATCCTGCTTGAACCCGGTGCCGACAACCTCGCCCCCAACTCGCACATCCGGATTACCCATAATCGCTTCGCGCAGGGCGTTCATCTCCTGTTGGGTCGCAGTGCGTCGGGTGTTGTTTGTAATTCGGGAAATCATTGTCGGGAAAAAGAAAGCCATTATGATACCGAGCACCGATATCACCACCAACAGTTCAATGAGGGTGAAACCCGAGGGTCCGCGTACACGCTTAACCACTGAATGCATTATAGACCCATCAAATCGGATGTCAAGCATATCATCACCCCTGCTTAATTGTGCAAGACAAATATTATTGCATCCCCGTCGGCATCAAAATCACGGATCGAAGAGCCGCTATGGTCAATACCGACCAGTCCGTAATTGAGAGGATAAGCCGAGCCGGGTGGGTCCCAGACACTGTAAACGATATTACCTGGGTCGTAACCGGACACATCGTTAGGACCATACTCACTGGTGTTACTTATATCGGTGATGTCGTCGTAGTCCTCGGGGTTGAACTCGTCCGGGTCCATCTCTTTGCCGGTCCAGGGATTGGTAGGAAGTTTACCAATTCTCACATCGTACTCTCCGCCCGGAAAAATACAGCCATAGCCATCCTCGTAGAAATCTTCGGCGTAGTACCCGAACTCCTGATGAAAAGTCTCAATCGCAACCTGAACATTGTGGATGTTCATCTTCATTGCTCCAACCCGCGCCTGTTCCCTGATGCCAGAAAACCTTGGTACCGACATCCCCATCAAAACACCTAAGATCATTATCACCACCAGGAGTTCCACCAGGGTAAAGCCTTTATTTTTATAGTCCATATCGTCTCCTGTTATGATAAATAATTATCAAATATTTACTTCGCTTGTCAAGTTAAACTTATCAGGTTAAACCCCTGATATCTGACCAGGCATTTATTAAGAACCGGTATTTGCTCGGGCTGGTATCGCAAGACAGCAGAAAGTCCTAACATAATTGCTTATTTTACGGGCTGTGTTGTGCTTTGCACCTTACCCTCTTCTAAAAAGTATTTGCCCCCAAAAGGCTCCTCGGGAATCTCTTGGATATAACCATACCAGACCAGTTCCTCAATTCTGTCTGGCAACCGTTTCTCTTTCTCCCGAAATCGGTCAACCGCCTCTTGCAAACGGGTAAGGTTTTCTTCGAGTTTCAACAACTGCAGCTGTCGGATTATCAACTCCCTTAACTTTTTATTTTCCGTTGCGTAATATAAATCCCGCCACATCTGCCGTGCCGTTTCAAACTCTCCGCTCTTGGCGGTAATGTAAGGCACCCATCGGGAAACAACGCTCCAGGCATCGGGCAACTCGGCGGCAACCCGAAACAGCTGCGCCGCTGACTTGTAATCGCCCGTCAACATATAATTTATAAACCCGGCATCAAATGGCAACTGCCAGTTCAGCGGATTTGCCTTCATCCCGTCCAGCAACAACCGCAACGCCTCAATCGGCTTATGGGCATCCCAGGCAAGGGTAATCGCCCCAAAGTGATACGCACTGACAAATCGTGGGTCAAGGGTTGTTAAAATCTCAAAAATGTGCCCCAGCCACTCGTAACGGCGGTCTGTTTCCTGATGTCGGCCATAGTAGTCAATGGCGGTCAGCCAGATAAAATCGGCAACTATTTCCCGATACTCTATCGCCGCTTCCCGTAACGCCACACCTGAAGGAAAGTAGGCGAGCTCCTGCATTAACCGTTCGCCCTGCCTTCGACTGGTGGAATCAATCGCCAGTTGCAGCAGATACACCCCGACAAAACCCCAGACCACCACAACCGCAGGCAGAATAGCTGCCAACAGCCCAGGACCTTTTGGTTCCGGGGTTGTTACCTCGGTAATTTTCACTTTTAAAAATCCTTGCGGTTAAAAATTATCACCGATATCAAAAGAAGCGTCAGACTGTAAACCAGTCCGTAAAGCGCGGCAAGCCCCAACGCTGGAAAATTAAGCGGCACACCATAGACAACATCACCCTTGATATTGAAATTACCTAAGTTGGGTAGTAGGTAGTAAAGAACAATCCCGAGTAACTTTATCGCCGGTACCGGGCTCATCGCTGCCAGTTGTTTAAGTAGATAGGTACTGTGTCCAATAAAGTATATAATAAAGGTAAATACCGCACTGGCAATCGGGGTTACAAAAGTTGAAAAGAAAACCGCAACCGCGGTTAGCAGCGCCAGTTCAAACGCCGTCATCAAAACTGCCCATAGTAAATAAGGCGTTAGCGCCACCCGGGAAATCAAAAGGATGAGATAAAACCCTGCGGTCATTATCAACAAACTCAAAACCAAAACCGCCATTAGGCCAAAATACTTGCCAAGGATGAACTCTAATCTTCGTACCGGCCGCGCCAGAATTAAATAAATCGTTCTCTTCTCCACCTCGCGATAAACTATCCTCCCTCCCACCAGAACCGCAATCAAAACACAGAACAGCGTAATCGCCGATAACCCCAGGTCTTTGATAATCTTATCCGCCTCACCCATCGCCACCGGTTGCACCACCTTCGCCCCCGCCATCACCACAATGGCCGTAACAATCAAAGCCACTAAAACCCGGTCCCGCAACGACTCCCGAAATGTGTTCGCCGCCACACCGTATATCCGGTTAAACATCGCCCTTCTCCTCAAGAAATGACTTTACCTGGCTCATAAAGAAATCCTCCAGCGTCTTGGTACGAGGTACAATCGCCGTAACCTTTGCCCCAGCCTCCCGGGCAATCGCCATCACCCGCTCCACATCCTCATCGTCCTTAACCGTGAGCATCAAAAACTCCCCGGACTCTATCGCCTTTTGGGCAACCCGCTCCAGCGCCTTACGGAACTTCCCCAGGGCTCCTCTTACCGTAACTTCAATTGACTCCACCTCAGAAGTAAGAATCTCGCTCAATTTGCCTACCTTTACCATCTTACCCCCAACAATAATGCCCACCCGGTCACATATCATCTCCACATCCGCGAGAATATGGGTCGAAAAGAAGACCGTCTTTCCTTTATCTCTGAGGCTGAGGATGATGTCCCGGAACTCCTTCCTGCCAATCGGGTCAAGCCCTCCCATCGGCTCATCTAAAATCACCACCTCCGGGTCGTGAATCAACGCCTGGGCAATCCCAATTCGTTGCAACATCCCTCGGGAAAAGCCCTTCATCTGGATATGGGCGGCATGCTCCATCCGCACCATTTTTAACATCTCCCGGACCCGCGGCTTTAGTTCCCCTCTTGGCACTCCGGAAAGCTGTGCGGTCAACCCCAGAAACTCGGCGGCAGTCAGGTATTCGTAAAAATAGGGCGACTCAGGAAGAAAACCCACCGACTTTTTTACCCGGTGGTCTCTTGGTGGTTTGCCCTGAACCAAGGCAAACCCCTGGGTCGGTTTTGCAAGCCCGATAATGATTTTAATCGCTGTTGTCTTCCCCGCACCATTGGGCCCTAAAAACCCGAATATCTCTCCTTTCTCAACCTGAAGATTCAAATCAACCAGCGCTCGTACCCGCTTCATCCTGAAGCCGGCGCGGTAAAACTTGGTCAACCGCACCGTCTCAATTGCCGGTTGGGTAACCACTGATGACATATATAAATGGGATTATAAAATCAAATATTTCTCAGTCAAGCAAACAAAAAGCGGGGTGGGTATTAACCCACCCCGCAAAGGCTGCGGAGGTATTAGTTGTGCAGGACGAAGAAAATCCAGGACTCCTCGTCGGTTGGGTCGTCCGCCAGCGGGTCCAGGTCGTACATCGGATATGCGACATCACGACCAAACCCGTAGATGCCGTACTCCTGAGGGGTCTCGTTCCCGATTTCCGGCACATAGGTCATAATGCCGATACCACCTGGATACTCAGGTGTACCGCCGGCATCAAGGTACGGACACTCGTCGTCGCTACCCCGAAGCTGGGCGTTCTGACCCGGCTCCAGTTCGCCGAAGAAGTCCTCGTAGTTCAGGTCCATCTCGTCCTTGTCCTCGTCGTTGTAGCGCTTACCATCGTACGGATTGACCGGGAAGTTGCCGGGCTTGGGTTCGCCATCGATGCCCACCGGGTCGCCACCCGGGAACCACAGACAAATCCCAGCCTCGTCATACGGATCCCAGGTCACATCCTCGTTCGGATAGTTGCCGAAGTGGTCAACCGCATAAGCCTCGAGAGCGGTCTGGATTACGTGCATATTGTTCTTCACCGAAGAACGACGGGCACGCTCCTGGAACAGAACGAAGTTCGGGATGATCAGAGCGAGCAAGATACCGATAATCAGGATGACCACGAGCAGCTCGATCAGCGTAAAGCCTCTGTTCTTCATTTTAGTGCACCTCCTTTCTTTTTAGGGATATGAGACCAGAAGAAACGGGAATGGCCCAACCAAACCTCTTGTTGAGTGGGTAAAAAAAGGGTAGTTGAGCGCATCGCATTTTTCTGCTCTCACTAATAATATACCAAAAAATCTAATCCTGTCAAGAAAAATTTTAAAGAAAATAAAAACCCGGCAGCGACCTACTCTCCCACGCCGTTACCAGCGCAGTACCATCGGCCCTGGAGGGCTTAACGACTCTGTTCGGAATGGGAAGAGGTGTTTCCCCTCCGGTATCACCGCCGGGAATCTTACTCCAGATTGTTAACAATTTAAAGGAGAAGAAGCAAGCTGACGAACTCAAGCCGCACGGCCGATTAGGACTACTCGGCTGAACGCATTACTGCGCTTACACCTGTAGCCTATCAACCTGGTAGTCTACCAGGGGCCTTCAGGGTGAAACGCCTTGCGGCGTTCACGCGGGAGACCTAATCTTGGGAGGGGCTTCCCGCTTAGATGCTTTCAGCGGTTATCCCTGCCGCACTTGACTACCGAGCAATGCCCTTGGCAGGACAGCTCGTACATCAGAGGTGCGTCCACCCAGGTCCTCTCGTACTATGGGCAGCTTCCCTCAAGTCTCCTGCGCCCACGATGGATAGAGTCCGAACTGTCTCACGACGTTCTGAACCCAGCTCACGTACCGCTTT
>JBBISL010000030.1:0-14533 GCA_037441285.1 Caldifarciminota bacterium
GAAATCCGGAAGAATAGAATGATGGTAAAAAGAATCGCCAGCCAGAGGATGACAATCTCAATGATTCCGGCAAGGGGTGAGCGTAAGCCAAAGAAGAGAAACGACCAGAGGACATTGAGCACCAACTGAATCAGGAAA
The DNA here is from genome assembly GCA_037441285.1 of Caldifarciminota bacterium. Classification (GTDB taxonomy): domain Bacteria; phylum Hydrothermota; class Tepidihabitantia; order Tepidihabitantales; family Tepidihabitantaceae; genus Tepidihabitans. The sequence goes on from JBBISL010000030.1 coordinate 139, forward strand.
ACAAGTAGCGCCAGTTTTACACCCGGTGCGTTAAACCCCTTGCGCCAGACCAAAAACAGGGCGATACCCATCAGGATAAAAAGTAAAGTCCATGCCGGTCCGAAGAGCCATCTCGGCGGATTGAAAGCCGGTTTATTTAAAGTCTGATACCAGTTAGGAATTGCCGGCGAAGTGGCAATATTGCCGAGCGCGCCGGCTGCCAGAGGCAGGACAATGCTGATGACCAGTTTTACAATATCAGTTGCTTTCATCGCAACCTCGCTTTCTTGTTGACTAATCCTAACCGAGTTCGCCCGCCAGTCAATCGGCTGCGCAACAATTTTCCCGGCTCAATGTTCAGTTAACCGGGCGGCAAGGTTACGAAACAGTTCGGCAATGGCGCCTTTCGGGTCGGCAATTACGACCGCCCTGCCATCGTCGCCTGCTATCGCCACCGCGGGCACAAACGGTATCCGGGCAAGAATTGGCACCCCCATCTCCTGCGCCATTCGGTCCGCACCGCCTCGCGGGAAGAGTTCGGTCGCTTTACCGCAGTGCGGGCAGATAAAGGTGCTCATATTTTCCACAATTCCCACAACCCGGAGCCCGACCAAACGAGCAAACTCTACTGCCCGCTGCGCATCCATTGCCGACACCGCCTGCGGCGTGGTCACAATCAGCGCCTGTGCCCCGGGAATCATCTGCGCAACACTTAACGGTTCATCGCCCGTACCGGGTGGCGCATCAATTACCAGCCAGTCCAGTTCCCCCCAGTCAACATCGGCAAGGAACTGCGTGATCGCCCGCATCTTCAGTGGTCCGCGCCAGACAACCGGCGCTCTGCCATCCGGCAAGAAGAACGCCATTGAGATAACCTTCAAGCCGGTGGGAGTAACGATTGGTTTGATTCTACCTTCCTCGGTTGTCTCAATTATCGGTTGCTCAACCCCAACCATCCTGGGCACATTTGGACCGTGGATGTCAACATCAAGAATGCCCACCCGCAGGTTTTTCTGTGCCAGCGCCAGCGCTAAATTGACCGCAACCGTGGTCTTGCCCACGCCGCCTTTGCCGCTGAACACCATCAACCGATTGTGGATTTGCGCCAGGTTCTCTTTAATCCTTTGGTCAATCGCTTCCTGAGTTGTCTGTTGTTGCATATTACCCCTGATGTCCCGGACAAACACCGGCAACTTCGCTCAGTTTGCCCGCAAGATAGTCCTGAACCGCATCTTCAACATCGGTCTCCCGGGTAATGAACAGCGGTTTGATGCCCTCAGCAACAAGGTCGGCCAGCGCCCGTTGCCCCATTCCCCGGCAGATAACAACCTCACAATCCTTTAGCGCCTCAACAATCGCGGCGTGACCGTGATGTCGCTCGGTACCGCATTCACCCCGACTGTGTCCGGTGAATTCGTTCGCCCGCACCGCACAGCGCCGATAACCCGAATCTTCAATTTCGCAGATGACAAACATCCGGCTCCTGCCAAAATGCCGGGCGATGTTTTTGCCGTCGTCCGATGCTATCGCTATCCGCTTCACTTTGACTCCTTTTCTTCGGTTTCTGAAACTTGAGAAGTTACCTGCCTTGACCATCGGCACCTGCCCCAGCCTGGACCACGCCAGCCCCTTTCTTCGGGCGCCCGATGCAGGTTCCGGCTGGAACAGACAGGACAGCAACCTGGCCTCGGTTCACCATAAGGAACCTGCAAGGTATGTCCACACTTATAGCAAACAAAGGTCCTCTGGGGAACCACAATCATATTTCCTCCTTCGGTTTTAATCTCTAAAGCCTTGCCTTCCACTAATGCCTCGGCAACTTTTCGGTGCGCCTGCTCAAGAATCCTGCCAAATGTTGGTCGGGACACATCCATCTTTGCTGCCGCCTCCTCCTGATGCAAATTGAGCAGGTCCGCAAGCCGCAGCGCCTCCAGTTCATCCAGTTCCAAAACTACCGACTCTTCTACCGCTTTACCTGCCGGCTGAAAACACCGGCACTCCGGCAACCAGCCAATGCGTCGCCAACATCTTGGTCTTGGCATAGATTAATTATAAGCATATGCTCATAACCTGTCAAGCAAATTCGCGGGTAGGGTGTTCGGTTTGACATACTGTTAGATTGTTGATATAACAATTAACAAAGTAGCAAATATGAAGCGAATTACTCGTTTCGGCAATTGGATTTTGCCTGTAGCCTTAACGCTGGTTTTTTTACTGGCGTGTAGCCTTATCCCCACAAATCGCTACGAATACTGGAAAGGAGACATTCCTAACTCTTATTACTGTTTGAATATGTGGGGAGAACGGGCATTGAAGGTCACCGGCAAACCCTTTATGTGCATAAAGTACAACCCGGTCAACCATGAGATTCTGGATGTTGAATTTGGGTTGAGCGAAGTCGTCCAGGAGCATTTGCCCACACCAAGCGGTGACCCGGCAGCGCCCGAACCAACCCTTGCGGCCGAAAATATCTCTTATTATAAAAAACTGAATCTAAAATCGCCCGTTGTAGTACTCCTCAACTGGCCCGTGGCTACCGCTAATGGTGTGATAACAAATGGCGTCCAGAGTTTTAAGGTGGAGCACACAATGCCCCGCGAGGAGTACAACTTCACCTATACATCATCGCAGCTGGAAGGTGATGTCAAAAACCTTGATGATGCAACTTTTCTTGGTCGTGAGTCAGAAATAAATGCGTTTAAACTCCTGAAACATTAGAAATAATCAGTTAATTTTTGTTCTAAACCAGTAACCCTTGCCGATTACTTCACGCAGGGGTGATTTTTAGTTGTGCCGTGGCACTTGCGAACCTGTTCGGGTGAGCACTCTTCCGGCTTACCTTTCAGGTTTTCCGGCTTCTGGCACTTCGACTTTTCCGCACACATCTTTCGCCTCCTTTTCCTTTCAACAAACCCTGTAATACCGATTTGAGGTAGTGAGCGGCTCCGGATGCGATTGTGTAGTGAACATAGTAGCCGCGGCGCTCGGCATTCACCAGTCCGACCGACTTCAAAACCCGCAGATGCTGGGAAACCGCACCGGGCGATATGCCGGTCAACTCTGCCAGTGCATTGACGCAAAGCGTATTCCCGGTTAAAAGTTGCACAATTTGCAACCGGCTCTCGGCACCTAACGCCGCAAACAGCGCCGCTGCCCTTTTCCGGTCATCTTTATTATTCACAATTTTAGTATATACTAAAAACCAATAAAGTCAAATACTTTATGCAACCAGTGTGCTCGTTTACTATAAGGACGACATAAGCAGGTTTGCAAAATTTGCCGCTTATTGGCTGACGGCCAGTTTTCTTTGTAAGACATCAACACCGGTGTTGAGAACCACAAAGTAAACCCCGTTGTTTACCAAACGACCGTTTGGTGAATCTCCCTGCCAGGTGAACTCATATTGACCCGGACCAAGGTATTGATTGCAAAGATTCTGGACCTTTCTACCCAAAGCATCATAGATGGCAAGACTGATATCAGCATTTTCAGGAAGAACAAATCGGATACGGGTCTGGCGATTGAAGACACTGGGTTGAACCTGTAAATCGGTGACTCTGCTCCTCTCAATTTTCCCCTCATCGGTTCCCACCATCCAGATTGAGCCGGCAAAGACGCCGTTACCCATAGTGCCAGCATACAAGAGTTGCGGGTTGTACAGGTCAAAGGCGAGATAATATACCCGCAGATTCACCAGCCCCTGGTTTGCCTCATACCAGGTTTCACCCTGGTCCGTGGAAAGATAAACACCCCAGCCAGTACCGGAGTCATGTTCTGCCCAGTCAAGTGTACCCAGTGCCACCAGATTGGTATCAAACGGGCTAAAGGCAATGGTCCGGACGCAGGGACGATAGCCATCAATCTGGAACCGGGGTAATGTGTCCCAGGTCATTCCGCCATCAAATGAGCGGTAAACACCACCGAAACTTGAAGCCCGTGCCATCAGAAAAACCGCACCGTTGAGCGGAGAAACCGCTACTCCCCAGGTTTCAAGACTCCGGGGCAAAGGCAGTTCAAACCAGTTGTCACCGCCATCGGTGGTTTTGTAAATCTTTTTTCTTTTGGGCAGGCAGAGATAAAGGGTGTTTGGCTCATTAAGTGCCATCGCCATCATCTGCGGATGGCTGTGACTGAATGAGTCACTGCCGATTGTGATGTTCAAACCGTTGTCCTTGCGCTCCCAGTTCACGCCGCCATCGGTTGATTTATACACACCATATCCTGTCACCCAGACATAAAGGACCGTGGAATCTTCAGTACTGTTCGGGTCAATCAGGATTGCGGTTTTGTGTGCGGTATCCGGCAGTCCGGAAAGCAAGGTCCAGGTTGCACCGGCATCGGTGGAGCGCCAGAGTTTGCCGTAAACCTCGGTCCAGGGTCCGGTGCCGACATAGAGTATGTTGTGATTGGCAGGATGAATGGCAAGGCTGTAGGTAGTGTTGCCATAGGGACGCATCGGCTCAAAAATATACTGGAATGAAGCACCCCGCTCGGTAGACTTCAAGAGTCCGACATCATGCATTGCGAAATAGATGACACTGGAGTCAACCGGGTCCGGAATTATCTGCTTGATACATGTGACCTCAAGACCGGTACCGCGCCAGTTACCATTGCCCAGCGATTCACTGTAACAGTAATTCCAGTTAGCACCAGCATCGGTTGATTTCATCACCGCATGGGAGTTGCAATAGAAGATTACCGCGGTGTCACTTTGGTCCAGTGCCAGACCATCAGGCGTATACCCCCAGAAGTAAATCCAGCCCTTCTGGACATTGGTATTAGTCGTTACCCGAAGCCAGTTTTGGCCGCGATTGGTGCTTTTGTAAACACCGCCCAGTCCGCCATAGCCATAAAGCGCACCGGCATAAAGCACATCCGGATTCTTATGGTTAACAACTATCCGCCGGAAGTTAATCCGCCAGGCGCCGGTGGTGCAGGGCTGCCACATTTCGCCATAATCGGTTGTCAACCAGATACCACTGCACAACGAGTTGCGTTCAATATCTTTACTCGGACAGGTTGCCGCATAAACCCGGCCTGTATCAACCGGGTCAATGGCAATCTCCCGCACTACAACACTCTCGGGCATTGGTGGCAGGCCAGAATTTTTCAACTCCCAGGTTAATCCGGCATCGCTGCTGCGATAAATACCAAAATTGGTCCCGGCAAAAATCACATTTGAGTTGTGCGGGTCAACCGCAAGAGAATAGAACATCGCGGTGGTATCAATACCGGTTGTTTCTCTTAGCATCTGCCAAGTTTCACCTTCATCGGTGCTCTTGAAAACCGCGCCTTTGGTCGGAACCTTTTTCCATTTAAGGGTCTCCGCATCTGTTACCCGGGGCATACCGATTCCGGCATAAAGTATATTGGGATTTGTTGGGTCAAAGGTCAGTGCGCCAATCGGGGCGGTATAATTGGAACGGCTCGGCGCCGGAAAACCGTCCCGTTTGTGCACCCAGGTTTCACCGCCATCGGTTGATTTATGAATACCACCCCAGGTGCCAAGATAAATCACATTCGGGTTTTGTGGATGGGGCACAATCTTTTCCACATAGTAGTCAGTCAAACCGTTGTTGAGTATCCGCCAGGATGAACCGTAATCGGTTGACTTATAAAACCCGCCCACATCCGAACCAACATAAACGGTGCCCGGGTTCAGGGTGTCAATAGTAATGGTGGTAAACCAGCCACCGCCTCCCATCCCGATTGAACGCCATTCTATTGCCGGCTGCGCCCAGGTCACAGTAAGGAAAATTCCGATAATAACAATCTGCCACTTATATCTTATACTGCCCATACTTTCCTCCTTAGGGTACACACCTGCCTCTTTATAATTGTAGTATAAGGTAACCTAAAAAGTCAACCTTTTTACGCACCCGGCAGAAGAGCCGCTGGATAAGCGTCCTGCCTTTGAGAATCAGAAACGAGCCGAGTGCACCGAACAAGGCGGCGATGCCCAAACCAACCGGACAACCTGGCTTGCCACAGCACGGGCAGGTGTTACCCATCGCCCCATAGGTGCCGCCAATCCCAGCCCAAAGCCCGAAAAACCGGAAGATACCGCCCAAGCGGCGGAAGATGTTTCTCAATTATCGCATCCTATTTACCGGTAAGCAGTTTTTTCAATTCCTCCTTGGATGGAATTTTCCCCTGACTTACCACTTTACCGTCAATCGCCAGACCCGGGGTCATAAACACACCCATTGCCGCAAACTTTTTGATGTCGGTAACCTTTTCCACATTGGCAGCGATTTGCAGCTCTGCGAGGGTGTCAATCACCCGTTTTTCCAGTTCCTGACAGCGGGGACAACCGATACCAAGAATCTGAATGTTCATTTTACTCCTCCTTTTTGATTTTGGCTAAAAGTTCAATAACCCTTTCTCTGATAATCTCTCTAACCCGACGGAACTCATCAAGCGCTTTGCCCTTTGGGTCCGGGATGTTCCATTCTACCCTTTTGACGCCCGGGATATGCGGGCATTCCACCTCACAACCCATCGTCACCAGATAATCAAACCTTAAATCGGGCAGGTCGGCAAAACCTTTAGGCTTTGCTTTTGATATATCAATACCCAACTCCTGCATCACCCTGATGGCCTCAGTAGAAACCGCCTCTTCGGGCTTAGTTCCCGCCGATGCACAGTCAACATCACTACTCAGAACCCGGCAGAACGCCTCTGCCATCTGGCTCCGGCAGGAGTTACCAACACAGGCAAAGAGAATCTTAATCATTACCTTCAATTTTAGCCGGAGAAACACCGGGGGATACCAATAACACCGCGGCGGATGAATGCCGGGCGACGAAATGGCTGATACTACCTAAAAACAGTTCGCCAGCAAAACCTCTTCCCCGGGTGCCCATCACGACAAATGAAACATTGCCGGCTTGAATTCGATTGAGAATCTCCCGGCCAACAGAACCATAAACCACCTCAATTTGAATCTCGGCGCTGCCTTTTGCCTTCAAACGGTCACGCAATCGTTCCAGCCGGGCGGTGTCAATGGCGTTAAACTCATCCAGCCGGTCTTTGAGATACTCTCCCACCACCTGGTCCTGGATATGAAGCAAGGTTACACGCTTTGCCCCGGACTCGACGATTTTCTCAAGGGAGGTGAAGGCGTGTTCCGCATTATCCGAGAAGTCGGTGGGATACAGAATATGACCGAGCGGGTCACAGACTGGTTGTTCGGTGACCGCCGTATCACCTTCGGTGCGAAACCGCATCCGAACCAGAAGCACCGGTCGGGTGGCATTATGAAAAACCGCGCTGGCGGTCCCGCCCAAAACAATTTCTTTTGCCAATGAGTAGCCATGCGAGCCAAGAACAATTATTGAACACCCTTTTTCCTCTGCTGCCCGGTTAATCTCAACCGGCGGCAGCCCCAAACGAATCTTCGCAGTAGTCACAAAACCATTTGCCTGAAGCACCTGCCTTTGCTTTTCCAGTAAAGGCTGGATGAGTTTAGAAAGCGTACTGGCGAGACTGCCGACATCCCGGATATTCAAACAGTGAACCAGCACCACCTCGCTTGCCCCAAGACCTCGTAGCCCGGCAACCGCATTGAGCAGATGCTCGGAAACCGGAGAAAGGTCAGTTGCTACTAAAATTCGGCGAAACATTGACGACTCCTTTCATATTGTTTTTCCGCCATAAGAAAACCAGTCTTTGGTTCTCAGGCAGATTTTGACCAAAAGCAGCATCACCGGCACCTCAATCAAAACGCCAACAACGGTAGCGAGTGCCGCACCCGAGGAAAGGCCAAAGAGCATCGTTGCGGTCGCAATCGCTACCTCAAAGTGGTTGGATGCACCAATCATCGCCGACGGTGCCGCATCCTCATAAGCAAGTTTGAGCAGTTTTGCCAAACCGTAGCCGAGCCAGAAGATAAAGTTGGTCTGAATAAAGAGCGGCACCGCAATGTAAAGGATGGTTAGCGGGTTGGAGAGAATCACATCGCCCTTAAAAGAGAAGAGCAAAATAAAGGTAATGAGCAGAGCGATGATGGTAATCGGGGTCAAAATGTGTAAAAACCGTTCGGTAAACCAGACCGGACCTTTTGCCCGAATCAGCCACTTGCGTGAGAAGTAGCCGGCAACCAGGGGTAGGGCAACATAGATGGCAATTGAAAGCACCAGCGCCTGCCAAGGCACCGGCAGCCTGCCCACGCCAAGCAGAAATCCGCCCAGCGGTCCGTAAAGTAAAAGCATCGTCAATGAGTTGATGGCAACCATCACCAGAGTATGACCATCATTGCCCTTTGCCAGATAGCCCCAGACCAGAACCATTGCGGTGCAAGGTGCAATCCCCAACAGGATACAGCCGGCAAGGAAACTGCGCCAGAGTGGGCTCGCCAGCATCTTAACACCGTTGTGGAGCACCACCTTGCCCAGTTGATAAACAGAGTTAGACCAACCGGTTTGGCATTTCTCCCCGCCTTGAGCACCTCGGCAAAGTCAATCTTCACCATTATCGGGTACATCATAAAGAACAAGTAAACATGATAGTTTCGTAGCTCGGTTGGGCTGTTTCTTTTTCTGCAACTGCCATATTACCTCCTTTAAAATAATAAACCAAAAACGATTCCGACAACGGTTGATAAGAACACCACCAGAAGGATATAGGTAATCGCCTTCTTAAATCCGATTGTCCTGATGATAACAATCATTGAAGGCAGGGACAGCGCCGGTCCGGAAAGTAGTAGCGCCAGCGCCGGACCTTTGCCCATCCCTGAACCTAAAAGCCCCTGCAGGATTGGAATCTCGGTCAGGGTGGCAAAGTACATTAATGCGCCAAAAACCGAGGCAAAAAGGTTGGCGAAAAACGAGTTGCCACCCACCAGACCCGCAATCACCGAATCAGGAATCACACCACGGTTCAAACCCGGCCTGCCCAATAGAAACCCGGCAACAAAAACCCCGGCAAGAAGCAAAGGCAGAATCTGCTTGGCAAAACCCCAGGTGGCTAAAATCCAGGCTTTGCGCTCCTCACCATTAAACCAGCGCCAGACCATTAGCAAAGTCAGAACAAGAAAAACTCCAGCAAGAAACCACTTCGCCGAATAGACCGTATTGAAGAAGCCAATCGGCTCTTTGGGTTTGCCCCAGTTGGCAAACACGAGGAAGAGAATCATCGCGGCAAAGTAAAGGACATTCTGCCATAACCGACGCCTTGGCGCCTCCGTGCTGATTGAAAACTCCGCCGCTTCAGACCGCTGTTTTTCTGAACGAAAGAAAATTGCCGCCATCAAGAGCCCGATAACCACCGAGAAGACAACCGCACCAATCGCCCGCGCCGCTCCCAATTCTAAGCCAAGGACCCTGCCGGTCATAATTATCGCTAAGATGTTTATCGCTGGACCGGAATAGAGAAAAGTGGTTGCCACTCCCAGACCCGCACCCGCATAGTAGATGCCCATAAACATCGGCAAAACCGTGCAGGAGCAGACCGCAAGAATCGCGCCCGATATTGAGGCAATGGAATAAGCAAGAACCTTGTTCCCTTTGGGACCAAAATACTTCAACACCGCCTCTTTGGAGATAAAGTTCTGTATCGCCCCGGCGATGAAGAAGGCAGGAACAAGGCATAAAAGCACATGAAGCCGGGCATAGTCCTGAAGCATCAGAAAACCCTCAAGAATTGCATTCTGAACCCGACTGTGCTCAAACGGCAGAAAATAGAAAAGGAGAAAAACTCCCAGGATGACTAAAAACTTGTATCTTTCTCTCATTTATGCACTCCAGATTAGATAAACACCACCTAAAATTACCAAAGCGCCACAAACCTTTTTCACAATCCCCACCGTTTTTGATTTTGCCGCCCAGTTGAGATAGTGTTGAACAACTTCGGTAAGTCCTCCGGCACCGGCAATAACCGCGCAGTGCCCGACCGCATAAACTAAAGAAACAGCCCGTAAAGCAACCGGCTACTACCCATCGCAAACACAATTGCCAGCATCGGCGCCATATAGGCAAAGGTGCAGGGTCCGAGCCCGATACCAAATAAAAGACCGAGCACGAAAGCCGCACCGGCTCCCCGTTTTTTACCTGTGGGCTTCCAACTTTCCCTAAGAAAGGTAATGATATAACATCAAGAAGGTATAGCCCAACCACAAAGAACACCACCGCCGCAATGTAATTACCATAAGGACCGATATCGCCCAGCATCCGGCCCGAAAGGCCGGTGATAACGCCAATCAGGGCAATGGTGATGAGCACTCCGAGCGCAAACAAGAAAGAAAGAGAAAAAGCCCTCCGGTTTGTTATCTCGCCCTGACCGCTGATAAACCCAACGACCAAAGGGATACTTGATAGATGGCAGGGGCTCAACAGAATGCTCAAAACACCCCAGAGAAAAGCACCGAAAATCGCAATCAGTGGACTGGCTTGCACCAGTCCGGAAAGCCATTCAAGGATTGAGCGCACCATACTTACTCTACCCCGATTTCGTTAAGTTTCTTCTTGATATCCTCTTTTGACAGAAACCCTTCGTGGCGCCAGAAGACCTTACCGTCTTTGTCGAAAAATATCTGGGTTGGAATCAACCGGACATTGTAGCGGCTCGCCAGATGGCGGTATTCGCTTATCTCAAGAATTAAAAAGTTTATCCGGTCGCCCATCTCATCCTGCAACTCCGCAAAGATTGGCTTCATCATCTTGCAGGGCACGCAGGTACCGGCGCCCAAATCAAGCACGGTTGGCTTGCCACTTTTCAACGCCGTATCCAGCGGGTCCGCTGGGCGCTTCGCCCGCATCGCCGCGAGCCACTTCTCATTTCTCTCAATCTTTGCCCGGCTTTTTAACTCCTCAATGAACTGATTTATCACCGAATCCCCCTTCTGTTGAGAAGCATTAGCGTCCTCTATCACTGCCAACTGACTGTCATCCGCCGGTACAGAACATACAAGCCCAACCGAGTCACCCGCTCCAGATTTCGCCCCGGTCCCTCTCTTGCCTTTACCTTTTACAATCCAAACCGTACCCACCACCACGAATGAGTAAAACAATTATCAGAATGTTTACCCAGCCCTTTTTCATCTATCCTCCCTTTTTACCATATCCTGAACGATTTCAATCAACTGTAAAACCCTCGGGTCGGCAATCCGATAAATAACCTTTCTTCCTTCCTGCCTTGACTCAAGAATCCCAGCCCGCTCCAGCATCGCCAGATGCCTTGAAATCACCGTCCGGTCCCGCTCCAGATGCGGGGCGATTTCACAAACACACATCTCATTACCACTGCACAAACAGCCCTGACCCCGGGCAAGTAGTGCTAAAATCTCAAGCCGCACCGGGTGTGCCAGCGCCGCAAACACAACATCCGGACTCAAATCTGTTTTTATGTGCATATGTGCACAATAATACACATATTTTACCGTTTGTCAAATAGTTTGACATAAGAAATTTATCCGTTATTGTTTTGCAGGCTGTAAAACTAAATCAAGGAGTTATTAATGCATACCAAAAAGTTCTTGGCTCTGGCAGCGCTTGCCATAATTTTGGCAACTGCCGGCTGCAACCTGTTTGGCCGTGCTGGTGCGCCCAACAAACCAGCCAAGCCGAACGGACCTGATATGAGGGGAATTGGCATCATCGGTGTGTACAGTACCAAAACCACCGACCCGGATGCTGACAGTGTCTCCTATCAATTCAAGTACGGCTCCGCCGCCAGCGACACCTCGGCTTGGAGTGTATTTGTTCCCAGTGGGGACTCGGTGTTAATCTCTATCTTCTGGAACACCGCGGGAACATATTCGGTAGTTGCCCGGGCAAAAGACACCAAAGGCAATGTGTCCGACTGGTCAGCAGCGCTCGTTGTTACGGTGCGCGCCAACCAGGACCCTGTAACCCCGGCAATACCAACCGGACCGATAAGTGGCATAAAAGGACGAACCTACTACTTCTCGGCTACAACTACCGACCCGGATGGTGATGCGGTCCAGTTTCGGTTTTCCTGGGGCAATGGCGACACCTCAGATTGGGGTGTGCCGGTTCCCAGTGGCGCACTGGACTCCGCTTCTTACTCCTGGGCACAGGGTGGGGTTTACTATGTCTCGGTCCAGGCACAGGATAAACTGGGTGGAGTGTCAAACTGGTCTGAGCCGCTGGGCTTTGTCGTAACCGACACCGCCTATCCTTACACCATCGCCTTGACCTGGGGTGAATACCCCCGCGACCTTGACTCCCACATCTGGACCCCGGAAATTGAAGGCGACTCCTGGCATATCTACTTCGGTCGCCTAGGCTATGGCCATATCGCTCCCTACTGCTCGCTTGATGTTGACGATGTAACCAGTTATGGACCAGAACACATCACCATCACCCGGGCTTTTACCGGTGAATACATCTATGCGGTCCATCAGTGGTCATCAGACAGCACAATCACCGGCTCCGGTGCCGTGGTCCGGATTTACCAGTACGGCAACCTCATCCGCACCTACAATGTCCCCACCGAACCGGCGAACAACCGGATGTGGTGGCATGTGTTCAAACTGAATGCGGTCAACGGCACAATCACCGACCTCAACACCATTGAAACCGACCCACCGCTACCCTGGACAATGGACGAAAGAAAGTAACTTTTTAGCCTAAACAAGGAGCGGGGCGAACCTTCGCCCCGCTTTGCTTTTTACCGGTCGCTTGCTATTCTGGACGACGGCTTGGTGTCACCCGCTCCATTTTCCCGGACTGCTCCTCCAGATATAGCCGGATTTCCTGCTTAACAATTTCCCGCTCCGGTTCGGTCTCACAAATCCGAATCGCGTCAAAGTAAATCTCCTTTTCTGGATGGGCAGAGGCGATTGAAGGCAAAAGCCAGCTGTACAGTTCCACAATGTCGGTACAAAAACCCCGCACCTCAAGGTCTTGACCCCTTTCCCACACCTCGAGAAGGCCTTTGATTGTTCCCCAGGTTTCAAGATAGCCGGGCTCATTTTTCAGTTTACCCTTTAACATCGGCTAACTTCCTGTTTATTCCTCTGGTCTCAGCCCGGAAATACCCTGAACTCACAAAGGGTAAATTGTCCGATACCGCGTAATTAACTACCGATTGACAACTAACTTGTGCGCCTGTGCCCTTTTGCCCTGTTCTAATTTTACCCAGTAAATACCGTTCGGGATTGACGACAAATTCAGGGTTTGTCCGGTAGTTTTTGGGAAGTTAACCTGTTTTTTCATACGGAGCGCACCGGTTATGTCGTATAGCGAAATTGTCAATAAACCGCCTCTTGTATCCGGACCGAAGACCGTGACCTCGTCAGCACAGCAGGGATTGGGAAAGAGACCGAAATCAAATCGCGGTGTTGAAGAGACACTGGTTATCCCCTGTAAGGGCGCCGCCGAGTTTAATGTCGGCGTGTAATAACACCAAAGTTCCCGGGTTTTGTTACCTTTCAGGGCGAAAATCATTGTTGGTGAATACACGGTGATGTCGCCGCCACCCTTCACCCTTTTCTTCCTGCCGGTTGAACCAACCTCGGGCATCGGTGCCAGTTCGGTCCAGGTATCGCCGATAATGTCATAGGAGTAGAATTCACAGGTATTACCGCCCTTTAAGGCATATATCGCACCATCCCGATATGCCGCACTACTACCCTCCTTTGCCTTTTTGTTTTTTCCGGTCCGGCTCAAGAAGGGCATCCCCTGCAGCCGTGTCGTATCCCAGGTAAGGGTGTAAAGGTCAAAGCGCCAGAACTCGTGATATTTTGCTTTGTGCGCATAGATGTACTGATTGCCATCGTACACCAGCCACGAACCTTTGTCCCATTTCGGATGAACCGCCTGGGGCGCTTCGGGCAAAATCTCCCAGGAGTCGGTGGTCAAATTGAAACGATAGAACTCATTTTTATAGCCCTTCAACAGATAAACAAAAGGTGTTCCTGCCTGTTCAACATACACAACATCACTGCCACCCTTGACCTTTTTGTTGGATGGTCCAAGCGGCACATCCGGAAGTTGACGCCAGGAGTCCCCGTCAAAGTAATAGCACCAGAACCCTCGGGTGTTGTTCCCTTTTACCGCAAAAATATGGCTATAGCCGTCCGCGATACCGACCGCACCCTTTGCCGGACCTTTGCCTTCTATTCCCCCGGGCCAAAAGTTCAGTTCGTGCCAGGTATCAGCCTGCGGGTCATAACAGTAGAAATCACCGGTCTTGTACCCTTTGGCGGCGAAAAGTAAACCGCTCCCCTGGTCAAAGGTCAACCAGCCTCCATCCTTTACCGACTTACCCGAAGGCTGTAACGGCATCGGTGTCTTTTCATACCAGCCGGCTTGGTTTGCACCACCACCCTCATAAACGGCAAATATACCAAGACGCCAGTCGTTATCTGGATAGGTGTCACCGATTGCCACAGTCGAGCAGCACACAGCCCAGCGTCCCGTATCCATACCCACATTGTACGGAACAAATTCAA
>JBBISL010000031.1:0-11835 GCA_037441285.1 Caldifarciminota bacterium
AATAGTGGATATAAATGACCCGGCGATTTCGGTGCCGTCCAAGCCGGTGGGACCATTTTACACCCGGGAGGAGGCGGTACGACTGCAGCGGGAACTGGGCTGGGTGTTAAAGGAGGATGCCGGTCGTGGCTTCCGGCGCTTTGTCCCGTCGCCGATACCTCAGGCGATTGTTGAGATTGAGGAGATAAAACGACTGGTTGAGGCGGGCACAGTGGTCGTTGCCTGTGGTGGTGGGGGAATACCGGTGGTTGAAGAAAACGGTAAATTGAAGGGCGTGGCAGCGGTGATTGACAAAGACCTGGCATCGGCACTTCTTGGTAATCTGGTTGGCGCAGAACGGCTGATAATCTCCACCGCGGTGGAACAGGTATATCTCCATTATGGGCTACCTGATGCCCAGCCATTGACAAGGGTAACAGCCGCGGAAATGGAAAGCTATTTAGGGGCCGGGCATTTTCCCGAGGGCAGTATGGGACCAAAGGTGAGCGCCGGACTTAAGTTTCTGGAGCGGGGAGGGGAAGCGGTTTTTATTACCGACCCGGAGCATATTCTCGCAGCGGTCGCGGGAAAAGCCGGGACAACGATTGTGCCGTAAGATGAGCGGTCTTAATGTACTGGTTTACCTTTTGTTTTCCCAGACGATGATGCTTATCCCGATGGATTTGACCCAGAGTGACCATCTGAAAGCGTATGGTGTTGCCTATCGTTTGCTGACAAGGGGCGTGCGGGTGGAGTGGCTTTTGAACTATCGGGGCGGGTCCTTTTTATTTCCGGAAGATGGACAGGCAATAAAGGAGTGCCGTTGGAACGGGGTTGTCTTTGAAGAGGTGACGCCTGCTGAACTGGTGACGATTCGTTCAACAATCGAGGCGAACAATATGGCTTCGGTTGTTCTGGAGCGGCCGACCAAGATTGCAATTTATGCACCGCCGACCGCAGACCCGTGGGACGATGCGGTACGGCTGGCACTGGACTACGCCGGGATTCCTTACGATGTGGTATGGGATAAAGAGGTGCTTGCCGGGAAACTTTCCCAGTATGACTGGCTACACCTACATCACGAGGATTTTACCGGTCAGTTTGGTAAGTTTTACGCCTCGTACCGACAGGAGAAGTGGTATCAGGAGGAGGTGGCACTTAACCTGAAGACCGCCCGGGAGTTAGGGTATAAGAAGGTAAGCCAGTTGAAACTGGCGGTTGTTGAGGCGATTAGAAAGTATGTCGCCGAAGGCGGCATGCTGTTTGCGATGTGTTCGGCAACCGACACCCCGGATATTGCCTGGGCGGCACGAAACACCGATATCTGCGATGCGGTGTTTGATGGTGACCCGCCCGAGCCCGGCTGCAATCAGAAACTGAATTATGAAGGGTGTTTTGCGTTTGAGAATTTTAAGGTTATCACCGACCCCTGGGTTTATGAACATTCCGATATCGACACCTATCAGGAGGCAACGGCGCGGGGTCCAGAGGTTTACTTTACCCTTTTTGACTTTTCCGCCAAGTACGACCCGGTGCCGACGATGCTGGTGCAGGACCATGTTGGGCTGGTCAAGGAGTTTTTAGGGCAGAATTGTGGGTTCCGGCGCACCTTGCTGAAGAAAAATGTGGTAATTATGGGTGAGGTGACAAACACCGAAGAGGCGAAGTACATTCACGGACAGTTTGGAAAGGGGACCTTTACCTTTCTCGGCGGACACGACCCGGAGGATTATGCGCAACGCATTGGTGACCCTCCGACCGACCTCTCTTTGCACAAAAATTCACCCGGGTATCGGTTGATTCTCAACAATGTACTTTTCCCGGCAGCAGAGAAGAAGCCGCTCAAAACATAGGCCATGAATTCGATACCGGACTGTTTTGATTGCGGCTTGAGACAGTGCGAACGGATTGTCCGTTTGTGCGGGGGAAATGATGAGATGGTTCAGAGGTTAAAGGAGCGGCTTGAGAAATTGAGAGGTCAGCTTGACTTAAGACAACCGCCCAGCACCTACACATCCAAGATGCTGATTGCGGCGATGGAGTTTTTAGGAGAACCGGACCCGTTTCGGCAGATGCGGCAGGAGCAGAATGAGAAGAGCCGGGAATGGGCAAAGCGATGTGATGCCGAACTGGAACGAAAAGAAGAGCCGTTGCAGGTGGCACTGGTGTGCGCGGCGGCGGGTAATGTGATTGATGTTGGACCAAGACACCGGTTTGACTTTGCGGCGACTCTGGCACGGGCGCGTTTGGCGCACGATGATACCGGTCGGCTGCAGGAAAAGTTGAAGAAGGCGCAGCGACTGGTTTACATCCTTGACAACGCCGGGGAGGCGCTGTTTGACCAACTGGTACTCAAGCGGCTGGCGGTGCCGGCGGTGACGATTGTTGCCCGTTCCACGCCGATTCTTAACGATGTGACCGTTGATGAGGCGCGGCAGTTGGGTTTTGAACAGCTGGGTCGGGTAATTGGTACCGGTTCGCCTTTTCTCGGGGTTGACCTCAATACTGTCTCGGATGAGTTTCGTGCGGTTTACTACAATGCCGATGTGGTGATTGCCAAGGGGCATGCGAACTTTGAGTCCCTGGTTGACGATGGCCGGGATGGGTTTTACCTGTTAACGGCAAAGTGTGAACTGGTAGCAGGTCGGCTGGGCGTGAATCTGGGCGATTCGGTTCTCTACTATTCAAAGGGAAGGGGTTGATATGTGTCTGGCGATACCAACGAAGATTGTGGCAATTGAGGGCGAAAGAGCGATTGGTGAAGTCGGGGGGGTCGAGCGGGAGATTTCAATTGTGATGACGCCCGGGGTGAAGGTGGGCGATTATGTGATTGTTCACGCCGGGTTTGCGATTCAGGTTCTGGACAAAACCGCAGCGGCGGAAACACGGGCGATTTTTGAAAAGATGGCGCAACGGGTGAGCGAGCAGCGGCGTCAGGCGCGGCAACGGCGCTAACAGACCGGTTCAATCAAGGGTTCACTACCTTCGGTTTGTGCCTGGGCACTCTGGGTAATCAATCGGGCGGCATCTGCGGCGGTGGGTGCGGAAAGCGCCAGTTTGCGTACCGGTTCGAGGTGGAGAGCCCGGGCCAGGGTGGCAAGAATCTGAAGGTACACCGAGTACATCGAAGGCGGTGAAATGAGCGCGACGACGAGGTTGACCGGTTCGTTGTCGCGGGCGTGCCAGTCAATGGGTGTGCTGAGGCGTACAACAACGACAACAATTCGGTCGAGCGAAGGCGGTGCGGAGTGGGGTAGCGCAACCCCATGGCCAACACCGGTTGAGCACAGTTCTTCTCTTTTTCGGAATCCTTCTATTACCTCCGCGTGGTCTTGGGTGATGCCGGCTTCGAGCAGGCGGTCGGCAACAAGGTCGAACAGTTGCTCTTGCGAACCAACCGGGGGGGCATCAAACGCCAGTTCGGGCAGGACAAAATCGGCAAGGTTCATCATAAGCGCGCAAAGAATTCTATTATCTTATTGATAATGACATCCTGGTCGGCATCTGTCAAGTTATGTCGGATGGGCAGGCAGACGATTTCGGTGCTTGCCTTTTCTGCGACCGGAAACGACTGGTTGCGAAATAATGCGGCAAACCCGGCTTGAAGGTGAATTGGTTCGGGGTAGTAAACCATTGTTTCGATACCGGCTTCGAGCAGAAAGTTGCGGAGGCGGTCGCGGTCGGGGGTAAGCAAAGCAAACTGGTGATAGTTGGCAATGCTGTCTGGGGCGGATTGGACGATGCGAACATATTGATTGAGCGCAGTGGTGTAGCGGTGGGCAAGTTGCCGGCGTCGGGCAAGCCACTTTTCGAGATGGTTAAGTTTTAAAAGCAGAAATGCCGCCTGCAGTTCGTCAAGCCGGGCTGAGGTGGGACAGGAAATCGGCAGGGAGACACTGGCGATGGCGCCACCGTTGCCGAGCGCGCCGAGGTTTTTGGTCGGATAAAAACTGAAGGTGGCGACGGTGCCAAAGGAGCCCAGTTTTCTATTTTGGTAGGTTGAACCGAGCGCCTGAGCGGCGTCTTCGATTAGAAAGAGGTTGTGTTGCGGGCAGATGGTGGTAAATCGGTCAAGGGCGCTGCAGTTACCGAAAAGGTGTACCAGGATAATCGCTTTGGTCCGAAAGGAGATTTTTTCTTCAACTGCCGAAGGGGAAAGACAGAGGGTTTCGGGTTCGATGTCGGCAAGGACGGGCACGGCACCAATCCGCAAAATCGCCTCAACCGTAGCCGGAAAGGTGAACGGGGTGGTAATGACTTCGTCGCCCGGACCGATGCCCAGCGCCTTCATGCCGTAAAACAGAGCATCGGTGCCGCTTTTGACGCCGATAACTTGCGGTACCCCGAGGTAAAGGGCGAGGGCCTGTTCGAACTTTTTGAGTTCATCGCCCAGAACAAATCTGCCCGACTCGACGATGCGGCTGAGCGCTTTTTCAAACTCGGGCTTGAACTCAATGTTTTCTGACCTCAGGTCATAGAACGGGATACGGCAGGAGTTCATCTTAAAAAATGTTAACCTGGAAAAAATCCGAGGCAAATCGGGGAAAACGGTGCAGCGGCTTTATGTTTTATTTTCCGGGTTCTCGGCCGGCTTTTGCGTTGCCTGAAGGTAGGCAAGGCGCAGTTGATACAAAAGGTCGTTGAGCAGTTCGGTTTCTTCGGGCGTGCGGTTGCCTTCGGTTTTGGTTTTGAGTATTTCAAGGGTGTCAATGGTGTGACGGGCTAACGATAAGTTGACTTCGGTTTTGGTCGTCTCGTTAGTCAAGGGGCGGCCCAGATAGTGCAGGGCGGTGGCGGCAATACTCAAAATCAGGGATGAGAGCGTTGCTGGAATTTCTTCCAGGGGTTGATTTTTGGGATTTTCGTCACTCATTGTGGAGCAGGGTTTTGATATGGGTGATTTTGCCGTTGCTGAGATAAATCCGGGGTACGCGCGGGCTGACCCGACAGATGATTTCATAGGGGATGGTGCCGGCAAGTAGCGCCAGTTCGTTGGCGCAGATTTTTTTGCCGTCCGCCGCCCCGAGGAGGGTTACCGTGTCACCCAGTTTTGCCTCGGGGATGTCGGTGACATCAAGCATCGTCAGGTCCATTGACACATTGCCGACAACCGGCGCCTTTTTGCCGTGCACCAGGCAGTAACCTTTGTTGGTTAAAGAGTGGGGATAGCCATCACCATAGCCGACGGAAATGACGGCGATACGAGAGGGTCGGGTGGTGAAGTAGGTGCGCTCGTAACTGACCGATGTGCCGGCGGGGAAGTGGCGCAGGTTGACGATGCGGGAGCGCAAGGTCATTACCGGCTTCAGGTCAAGGGGTGCCCGGCGGTGGCCAAAATGGTAACTCAGGGGCATTATGCCGTAGAGCACGAGTCCGGGACGGACCATATCAAGGTGGGCTTCCGGAATGTTAAGGCAGCCGGCCGAGTTTGCGGCATGACGCAGAAACCCGGTGATACCATTTTCGGCAAGTTGCTCGAGGAGACGATTGTAAGATTTAACCTGGTATTGGGTGAAAAAGATGTCGGTGTCGGCAGCAGGAAAATGGGTGAAGACGCCGGTCAGTTTGACGCCGGGTAACCGGGCGACTTTGATGATAAAGTCAAGTGCCTCGTCGATGCTAACCCCGGTTCGGCCCATACCGGTGTCTACTTCAATGTGCACCGGGATAACGGTGTTATGGGCAATTGCCTGCTCGGATAGAGCCCGGGCAAATGATAACTCGGTTACGGTTGGGGTCAGGCGGTGCTCAATGAGTTCGGGAATACCTTCTTTCGGAACCGGGGATAGGACGAGGATGGGAGTTTCTTTTACGCCGGCGAGTCGGCAGGAAACCCCTTCTTCGATGCTGGCAACACCGTAGGCATCAACGAGGTGGTAACTGGCTCGGGCAATTTCGCGCAAGCCATGACCATAGGCGTCGGCTTTAATGGCAAAGAGCAACTGGCGGTTGCCAATCTGCTGCCGTACTTCGAGGATGTTGTGTTTTAAGGCGTCAAGGTCAATCTCTGCCCAGACTCTGCCGAAGTGATTATCCATCGGTAAAGATATATTAAAGAAAAATGTTGTAAGGTCAAGGATGCAGGAGGAACAACAGACGAAACCGGAGATTGTACTTTAAAGTATAATGCCCATTGGGCGGGCGTTTTTGTCTAACACCTTAATATTACAAGAGTTAAACCGTTGAAACCTAATTTTCCATACCCAACCCCGGGGTAGTTTCGGGGATGGTGTGGGAAACTGCGTTTTTTGCGGTCCGGGTGGCACCTTTTTGAGCGGTTTCCGATTTATATTGTCAGTTAGTGGTCGGTTGGGAAGTAGTTTCGGTGTGGGTGTTCTTGACTAATAACGATAAGGATACTACACTATACAAAATTACGGAGTTGTAAGATTATGGTACCAAGAAATTCAGTTGACAGTTTGCGTCTGGTTTTATTGGGTCCGCCCGGTTCTGGTAAGGGAACTCAGGCGGAGTTGCTGGCAAGCCGGTTGGGTTTTGTCCACTATTCAACCGGTGAGGTTTTCCGTGAGCAAATCAGCCGCCGGACACCATTAGGTGTAAAGGTGGAAGGTTATGTGGTTTCGGGCGGGCTGGTGCCGGATGAGATTGTACTTGAGGTGGTGGAGCAGTTTATCCGCGACCACACCGGCAAGCCAGTTGTGTTTGACGGGTTTCCCCGAACGATTCCTCAGGCACAGGGGCTTGATGCGCTTTTGGGTCGGATGGGGTTGGAGCTTTCGCTTGTTGTCCTGGTGGATTTGAGCGACAATGAGGTGGTGCGGCGACTTTCGAGCCGAAGGCAGTGCAAGGTGTGCGGTAAGATTTATAACCTGACCTTCAGTCCGCCCAGAAAGGAAGGGGTTTGCGATGAGTGCGGGGGTGAACTTTATCAACGGGATGATGACCGGGAGGAGACAATTCGGGCGCGCCTGCGCATTTACAAGGAGCAAACCAGCCCTTTGATTGACTATTATGAAAAACAGCGGAAACTGATTCGGCTTGATGGCGCCCTGGGCCGGGACCGGGTGTTTGAGCGCCTGAGCGCCCTTATCGCCGCGAAGAGATGATGGATGGCACTTTACATAAAAAGCCCGGTCGAGGTGGAGGGAATCAGGCAGGCAGGGAAAATTGCCGCCGAGCTGCTAAGGCTTCTGGAGGGTCAGGTGGCACCCGGGGTCAGTTTGAAGGAGCTGGAAGATTTTTGTGCCCGGTTTATCAGAGAAGCGGGAGCGGTTCCGACCTTTTTAGGTTATCAAGGGTTTCCAGCCGCGGTGTGTATCAGCGTGAATGAGGAGGTGGTGCACGGAATTCCGGACCACCGTGTGCTACAGGAAGGTGATATTGTGAAGGTGGATGTTGGTGTAACGAAAAAGGGGTTTATTGCGGATGCGGCACGTACCTATCAGGTGGGCAGGGTTGATGCGGAGGTGGGGCGGCTGGTTAAGAAGACCGAAGAGGCGTTTTACCAGGGGCTGAGGTTTGCGCGTGCCGGCTATCGGGTTGGTGACATCAGCGCCGCGATTCAGAGGTTTGTGGAAGAACAGGGGTTTTCGGTGGTGCGGGAGTTGCACGGGCACGGGGTTGGGATTGAACTGCACGAGGAACCAACGGTGCCCAATTTCGGGACGCCGGGAAAGGGCCGGGAGCTGGTGAAGGGGATAACGCTGGCGATTGAGCCGATGGTGAATATGGGTTCGCCCAAGGTGAAGACACGGGCTAATGGCTGGACCGTGGTTGCGGCGGATGGGAAACCGTCCGCCCATTACGAGAATACGGTGCTCATCACCGATGATGAGCCCGAGATATTGACCGTTTGAAAGAGGCAAAACCGGAGGTGTATGGCTAAAAAGGATGTAATTCAGTTAGAAGGGGTGGTGACCGAATCGTTGCCCAATGCAACCTTTCGGGTACAGCTGGACAACGGTCATCTGGTCCTCGCCCACATTTCGGGTAAGATGCGGATGAACTGGATTAGAATTCTGCCAGGCGACCGGGTTACGGTGGAACTTTCACCTTATGACCTTACCCGGGGACGGATAGTTTACCGGTTTAAGTAGCGCTTAGTCTAAGAAAGGGGTTTATTATGAAGGTGCGTTCTTCAGTTAAGAAGCGGTGTGCCCACTGTGTGGTTGTGCGGCGCCGGGGCAAAGTGCGGGTGATTTGCAAGCGCGAGCCCAAGCACAATCAGCGGCAGGGTTAGATGTCAGAAAGCAGGTAGCCGGTGGCAAAGTTCATTTTTATCTCCGGCGGGGTGGTGTCTTCGCTGGGTAAAGGAATTGCCACCGCATCAATCGGCTTGCTCCTGAAAAGTCGCGGGTTAAGGGTCGTGCCGTTGAAGTTTGACCCTTACATCAATGTTGACCCGGGAACGATGAGTCCGTTTCAACACGGCGAGGTGTTTGTGACCGATGATGGGGCGGAGACCGATCTGGATTTAGGTCATTATGAGCGGTTTATTGGCCGGGCACTTTCCCGGGACAACAATCTGACCGCCGGGCAGATTTACTCGGCGGTAATTGAAAAGGAACGCCGGGGCGGTTATCTGGGCAAGACGATTCAGGTTGTACCCCATATTACCGGTGAGATTAAGGAGCGGATTCGGAAGGTTGCCCGAGGTCAGGATGTGGTGCTGGTGGAAATTGGTGGTACAGTGGGTGATATTGAGGGGCTGCCGTTCCTTGAGGCGGCACGGCAGTTTGCACTTGAGGAGGGAAAGGAAAATGTCCTTTATATCCACCTGACCTTAGTCCCTTTTATCCGAACCTCGGGCGAATACAAGACCAAACCGACCCAGCACTCGGTCAACAAACTCCGGGAGATAGGTATTCAGCCCGACATTTTGCTCTGCCGCGCCGAAACACCATTGCCACCGGATGCCAAGGAGAAGATTGCGCTTTTCTGTAATGTGCGGCGGGAGGCGGTGATTGAGGCGATTGATGTCGCCAACATTTATGAAATCCCGTTGGTGTTTCAGCGCCAGGGTCTTGACGATTTAATTGTTCGGCTGTTAAGGATAAAACGGAAGCGGTCGGCGTCCGGCCGGGACGGCATTTTAAGAAAGTGGCGCGAGTTTGTCCAGAAGCAGCAGGCGGCAAAAACTGATTTACGCATTGGATTGTGCGGAAAGTATGTCGGGTTGCACGATTCGTACAAGTCGGTAATTGAGGCGATTCATCATGCAGCGGCGGCGGTAGGGGTTCGGCCGGTGATTGAGTTTATTGAAGCGGAGGAGTTGACATCAAGAAATGTTGCCGAGCGACTTAAAGGTCTTGCCGGTGTGATTGTGCCCGGCGGTTTTGGGGTGCGGGGCATGGCAGGAAAAATTGAGGCGGTCACCTATTGCCGGGAGCACAGGTTACCGTTTTTGGGTTTGTGCGTTGGGTTGCAGATTGCGGTGATTGAGTTTGCCCGCCGGGTGTGCGGGCTTGAGAGTGCCAATTCTACCGAGTTCGACACCAAAACCCGGTATCCGGTAATTTATCTGATGCCCGGACAGCGGAGGAGAAAGCAGAAAGGTGGCACGATGCGCCTTGGCGCCTACCCCTGCGTGATTCAACCCAGTACGGTTGCCTATCGTTGTTATCGGCGCCGGCTGATTTCGGAGCGGCACCGGCACCGCTATGAGGTGAACAATCGGTTTCTCCCATTGCTTGCCCGCTACGGGATGGTGGCATCAGGCATTTCTCCGGATGGAAAACTTGTTGAAATCATAGAACTTAAATCTCATCCTTTTTTTATTGCCACCCAGTTTCATCCGGAGTTCAAATCGCGGCCCTTAGCGCCGCATCCTTTGTTTGTCTCTTTCCTTAAAGCCGGCTATGACCGCCAACCCCAAAGCCGGGATGATGCTGATCAGCGCGATTCTCACAACAGTCCGCATACTGCCTCCTGAGCTCGCGGTACTTTTTGTCCGGTTAATTCTCTTAATTTACCTGACAGTTCGGGGTGATTATCGCCGGGAGATAAATACCAATTATAGGGTAATATTTGGCCAGAACCGCCGGTGGTTCTGGGTGCGCAACGCTTGGCGGGTAGGGAGAAACCTGGCATTGATGGCAAAAATTGGCACGAATTTTGCTCAGGAACTTATTGACAGGGTGCTGGTTTGTGGGGAAAATAGTTATATAAAGAGCCGAAGTCGGGAACAGGAATTGCATATGCTAATGGCTTCATTTCACTTCGGAATGTGGGAGTATTTGCCGCAGATTTTTGCGCGGTGGACTGACAGTGTAGCGGTGGTGGTTTCGGAACAGCGAAATCCGGTGCTGGACTTCTGGCTCAGGAGGCTGAGGACGGGGCACGGGGTTAAACTGATATTTCAAATCAGCCAGTTTTTTCGAAGATTGTCAAGCCCGGGAATAACCGGGTTTATGCTTGACAATACCAGCCGGGGACGTGCGCGCTGGATTCAACTTGCTGGTCGGCTTGATAGTTCCCGATTGATGTTTCGGGTTCCGGCTTTACCATTTCAGGTTTTAACGCGGTCGGCGAATGAGGGAAAGGTTGCGGTGAAGGGAGTTGTGCCGGTGTTCGGATATTTAAGACAGGGCAGGCTGGTCGTGCGGGTATTTCCGGCGGGCGATGAAGCGAACGCAATCCGGGCGCTTTTCACGATGATTAGAGAGATGCCTGAGGAGTGGATATTCTGGGGTAAGGCGGGGGCGGTGCAAAGGTTGGTGGAGGCGGGATAATGGTGCGACTGAGGGCGGGCGTATTGTTAATATTTATTCTGGTGGGTGTTCGCTGCCAAGAAGGCTCAATGCCGGATGTTAATGACGGGTTGCCGGACCAGGTTGTACACGAGTTTGTGCTCCAGGAGTCGGCAAGTGGTCGGCGACTATACCGGCTGACAGCGGTTGAGGCGGTGGTACTGGAAAGGGAGGGACGAATTGATGTCAAGGCTCCTGAGGTTGTGTTTTACGATGATGGTGGTGCAGTCTATTCAATACTGCGGGCTGATGCCGGGGTGGTATTGAGCCGAAGCGAGGACCTGGTGGCGCGGGGCGATGTTGTGGTGGAAACGGCGGAGAGTACCCGACTTTACACCGATTCTCTGGTCTGGAACAACACCCGTAAACTTATTCTGACCGATGCCGAAGTGACAATCGAGTCACCCAAAGGCAGAATCGGTGGTAAGGGTTTGGTGGCGGATGCGGGACTGAACAAAATTGAGATTGTCGGTGAGGTGCGCGGGAGTTCCAACTATGAGTTTGTGCCGTAAGGTCGCCATCGGTTTCTGTTTTTTGATTGTTAGCGGGGTTGGGTTCGGGGCTGATATCTATGCCCGAAAGATGGAGATTGTTAAGACGCCGACCGGTCCCGCAACAGTTTTTCGCGACAGTGTGGCAATAATTGAGGACGGGACTGTTTTGGTCAGCCGGCGGGCGGTGATGCAGGAGCAGGCAGGCTGGGCGGTACTATCGGAATCGGTTTATATCCGGACTCCGGAGGCGCAGGTGTGGGCAGACTCGGTAATGTACGACTTTAAGGAAAGAAAGGCAACAATCCTGGCACCGGTGCGGGAGAATGTTGTTGTTAAACAGGAGTCAACTGTCATCCGGGCACCGCAGGTTGACTACTTACTGGGCAAGCGGTGGCTCGGAGCCCCACGGGGGTTGGAGATTACCAATGAGGGTGGTTATTTTTTAACCGGTGCCCGGGGCAGTTATGATTTAAACGAGCGGACCGGAGTTGTTGATTCCGCACCCATATTGACGATTGAGCGAGAGCGGGCGCCGGTTCAGGTGACGGCAAATCGGATGTTGTATCAAGAGGCGGGTACGGTTGCCCGAGCTGAGGGTCAGGTTCGAGTTCAGTCCGGCGCCAGTTCGCTGGTGTGTGATACCGTGCTGTTTT
>JBBISL010000032.1:0-8295 GCA_037441285.1 Caldifarciminota bacterium
AAAACAAGACCGGCGATGAGATAGGCAACGAGGCGACCGAGGAGAAAAATCGCAAGGTTGAGAGCGGTGGATTTAAACCCGGGCCGGTGGTCGCCAGCGATGGTGGGAAGTGCTACCGGCAGGCAGAAACCAAGGCAGGAGGCGCCCGTCGATAAACCGAGAGCAAAGGCGCGAAGGAACAGCGATTCCATTGGCGGCAAATTGCCCGGGTTAACGCCGAATCCCGGGGTCAAATTTCACGGTTACGCGGCGGACACCTGGTGTTGCCACTAATGTGTCAAGGGTTGATTTTGCCAGTTGTTTTATGTAGGGACAGAAAGGGGTGGTAAGGTTGAACACAACCCGGACATTGCCGGTAGTATCAATCTTGAGCGTTTCCAGTAAGCCAATGTTAATCAGGTCGGTACCCAGTTCCGGGTCAATTACCCGATGCAGGCGGTGGATTATCAAGAGCGAGT
Source organism: Caldifarciminota bacterium (assembly GCA_037441285.1). GTDB lineage: Bacteria > Hydrothermota > Tepidihabitantia > Tepidihabitantales > Tepidihabitantaceae > Tepidihabitans. The sequence continues at coordinate 459 of JBBISL010000032.1, forward strand.
CCGGGGAAGCGGCACCGGAATAAGACCAGCCCTGGGCTTCAAGGGTAATGGGCTGAACATTGTTTGCCGAACGGAGCCAGTGAGGGAGAAGCGTTATGGCGATACCGGCAAGGAGAAGGATGATAATGAGCAGGGTGCGAAAAAGCGGTGAGTTTGTTTTTTCCATCCTGGTGATTTTATACGCTTGGTAAATAAGGTCAAGCGAGTCCCGATTTAAACGAATAAAAAATCAGCCGAAGTTTGCGCGGTATGAGGAGTTTGAGATGTTATCTTCCCAGGGTTTTGATGCGTTCGGGGCGGCGGATGATTAGGTACAAGATGGCGCCAATTACATAGGTAAGTCCAACAACAAGCCCCCAGATAAGGCGCTGGTTGTTTTCGTCGGTTTCTCTGGTCAGAAGGTCAATCAGCACCCATATCCAAAGGACAAATAGCCCCAAACCGATGATTTCAGTTAATGGTCAACCCCAGAAGCGATGGGGCAAAGGTCCGCAGGTGCAGACCGGTACCGGTGTGCAGTTCAACATATCTTTTACCTCCCGAGTTTATTGATTCGTTCGCTACGACGGGCAAATAAGTAGATGAGCGCTCCCAGCCAGTGGGTAAATATGATGACCAGCGTCCAGATAAGCCGTGTGTTATTTTCATCGGTTTCCCGGGTAAGGATTTCAATAAGAATCCATATCCAGAATACGGTGGCACCGATACCAAGCGCGATGGCAAATGTGAGCAGGAAAAACCAGAGCCAGCCGAGCGAACTTAGAGTTAACAGCCCGATTAACTCTTTCATACTTCATATTAATCGGGTAAATTGAAATGTCAATTGGGTAGTTCGGGTGATTAATCGGGCCGTTGCGTTGGGCAACAATGAGGTACATATTGACAAAGGCAAGGTTAAACTTATAATCGGTTGTGCCTGAAGATGAGAGGCTAAGAAGGCGGCTCGGGATTCAGATTTTGTTTGACTTTTCGGACATTATCGACGCCATTGAGTTTGCGGCGGGAGCAGGTTTTGGGGTACTCGAAATCAACCTCGGGAATATCCTTTTTGGTGAGCAGTTGCGCCGAACCCGGGAACGACAGGCGGTCAGAAGAAGCGCTACACGGTTGGGTGTAAAACTGGCAATCCATGCGCTGGAGGGTCCTTCGTTTTTTATTCCGAGCCGGCGGGTACGGCGTTGCGCGGTCGCCGAACTGAAGCAAACTCTAAACTGGGCTGAGGAGATTGGTGCTCAGAATGTCGTGATGCATTTAGGTTTTGATATGCATTACGGGATGGGCACCGGCGGCAATCGTTATACCCATGAGGAGTTTCCGGACTATTATGACGATGCGCTTTGGGAGGCGCTTTCCGAGTTGAAGGAGTTTGCCCGCGACCGGGCACGGTTGTGCGTGGAGAATGTTGGTGGGTTCAGGTTTGCACCGACCAAGCGAGTTTTGCTCGGGTTACTGGGTAAAAGTATGGGGTTGTGTTTTGACATTGGCCATATTGCGATTTTGCCCGATGAGCGAAAAGAGGAGGAGTTTGAGTTTTTCCAGAGGTATAAACAGCAGATATTTCATTCCCACATTCATCACAATCATGGGATAAGGGATGAGCATCTGCCACTCGGTGCGGGTAGTACCGATGTCCGTCGTTATCTGCGTTTGCTGGTTAACAGTAATGCCTGGCTGGTGATGGAGACAAGGCCCAAAGAGGCAGCCCTTGCTGCCCGAGACTATTTTGTCAAGTTGGTGCCGAAGTTGCGATGAAGGCGCTTGTGACCGGGGCTAACGGATTTATCGGTTCCCATTTATGCGAGGCGGTGCTAAAAAGGGGCTATGATGTGCGGGGTTTGGTGCGGAAGACAAGTAACTTAGAGTGGCTGGAAGGCTTGGATTTAAGTTTGGTTTACGGATGCCTGGAAGATGAGGAGTCACTTTTTCGGGCGGTTGATGGTGTTGAGGCGGTGTTTCATACGGCGGCGGTGGTGCGGGCGAGGCAGAAGGCAGATTTTGTGCGGGTCAATTACGAGGGTACAGAGCGGCTGGCGAGGGTTGCGGTTTCTGCCGGGGTAAAAAGGTTTGTGCTTTTCTCTTCGGTGGCGGCGGCGGGACCGGTGCAAGCGGGTAAAAGTTTAAGCGATAAAAAGGACCCAACGCCGGTGAGTTTTTACGGTCAAGCAAAATTGGAAGCAGAGCGGGCGGTGCTGAAATATAAGGAGAAGATGCACCTGGTAATTTTGCGGTTTCCAGCGGTTTACGGTCCAAGAGACCGGGATGGTCTTTTGATGTGGCGGATGTTTTCCCGGGGTTTGGCACCGATTATGGGTGGGACATTTTCTTTAGTCTATGTAGAAGATGCGGTACGTGCTGCGATTCTTGCCGGAGAAAAGAGTTGTCCTTCGGGGTCGGTTTTCTTTATTTCGGACGGCAACTGTTACAGTTATTACGAACTGGTAAAGGTGTGGCAGGAGGTAACCGGGAAGAGGGTATTGTCTTTCAGAATCCCGAAGGCGCTGGCGTTTTTTGCCGCAAGTTTGAATCAGTGGTTGAATCAGGAAGAGGCGATTTTCAACCCGGACAAGGTTCGGGAGTTGTGTCAGGAGTGCTGGGTTTGCACCGACCAACGGGCAGAAACAGAATTGGGGTTTAAGCCGGAGTTTGATTTAAAGAAAGGGGCGGAAAGAACTTTGCAGTGGTATAAGGAGAAAGGATGGCTGACAAAGGGATGCATCAAGACAAAAGTAAGTTGATGGGTAAAGAGTCGGCACTTGCGGAGCTGGAAGCGCGGTGTCAGGAACTGGGAATAAAGTTAGTTTATGACGACCTGCGCGGGGAAGGCGGGTTGTGCCGGGTAAGGGAGCAATTCTGGTTGATTGTGAACCGCCGGGTTTCGGTGGCGACGAAAATCAGATTGCTCAATGATGCCCTGAAGAAGGTCGGAGAGAAAGCAGCCGCATCACCGATTGAAAGTTCAACAGTAGCCCGCGCCCGTACCGGGCATAAGAGCAGTTAATTTCAGGACTGGCATTTTTTCTGGGTTAGTTCTTCTAACAGTTTTTGGGCGGCAGGTTTGTCATCTAAAAAGTAGTCTGCTGGATAGGTTGGCTTGGATGTCTTAAGGATGTAGAGAAGTTCGCGCTTGGCGTCTTCATAACGGCGTTGTTTGATGTATACCTTGGCAAGGTCGAGGCGGATGACGGTATAGTTGGGGTCGACTCTTAACCCTTGAATCAGGAATTTTTCCGCCTTTTTCAAATCACCGCCGGCAAATGAGGGCAGTTCGTAATAGAGGACGCCCAGGGCATCATAGGCAGCCGCATAACTGGAGTCAAGTTCCAGGGTTTTGTTGAACATTTTTTTGAGGTCGGGAACCATAAAAAGGGAGTTGAGCACGCCCCGCACCTGGCCGATTCTACCTTGAGGAATTGCCCACCACATATAGCCGTCCGGGTTGTTCGGGTTGATTGCCTGGAGCGTTTCCGCAATCGCCTTTGCCCTTTCAAAGAGGCGGATTTTTTCGGCAGCATTACGGGCATCTTCGCCCATCTGGGTATGAATTCGGGACCAGAGGTAAAGGGTGCGCTCGTGTTTGGCATCGCGGGTGCGGCAGTGGGCGAGAATTGTGTAGGCGGAGTCAAGATAGGTGCGGTTTAGGTGGCGGTTGAAGAGGAAAAATTGCGCCCGGTCGCACAAAGTGTTGATATCATTTGCGGGCACGGAACTAAAGAAAAAGGAAATTATAAACAGATGAAGCATCTACTCCTCCTGATACATTGATGCAATCAGGTCTTTGTACATTTCATAAGTCCGCTGGCGCCGAACTTTAAGGGTTGGTGTCAAGAGGTTATTTTCTACTGTTAAAGGTTCGGGGATGAGGCGGAATTTTCGCACCTGTTCGTACGAGGCGAAATGGGCGGTAGCACGGGCGACTTCGGCGCGGAAAAGTTCGATCATTTTAGGGTGGTCCAGTAGTTCCTCAAATTTATCGAATGAGATATTTTCCTGACGGGCATAGTCTTCAAGGGTCAAACGAGCCGGGACAATCAGGGCGACAAGATATGGTTTGCGGTCGCCAAATATAACCGCTTGTTCAATGTACTTGGAGTTAATGAGCGCCTGTTCAATTGGGACCGGTGGTATGTTTTTACCATAGGAGTTGACAATGAGTTCTTTGATTCGGCCGGTGATGATTAAATTGCCTTCGGCGTCGAATCGTCCCTGGTCACCAGTGTGGAACCAGCCTTCAGCGTCGATTGCTCGAGCGGTTTCCTCGGGTTTCTTAAAATAACCTTTCATTACATTGACACCGCGGACGAGGATTTCGTCATTTTCTCCGATTTTTACCTGGACGCCGGGGAAAGGTTTGCCAACGGTGCCGACTTTTTCTTCGCCGGGCACGGCAGCACAGACGACCGGTGCAGTTTCGGTTAATCCATAGCCTTCAAGGAGGTTGAAACCGAGGTTTCGGAAAGTTCGGGCAAGTTTTCGCTCGAGAGGTGCGCCACCGGACATAATGATGCGAATTCTACCTCCGCCGAGCCGGCGCAATTTTCTTACAACAAGAAGGTCAAGGATTTTTTTCTTAAGATTCAGTCCCAAGGGGATGTTTTTTTTCTGGGAGCGCAGGATGGCACAACGGGTTGATGTTTTCAGGGTTGCAATCATCAAGTGGCGTTGCAAGGGCGGTCCGGTCATTACCTTTTCCTGAACCGCATTGTACACTTTTTCGAGGACCCGGGGGACAACAAGTAGGACCGTTGGTTTGATTTGCGCAACATCTTCGCGAATTGTCTGAATCGATTGAGCATAAGCAATCGTTGCTCCCGCAAGGAGCATTGTGTAATAGCCACAGGTGCGTTCAAACATATGGCAGAGCGGTAAGAAGGATACGAACCGGTCTTTTTCAGTAATGTTAAAGCGCTCAATCGCTGCCCGGGCGTTGGTCAGGACATTGCGATGGGAGAGCATCGCACCCTTAGGTTCGCCGGTTGTGCCCGAGGTGTAACAGATGGTCAACAGGTCATCGGGTTGGGCTCGGTGGGGTTTTACATCATCCGGGTGCTGTTTTATGAAGCGGGCACCCTGTTCACGGAGTTTGGTAAGAGAGACAAACGGCTTGCCATTAAAATTACCCGGCAGCTGTTCAAAGAAGGTTATAATGAGCTGAAGATGGGGGAGTTGGGGAAGGCAGGGAACAAGTGGGGCAAGTAGTTCCGAACTTTCAATGAACAGGTGACTGACTTCGGCTTCGTTAAGTATGTAACAAACGGCGTCAACCGAAAGGGTATGATAGATGGGCACGACTACCGCACCCAGTTTGATGGCGGCAAGGTCGACGATGGGCCATTCAGGCCTATTGTAGGAGTAGATGCCGACCCGCATCCCGGGTTTAACACCTTGAAACCGGAGGCCAGCAGCAGTTTCGTCAACGAAGCGGTTCAATTCGCCATAGGTAATTGTCTTGAATTTATTGCCCACTTTGTGCATTAAAGCGGGTTGCGATGGTAAACGCTGGGCGGTTTCGAGAAAAGAGAAATAGAGCGTTTCTGCCATAGGAGATAATGGCATTTATACCGGTAAAGTCAAGTGTGAAGAAGGTGTAATTGACAGGTCGGCTGGGAATTTTTATATTGTATCGATGTCGGATGTTTTGCGGCTGGTTTTCGGCAATAGCTCGTTAAAGGTTCTTGCTTTCGTTTTTGCCCTGTTTCTCTGGGTGCTGGCGGTTCTGGACCGAACTTACGAGGTTAAAATTGATGTACCGGTCAAGGTGGTGGAGAAAGGCCGGAGCGAACGGGTGATTACCGATGTCGACGCAAAAGTTGCCGTGGTGGTGTTGAGTGGTAAAGGTAAGGAGTTGGTGCGGGTGAAAAGGACGGTACTGGAGTTTAAACCGGTTGTGCCCGAGGGTAAATTGGGAACGAGACAGGTGCGGTTGAACCCGTCGGACCTGAAACTACCGCCCGGTTTGGTGGTGCGTTCGATAGAGCCGGAAATCATTGAAATAAAACTGGGACCGGCACGGGCAAAAGAGGTGGCGGTTTCTGTTCCCACAAAGAACCATCCTGCAGCAGGTATGATGACGTCACAGATTAAGGTTCTATCTGGAGTTAGGTTGGTTGGTCCGATAGAAGAGTTGCAGAGTTATAGTTCGGTCGCGACCGAGACGCTTGATTTAAGCACCGTGGATGAGAATGGAATCAGACGTTTGCGGGTTGTACCACCACCCGGAGGTTTTTTCTGTACTCCGGAGTCGGTAGATGTTGAAGTGGTTTTAGAGAAGGAAGCGGCAAGAATATTTTTAGGTCTGCCGGTGCAGATTGTCGCACCACCGACGATTGATGTTCAGGTGGTACCGAATGAGGCACAGATTGCGGTTGCGGGTCCGGCAAATAAAATTGATTCACTTAAACCTTCGGACATTACAGTTCAAATAAAGATTTCGGGTTTAGGTCCAGGGTCTTATCGGTTAGCAGCCGATGTGAATCTGCCGGAGCGCTTCCGAATGGTGAAGATTGAACCGCAACTTTTTGATGTTACCATCCGATGAGTTTTCTCAGTCTGGGAATAGAAACATCCTGCGACGAGACCGCGGCAAGTGTGGTGAGGGATGGAATAGAGGTTTGTTCCAGTGTTGTTTCGTCGCAACTGGTGCATTCAATTTATGGTGGTGTTGTGCCGGAACTGGCAGCAAGGGCACACATTAGAATGATTGTGCCGGTGGTGAGCGAGGCAATGGCAAAAGCCGGGGTTAGTTATGAAGATTTGCATCTTGTCGCGGCAACCTATGCACCCGGACTTTTGGGTGCTTTACTGGTGGGATTACCTTTTGCCAAGGCGGTGAGTTTCGGACTCGGAATTCCGTTTGTTGGGGTGAACCATCTTGAAGGGCACATCTTTGCCCTACGCCTTGAATATCCTGATTTGCAACCACCTTATCTTGGGGTTGTCCTTTCCGGTGGTCATACTGAGCTGTTAATTGTTCGGGACTGGTGCGAATATCAGGTTTTGGGTTCAACGGTGGACGATGCCTGTGGTGAGGCGTTTGACAAGGTGGCGAAACTGTTGGGATTGCCCTATCCGGGTGGGGCAGAAATTGAGAGATTGGCAAAACAGGGTTCACTGGCGATTCCGTTTCCGGTACCAGACCCGGGTGGTCTGGACTTCAGTTTTTCAGGATTAAAGACCGCAGTGCTTTACTATTTGCGAGACAATCCCGATGCCCGGTGTGCTGATGTGGCGGCATCTTTTCAAGGAGCAGCAGTTCGTTCAATAACTCAAAGAGTGGAACAGGCGGTGCGGCACACCGGCTTGGAGATTGTTGGGGTTTCTGGAGGAGTGGCAGCAAACGGGTATCTACGGGAACAGCTCGGGATTCTTAGCCAGCGTCTGGGGTTTAAACTTTTATTTCCCAGACCAGAATTTTGCACCGACAATGCGGCGATGATTGCCGCGGCAGGCTATGAGCGCTTTAAAAGGTTTGGACCCTCACCTTTAAACCTGCCCGCTTTTGCCCGGCAGTCGCTTGAGGTTTCCCATAATTGACCGGCACGCTCTTTGAGGATAAAATTGCCCGCAATGAAGGTTTATAATACACTGACCAGAAGGAAAGAGGATTTTGTTCCGGTGGAGCCGGGTAAGGTGAAGATATACACCTGTGGTCCAACCGTTTATTGGTATGCCCACACCGGCAACTTCCGGGCTTATATTTTTGCTGACACTCTGCGCCGGGTATTTGAGTATTTGGGTTATGAGGTGCGTCAGGTTATGAACATTACCGATGTGGGGCACTTGACGACTGATGATGACCTGGGTGAGGATAAACTGGAGGCGGGTGCCAGAAGAGAGGGTA
>JBBISL010000033.1:0-8251 GCA_037441285.1 Caldifarciminota bacterium
CCGGTTTCAGGTGTGGGGCGGCATAGGGAAGCGTTTTTTCGATTGGCGCGGTGAGGCGGCTGAGAATCACATCACAGTTGAGGGGCGGGAGCGTTTCTGCCCGTTCGCACCGTACTGAGCAGTTTTTCAGGTTGAGTTCGTTTAGCGCCGCTTTTAGGAACCGGCACTTCTTTTTGATTGACTCAATCAGGATGAATGTGGCGTCAGGTCGGACCAGCGCCAAAGGTATTCCGGGAAAACCGGCGCCACTGCCCAGGTCACAGCAGCGGGCGTTCGGTGGAATGAAGCGGTGGGCAGCAAGTGAGTCGATGATGTGGTAGGTGAAGATGCGGTGGGTGTCTTTCCGGGATATGAGGTTGACCTTTTCGTTGTATTGCCGGATGAGTTGAGCGTAGCGGCAAAGTTGACCATAGGTTTCCGGGGTGATAACCAAATCCAGTTGTTCCGCGGCACGGGCAAAGGTTGTAAAATCGGGGTCGTGCCCTACTGGCACGGGTCGGTCTCAGGCTGGTCTTTGATGTAGATGTCGGTATCGAGGAAGTCGTTGAAGTCGGTCCAGCGCATGCCTTTGTTTTTCTCCATTGCGGCGCGGAAGATGGCGAGGCGGGAGTCAAGATAGTCAAGGGAGAAGACGATGAACGCTTCGGGGAATTTGGGTGTTTTGGGTGAGCCGTACTCGTTTTCGCCGTGATGGGCTAATATCATATGGAGTACCATCTGGCGCAGGTCTTCAGGGAATTCGGGGATGGTGTTGATTTTTTCCAATACCATCTGGTAGCCAAGTACGATGTGACCCAGGAGTTTGCCTTCATCGGTGTGTTCAATTGTCAGGTCGTAGGAGTATTCGCGTACCTTGCCGACATCGTGGAGGATAACACCGGTGCGGATGAGGTCTTTGTTCAGTTCCGGGTAGGTGGTGCAGAGTGGTTCGATCTGCCGGCACATCATCACGGTATGCTCTAAGAGCCCGCCGAGGTAGGCGTGATGGACCCGGACCGCCGCCGGTGCCAGGGCAAACTGTTCGGCGAATTTCGGGTCGTTGAAGAAGGCTTCAAGGAGTTGGCGGAGGTAGGGGTTCTGGATTGCGTTGATGTGGTTTTTCAGTTCGGCAAGGAGTTCGGTGCGGTTGAACCGGGTGACGGCGATAAAGTCGCCCCGGGAAATCTGGCTCGGGTCAACCGGGAATAGGCCACTGACCGTAACCTGGACCCTGCCCTGGTAGTCGCTGGCTTTGCCCTGGACATGGCAGAAGCCACCGTTGGCGATGTAGGTCAAGCCATCTTCAATGTTGTCCCACATTATCGCGGGAAGGGCGCCGGTACGGTCGCGCAGTTCAAAGGTGATGAATCTGCCGCCGTCCCGGCGGTCTTTGATGTCGAGCCGGTTGCAGAAGAACACATCGTTGACCAGCGTGCCGGGCTTTAAGTCTTTGACAAACTGGCGTTTCATCGTGCCCAGAGTTACAGGCTGAAACCGAAGGAGATGCGATGGGCAGAACCGAGCGCGACCATCGGCACAAAGGTGTAGTCCAGTTGATAACGGTTGTAGCGGATGCCAATGCCGGCGGCAAATCCGGCAAGAGGGTCAGCACCGGAACCCGCCATCAGGTCCGAGCCCAGGGAGTTGTAACCGGCGCGCAGGGCAAGAAACTGATTGACCCAGCCTTCAATGCCGGCACGGATGTTGAAGCGGTTGTTAATGGGTTTGTTCAGGTTAAGGTTGAGGTTGAGCGCCGGTGTTGGTTGCCAGGAGGCGCCAAGGTTGAATTCTAAGGGCATCGGGTCGCGGGTGCCAAACGGTTTTAACTCGGCACCGAGATTTTGGGCGGTAAAACCGAGGTAAAGACCGGGTATGGGTGGCTCGTATGTGACGCCGATGTTGCCGACGAGCCCAACCGAGAAGAAGGTGTCGATTGTGCCGTAAAGCCCGGCGATACCGACGCCTACTAACAGGTTGCTGATGAACCGGTAGGAGCCGCTGAGGTTGAGGCAGGTAAAGGAGGCGCCAAATGTGCCCAGTTCTTCGCCCTGTTCATTGGTTTTCTTCATCGTGCCGGAGTTGAGATAATAGATGCCGACACCGATACCCTTGGTGTTGTCAAACGGCTGGGTGTAGGCGGCAGAACCAAGATGAATGCCGGCTGGATAGTTGATATAGGTAAATTGAGCACCGGTCATTGCACCGGTGACGGCGGGGTTGTAGTAGAAGCCAAAGGCACCATCCGGGCGTGCGGTACTGGCACCGGCAAGCGCCGCCTCCCGCGCGGTGGGTGTAATGTGGAGAAAGTCAAAGCCGGTTGTGCCGGCTCCGGGGTCAATGGCGATTAAGGTCAGGGCAAGGACAATTGAGGTCATCAGTTTATTTAAGAGGAATAATCGTTTGTTGTCAAGTTAAACAGCAGAAGGATAAGAACAAGGGGCGGGGCAAGGGGATTTCTTGACACAAGTTAATAAGATTGGTAAATTTACTATATTGTTTAAGAAAATTTAACCTCAAGGAGGACATATGGCGTTAATAGACGAAGTGAAGGCGATTATCGCTGAAAAACTGCCCGATGCGGCGGGAAAGTTGACCCCGGACGCCCGTTTTCAGGAGGATTTGGGCGCCGATTCGCTCGATATCGTGGAACTGGTCCTGGCATTTGAGGATAAGTTCGGGATTAAGATTCCGGATGAGGACTCCCAGCAGTTGACCACCGTGGGCAAGGCGGTTGAGTACCTGGAGCGGAAACTTGCCGAGAAGAAAGCCGCGGGCGAGTGATTTGCGGTTAAAGCGGTGGGTTGTGCTATGATGGAAAAAACGCGGCGGGTGGTGGTAACCGGCTTAGGTATCGTTTCGCCTCTGGGCCTGGATGTGCCCACCTACTGGCAGAATCTGCTTGCCGGTGCGAATGGCATTGGCCGAATAACCGCATTTGACCCTTCGGACCTGGCGGTGCAGATTGGGGCTGAGGTGAAGGGGTTTGACCCCAAGGCTCGGCTCGATGCGAAACTAATAAAGCGGGCGGACCGATTTACCCAGTTTGCGTTGTGGGCAGCAGTTGAGGCGGTGGCTGATGCCCAACTGGAGTTTGATAAGGAGGATAAAGACCGGGTTGGGGTTGTGGTTGGTTCGGGAATGGGAGGAATTGCCACCTGGGAGGAGCAGCACTCGGTTTTTATCAGCCGGGGTCCGCGTCCGGTTTCGCCGCTTTTAATCCCGATGATGATTCCGGATATGGCAGCCGGGCAGATTGCAATTGTGTACGGGTTGCGAGGCCCGAACTACTGCTCGGTCTCGGCGTGCGCTTCCGGGGCGCATGCCACCGGGGTGGCGCTGCGGCATATTCAGCAGGGCGATGCTGATGTGATGATTACCGGAGGGGTTGAAGCGCCAATCACCAAGTTTACCGTTGCCGCCTTTGCCAATATGGGCGCACTGTCCAAGCGCAACGATGCGCCGGAGCAGGCATCAAGACCTTTTGACCGGGAGCGGGATGGGTTTGTGATTGCCGAGGGTGGGGCGATTTACATCCTTGAGGAGCTGGAGCATGCCCGGCGCCGCGGGGCGAAAATCTACTGTGAACTTGTTGGCTATGGCGCAAGCGCGGACGGTTACCACATAACCGCACCGGACCCCGAGGCAAAGGGTGCGGCGATGGCGATGCGCCGGGCGCTTGCCGATGCCGGACTTTCGCCCGAAGATGTTGACTATATCAACGCCCACGGCACCTCAACACCGTTGAACGATGCCGCCGAGGTGAAGGCGATAATGGATGTGTTTGGTGAGCATGCCCGACACCTGGCGATTAACTCGACCAAGTCAATGATTGGTCATGGCCTGGGTGCCGCGGGTGCGATGGAGTTTGTGGCACTGGCGCTCTCGGTCAAAGAGGGCAAGGTGCACCAGACAAGGAACTTTGAACAGCCGGACCAAGGGGTAGAACTGGACTTTGTGCCCGGGGGCGCGCGAGCGCTGAAAATCCGGGCGGCGCTTTCCAATTCGTTCGGTTTTGGTGGGCACAACTGCTGTTTGTGTGTGAAGAGGTTTGAGGAGGATGTTGCCCTTTGACGGCGCAGGCAACGGTCAACAGGGTCAGGCGCACAGTTTGAGACCAAAGGAGTGATAGGATGAAGATTGTATGTTGCATTAAACAGGTTCCTTCAACCGAAACCAAGGTGCGGATTAACCCCCAGACCAACTTTGTGGACACAAATGAGGTTGAGTGGGTGATAAATCCGTACGACGAGTATGCGCTGGAGATGGCGCTAAGGATAAAGGAGAAATTAGGCGTGGGTTCGGTGACCGCGGTCAGCCTCGGTCCAGAACGGGTGAAGATGGCACTGCGCACGGCACTGGCGATGGGTGTTGATGAAGCGGTGCAAATCTCCGACCCGGGTTTTGAAGGGCTGGACGGGCTGGGCATTGGCAAGGTGCTTGCCAGCGCGGTGGCGCGGATTGGGTTCAATCTCGTTTTGTGCGGTAAACAGGCGGTGGACGACGATATGGCTTGGGTGCCACAGGCGGTTGCCCATTTTCTTGGTGTGCCCCATGTTGCGGTTGTGCCTGAGGTGGATGTGCCCGGGGCGGCAGCATCAGAAATCGTTGCCCATCGCGAGGTAGAAGGAGCAACCGAGATTGTCCAGGTGCGGTTGCCCTGTTTATTGACAGTTCAAAAGGGTAAGTATCAACCCCGTTATCCGACCTTGAAGTTGATGATGGCGGCAAAGAAGAAGGAGATTCCGGTCTGGGGTGCAGCCGAACTGGGACTAAACCCGGTGCAACTTTCGCGTCGGGTTGTCCAGTTAGGTCATCGGTTGCCACCGGAGCGCAAGGCGGGACGGGTGCTGGAAGGCGAGTTGAATCAGGTTGTGCCCGAACTGGTGCGGTTGCTGCGTGAGGAGGCAAAGGTCATCTGATGTTTGACCGGCAACTGGTTTTACCGCGGCTCGTTGTTGGTATCGGGGGTAATATGGGTTCGGGTAAGTCAACCGTTGCCGAGGAGTTACGGCGCTATGGTGCGCAGGTGATTGATGCCGACCAGATTGCCCGGAGTCTGTTGCGCAAGGGCAGCCCCGAGTACAGGAAACTGGTTACCGCTTTTGGCAAGGAGATTCTCGACAAAAAGGGTCAAATTGACCGCAAGGCGCTGGGGCGCCGCGCGTTCAGTTCCAAGACCAGGTTGAAAAAGTTGAATGCGATTATGCATCCGCCCATCATCAAGCGGATTGAGGAGGAGATAGCAAGGATGAAGAAGGGACTTTTGGTGGTGGATGCGGCGCTCTTGTTTGCCTGCGGGCTTGACAAAAAGGTTGATGTGGCGATTCTTGTCACCGCGCCGGATGGTTTGCGGCAGAAACGGATGACGAAACTGGGCTTCAGTGCCGAAGAGGTGGCACAGCGCCTTGCGGTCCAGGGTTCGGACCGCAAGTACTGGTCAAAAGCCGACTTTGTCCTCGAAAACAAGGGTTCAATCGCTGAGTTGAAGCGCAAGGTTCGGGCGCTCTGGAACTTCTTTTACAGCAGTCGGGTCGGAGAGCTCAAAGCCAAGAAGACAGGCTCGTGAAACTGAATCAGGTGCCGCTGCGCGAACTGGAGTGCGCGGGCGGGGTGGTCAGGGCGTCAACGCCCAATCTCCTTGAGTATCAGGAGGTTGCGGACCTGGCGCAGGACTTTTTGCGCGTCTATCAGGAGTTGATAAATCCGGCAGCCGAGCGGTTAGGACCAAAGGAGCGGGAGGCGAATGCGGAGAGTTACGCTTTGTTAGGTAAGAGTGGAGAACTGGGCCGGCTCCATTTCATCTACGACCTGGAGGAGACCCGACTGGCGGTTGAGGTTACTGTTGGGGACGCCAATAAGGTTTACCGGCTGTTGCGCGAGCAGCGGATTGTGGTGCCGGACCTCGGGGCAATCCGCGCGATGATGTCGGGCAATCTTGCCGAGACAGTGGCGGCAATCTTCTGGCAGATTGGGGCAATCAAGGTGAGTCTGGGTGATTTAAGGCCGCTGTTTAAGGTTGATGACAACCGGAACTACAGCCCGATTTACATCGATGTCAAGGGACTTTCCAACTATCCGGCGGTGAACGACTTTGTGTTGAGCACCAGCGCGCTTTTAGTGAAGAACCTCAATTTTGATGCGGTGTGCGGGATTGAAGCCGGCAGTATCGCGATTGCCGCACTTCTGGCGCAGAAGTTGTCCAGGCCGATGTTTTTTGCCCGAAGGGAGTTGCGCTATCCAGAGGCAAGCCCGTTTGAGGGGGTGAAACGGCACGAGTTGTTCCGCAAAAGGGTGCTTTTGGTGGACGACACCTTAGTGCACGGCTGGACCAAAGCCCGGGTGGTGGAAAAGTTGCGGGATTGGGGCGCAAAGGTTGATGCCTGTTTTGTGCTGTTTGACCGGCAGCAGGGCGGTGAGGAGGAGCTGGCACAAACCGGGGTGAAACTTTACTCGCTGACCAATCGTGATGCCGCCCTATCGGAAAAGATACCCCGGGAGGTCAGTTTTTTGACCGATGGCGAGTTTACCGAAGTCCGGGAGTACTTTCAGGACCCGGCCGCCTGGCATAAACGCCGGGGGCTGGTGTTTTACCCGCCCGCGGCGCACCGTTAATAACCGGACGGTTCACAACCGGTTAAAAAACTTGACAGGGGGATTTTCCCGGTTCACAATTTAACCGTACCGGAGAAATCCGTTTCTTCCGGTGTTGAGGAGTTTTTTTGAAAGGAGGCGGAGATGACCTGGCATTACAACTGCCCGGAGTGCGGTTATCCGCTTTCGGTCGACTGGCTGCGGCATAAAGAGGAGGTGGTGTGTCGTAAGTGTCACACCCGGCACTATCCACCCACACCGGACGAAGACCATTTTGCCTACATCTGTGGTCAGAAGTGGCCCCCGGAGATGGAACAGGTGGTTGTTGCCCGGCGCGGTACGACCTGCGTTGCCCCGGGCTGTTTTGCGCCCTACAACACCCTTGCCCTGCGCAAGCCCATCTCTTCCGGCGGCAGAATTTGTGTTGACAACCTGATACCGCTCTGCTTCAAGCACGCCCGGGAAAAGGGCGAGCGGGATTACGACGAATGGTCTCGGGAGTTGCAGGAGAAAAGCGTATCGGCACCGGTAGTTCCACCCGAACCGAAGATTCCTGAGGCACCGCCGGTTGCAACAAAGGAAGAGCCGGAACCGGTGGTGAGATATGTGCTGTCAATCGCCCATGGTTGCAATCTGCAGCTTAGTCCGCTGCCGGAAAACCGGCCGGTGATAATGGCACCTTTTATTCGCGGACCGGTGCGCAAGTTGCTTTTTGATTACGAGTGGCAGGTGCGGGGCGGTGCTGAGTCCGAGGTGATTGTTGTTGCCTGGCCCAGAGGGGATGAGCCGAACTGGAATGAGATAAAGAGCGAAGGGTTCAATGGTGTGATGGCGAAGAAGGAGTTGCAGGTTGAGCGTGATGCCCGGGGTCAGGGTTGTGTGTGGCTGGAGTTGCCGCCGGGCAATCCGGGAAGGTGGACCGTGGCGGTGATTCTGAGTGGCACCGGTAACCTGGCGATTACCGAATATGTGCTCGCCGGCACCGACTGATAACCGGGAAGGCGATTAAGGGTTAAAGAGCTCCCGAATCCGGCTAACAATCTCGTTGTGGGGAACTTCGGTCTGGGTGCCGGTGCGCAGGTCTTTCAACCCGTAGACCCCGCGCTTTATTTCTTCGGCACCAACGACAACACCCAGGCGCGCGCCGGCAAGGTCGGCAAGGTGGAGCTGGCGTTTGAGTTTCGGCGCTTCATAGGAGATAAGGGCGGGGATGTTTTCTGCCCGGAGTCGGTCAAGTAGTTCCTGGGCAGCGGGCAGTTCCTCAGCGGTGGTCCAGACGACAAACACCAGTTGGCGGCTCGGCGCAGTTGCGGGTTCAGGCAGAGCGAGCATCGTCCGTTCCAAGCCGATTGCCAGACCGATGGCGGGTGTTGGTGGTCCGCCAAACTCCTCAAACAGGTAGTCGTATCTGCCGCCACCGCCCAGACTGGTTTGGGCACCCAGCGCCGGCGCAATGAACTCAAAGGTGGTGCGGTTGTAGTAGTCAAGACCGCGGACCAGATGTTCGTTCAGTTCCCAGCGTACCTGGGTTCGTTTCAGTCCGGCAAGGACCGCGGCAAAGTGTTTTTGGCACTCGGGACAGAGGTGTTGATGGGGTAAGGGTGCGCCGGCAAGTACCTGCTGGCAGCCCGGGTTTTTACAGTCAAAGGTGCGCAACGGGTTGTGTTCAAGCCGGCTGGCG
>JBBISL010000034.1:0-8118 GCA_037441285.1 Caldifarciminota bacterium
CGGAACTGTATCCCGTCGCAGGAAAACCCAGCGGTTAGCTGCCCAGCTGTAACTCTTTACCCCCAATTGGGTAGTGGGAAAGCCTCGCCGCTCAACATAACTAACCTTCTGCACGATTGTGGTTTCAGGTGGGGTTTTTGTGGTATCAATAATAGTATCAGGTCGAAAACCGATAACCCAAATGGTGTCGAACTCGAAATGTAGTTGACAGTGAGACATCGAATCACGATAAATCACCTGACAAAATGTGTCGGTCATACTAACCGTATCCGCCGTTACCCCAAACTGGTAAACATTGACCTGTATGGTCTCGGCAGGCTCAACCCACGCCCGAAGCAAATGCGCAATTTTATAAATGGTATCTCCGGTCCGGGAACTACTATCCTGATAGGTAAGGCCAATCTGGATATCAAGACGATAAGTGTCCTGAACCGCGCGGAAAAAATTCAGCAGCCCGCGCCAGGGTTCAAGCGCCTTGTCCACCGCAATAGAATCTTCTGTTGTCCACCAGGGCCAGCGCGGCGGTGGTGTTCGACCGCAATCAGAAAAAATGAGCAAGCCGATGAAGATAAGGCCGGCTGCAACAATTCCGGACTTTATCTGCCAGAAACAAAACTTTTTTCGTATCATTTTACCCCCTGCTCTTTTGTAATAATGGGGAGATTGCAACTATATCCCCCGGCGATGCTGAAAGAAAGCGGGGGTCCGAATTAATCGGACCCCCGCAATCGGTATTTACCGAACTACCGTCAGCTTCTTCGTCACTGAAGAGTTGCCGGCAGTGAGAGTATAGAAATAGACTCCAGCCGCAAGATTGCTGTTGTTTAGATTGAAGGCGTAACGCCCGGCAGCGCGGTATCCACTGAACAGTGTCTGAACTGGCCTACCCGCCGCATCAAACAGTGTAAGGGTAACCTTTCCTGACTGGGGTAGCGCATAAGAGATAACTGTTCGGTTGGAGAACGGGTTCGGATTTGCGCTTAGTTCCAAGCGAGTGGGTGTTCTTGCTCCTTCCGCAATGCCGTAAGGCACGCCGAGCGACTCAACCGGCACCCACTGAACCACAAACGGGTTGTTGGTCGAGTTGCCCTCGCCCTGGACAATAAACCCTGCCTGCTGGTCGATTTCATACACAACTGGCATATAGCGGGCGCCATTCAGATCCACCATCTTGTCCGCAACGCAGGGGAACCGGCAGGAAGCAGTACCCGCCTGAGTCAGTTTAACCGCTGACAACCAGGTGTTGCCACCATCGGTTGAAGCCGCAGCAAAGATGTCCGCCCTGAGCACACTAGTCACCGGTTCAACATTGGATGAGTCAAACTGCTCCCACGCAACATAGAGATTGCCATCCTGGTCCTCACCGATGCTTGGCCGGCAGGCATAAGCCGCATTGTAACCAACACCCGCCTGTAAATTCATCGGGTCACATCCGGCACGATGAATCTTTGACCACTGCGGCGTGTTGTCCGGGCACCAGTGCCAGATTTCTGCCGGGATGATGTAAAGTGTGTCGTGTACACTCGGGATTACTCCGGCAACAATGTGAAGATGGTCCTCAGCATCGTACCACGGGAATAGGGAGGTGATGTGGAAAGAAGTTAGCGTATCACCAGAATAAGCCGGAGGTGGAGTAAGTTCTGTAGGGTCACCCCAGGTTGTGCCGCCATCGGTAGAGATTCGGTAGTAGGCTGGATAATACGGAGTGCCTTCGGAGTACACCCAGGTCACGCAAACCTTCTGACTCACTTTAGAAGCAGCGATATTCTGGTCTGGGAACATCGGGTCAGGCTGCGAGCCGACGATGCTTACTGGCGTCTCCCAGTTGGGCCAGGTAGGAACACGGGTGTAGTACAACTGGTCAGTTGTCGCCGCATCAATCAAAGCACAGTGCACAACCTGCTGACCGTCGATGGAAATTGGGGGCCATTGATAGGCATCGCAGTTTGGCTCACCAGGGGCGAAGTCAAAAATTCCGGTTCCCGGTGCCATATCCTTACCAAGAACCGGATTTAGATTTCCGCTCGAACTGGTAAGATGTGCGGTAAACATTGCGACTCCATCAACCGGGTCAGCATCAAGGTGACCAAATCCTGACCTTGCCGTATAAACCCCAACACCCGATGCCATAAAGTCTGGGTCAATCCAGTTCCAGGCACCACTGGTATAGTCGTAGTAGTTGTAACGCATATTCCGGTCCGGCCAGGGGTTTTCTGTTGCCGAAAACATCCAGCCCGCATGGAGTCCATTAGCAGGTGAGTTTACTAACATCCGGTAAACTGGTCCGTTGAACTGCCAGTCGTAGGTAGTGCCACCGATGGTATCAACCCTTCCTACCGCATAGGTTTGTGATGTAGGTGGTGTCGCCTGCCTATTTGGCACAGGTACACCTGCAGAACCATTCACCTGCGATGGTTCCTGAGGTAGAACTGTGACCGGCTGGAGGTTGCCAGCAAACAGAAGCGCTGGCACCAGCACCATCAGGATATACATACTGCGCATACACATCCTCCTTGTTTTGAGTTTTGGCTTTTCGCCATCCCTAACTACTAACTACACCCGGCTACTGAAGAGTAAAGCGGTAAGGGATAGACACCCATACCCGTACCGCCTTATCCCGCTGCTTCGCCGGGGTGAACTTTGCTTTGTATGCGGCTTCGACTGCCGCCGCATCCAAAGACTGATTTCCCGAACTCTTAATTATCCGCGCTTCAATTACCGAGCCGTCAACATCAACCAGTGCCTCCACCACACACTGCCCTTCAATTCCAGCATTTCGCGCCAGGTCAGGGTAAACCGGCTTGGGAATGTTTATCGGATTTGGTTTCACCTCAACTTTCCAGAAAGCAACAACCGGAATATCGGTCTCCTCAGTTCTCTTTGTAACCTCGGTAAAAGTGGTCGCTTCAACTGTGGTGGCTTCCACCTCGGCTTCACTGGTTGCCGCGACCGGAACCGAAGGTTTTGCCACTTTGGGTGGTTCGGCAATCTTTTCCAGTACCGGCGGCAGATTCTCCATCACCATTTCCACCGAGCGTCGCAGTTGATAAGGCTTTACCACAAACTCTTTGGGTAGAAGAAGAAAGGCACCAATCGCAATCACCAATGCCAGTATCAGCGCAACCCGAATCGCAATCGCATAATAGCGTTCCTCAAACTCTAAGGTTGCAATGTTTCTGGTCGTATCGTTCATCATCCACCCCCTCCTTTAGCATAACTTGTCGCAAATGTAACCTTAAACGCGCGCGCATCCTTTAACGCCTCAAGCACATCAGTGACAAATCCGTATTTCGCATCCTTATCAGCCTGAAGCAGAACAACCAGTTCCGGATTCTCGATTACCTTCTCACTCATTATCGCGGTAATCATCGCTGGATTAACCAGATTATCCTGAATCGTCATTCTACCGGTCGCATCAACCCACACTGCTGCCACATTGCGCCGTTTGAGGATTCGTTCCGTCATCTCGGCTTGTGGTAAATTAATCTTTAACCCCCGTTCGGTCCGAAAATGGGTGGCGACCATAAAGAAGATGATTAAAAGAAAGGCGATATCACCCGTAGAAGCGGTCGGGATGTTGGGTGAGGCAATCTTCCTTTCCCCAATCCGTTTCACTGTCCACCCCCCTCTTCCTGCACTGGAACCAAACTGATGCGCTCGGCTTTGGCAATTTTCAGCTGGTCAAAGACCTCAATCATTGTCTGGTATGGGGCAAAGCGACTTACTCTTAATGCCACCGCCAGTTCAGGATTTTTATCCAGTTCTTCCCTGACCAGTGAATGAACCTCTGGGACATTCACAATCCGGTCGCCAATCAAAACCTGTCCTGTTTGATTGACCGCAACCGTAAGGATGTTTTCGGATTTAATCTTCGTTTCGGCGCCCTTTTCCGGAAGGACAATTTTCAACCCCTTTTCGCGACTGAAGATACTGGTCGACATAAAGAAAATCAGTATCAGAAACGCAATATCACCGGTGGAAGCGGTAGGAATGTTCGGCTCGAGCGAACCTCTTGTCCGGGGCCGTAGACTCAAAGCCATTCTTACTCCTTACAGACACCGCTTTTAGTCACAAGGTAGTCTAACAACTCGCTCGCCGCAGTTTCCATATCCCGCAGGTAGCCATTAATCCGACCAGAAATCAAAATATAGACGATTGACAGGGGTGCGGCGATAATTAAACCCCACTTTGTAGTAATCAGCGCTTCGGCGATACCGCTGGAAACAACCGTTGGGTCAACCTCGCCAACCGCGGCAATCGCCTTAAAGGCGCTAATCATCCCGGTAACGGTGCCGAGAAAACCAAAGAAAGGCGCAACCGTGGTCAAACCGGCAAGCAGTGCCATACCGCGGTCAAGAAAAGCGAGTTCAGTTGCTCCAGCGCGAACAATCGCATCTTCCATCACCGTCTTGCCTTCACTGGCTTTCAACAGCGCCGCTTTTAAAACCTTGGCTACCGGACTGGGGGTTTCGTCGCAAAGTTTAACTCCGGCCTGGATGCCGTTTTTGTCGATTGTCTGAATCAGCTGCTGGCTGAACTTTTTGACATTCACCCGCATCCGGATGAATATTGTAAACAGCCTTTCAAGCGTCAATGCGATGCCTAATACGGCACACGCCAGAAGAAACCACATTATGCCGCCGCCATCTTTAAATTCCTGTATCATTATGTATCCTCCTTAGGTTTGTATAATATTGCTTTTACTCAGCAGCACAGTTTAAATTTAATCAAAATTATCCCTATGTCAAGCAGTTTTTAAATTGCGATATCCAACCTCTTTCAGCAATGCTTACACCCGGGTTTATGCTGCAGAATTACACCGGTATTCTCACCAGGAAATGACAAATTTGACAGCAATGCTTACTTTATTTAATATCCATTCATCTATTGGCAATTTACTACAATTGGAGGAAATAAATGAAGATACTGGAATCGGGAATCGGTGAACTTTTTCAACCCCCGGACCCGGATGGCTTCCGGGAATGGGTTCACAAACATAAAAATACCAAGATGGTCCCAAAAGTGATGAGCGAACAGGAGGCGATAGCGCGATTCGTAAAGGATGGTGACTACATCGGCACTGAACTTTACGGTACGGTTCGGGGTCCGATGTCCTTGATTCGCGAATTGGTACGACAGGGCAAAAAACACCTCCGGGTTGCCGGTCAGGGAATCCATGAAATCGACCTCCTGCTTGCCGCGGATATGGTTGATGCCCTTGACATCACCTATATTGGCTGGGAAGTGCACGGGATATCGCATATCTTACGCCGCGCCGTGGAACCGGGCAGGGTAAAAACAACCGAATGGTCCAATGCCGCCATCTCCTGGCGATTCAAAGCTGCGGCAATGGGTGTTCCGTTTATTCCGGTCCGTTCAATGCTCGGCACCGACACTCTGAAATACTCGGCTGCCAAAGTGGTAGAAGACCCCTGGACCGGCAAGCCTATCTGTCTGCTTCCTGCGCTCTATCTTGATGTCGGATTCATCCATGTGCATCAGGCGGATGAGTTTGGAAATTGTCGGATTGAGGGCATTTCCGGGTTTGCCTTTGAACTTGCCCGGGCATCAAAAACCCTAATTGTATCAACCGAAGAAATCGTGCCCACCGAAGAAATACGGCGTTATCCGGAAAGGACCATCATCCCCTACTATCTGGTTGATGCGGTTGTTTTAGCAAAGTACGGCTCTCATCCCGGTGAGATGTGTTACCGCTACTGGCGGGATGAAGAGCACCTGCTTCAATTTTACAAAGACTCTGCCGACCCGGACAAAACCCGCGCCTATCTTGATAAATGGGTTTACGGATGCAAAAATCACGATGATTATATCGAGAAAGTCGGGATTGAAAGGTTAAAACAACTGGAAAAAATGATTGGAGGTCGTTAATGGCGAGATACAATGAAACTGAATTTCTCATCTGCCTTGCTGCCAGCCTGATGGAAGATGGTGCAACCGCCTTTATCGGCACCGGGATACCAATGCTTGCTGCTGCTCTGGCAAAGAAAACCCACGCCCCGAACTTAGTGGCGGTATTTGAGTTCGGCGGAACCGGCGCCTCACTGGAACGACTCCCCCTTGCGGTTGGTGAATCGCGGACTTTTCACAAAGCGGTTGCCGCCTCGGGTATTTGTGACATTATGGAAACTGCCCAGCGGGGTTTTATTGAGTATGGCTTCCTCGGTGCAGCACAGATTGATATGTATGGAAATCTGAATACCACCGTAATCGGTCCCTACTGGCCACCAAAGGTTCGACTTCCCGGTTCAGGTGGTGCCAACGATGTCGGCTCCCATTGCTGGAAAAACATCATCATTGTTCGTCAACATGACACCCGTCGTTTTGTCCCGAAAATTGATTTTCTTACCACTCCCGGATATCTTACCGGTCCTGGGGCACGGGAAAAAGCCGGACTGCCACCGAACACCGGACCCTACCGCGTCGTGACCAGTCTTGCCCTTCTTGACTTTGAGCCCGAAACCAAACGCATGCGCCTGATTGGATTAAACCCGAATGTTACCGTCGAGCAGGTAAAACAAAACACCGGCTTTGAACTGCTCGTTGCCGACCATCTTGTCACCAATCCCGAACCCACTGACGAACAGTTACGGATTCTGCGGGAAGAAGTTGACCCGGACCATTACTATATTTAAGAAAGGAAGCCGGCATTGATTCTTTCAAATAACCACCAAAAGTTTCAAAAAGAAATCCGGCAACTGGCGCAGTCGGTAATCGCGCCCAGGGCAAAAGAGTACGACACCAGCGGCGAATTTGTCCAGGAAAACATCCAAGCCCTGGCATCAGCTGGCTATCTTGGCATCCCCTGGCCCAAAGAACTGGGTGGAATGGGCCTCGACTATCTATCCTATGCAATTGCGGTTGAGGAAGTGTCCCGCGTCTGCGCGGCAACCGGCCTCACCCTTGCCGCTCACACATCTCTGGGCACATATCCCATTTACAAATTCGGCACTGAGGAGCAGAAGAAAAAGTTTATTCCACCGCTTGCAAAAGGCGAATACCTCGGTGCGTTCGGACTAACCGAACCCAACGCCGGCAGCGACGCCGCCGGTATCGAAGCCAGTGCCCGAAAAACTGAAAAGGGGTATATCATCAACGGGTCAAAAAGGTTCATCACCAATGCCGCCTTTGCCGGCACGGTTGTTGTTGCCGCAACCCTTGACCGTAAATTGGGCCGCAAAGGTATCACCTGCTTCATCGTAGAAACTAAATCCCGTGGCTTCACCGTTGCCAAAGAAGAAAATAAAATGGGCTTGCGCGGCTCAAATACCGTTGAACTGGCGTTTGAAGACCTGTTTGTGCCTGAGGAAAATCTCCTTGGTAAAGAGTACGATGGCTATCGGATATTTATGGAAACCCTTGACGGTGGCCGAATTTCAATCGGCGCCTTCTGTCTTGGAATGGCGCAGAGTGCGCTTGATGCCTTAATCGGTTGGGCAAAAAGCCGTGAACTGTCCCAGCAGGCAGCAAAAGCGCTCGCTGATACCGCAATGGAGGTTGAAGCGGCACGACTTCTGGTTTACGATGCCGCAATAATCAAAGATGCCGGGGTCCGGGCGGATAAACAGTGTGCCTTCGCCAAACTTTTTGCTTCGGAAGTGGCGATGCGTGCGGTCAACACCGCAATCGCTACCATTGGTTTCCCAGCCCTGACCCAGGAGATGAATTTAAATCGGGTGTACCGGGATGCCAAACTGGGCGAAATCGGTGAAGGCACATCCGAAATAATGCGGTTAATAATTGCCAAAGAGGTATTAAAAGAAGTATAGGAGGAACAGATGGAGTTTAATTTAACCGAAGACCAGATAATGTTGCGCAATATGGTGCGCGACTTCGCAACCAATGAACTTGAACCCAAGGCAGCCCAGCTTGATGCCAGCGCCGAATTTCCCCACGAGACGATAAAGAAACTGGCAGAACTCGGGCTTCTTGGAATGACGATTCCCGAACAGTACGGTGGCAATAAGTTTGACTTTGTCTCGCTGGCGATTGCAATTGAAGAAATCTCCCGGGGTTGCGCCTCGACCGGCGTCATCACCGCCGTTCACAACACTCTGGTTGCCTGGCCCATCGTCAACTGGGGAGGTGAAGAACTCAAAC
>JBBISL010000035.1:0-7844 GCA_037441285.1 Caldifarciminota bacterium
CCCCAATGCCGTGTAACCGGTATCCGTGATACCGTCCCCGAAAGGGGGGACTGGGTCGTTCCCGAGACCGTTTTCAGGATGCCCTCTATCAGGCACTCAATAGGTTATCGGTGCGTTAAAATGCCGGCAAAATGGGGTCTTAATAATGGGATTCACCGTTTTGGGGTGCGGTGCTTTATTCCCCAAGTTGTTCAGTTTTCAATGGTTAGGTGTCTTTCAACCCGCCCCATCAAAAAACTTGACAGGAGCGGGTTTTTGCGTTATATATTAGATACGGGTCAGCTGGGTTAGCGCCGCACCTGAGGAGTATTTTCCCGGTAAAAAATTGATGGGCTTTTACCGGGTGTTGAGTTAGTGGTAAGATAAAGAAATAGGAGGCTGAGATGAAGCGAACTTTATTGTCCTGTTTTGCCACTGCGCTAATCGGCACCGCTTCTGCATCGGCTATTTTCGCACCGCCCGAGGCGCAAAGGGTTGCGCCGTTGGCGCAGCGTCACTTTGAGGAAAGGGCGTTTACCGATTGCGAGTGGGATGCCGATGTCCGTTTGACCAATAACACCGTCCGCGACTGTAATGAGGGTGATGGTCAGCGCCAGGTTGTGGTTGACCTTGCGGGTCGGGTTCATATCGTCTGGGTTTCAGAGCGAAGCCCGGGCGCCTATTCACCCCAGATTTACTACTGCCGTTACTATCCCGTTTCGGGCTGGACCCGCGACACCTGTATCTCAGGTGACATCGCCGATATCGGCTACTCCTACAACCCGGCAATCTGCGTTGACTCAATGGGCGATGTCCATCTCGTCTGGTGTGTTGAGCGGTGCACCCCGCCCGAAGGCTGGTTTATCGCATATAAGAGTTGCACACCCACCAGTGCGGGTAACGGCGGCTGGACACCAACCACCCGTATCACCGAAGACACCCTGCTCTGGCATAAGGCACTACCCGATATCAACGCCTCACCCGATGGCAGATTGCACCTAATTTACTCTTACACTTACACCACCCCGCCCCCGGTTCCGATTTCGGTTTCTGCCCTCGCCTATAAGGAGAAAATTGACTCTGACTGGCAGCCGCGCATCACCATCACCTCGGAAGCCAACCCCTGGCAGTTGACATCACCGCGAGTTGCCGCGGACCGGTTTAACAACATTCACCTTGTCTGGTCAAAGCAAAAGGATGCCGCGCCCTATTACAGTGCGATTGGTTATCAGGGCAGGTTCAGCGGTATCTGGGGGACATTGCAGGAGAATATCGCCGGTGATATAACCAGCAACCATTCCCAGCCTTCAATCGCGGTGAACCCGTTGACCAATCGTGTTCATATCGTCTGGAGTGCGGGCGGTGAATATACCCGTATTGTCCATAAAGAAAGGCTCGGCACCTATGCCTCGGACACCTTTCAACTGATTGCCGACACCGTGTCCACGCCCGGAATAAGTTATAGCCAGACCGCACCCTGTATCGCCTTTTCTTCGGACGGTGTTGCCCATACCGTCTGGAAGGGTTATAGCCCGACAACCTCTTCCTATCACCAGATTTACTACAACACCCGGTCCGGCGAAGGTCATTGGGGTACCCCAACCCAGTTGACCTGTATTGATGGCTCAAATCGCGGCACACCGACTATCAACACCGGCGGCACCAGCGCCAACCCGAACGATGTCCATATCGTCTGGTGTGATGAGCGCGATGGCAACCCAGAAATCTATTACAAACACAATGGACCGGTTGATGTTGGCGTCACCGCCATCATCGCACCGCTGGGCAGGATTCGCACCGGCGAACCGGTAATACCCCAGGCAAGGGTCAAGAACTTTGCCAGCGGCACCCGGACCTTTATGGTACGGTTTACAATTGGCTCGATTTACTCCAATACCAAACTGATATCCAATCTCGCCCCGAACAGTTCGGCAACGGTCTTTTTTGAACCCTGGACACCGAGCACACCCGGCGAGTTCACAACCCAGTGTGTTACCCTGCTTATGAACGATGAGGCACCGGGTAATGACACGATGCAGAGTACGGTTGAGGTTTATGTGCCGGAACAACCGGGCTGGACCGAAAAGGCGCATCTGCTCGGTCCGGTAAAAAACGGTGCGTTTCTTGTTTTCAATCCGGACAATGGGCTTCTTTATGCGGCGCGCGGTGACCGTGCCGGCGACTTTTACTCCTATGACCCGAACACCAACACCTGGACGCCCCTTAACTTCTGGCCCACGGGCAGTGATGGCAAACAGCCCTATACCGGTGGCAATGGCTGTTACGGTGCCGGCTCCATCTGGGCGGTGAAAGGAAACAACACCCGCGGGTTCTGGCGCTATTCGGTAGAAACCGGCAACTGGGAGCAACTGGAAGATGTTCCGACCGGTGCCAGTGGTAAGCCGGTCAAGGGTGGCTCCGACCTCGTTTATGTTGACAACTATGTTTACCTCTTGAAGGGCTACCGCCAGGAGTTCTTCCGCTTCAACACGAACCGCAACCCCTGGGAGTCGCTGCCCTACGCACCAGCCGGCGAGCGTCCCAAATGGAACAAGGGCTCCTGGCTCGTTTACGATGGCGTTGACAAAATTTACGCCCATAAGGCGAAGTACAGTGAGCTGTGGGTGTTCAACCTGACCGCACAGCAGTGGGAGCCAACCCCGCTGCCCGGAATTCCCCTGCCCAGTACGAGAACCGGTAAGAACAAGAAGTCCAAGGAGGGCTCGGATGCGGTATTTTACAACGGGTTCATCTATGCGCTTAAAGGTGGCAACACCTGCGAATTCTGGCGCTTTGATGTTGCAGGTGGCACCTACACCTGGACTGAACTGGACCCGATACCGGAAATGGGAATGAGTGGCAAAAAACGCCGGGTCAAAGGTGGCGGCGCCTTAACCAGTACGAACGATGGGCTCTTTTATGCGCTGAAAGGGGGCGGCAGTCAGGAGTTCTGGCGCTATCGGGAGCTCGGTGCCTTTGCCTCCGGTCCTGACCAGACCGGGGTAATGGCAGCACCAACCGCGAGCGGTTCGTTCCAGTTCCGCATTGCGCCCAATCCGGCGAGCAAAGGCTACACCGTGCTTTTCTACAATCTGCCAAAGAAATCGCCGGTGCAGGTTACCCTGTTTGACATCACCGGCAGAACCGTAAACAGGTTCACCTTTGTCCTTGCGGGTCAGGGCACAAAGATACTTGATTTGCGCCATCTTGCCCGGGGCGTTTATCTTTTGAAACTGGAGTCAAGCGGACGGTCCATCGAGCAGAAGTTGCTGGTGCCGTAGGCGGTTGTCTTATTCCGATTCATCCCGGGGCTTTATGCCCAGCACCTGAAGCAGGACATCCTTGCCGGCATTGAGCCGCCACAGGGCAAGGGTTGAGAGCGCCCGGACCGTATGACGAACCGGCTTACTTCCCGGCTCCTGAACCTTCAAGAGTAGGGGCAGACAGGCGAATCGGGCAACTCCGGCAAGAAAGAACATCACATCGTAGTTGTAGAACCGGACCCCGAACAGGGCAAGATGAAACTTTGACAAGAACTGGGCAACGGTGCCGGCAATGAGTGAAGCAAAGAAGGCACCCAATCCGGTGACCACGGTGTAAATCGCAAAGTAACTCTCCTTGCGCGCCGGGTTGTCCGCGAGGTCAAGTAACAGGTTCCACAACCCCAGACTCGCTCCGGTCCAGACAACACCGTTGAGCACACCGTCAATCCAGATGGGCAAACGAAACTCCGGCGTGGCAAAGAGCCAGAGAAACGGCATCACGCCCACAACCGCAAAGTTCAACACCGTTACCGGTCTGGAGCCAAACCTGTCTATCGCCCTGCCCCAGAGGAGTTGAAACAGGACGCCAATCACCCCGCCAAGCATTGAGTAAATCGCAATTGCGGCGAAACTGAACCGCAGGTTTTTAATCAGATGGACTAAGTAGAACGGTGAGGCAAGGGTGCCGGTCAAAAACCAGACCGCGAGAAATGTGGTTAACCGCCGGAACTGCGGCTCCTGTAAAGGACCAAAGAAAACCTCTTTGAACCCGGATTGAGTCCGGGGCGCAAGCGCCGGTTCGGGTTGCCGGGTGAGGAGTAAGGTGGAGATGAGCCCGAACAGAACCGCGAGGGCAAAAGCCAGAGCATAACCAAGCCCTTCGTTGCCCGCCGCCTTTAAATAGTCCATACCCCTGCCCGCACTGTAACCGGCAAACACCCCCATCACCCCTAAAATCGCATTGCGCAGACCGAAGAATCTGCCCCGGCGTTCTTCGGGCACAAGGTCGCGCACCCAGGAGGTCCAGGTTGTACCGGCAATCTGCATCAGGATGCTGGAGAGGGCAACAACCACAAGGAGAAAAACCACCCCGGGCTTAACCTGTAAAAATAGAAACGGCAAGAGGAGGACAAATGCGGTCCTGCCCAGACCCGCACTCCAGATTACCAGCCGCTTGCGGCTTTTGGTCAGGCGCAACAAATAGTTGGTCAGGAAACTGAACACCGTGGAGAGCGCCGGAATGCCGGACAAAAGCGCAATCTGAAATGAGTTGGCACCGAGATAAAGCGCCAAGCCGGCAAGAAACATCCCGCCCGCGAGCGTGGTGTAAAGGGTGGCAAACGCCCCTTCAATCACCGAAATTTTTAAACCCTGCTGAATCTCCTTGTCGGAAAGCGGGCTCATCGGAACAGTTCGGCTGCCCGATAAGAGGAACGGACCAAAGGCGCGGCAAAAACCTTTTTGAACCCCATCTTCTCACCCGCGGCTTGAATCGCCTTAAACTCCTCTAAACCCCAGTAGCGCGCCACCGGCAGAGCACGGCGGCTCGATTGCAGGTACTGCCCCACGGTCACGATGTCACACCCCACCGCACGCAAATCTTTTAGTGTGGCAATCACCTCTGCCATCGTCTCGCCCAGACCGACCATCAAACCGCTCTTGGTTAGCATCTGCGGTGCCTGCTCCTTGACCTTTTGCAATACCGTAAGTGAAACTTGATACCCGGCACGCCGGTCTCGCACCTGCGGTGTCAAGCGCTCAACCGTCTCAAGGTTGTGCCCGAACACATCCGGTCCCGCCTCAACAACCTGTTTGATTAACTCCTCCTGACCACCAAAGTCCGGCACCAGAACCTCAACCCGCACCGGCGCCGCACCGTTCTGGTCTGCCGATTTTCCACTCGCACCCGCCTTTTGCTTGACCAGCCGCACCGTGCGGGCAAAAACCCCGGCGCCCAGGTCAGAAAGGTCGTCCCGGTCCACTGAGGTCAAAACCAGATACCTTATTCCTAACTCCTGAACCAGTTGCGCAATCCGCTCCGGCTCGGTCTCGTCAACCCTGCCCTGAGGGTTTCCTTTCTTCACCGCGCAGAACCGGCAACTCCGGGTGCAAACATCGCCGAGAATCATCAATGTTGCGGTACCGGAGTTCCAGCACTCGGTTAAATTGGGGCAGCGGGCATTAGAACAGACCGTGTTCAGGTGGTACTTACGCAGCAGTTCGTTTACCCGGTCAAATTCGGCACCGGTTGGTAATCGGGTTTTTAGCCAGGAAGGTTTTGGCACCGGTTCAGGTTGATATCTTTAAACTGGATTTCGGGCAGTTCCAGACACATTCAAAGCAGCGGATACACTCCCCTTGATTTGGCGCTTCGTAGGGTTCAATGTCCATCGGGCATACCCGGCGGCAGACTGTGCATTTTGTACAGTTGGCGGTGTCCAGTTTCATCCGCAATAAACTCGTCCGGTTGAACAATGAGTAGATGGCACCAATCGGACACACCGCCCGGCAAAAGGGCCTTTTGACAACCATTGCCGCCCAGATGACAAACAGTAGAATCGCCACCTTGTAATAGAACAACCAGGAGACAAGGCTGCGCAAACCCTGAACCGGGTCCCAGAGAACCAGAGGTATCCCGGCTTCGAGTGTGCCCTGCGGACACAGTTTACAGAACCAGGGTTCACCGAAGAAGAACGCCAGAATCCCGGCAACGAGGATGAAGAATACAAACTTGAGCGATGTGACCGGCAGGGAAAGTTTGAGTAAAAGGTCAAAAACCCCGATTAGCACCACCACCCCGAGCACGAGAATTAAACCCAGTTCGGCACCGGCAAATGGTCCGATTTGGAGCGGTTTGCCGAAAAGGGCAAGGGCAAAGATGAGCGGCGCGGCAAGGAGAATCACCCGGCTGCCACCAAGGAGGCTGAACAGGGTGAACGCGCCAACACCAACCGCAATTCCCAGACTAACATCAAATTTGACCGCGATTAACAAGCCCAGCCCAACCCCCACCAGCATGCTACCGAACCACCACCGCTCTGGTAACGCCATCTTGCCCTGGTACAGGCTATATAAGTACAGTCCGATAAATGGCACCCAGCCGAAGAGTAGCGACTTCCACACCGCAACTTTGACAAACAGGGCAAGTAAAGCAACCGCGATTAGCCCGATGCCACTGACGACGCCAAAGGTGAGCCAGCCTTTGGTCCCGGCTCTCTTGCCCAGTTTAATTTTGTAAAGCAAATCCTGCCACAATCCGAACGGGCAAACCCAGGCACAGGCTGCCCTTCCGACAAAGGCGCCGATGATGAGAAATAAACCGATGATAACCCAGGGCACCCTTTGCCACCAGATTAAACCCTGTTGACCGAGAATCTGCTGGAACGAACCGAGCGGACAGGCAAAAACCGATAGCGGTCCACCATAGCAGTTGAGCACCGGCTCGGGAATACTTTTGAGAAATCCGGAATAAAGAATTTTGCCCTGGACATAGGCAAGGATATAACCGTTTAATATTACCGTAGCGATTATCTGGCTGATGCGGTGGGGGGCGATTCTTCTTTTCGCCATACTATGCGTTCTTCAAAAACCCGGAGCCATGTTTCTCTTTAGTGGACCTACACGAGGCCCATACAGGAAAGTCATATCTGACCGGCAAATCCTCTAATGACCGGGAGCATTCCGAACTTGATACCGAGTGCAACAATCACCACTCCGATAAGGGAAAGGACAACGACGAGAACTTTCCGCATCGCTTATATCCGGCTGATTAACTGCAGTTTCGCACCCCGAAATGGCGCCTCATAACGGCAAACCCCACCCGAACAGGTGTAACCGCCCTTTTCCCCGCCAATCCGCAGCCGCAAAACATTCCGCTCGCTGATGTTCCAGACCGTCTCAAACATTGGCCAGGACTTCTGGTTGTCGTAGCGATGGAGTGAGTCCATATCAACACCCTGCCACCCTACGGTGAAAAGCCACCGGGCACCATACCCATAACTGAACGAGATTAAAGGCTCGTGATAGCGCCACCACTTTCCCGGGATGGGTTCGCTCGGCTGTTCCTGAACCCAGCCCAGTTCCGCCTCAAGGGTAAAGGTGTGCTCACCGGTCAGATAGTTCACCAGCAGCCCGGGCCGGTCTGTTACCCGGGAATAGGTGCCCAGTTCAATGTTCTTCTGCAACATATGGTTGAACTTGACCTCCCAGTTCCAGTTCGCGCCGAGGCTGTATCTACCCTTAATTTCACCTTCTAAAACCCCGGCTGTGGTGTCGTCGTGGACAAAGAGCCGGCCCAGTTCCCCTTCCAGGTAAAGAGCGTCAACTGGTGAGCCCGACACCGTGAACCCGAACCCGCGTTCATCAACCCCCCGATTGATTGCCACCCCGGACTTAATCGGGGTTGGTGGGTCGTTGTAATGGTACACCCCTTCGGGAAATCCCAACCGGGTGTAATCAACATACTGACCGAGCAAAGAAAAACCGGTCAAAGCCAGACTGGCGTTTGCCACATAACCGAAACCATTTTCCCTGCCGCCAATTCCGGGCTTTGTTCCCAGACGCCAGGCAACCTCACCACCCAGCGTTACCGCACCCATGTAA
>JBBISL010000036.1:0-7408 GCA_037441285.1 Caldifarciminota bacterium
AAATATAGGGTGAGAAGATACACAAGATGCCAGCGCCTTGACAGAACAGGTTTTTTGTTGTATATTTTTATAGAGGAAAACTGCGATGACGAGCCTACACTACTCGTCCAATCTTGTGATTTTCTATTTTGCAACAAATCCGGGGAGGTTATTGGTGGCAGGGTGCGGCTCCAGTCCAGAGTTGGGCTGGAGTTAAACTTACTTAATATGGCAACAAGAATAAAAAGTAAGGAGGTTTAAGATGAGAAGGAAACAAACTTTGATATTCACTCTTCTGATTATCCTGCCACTGCTCATCTATGCCCAGGAAGAGGGCTTTTTCACCCGAAATTTAATAATAAAGCCAGGGATGAGACCGGAAACGGAGACATTAGAAGTCTCTGCCTACATTGAATGCTGGCGTGCAAACAACCAGTCACCAACTCCAGAACGGTACGCCACTTTAGCCTATAACCCTACTATTCCTAACGAGCCCGAATACATTCACTGGTGGAATGGCGGATAGCCCCCAATTGATTATGGCTGGGACTACACATTCATCGGCTGGCGTTTTGAAAATAATGACACTTTGTTTTCTGACTACACCGACTGGACCTCATATCCGGATAACACGGTGTGTGACACCTTTGACCTGTACCTTCAATACACGACCACAAGACCAGCGATTCCCAGAAGACGATGATTGGATGCAACCCCGGTAGGGCATTTGCCCTGCCCGGAAAAAGGAGGCGAAGATGACAGTTTTGTTAATCACCTTAATTTCCCTTTCCCCACCCCAGAGAATGGAATTCAATACGATGTTTCACCCGCAAATCGTCTGGGACCCTGAAACCTGCCTGACCGCGCCCCCTAATCAAAACTATATTGACTCGCCTTCTAACCCGATTGCGGTTGGTTTAGATGGTCAAGTACATATTGTTTGGTTTTCTTCTCCCCCTGTATCTCCTATAAGACCTCAAATTTATTACAAGCGGTTTGTTCCTGATGTGGGCTGGACCCCTGACACTTGCATCAGCGCCGACTTAGCACGCTGGCACTATTGCGCCTATCCGGAGATTGCCTGCGACTCCCAGGGCAACATCCATACCGCCTGGCAGGAGGATGGTGGCTATCACATCTGGTATAAAATGCGCCGGCCAGATGGTGTCTGGGACAGTGTGTCAACTTTACTTTCGGTTGGCTCAGGCACCCTACCACGGGGAGGGGTTCTTGTTTCCTGCAGTCCAAATGGACATATTCATACGCTCTGGTGGGAATCTTATCACCTTTACGGCACCTGGCTTGTGTATCGGGAAAAAGTTGATGGTGTGTGGCAGCCGTCTCTTGTGGTGGACAGCGTTGGTCCTGATTCGGCAATCCGCGCTGTTATTATGGCTGCAGGTCGTGACAATCGGGTCCATCTGGTTTATATTCTCCAGGGAGGCGATACTCTGAGATATATTTATCGCTATCGGAGTGGCACTCTCTGGAGTCCAAGGGAGTTGATTCACGCCGGACCCGATACCTTCCCCGCCGAGGGTAATTTCCTGATGCGAGTTAACCCTCTGAGTGGCGAACCACATATAATTTTTTATCGGGACGGTGGGACTTATCACTCTTACAGGCGTAACGGCGTCTGGCAGCCAAGAGAAACGCTGTATATGTATCGAGTGGGGAGTGACACAGGTGGGCATTGTAGTAACTTTACATTTACCAGGGACGGGATTGGGTATGCCTTATTGCGTGAAGTAGTCAGATTATCTCCTACCCGGAATATTCTTATTTACTGGTATCGTGAGCGGAGCAGAAACGGTGAGTGGAGCCCAAGATATTTAGTAAGAGCCGGTGATTCTCTCCACTACAATAACATCTACTATCACTCCGGTTTTACAAGCGGTGGAGATGGACCAAACCCGGGCCACCTGTATTTCCTCTGGAATATGGCAGATTCGTTCATGGAAAATAACCCCCAGATTTATTTTATGCACGGTGCGCCCGGTCCGCAGGGGATGGAATGGAAAGAGGTGATGCCGCCTGGTTTCACCCCGATTAAGGTTAAATTAGGGGAACAGGTTGAGTTTAATCTGAAAAAGGCGGGCTTTGTCCGGCTGGGTGTTTATGATGTTTTGGGCAGGCAGGAGCGGTTGCTTATTGCCGGTCATAAAGAGCCGGGCAGGTATATGGTCAGGTTCCCGGAGGGTATGGCTTCCGGGGTGCACTTTATTCAACTTGAAACGCCTGATACCAGAGCGGTGAAAAAGGTGGTGTTGGTGCGGTAGATAGGTTAAGTAGCGCCTTATAATTTTATTCTAACCCTCAGCCAATTTTGATAACAACCTCTATTAGCACCCGGATAATTTTGTTGCTCTAAGTGATAATTTTTCTAAAATAGTATATTAACCTAATCAGGAGGACAATTGAAAAGGAGTATCGGTCTACTTTTTGCTTTTGTTGTGGTGCTCAATGCCGGCACCGTGAGCCAGACCGTTGACATCAGCCCGGACCGGCTCGGTTTTCACCGGTATGATGGGTATGATGCTGTCAATTTAGCGAGCGGTTTCTTCATCCCCAACCCGGGCAAGCCGCTCCTGCCTTACACATCTTTAACCCTGCTCATTCCAGCTGATGCCCGTGTCAGCACCGTTACCGCGCAGCCGTTGTTCACACAGGAAATCCCGGGTAAATTCATCATCGTTCCTGCTCAGCCCCCGGTTCCTATTTCCGCTCAAACTCCGTCCACCTTTGTCGCACCGGACCCTGAGGTTTACAGTTCAAACAACCCATTTCCCAATAGAACACTTTTTTCCCATTCCACCGGCACCGCTGCTGGGTTCAAACTGGTGAATGTCATCCTCTGCCCATTTGAGTACCACCCGGCATCTAAAAAACTGTATCTGCACACCCGAATTCAGGTTGTCGTTAACTACGAGAAGAACGCCTCTCCTCCCATAGCCCTGACTTCTTCTCAGCGCGACCGCATCAGCCAGAGTTTGCGTCCGTTGATTTCCAACCCCGATGACCTGAACCGTTTTGCCCCGCCGCTCAAAGAGACCGACCAACCCACGGTGGACTATCTGATAATCACCACCAATGAACTGTCTCCGGCTTTCACCTCTTATATCCAGTACAAAGCGAGCCGCGGCTTAAAAACCGAACTGAGAACGGTGGAATGGGTGGTAAATAACTACCCGGGTCGGGACTTACCGGAGAAAATTCGCAACCTGATAATTGATTACTTTCACTCACGGGGCCTCTCTTATGTTCTTCTCGCCGGTGACAATCCGCAGGTGCCGTCCCGGCGCATTGAGGTCAGCGTGGGAAACGAACACGGTTCAATACCAACCGACCTTTACTATGGTGACATTGATTACTCCTGGGACTCCAATCACAACAATCGCTTTGGCGAAATGGAAGATTCAGTTGACCTTTACGCCGATGTATTCGTGGGTCGGGCATCGGTTGATAGCCGGCAACAGGTTGAGAACTTCATTGACAAAGTCCAGACCTTCGAAAACAACCCTGCACCCGATTATATAAAGCGAAGCCTTTTGCCCTCAGGCTGGCTCTGGCGCTCCCTGAACTACCACGGCAAGTTTGTCAACGACTCCATCGCCGAAATAACACCGTCGGACTGGACCGACCGTAAAATGGAGAACCCGCCCAGCGCGCTGGTTGTCGCCGACTGGTTTGACCACGGATTTCTGATTTTTGACCCGGCAGGACACGGCAACGAATCCGGCGTTTACGACGAAAACGGCACCGCCATCTACACCACCAGTGTTGCCAGCCGCCAGCAGAACGACCGCCGCTTTTCAATCGTCACCTCCCTTGCCTGCAACCCCGGTAACTTTGAGGCTGAAGACTGCCTTGCCGAAGTCACCCTGAACTGTCAGGGCGGCGGCGCCATCGCCGTGATGATGAACTCCCGTTACGGCTGGGGAACACCACCGGTGATGGGTCCGTCCGAAAAACTGTGCGTCCGGTTTTACGACTTTCTTTTCAACTATGGCCAATATCAAACCGGGCCCTGTCACGACCGTTCCCGCGAGGAGTATGCGGGCGCGGCAATTTACGACCCACTATGGCGCTGGTGTATGACCGAGTTCAACCTGCTTGGTGACCCAACAATCGACATCTGGACCGCACCACCGCTGAATCTATCTTTAACAGCCCGGGATACAATCCAGACCGGTTCCCAGACCATCACTGTTACGGTCCGGGAAGAAAGTAATCCGGTATCAGGCGCCACGGTTACCGCCTATAAAGATGGCAACATACTTGCTATCGGAACCACCAATAGTAGCGGCATGGTAAATTTAGCCATTCATCCCACAACCACCGGACAACTTCTCATCACCGCCTTGCGCCACAACAACATCCCGAACTCAAAAACTATCCTGATAGAACCGGGCGACCCGGAACCATCGGTTGTCTATCATCGCTATGAGATTGATGACCAGGGACAACCCCATGAAAACGGCGTGCTCGAACCAGGAGAAACCGTTCAGTTAGAAATCGTGCTCAGTAACATCGGTTTGGCTCCAGCGACCAACACCCGTTTGACCCTGCGCACCTTAAACCCTAACATCACAATTATTGACTCCACCGCATCAATCGGCACCATTCCTGCTGGTGACTCTGTCCGCATCGAAGACCTGACCATCGCTGCCGCACCATCCACCATTCCCGGTTCATCGGCAGAAATGGTTGCCTTGATTCGGTCTGACCAGGGCGAATCCGAGCTCTGGTTTTCTATAGAACTGGGCTACGCGGGCAGAACTTCCGCCGAAATTGACACCGGTACTTGTGCCTTAACAATCACCGCCCGGGGAACTTTCGGGTACGACCCGGAAACAGACCGCAAGGGCAGGGGATTCCGATACCCTGAATCGGACACGAGCCGATTGAACATCGCCAGTTTTGCACTCGGTAACTCTGGCGCCTACCTTGTTGACCGATTCTACAACGAGACTCACAGCAGTTTTGACCGGGACTGGCACCTGCAGGAGAGTCTACGCCTTACGCTCCCGATTTGGAGCAGCGACGAGGCGCTATTCAGCAGTTTTAACGACCGGGGACATTCCAACAGTTGCGGGATTATTGTTGACCAGCGGGCACTGGGTTTTAGCAGCAGTGAACTGGCAAATTCCATCGCTTTCGTATACGACATCTGGAACACCTCTTCTGATACGATAAACAACCTCTATGCCGGTATTCTTGCCGATTTTGATGTCCTGCCTACCGACCGGTTGCACGATATTGCCTTCACGCTGCCGGAACAGAATGCCGCCCTGATGCGCAATGTTAACTCTCCATTTCCCTGCGTTGGAATTAAACTACTTTATCCGCACACCTCGGCAAATCTAACCTGTATTGACCACAGCCGTTATGTTTACCCCGACTCCGGAATGACCGACGATATGAAGTTTCGCGCCCTTTCTCGAAATATCGGCGTTCCATCAAGCGACCGCCCCTACAACTGGTCGCTTGCGGTCGCCACCGGGCCGTTTAACCTGCCGCCGAACAGTGGCAGACAGCGGCTCGCCTTCGCCTTTATTGCTGCGGACGAATCCCTGAACTTTTTATCATCCTGCACCGCAATTCAGAACTGGTTTGACACCAGTGTCGGATTTGAAGAGGATGCAAAAAACTCCGCCTCGCCTTTTTCACTAAACCTCTCGCTCCGACCGAACCCGATTACCAATCGGTCTCTAATCTCCTATTCCCTGCCTCATTCCACACCCGTACGTATTTCGGTAATTGACATCACCGGAAGGAAAATCGCCACCCTTCTTTGCTGCGAAAATCAACCAGCAGGAACTCACCAATTTTCCTGGCAACCGCAAAACTTAGTTCCCGGTGTTTACTTCGTAAAACTACAAACCAACGATTCGAGTATCACCGAAAGGTGTCTGATTCTTAAATAACCGTTCGACGATTATTGTTGGGCGCGGTCTGGCTCATCAGGACTTAGCGTCCTGCCCCAAAACGCTCCCCCTTCCCATTTTATTTGAATCTATTTCCATTACTGCGGGCGTCCCATAAAAAAAGTTCGGCATTACATTCAATCTACCAATCTGGTTCACAAACAGGGCGGTAAGACACAAACCAATTCCGATTCCCAGCTCCAGCCACCAGCGCATCTTCAAACCTTTTGCCAGCATCTTCACCCCTACTGTTTACAGACGCTCCTGAACCA
Source organism: Caldifarciminota bacterium (assembly GCA_037441285.1). Taxonomy (GTDB): domain Bacteria; phylum Hydrothermota; class Tepidihabitantia; order Tepidihabitantales; family Tepidihabitantaceae; genus Tepidihabitans. The sequence goes on from JBBISL010000036.1 coordinate 6,179, forward strand.
GTAATCGCTCGGTGGTGTAAATTCGCTCTTGATAGTTCTCAACCGCCTTTTTCGGACTCACCGGCATCGCAAACGCTCCCGTATTAATACTTCTCATCCGGAACACAAAGAACCCAGCAACCAGCACCACACAAACCATCAGAAACATCGCTACCCTCTCTACTCCTTTACCAAACATATTTCCTCCCTTTTTCTGTTTGTTTCACTAACCTTATCTGCTTCTTCATACGCTTTATTAAAAAGCACCAACCGTGCCACCAACCTGAAAATTGTTATAAGTATCATAATATCAAGATATTACCGTACATCGCCACTCCATTTTTCTCAAGATGGTGTCTACAAGAATGAGACAGTTGTAGTTTATTTAAAAGAGTGAAAGAACCGGAGTTATTTTATAAGCCACTGAAAAACTGTACTATAATGCTGTCTACAATAATGAGACAGTTTACTTTTGCGGTGAGATGTTGTGTTTCTTTAAAAGTCGATAAAACTGTGCCCGGCTATAGCCGGCGATTTTTGCCGCCCTGGTGACATTCCCTCCAGCCTGCTCAAGGCAGCGAACGAGCGACTGCCGCTCCACCTCTGCTGCGGCTTGTTCCTGTGCCCGCCGCCGGCTGATGCGTAAATTAACGGTTTCCGCCTTGGGTATCTCTTCTATTAACTTCTGAAACTGCACCGGCAGGTCCGATAAACTTATTTCGTCACCGCTGGCAAGCAGAACACAACGCTGGATTACATGCTGTAACTCTCTGATGTTGCCGGGCCAGCGATAGGCAAGAAAGCATTGCATCACCTCTTCGGTAACACCTTTGACCTGCCGATTTGCCTCCTGATTTGCCCGGGCGATAAAGTATCGTATTAGTTCGCCGATGTCTTCTCTTCTATCCCGGAGCGGTGGCAAAAAAATTTCAACCCCGTTGAGACGGTAGTATAAGTCTTCTCGAAATTTCCCCTCCTTAATCAGCGCTTCGAGATTCTGATTGGTTGCAGCAACAACCCGCACATCAACCTTTATTGGTTTTGCCCCACCAATCCGCTCAAACTCCTTCTCCTGAAGAACCCGCAGCAGTTTTGCCTGCAAACCCGGACTCATATCGCCAATCTCGTCCAAAAAAACGGTGCCGCCGTTGGCAAGTTCAAACTTTCCCTTTCTTGCGACAACGCCGGTTGCCGCACCCTTTTCCACACCGAAGAACTCGGCTTCTAAAAGCGTCTCCGGTACGGCGGCAC
>JBBISL010000037.1:0-5325 GCA_037441285.1 Caldifarciminota bacterium
ACAGTTTCTCGCATCGCGGTCCTGAAAGGTGCAGCGCTCGCGCCACGAGTTCTTTACCAGTTCCACTCTCCCCCCGGATCAACACCGGTACCGAAGAATGGGCACTCCGCGCGACAATCTCAAGATTTTTCCGCATCACCGGCGAATGTCCAATGACACCCGAAAAGGTCAATCCTGGAATTTCTCTCTCTTCGGGCTCAACGGTGATGCCGGCGCTCACCAACCGTTGAACCGCCGGCAAAATCAGCGCGGCAATCGTATTAAAAACCAATGGGTTACAACGCCGAATCGCCTTGGACTCGTACTCCAGATAAATACCGCCGAAGAAGGAATCCCCGGCAACAACTGGAAACCAAACAATTGACCCATCGCTCACCTGTTTCCTGCCGTTTGCCGCCGCTGTTCGCGCGTCGTCAAAATTGACCTGGCCAAAAACGAATACGGGCTCGTTATTGCTCAAAAACGCCCCTCCCCTACAACCCCAGGCTTCACACATCCTCTTGAAAGTTTCGGTTAAAAAATTTACCGGCTCAAGCCCCATTGTTGATAGTCCGGATACCGCGGAGAGTACCGCCATGTCGCGGTCGACATTCAGGTCCAGTTCGAAAAGAATCCGGTTAATCTCATCCGCCTCGGCAATCACCCCGAGATTTCGGAACACCTGAGCCGCGCGTTTGAGTAAACCCATCCCCTGTTCCTGCTGACCCTGTTTCAAAAGAAAACGACCGTATTGGAATTGTACCCGCGCGAATTCATAACTGTTTTGCGCTCCGGCCAGTAACTCGAGTGCCTTTTCAAACCAGGCGATTGCCGCCGCCTCCATACCCATCTCAATTTCGAGTAAAGCCCGAACCCGTAACGCCTCTGCCTCCTCCTTGTTCGCCTGCAACTCCTTTGCCATCTCTATCGCTTTAGCACAAAGCCCCGAACACCGCTCCGTTTCCCCTCGTGCCAGTTCCAGTTCTGCCATTCGCCAGTAAATCTCCGTAATTCCAAGCCGGTCCTGAGTCCGCTCACAAAGCGTAAGCGCCTCCTGATAAGCCGCGCTTGCCGCTGCCAAGTTGTGCTGGCGAAACTCCGCTTCGCCGAGATTGATTAACCCCTCCTGTAATACCTCTTCAAGCCCTTCCCGTCCTGCCTTGACCACCTGGCTGAACAGTTCTACCGCCCGGTCCAGGCGGTTTTTCTTAAGGGCTAACTCGCCAAGGACATTAACCGCATTCCAACGGACATAATCGTACCCGCGTCTTTCTGCAAGCGCAATCGTGCGATAGAGATTTTCTGCCCCCTCCTCCCAGTTACCCAATTCAATCAAAACCCAACCAAGGTTGTAGTAATTTGCTGCCCGGATTGACTCATCGCTACTTTCCTTGAGCAGTTCTCCGCATCTTCGGTAATACCGCAACGCCTCCTCAAACCGCCCCTGAAAACCGGCGAGGTTGCCCAGTTGATTCAGTGCCGCGTAAACACCTTCTTCGTAACCATTTTGCTCCCAGATTTTCAGTGCCTGCTGATAACATTGCAACGCCTCCTCATATTGACCCGACTTTTCGGACAGCGTCCCAAGTAAGTAAAATCCGCTTCCCTGAAGCCTTTCGTGCCCGAGCTCCTTTGCCCATTTAAGCGTCTCGCTGGCATAATGCCGGCTTATTTCCACTTCACCTAACAACCGGCACACTTCAGCCAGCCGCAAACTAACTCGCGCCACCTGTTCCATCGCCCCAATATCCCGGCTGATTTTCAACGCCTCCTCGAGCAGGGGCTTTGCCTCAGTCGGCGCACTGATGCGCAACTCGTCGCCCAGCGCAATTAAACACTTAAGCCGCTCCTTATCATCCTGTGCTTCTTTTAATTGCTTTTTCAAAATCTGGATGTTATCCTTTGGCATCGCTTAACTCTCTTTTTCAGCATAAGCACCCAGTAATTTCTGTCAAGCACGGCATCGTTTGACCTCACCGAAAAATAAACTAATCTAATTCAGGCGAAGCGGTTATTAAACCACCGCTACTTCTGGAGGTAAGAGCAAAGGAAAGGAGTCAAAAATGGCACGACCAACCTGTCCGCAGTGTGGTAGCGACAACACCTGGGCTCATTACGAGCATCAGGTCAGTTCGGTGGAACCCGGTGTCTCAAAAGCCCATGTCTGGGAGCGGGAAGCCGAACTCCTGCCCGATGGCAGGCCAGTAACAATTCCCTGTCCGGGCTGCACCGACGGCATCCAGTACCCGCCGTTGTACTTCTATTGTCAGGCGTGCAATCACATCTGGTCACCAAACTCCGGGATAGGTTAATTGATTAAGCCCAACAGGATGGACTACATCAGCATCCCACCATCAACCCGAATAACCTGACCGGTTATGTAACCCGCCTCTTCTGAGACAAGGAACAGGCACACCGCGGCAACATCCTGCGGTGTGCCTGCCCGTTTCAACGGGATTACCTGCAGATATTGTGCCCTGGTCGCTTCGTCCAGCTTTTCGGTCATTGCGGTTGCGATAAATCCCGGAGCAATCGCATTCACCGTAATATTCCTTGCTGCCAGCTCCTTGGCGATTGACTTCGTAAATCCAATCAAACCCGCCTTTGCCGCGGCATAGTTCGCCTGCCCGGCATTGCCCATCTGTCCGATAACCGAACTGATATTGATGATTCTCCCCCATCGTGCCTTCATCATCGCCCGACAACCGGCTTTGGTCCAGTTGAAAGCCCCTTTGAGATTCACCGCTATCACCCGGTCAAAATCCTCCTCGCTCATCCGCAAAAGCAGATTGTCTCTCGTAATACCGGCATTGTTAACTAAAATGTGCAAGCCGTTAAATCTCCGCTCAATCTCTTCACAGGTTTTAACCGCCTGATTAAAATCCGCCACATCAACCTGATAGGCCGCCGCCTGAACGCCCTGTTCCTTGAGTTCGCCCGCTACCCGCTCTGCCGCATCTAAAAACAAATCGCACACCGCGACCCGGGCACCTGATTTACCCAGTTTTAGAGCAATCGCCCGGCCGATGCCGGAACCGGCACCGGTTACCACCGCCACTTTACCATTTAACTCCACTTTCACTTAAACCTCCTATCTGATGACCGTTAATCTTCCAATACCCTCTTCTTTTACCCCTTCATCTTCCAGTTCCACAACATAAAAATACATCCCGCTTGTCACCGGCTGCCCTCGGGCATTCTTTAAATCCCAGTAGGCAGCACGATGGGTACGGTTAATCTCGGTCTCTTTATTAAGAACCCGAACCGGCTCGCCCGCGATATTGTAAATCTTAACCTTAAACGGCGGATATTTGTTTGCCAGTCGGGCGCTATCGGTTGGTGTGTAAACAATCGTTGCCTGACTGTTACCCTTCGGTGGAATCACCGGATTGGGGAAAGAGTAAACCCTTCCTAAAAACAACGGGGCAATCCGCAACAGGGCGGTCATCGTTTCTCCGGATGGCGAAATCTTCTCAATCACCACCCCGCTCTGCACCCCGTCATAAAATGCGGTTGAAGGGGTTGTAAAGTTCCTTACCCCGGTGTCGCTCGCCTTCCACAATTGCGCATCACCACCCCGGTTATTGGGTTCCATTGCAAAACTGGGCGCGTGGTCGGCACGCAAAATTCCCACCAAAGGCCGCTGTTCGTTATCGTTATTGGGCTGTGACTCATCAATATGCAAAATCAACAGTCCACTACCAGGCAAACCCCGGTCAAAACCGATGCGCTGCCGGTTCTCCACCAGAAAGTACTCGCCGCTGCCCGAACCTCCCCAGCTCCAATCCACCCCACCGGGATTGTTCAAAATCCGAAAACAGCAAGCCCGCTGCCCCGTCGCCAAAATTGAGGCAAACAGCGAATCAACCCCACCGGTCTCGACCGATTCCGGTCTAACCCAGCCGAGAAGATACTTCCCCCAGGAACAGATGTGAACCGGTGAACTGCCATAGGGTTCAGACTCACCTGCCCTTGCCCAGCCGCCCCCAGCCATCAAACAGAAAATCCCCAGACCAGAACTGGAATAGTCTGTATCATAAAGGTCCGGTAAGCCAAGAATGTGCCCGAACTCGTGACAGAAAACCCCGATAGTTATCAATGAGCCATCCTGAAACCGCTCGGGCTGCACCGAAAAGACATCAACCTGCACCCCATCCTGAGTCTGTACCGGACCGGGCGAACCAAAAACCGGGTCAGACATCTGCCACTTGTGCGACCAGATATCCTGCCGGGAACCGGTCTCCTCAGCACCCGGACCGGCATGAATTAACATCAATCCATCAACAAACCCGTCGTTGTCGCCATCGTATCGGGAAAAGTCAACCTGATTGTCAACCGCCCGCACCACATCCTGCACCAGCCCCTGACTGTTATTCGGAAACGAACCGTAGATGCCAAATGAGTCCCCGAGATAGAATGAGTAAGGATTGCTCAAACGGACCCAATCAACCACCTCACCCGTCACTGTCAACCCGCCATAACTCACCTCAAGAAAGTAGTCCCGCATTGAACGATTACCACCGCCAAAAAGCAGCTGCTCAAACTCTCCCTGACTGTGCTGATGGGGCTTATCGCTGAAATCAACCAAAATGACAAGAAACCGACGGGGCTCGTCGGTAAGCGCTTTGACCTTCTCCGGCTTTTCTACCCGAGCAGGAAATTTGAACCGAACCCAATTTCCCGGCATCGGCGGCATCGCTGCTAAACCGCCGACCAAGAGCGCTCTTAGCAGAAATAACCGCATCTAGTACCGATTTAACTCGCCGGCTCGGCTCTCACCATTGAACAACTGCCCTCAAAAACACAGCCGGGCTGAATCACCAGTTCTCGACAGGTAATATTGCCGAAGACCTGGGCGCCACTCTGCAACTCCACCCGCTCACTGGCAAAGATATTTCCTTCCACCTTGCCGGCGATAACCGCACTCTGACAGTGAACCTCGCCTTTGAAGAATGAACGGGGACCGGTAAGAAATGTGTCAGCAACATCAACCCGGCCCTCAATCTGACCATCAACCCGCAACCCTCCGCCAACCCGAAAATCACCTTTGACCGTTGTCTCACCACCGACAATCGTGTCCAGTTTCCCTACCGGCTTTTCTTTTAACATCAGGTCAGTATAACTTCTGAGAGAAACTTGTCAATCTGATGTCCGGTTGGGCTCCGGAGCCGTGCATCAAGCCCGCCTTCGGTCTATCATTATGACCCCAAAACAGTAAAAAATTAACGATGAAGTTTGAGCGGTATGTGTTAGGTAACGGGCGTGCGGACGGTTTAGAACTGTGCACCTTGCTAAATCTTTTAATCCACCTGAACAATCAGGCAGCGCAAATACTCCGACTCCGGG
>JBBISL010000038.1:0-4417 GCA_037441285.1 Caldifarciminota bacterium
CGGCTGGCGCAGTCCGGACACAGTTCGGTGCGGTGCGGGCGCAAGAAGTCAAGGAGTTTTTCCCGATAGCGCGGTCGGCACAAACGGCAGCCGATGGAGTTGACCTGAATTAGACCGTCGGCAATCCCGAGTCGGGCAAAGAATTGGGCACCGAGCTGAATCGTCTCGACATCAACGAGCGGATGGGCTTCACCCAGCGCCTCAACACCCAGTTGATAAAACTCCCGATAGCGGCCCTTCTGGGGTCGGCTGTAACGAAAGCAGGGGGTGATGTAGAAAAGCCGGCAGGGCAAACGCAACTGGTTTTCCAGTACGGCGCGCACCACGCCCGGTGTGCCTTCGGGTTTTAAGGTCAAACTGCGGCCGGCACGGTCGGCAAAGGTGTACATCTCCTTCTGGACGATGTCCGAAGTGCTGCCCGAAGATTTGATAAACACCTCGGTGTGTTCAAAGGTCGGGGTGACTACTTCGCGGTAGCCGTAGAGTTGTGCCAGCTGCCGGAAGGTGCTTTCGACCAAAAACTTCTTTTCACTCTGGGGCGGGACAAAGTCCTGGGTGCCTTTGGGTCGGCTTGATTTGAGCACGGTTATTTCAAGCGGGTTGCCAGTTCGTAACAGACGATACCGAGACCCAGTCCGATGAGGTTGGAGAGCAGGTCAATCTGATTGTATTCGCGCCGGGTCGGCAGCAGCCGTTGCAGGTATTCAACACCAAAGGCGATGGGCGCGGTGATTAAAATTCCGCTCCAGGGCAGGGCGGCTTGACCCAAAACACCCATCACCACAAACATTCCGGTATGAATCGTCTTATCAAGTCCGCGCTGGATAAGCGGGCTCGGCTTGCCGAGCGGCATTGACATCGCCACGATGGTGACAATCACCCAGATGACGAACAAAACCCGGCTTGCGGTCCGTTTAGCCATTGTTCTCCTTCTCGCCGCGGACAATCTCCTTGATGCGCATCAGCCGGGTCAAATCCTGGCGCTCGGCTTCAGCCAGTTTGAAGTTTATCATCCGGATGGACTCTTCAATTGAAGGGATTAAGACAAATTCAAGGGCGTTGACCCGGCGCCGAGTCCGTTCCAGTTCACCGGAAAGGATTTCGAGCGTCTTCTCCTTTTCGGCAAGGATAAAGAGCGCCTCGAGCAGATTGTCAAGGGATAAAAGCGCCTGGTCCAGTACCGGTGTGGTCGTCGCAAACCCATAGCAGCGCAGCCGACCGCTGACCTGCCTCGTGAAGACCGGCACCTCAATGTTCATCGTCCGGCGCGTCGCCACCGTGACCTCAACCTTGCGGGTTGGAATCATCACCGCCTCCTCCAGCAACTGCGGCTCGTAGGCGGCGCGGGCAAGGGCAAACTGGGCAAGGACGCGGCGCATCTCTTTTCGCACCCGGGCGCGATGCCGGCGGATATCCGCAATCAGTTCAAGGAGCCGACGCATCAACTCCTGCTGCTTGTCCTTAAGCAGTTTGTGACCGCGGCGGGCGATAACGAGCCGGCGCCGCAGCCGCATCAACTCCATCCGGGTCGCACTGACCGAAAGTCTCATCGGGCAGATTTTAACAGAGAACCGGGCAAAGTCAAAATTCCGCTAACGGGCGGCTGATGGTCGGTCAAGACGCAGGGCGATGACATCGGTGGTCTGCCGCATCACCGCCGCCGCGACAAACACAGCCCGGTCATAGGCGAGGGCAACACCCTGGACATCACCGCCCAAATCGATGTGGCGCTCCCATACGCTCAGGGCGTTCGGCTGGTACTCAAACACGAGCAGGTTGCGCCGTTTCGGGGTGATGAGGGTGCCGGAGATGAAAATTTCGCCCTTTTCGGTGATGAACAGACCACCCGCCTCAGCCTGGGCCGCGGCACCATAGGCGACCTTGCGCACGGCACCACCGTCCGCGGTGTATTCAAAGACAACACAGCGGGTGGAGTCCTTGGTGCGGGCGGTGCCGATGGCAACGATGTTGCCAAACTGGTCAACCGCAACCGCGGCGGGCAGGTCATCACCACCCGAATCGTAGCGCCGGGTCCAGAGGGTGTCGCCGTTGGGCTTGGTGTGCATCAACAGAATGTCCCCACACGAACCGGTGGTGACCTGGGCGAGCACGGTCAAACTGCCGTCCGGATGCGCGGCAAGCGCCTTCGCCTCCGCCGCCTGGTCAATTCGGTAATTACGGGTCCAGACCGTTTTGCCGCCCGGGTCAAGCATCCCCAGGAAAATTTCAGCGCCGTATTCGGTTTGGACCCCACCACAAAAAACGATATTAGTGTCAAGGGCGCAAACCCCATTTGCCCAGCAGGCGTTGCCACTCACGATGCCCTTTTTCCAGACGGTTTTTCCCTCGGGTGCGACCTTAATGATGAGGGCAAAGGTGGTGTCGTAGAAGCGGGCATAACCCCCAAGCAACAGGTTGCCGGTGCGGTCCAGCGCCGCCGAGCGGCAGATGTTAACGCTGCCTTCGGCAAACGGCAGACGCTTAACAAGATTACCCTTGCGGTCCAGAACCTGGACAAACAGTACCGTCCTGCCCTTTTCCGGATTACCCTGGGTGCCGGCAAGGATAACCTCATCACCGCGGGTCAAAAGGGCAGCGACCTGCTCATCGGTACCGGTATCAAGCACCTTCTTCCAGGTTACAGTGGGATTGCCACACCGCCCGAAAAAGGGCAGGGCAGCGCAGATTAAGAGGGTAATAGATATTGATTTTGGTGAAAGTGACTCTCGGTCAACTCCGCGCCATCTCATAACCGGTATATTGTACCAAAACGGGTGGAAAAGTCAACGGCGTGCGGCTGGGTATTGGGCATTGGGCAGCGCAAAGGGCATCGGGTACGGTATAGGAAACGGTCCCCTCCCCCGTCTCGGAGGCGGTTTCGCCTGTGGTGCGCAAATCGGCAGGTTATTGAAAAAATTTAACTTATTGCAACGAATGGCAACCGGTTGGGTTTAACTCCGTTAAAAAAGGCAGAAAACCGGCTCTAAATAGATGAACACACCGCTTCATAACAGTGCTGGAACTTGACTTAAACTCTCTATTATTTACATTTAACCAAATGGGCTTGACCGAATATGAAGATGAAAAAGAGGATGTCTAAGGCAGAACCGAAATGGCAGCACCCGGGCGGTAAGCGGCGCGAACCTGGTGTAGATAAGTGATGGCGGGTTGAAGGTTGATGTTGAAGCAAGACAGGAAAAACTAAAATTAACTCTACTGGCGGAAATGGTAATGTCGAAGACTTTCGCCATAAAGAGGCAAAACGAGTAAACAACCCACCAGCAGGATTAGCGACGACTTATGAAGTTCACCAACCAGAGGTAAGGCAGTACGCCTATGACCCGCATCTCGACCCGCAACTAATCTGGTCAGGAAAGGCAGAGCACACATCGTTTGAGGTTGATGTTCTTCCCCTCCACATCCACGAACGGATTTCCACCCGGGCAATCCTTGCTGCGGTCAAAAAGCCCGAACCGCAACCCTCACTTTTTGGTAATCAGGAGTTGAGCGCGGACAAGCAGATTGAGTTTTACCAGCACGAAATTGGCTGGGCAAACCGGTTGATTCTTGGAGACTCGCTTTTAGTAATGAACTCGCTACTGGTCAAAGAAGGGATGGGGGGCAAGGTCCAGTGTATTTATATTGACCCACCCTATGGCATCAAGTATGCCTCCAATATGCAGCCGCGGATTGACCAGCGGGATGTGAAAGACAAGGACGACGATTTAACCCGCGAACCAGAACAGATTAAAGCCTATCGCGACACCTGGAAACTGGGCATTCACTCCTATCTTACCTACCTGCGTGACCGGCTCCTTCTGGCTCGGGACCTTTTGCACGAGTCCGGCTCAATCTTTGTCCAGATAAACGACGAAAACCTGCATCTCGTCCGCTGTTTGATGGACGAGGTGTTTGGCAGGGAAAACTTTGTGGCGGTGATTAGTTTTGTAAAGACAAGTGGATTTGAAACGAAGACGCTATCAAGAGCGGGCGATTATTTACTTTGGTATGCGAAGCATATTGAAAAGATAAAATACAGGCAGTTGTATTGGGAAAAAGGCTTTGAAACAAGCGGATACAACAAAAAAGATTCAGAAGGTAGGATTTATTCATCCGGCGCATTGTTTAGTCCAGGAATTACCATAGAAGGAAGCAAACCATTTGAATTTAAAGGGAAAAAGTTTTTTCCCTCAGGCGGTCACTGGAAGACGAATCATGATGGTTTAAGAAGATTAGCAGACGCCGAAAGAATTGAAATTGCCGGAAGCACTTTGCGCTATATTCGGTTTATTGAGGATTTTAACCTCGTCCCTATGAATAACATTTGGGATGACACACAAACCTTTATAGAAAAAGTCTATGCTGTTCAGACTAACACCAAGGTTGTTGAACGCTGTATTTTGATGACGACCGACCC